>BTVJ01000005.1:0-205219 GCA_045863395.1 Myxococcales bacterium
CGGTGGTCGCCCGCCTCGCCGTGGCGCCGATCTTCAGCACCGCCGGCTACCCCGAAGCGCGGGGCAAGATCGAGCGCTTCAATCGAAGCCTCCAGGCCCGCACTCTGCGAGCCCTCTGCCGCGCCGACGTCGACCCGGACCTCGGCGCCCTGCAACTGCGGCTGCAGCACGACCTCTTCGAGGTCTACAACCACCTGCCCCACGAGTCGCTGGGCGGTCGCACACCGCACGAGGTCTTTCATGGTGGCCGCGCCCTGCGCCCCATCGCCTCGGAAGACTGGCTTCGCGAGTGCTTCACCCTGCCCGAGGAGCGCACCGTCAGCGCCGACCACGTCGTCCGCCACGGCGGCGCGCTGTGGGAGGTGCCCCGCGGCCTGGCGCGCCAGAAGATCCTGGTCCACCGGCACCTGCTCGAGGGGCCCGACGCCCTCAGCGTGCTCCACGAGGGCCAGAGGGTGCGCCTGTGCCGCCTCGACCCGCACTTCAACGCAACCTCGGGCCGCGCCCGCGATCCGCGCGCCCCCGAGACACCGACCGAGCCGCCTCCCACGGCCTCGATGCTCCGATACAACCACGACCACCCGTCGATGCTGGCCCCCGATGGCGGCTACGTCGACCCACTCCCCGACAAGGAGGACCGATGAACTACGACAGCCCCGACCTGCGCGCGCACTTTGCCCTGCGCGCTTTGCCCTTCACGCGCGAGCTGCCCGTCGAGCAGCGCTGGAGTCACCCACAGTACGACGACGCCGTGCGCGCCCTGCTCGCCGTCATCAAGAACCGGATGAGCGGTGCGCTGATCGCCCCGGCGGGCACCGGCAAGACCGTCGTACTGCGCGCCATCAAGAGCCTCCTACCAGAGGCCCGCTACCGCGTGCACTACGTCAAGGTGACCGCCTTGTCCCGCCGCGACTTCACCCGCGAGCTGTGCCGCGTCGTCCAGGTCTCCCCCGCGGGCCACTACAACACCCTCGTCGAGCGCTTCCAGGAGCGCGCCACCGACCTGCTCAACAACGACAGCATCCGCCCCGTGCTGCTCATCGACGAGGCCCACGACATGCGCCCCGAGGTGCTCGCCACCGTCCGCGTCTTGACGAACTTCGAGATGGACAGCCGCCTCGTCGTCAGCGTCATCCTCTGCGGCCAGGGCGCTCTGCGTCAGGCCCTACAGCGCCCAGACCTCGAGGCCGTCAGCCGGCGCCTCGCCCACGTCGGTACCCTCAAGCTCCTCAGCCGCCCCGAGACCGCCGACTACGTCGCCCACCGCCTTGCTTCAGTGGGAGCCGGCGCGGGCCTCTTCGCACCCCACTCCCTCGACGCCGTCCATGAGATCGCCGGCGGAAACCTCCGGGCCACCGACCGCCTCGCCCTCAAGGCCCTGGAGCTCGCCGCAGCGGCCGGCGCCTCCACCGTGGCCGTCGAGCACGTCGTCACCGCCCGCCACACCCTGCTGCCATGAGCGACAAGAAGCTGACTCCACCTCTGCCCATCCAGTGGCCCGAAGAGCTGGCCACCCCAAGCCCGGATCTCCGGTGGCTCGTCGAGCCCCTCTGGCTACGCACCGGCGTCGGCGTCATCGGCGGGACGCCCAAGTCCTACAAGACCTGGCTCGCCCTCGAGATCGCCACCGCCGCCGCGACCGACACTCCCTGCCTTGGCCGCTTCCCCGTCCGGGCACCGGGAGCCGCTCTCCTCTGTCTCGCCGAACACGAACTCCCTGCCGTCCGCGAGCGTCTCGCCGCCCTCGCGAAAGCACGGCACCGCTCACTCCTCGGCCTCAACATGCGCATCATCAGTGCCCCCTCGTTGCGCCTCAACCTCGACGAAGACATGCGTCGGCTCGCCGCCACGGTGCGGGATATCCGTCCCCGCCTGCTGGTCCTCGACCCCCTGGCCGCCCTCCTCCCAGATGCCGCGAACGACGCCAAGGCCCTCGCCCACCTCCTCGAGAGACTGCGAGCAATCCAGCGCCACTACGACGTCGCCGTGCTCCTCGTCCACCACACAGGCCCCAGCGGGAGCCCTCGGGGGCACCGCCAGGCGCCCTGTGCCGCGGACGACCTGCTTGCCTGGAGTGACTCCAACATCATCCTCACCCGAAACGATGGGGCCGTCACCCTCACAGCCCACCACCGCTCCGCCCCGGACCCAAAGCCCCTCTCCCTTTGCCTGACCGGCGAGCTTCCCTCCCTCCTCGCAGTCGACCTCGATGCCCACTCCGCAAGGCGCTCCCTCGAAGACCGCCTCGTCGAACAACTCCGCCTTCAAGACCGCCCCATCTCACGCCCCCACCTACGCGCCCTACTCGACACCGAGGACCACCTCCTCCAAGAGGCCCTCACCAGGCTCCACAAGCTCGGCGCCATCCAACCTCCCCCCGACGACTGGTCCGCCTGACCCGGCCAGCACCACCTCCCTCAGCGCCCACTTGACGCAGGACACGCCCCCCACCCACCTGCGCACCTCCTCCGCCCGACGCACTGCCATCCCCGATGCAACGGGGACCGGCGCCGGGCGTGCAACGCAACACTCGGGACCCTGCTTCACCCAGGCGCGCAGAGACGGTCGCCGGGAGAGTCCCACATCACTCCCGAGCACCGCTCAGGCGCCGCCCACCATGCGACGCGCGTCTGCCATCGCCGTGTCGAGGAGGGGCCGGGGGACGTCGGGGGATCGGGCGAGGGCCCACGCGCGCAGGATGGACGCCGCCTCCTCGTCGCTGGCGTGGCCGCGCGGCATGGCGTCGGCATAGAGCCAGAGGGCGACGCGCTCGGGTGGGGGAGGGTCGGCGGACGCGCGGTGGCAGACCACCGCCAGCATGGACGCCCCGAGCGACTCCAGCGCGTCGGCCGGCGCGTCGGTGCACAGCAGCTCCGCGGCGCGCAGCTTGCGGCGCGCAAGGTCGAGCATGGGCGCGCTCGCCACCTGAGGCGGGCGCTCCCACACGGGCTCGGCGCCCGCCAATGGCCCCGCTCCGAGGCGGCCGAGCGCCGCCGCCGCGCGGCTGTCGATGACGGCGACCGGGACGCCGAGCACGGTGTCTCCCACGGCCCGCGCCGCGTCGTCCATGGTGTCGACCACCACGAGGAGCCCACCCCTCATGCCGAGCACCCTCTCGATGCGCCCGGCGAGCGCCTCTTGGACGGCAACGAGAGCCGCGGCAACATCGGGCTCCCCGCGGACGGGCTCGGGCACCTCCTCCTCGCGGGCGGAGTCGAGGCTCTCCTGGTCAGCCGAAACCCCGGACGGCGCCTCGGGAGACGGCCGCGCCTGCGCCTCTACACCCGTGTCCTCGAGCAGCTCCACGGCCAGATCCAGCGAGCGCTTGGTCAGGCCGACCACGTCCACGCCCGCCTCCTCGTCGACCACCCCCTCGAACAGCGCGCGCTTGCCGCCGCCCAGCTCGGCGACCCGCTGCTCGTAGGAGTCGGCCGCCAGCAGCGTGATCACATGCACCGGCTCGCGCTGCCCAAGACGGTGGGCCCGCCCGATCCGCTGCGCCAAGATGGCCGGGTTCCACGGCACCTCCAGGTTGATCACCACCGTCGCCGCCTGGAGGTTGAGCCCGACGCCCCCCGCGTCCGTGGACAGGAACACCTGCACCGCCGGGTCCGTCTGGAAGCGCTCCACCAGCTCGCCGCGCTTCGTCGAGGGCACGCCGCCGTGGAGCCGCACCACGCCGAGCTTGAGGGAGCGCGCCACGTCCTCGGCCATCGCCGTCATGCGCTCCCACTGGGAGAACACGATGACCTTGCGGCCGTCGCCCACGCACAGCTCCTCCAGGAGCCGCCCCAGCTCGTCGAGCTTCGGCGAGCCGACGGTGACGCCGTCGACGAGCCCCGCAGCGTTGCAGGCCATGCGCGCCTGCTGGAGGGCGGCCATCAGCTTGTGCTCCTCCGACGGCGTCAGCGGGCGCCTGTGGAGGATGGCTGCGAGGGACCCCGCGTTCATCAGAGCGCCGGCGTGCAGCTCCTGCTGGCGGGCGGAGAGCGGCAGGTCGAGCCGCAGCTCGGTGCGGTCCGGGAGCTGGTCGCGCACCAGCGAGCGGTCGCGGCGGAGCATCACGGGCGCCAGGCGCCGTCGCAGCTCACCGAGGTTGCGGTACCCGATTACGCGCCCGTTCGGAGTCGTGACGTGGAAGTCCACGAGGAAGCGCCACAGGGGGCCGAGCACCCGCGGGTCGACCACCTGCATCAGGCTGTAGAGGTCCTCCAGCCGGTTCTCGAGCGGCGTGCCGGTCAGCACGAAGGCATAGCGCGTCCGCAGCGCCTTGATGGCGGCCGCCGCCTTGGTGCGCCAGTTCCGGATGCGCTGCGCCTCGTCCAGCACGAGCAGGTCGGGGCGCAGGTCCTCCTGAATCACCGAGTGGTCCCGCAGCACCACCTCGTAGTTGGTGATGGCGAAGGCCGGGCGCTGCCGGTACAGCACGCGCCGGGCCGCCGCGCCCCCCTCGATGACCAGCGCGTCCTGGTCCGTGAACCGCGCGATCTCGCGGGCCCACTGGCGCTTGAGCGACGTCGGGCACACGACAAGCACCGTGCGCACCCCGGCGTCGTCCATGAGCCAGCGCGCCGCGGCGATGGTCTGGAGCGTCTTGCCGAGCCCCATGTCGTCGGCGAGCAGCGCCCTCCCGTTGGACGCCAGGAACGCGACCCCCTCTACCTGGTATGGATAGAGCCGCGCGCGCACGCCGGGCAGCGTTCCGCCGGAGTGCTGGATATCCCGCCGGATGCGCGCCGCGTCGGCAGACCGGGCCGCCTCGGCGCCGAGGCGCGCGGCCAGCTCCCGCACCTCGTCGCCGACCAGCACGTCGTCGCGCCCGTCCAACGCCTCGAGCAGCCCATGGATGGCGCTGGCCGGCCCCCGCAGGAGCCCATCCGCCCCGAAGAGCCCTCCGTGGAGCGCCCGCACCTCCGGTGTCGCAGCGGGAGACATCACGAGCCGCACCCGCGGCGCCCCAGGCACGTCCCAGGCGAGCCCCACGAAGGGCGCGGGCGGCGCCCCTGCCTTCCTCCCCCGCTTGCGCAGCCGGTGGAGCACCGCCTCGATGTGCTTGCACGTGCCGAGCAGGTTGACCGCGAAGTCGGGGCAGTTGCAGTGGTTGGCGCGCTCGTCCAGGCTGCGGATCTGCACGCGCCACGCCGGCGGCGCATAGGGAGACCGCTCAACGGAGCGCGCCTCCCAGACCCCGAAGGCCGGCGCGCCGGACACATGCTCGACCAGCACGCCCGTCCGCCCGCGCTGCCGGCGCTCCTCCACCTGCGCATCCGCCGCCGACGCCACCTGCGCGTTGTTGGCCCCCTGGCGCGCCGACCACGCCAGCAGCACGGCGACGATGTGCTTGCACACGGGCTCCGCGTCGTAGGGACAGGTGCAGCCCATGGTCGGGTCCGCCCCGCCTTCGAGCAGCACCTCGTAGGGCGACTCGGGCACCGAGCCCTCGACCTGCGCCACGACTCCGCCATCGATGACCCGCAGCCCGATGACCCGGTTCTCTTGAAAGTACGCGATCCCCCGCCGGATCACGTCGTCGGACACCAGCCCCCGCAGGTCGTCCAGGTCCACGGTCCACGTATCGCCGCTGTGCGCGCCCTCGCTGCCCATGCCTCACCTCCAGCCGGGACGTGAGACTGCCCCTCCGGCAGCGCTCGGTCAAGGGTCCACCTTGGCGATTCGGGGCTCGGTGAAGGCGAGACGACCCGCCAGGACTTTGCCGGCCCATCCCGCTTCTCGACACGTCGCCCTGCGCTGGTCCGGGAGCTCGCAATCAACGCCGCACCTCGCCGGGCGAAGTCGCGCCCCAGCAACCACCTCAAGCAGGAACGACGACCATGAAAAACATGCGCATGAAGGACATCCATGAGGCACATCGGCCACGGGAACGGCCGCCGCCAGCGCGGACCGTGGCTACGAGCGAGCTCCTGGCGGTTCTGCTCGGGAGCGGGTCCCGGGGGCAGAACGCCATCGAGCCGGCGGCCCGCATCCTCGCGTCGAGCCACGGGTGGCCGCGCCTTGCGGGCCACTCCTACCATGGGCCGTGCGCGATTCGCGGGATTGGCCCTGCGAAGGCGGCGCGCTTGTGCGCGGGCGTCGAGCTGGGCCGGCGTGCCACAGCCCCCTCAGACGATCAGCGCGTTGGCGGCCGTGCCGTTGACGAGGGTTTCTTTGGGAGCTATCAGTGGTGATAGCACCCAGGAGGACTGCATGGCCCAGGTTGTCATCCGCAATATCGACGACGCCGTCGTCGAGGCGCTCCGCGAGAGGGCGGCGCTGCATCGACGGTCGCTGGAGCAGGAGCTGCGGCTTGTACTCGCTGCCGCGGCGAGGCCCGCTCCAGAGGACCGTGTGGCTCTGGCGCTGCGAATCCAAGAGCTGACGCTTCCGGGGGAGCAGTCAGACAGCACGGCCCTTGTGCGCGCGGATCGGGACCGATGACCACGGTGCTCGACGCGAGCGTCGTCGTGAAGTGCTTCGTCCGGGAGCGCGGATCCGACGAGGCGCTCACTGCGCTGAGTGCTGCGGGCGCGCTGGTGGCGCCGGATCTTCTGTTCGCGGAGGTGTGCAACGTGCTCTGGAAGAAGACGCGCCGAAGCGAGATCGACGCGCCGCACGCCGCCCGGGTTCTGCGAGCCCTCTCCACCCTCTTCGATCAGGTCGTCCCGACCGGCGGCCTGATCGTTCGGGCCCTGGAAATAGCGGTCGCGCTGGATCACCCTGCCTATGACGCGATCTACATTGCGCTCGCAGAATCCGCCGACGCCCATCTGGTCACCGACGACGCGCGGCTCGTCGCCAGAGTGCGGGACACTCAGTGGGGGGGGCGGGTCAGATCGCTCCGGGGGTGATCACGGAGCCATGACCCGTCGCCTCGTGGCCGCCGGTAGGACCGTTGGAGTCGAGGTGCTGGACCACTTCGGGGCTGAGAGGCACGTCTCTCTGCCTGAGCGGCGGCTCGGCTTCGACTCGACGGGGACGATGGACGGCATCGGCTGAACGTGCGGAGCGCAACAACGACAGCAAGTCTCCGAACGTCGTAGCCGTGTCCGCGGCCCCCGGCTGGCGCTTCGAACGCGCCTGAGGCCGGCACAGCGGGTGTGTCACGACAAGGCACTGTCACACGAAGTGTGCAGGCTCGCCTCCCGTCACCGCGTCAGCTTCTTGTACTTGATGCGGTGGGGCTCCGTGGCGTCCTGGCCGAACTGCTTCTTCTTCCAGACCTCGTAGTCGTCGAAGTTGCCCTCGAACCAGTCGACGCGGCTCTCGCCCTCGAAGGCCAGGATGTGGGTCGCCATGCGGTCGAGAAACCAGCGGTCGTGGCTGATGCAGAGCACGCAGCCGGCGAAGTTGGTCAGGGCCTCCTCCAGGGCGCGCAGCGTGTCCACGTCGAGGTCGTTGGTCGGCTCGTCGAGCAGCAGGATGTTGCCGCCGCTCTTCAGGAGCTTCGCCAGGTGCACCCGGTTGCGCTCGCCACCAGAGAGGGCGCCGACCTGCTTCTGCTGGTCCGCCCCCTTGAAGCCGAAGCCGGCCACATACGCGCGGCTGTTCACCTTGCGCTTGCCCAGCTCCAGGATCTCCGCGCCGCCGCTGATCTCCTTCCAGACCGTGGCCTCCGCGTTCAGGTCCTCGCGGGACTGATCCACGTAGGCCATCTTCACGGTCTCGCCGATGCGGATCGCCCCGCCGTCGGGCTTCTCCTGCCCCGTCAGCATACGGAACAGCGTGGTCTTGCCCGCGCCGTTGGCCCCGATGATGCCCACGATGGCGCCCGGCTGGATCTTGAAGCTCAGGTCGTCGATGAGCAGGCGGTCCCCGTAGCCCTTGGAGACGTGCTCCGCCTCGATGACGGTGGTCCCGAGACGCGGCCCCGGCGGAATGACGATCTCGATGGTGCTCTCACGCTTCTCGCTCTCCTGGGCGAGCATCGCCTCGTAGGCGGACACGCGGGCCTTGCTCTTGGCCTGCCGCGCGCGCGGAGACATGCGCACCCACTCCAGCTCCCGGGCCAGGGCGCGCTGCCTCGCGGACTCCTGCTTCTCCTCCTGGGCGAGGCGCTTCTGCTTCTGCTCCAGCCACGAGGAGTAGTTTCCCTCCCAGGGGATGCCGGCGCCCCGGTCGAGCTCCAGGATCCAGCCGACCACGTTGTCCAGGAAGTACCGGTCGTGGGTGACGAGCACCACGGTGCCGCTGTACTCCTGGAGGTGCCGCTCCAGCCACGCGACGGACTCGGCGTCCAGGTGGTTGGTGGGCTCGTCGAGGAGCAGCAGGTCCGGCTTCTCGAGCAGCAGGCGGCACAGGGCCACGCGCCGCCGCTCGCCGCCGGAGAGCTTCGACACGTCCGCGTCCGGCGGCGGCAGTCGCAGCGCGTCCATGGCGATCTCAAGCGTCCGGTCCAGGTCCCAGGCGTCCGCGGCGTCGATCTTGTCCTGGAGCGCCGCCTGCTCGGCGAGCACGGCCTCCATCTCGTCGCCGTCCAGGTCCTCGCCGAACCGGGCGTTCACCTCGTCGAAGCGGTGGAGCAGCGCGCGGGTCTCCTTGACGCCCAGCTCCACGTTGCCCAGCACGTCCAGGGAGGGGTCGAGCTCCGGCTCCTGAGGCAGATAGCCGACCCTCACGCCCTCGGCGGCCCACGCCTCGCCCTGGAACTCCTTGTCCACCCCCGCCATGATGCGGAGCAGCGTGCTCTTGCCGGATCCGTTCAGGCCGATGACGCCGATCTTCGCCCCGGGGAGGAACGACAGCCACAGGCCCTTGAGGACCTCCTTGTTGGGTGGGTGGACCCGCCGGAGATCCTTCATCGTATAGATGTACTGGTAGCTCATCTCGACTCACCTGCTCTGGGTTGGGAGCGGCGCCCCGACCAGGCGGGGGTCCGCGGAGGGCGGAGACTGTACGCGGGAGGACCGCGTTTGCAAGGGGTCAGTCCTCGTCCTCGTCGACCGCGTCCTCGTCGAACGCGTCGTCCAGGTCACGGACGTCCATGAAGTATTCATCGAGCGCGTCCTCGGCGGCGGTGGCGATCTCGTCGTTCTCGTGCTCGACGAGCGCGTGGAGCAGATCGTCCCCGCCATCGGGGCGAATCCCCGCAACAGCGTAGATCGCCTCCACCCGGAGGTCCTCCTCGGTGTCGTCCGACGCGGCCAGGGCCATGACCAGCTCCCCCGCGGCGGCGAGCTCGAGCTCGCCCGCGGCCTGGACCGCCTGGAGCCGCACATCCCCAGACGCGCTCCGGACGGCCTCCAGGACCTGCGCCTCGAAGCCCTGCAGGTGACCCATGCAGAACAGCGCCGTGACCCTCCAGTCCTCGTCGTCGCTTCCCGCGATGCTGCCGGTGGCGTCCTTCTGCCAGTCCATGGGGGAGCGCACCGACGCCTCGAGGGCGCGCCGGCGCACGAGCTTGGGCTGCGACTCGTCCTCGAACAGGCGGCGCAGCGTCTCCTGGGCGCGACCCAGTACTCGCGGGCCCAGGTGATCGCCGAGGCGGCCCCCGTCCGGGTCCCAGTCGTCGTCCAGGCACTCGTCCTCCAGCACCGGCCCGAAGGCGATGGCCGCAGCCGCGCGGACCTCCGGTGCGGCGTCGCTCTCCAGCAGCCGGAGCAGCTCCATGGCGATCTCCTCGTCCATGACGGGCCACGACAGGCGCACGGCGCGCTCGACCAGCGTCGGATCGCCGCTCTGGAGGCCCGCCCGGACGGTCGCCGCGGCGTCGCTCGGCCACATCTCGATGGTGCCGGTCTCGAGGGTCCCGAGGGCAGTGGACAGATCCGTGAGTGACATGGACGCCTCCGTGGTGAAAGTGCGGGGCGCATCATGGCCCAAGGACCCGGCGCATTCAAGCGGAGACGACGCGCAAGGAAAGTGTCGCGGCGGGCCTTAAGGCGGCTCCCCGGGCGCCCGTTGCCGATCTCGGGTGGTTCGGCCGGGCCCCAGCGCAGGGGGTACGGCCGCGATGTTCACAAGGAGCAGATCGTGACGGGCGGGATCTCGGTGAGCGTGGCGAGCGCCACACAGCAGTCCATCACCCCGGGCCTCCACGCGAAGCAGCTCGGGGGGCCAGAGGCCGTGGAGCGGGCCCGGGAGGGCGCCCGACGCGGCGCGGAGCACACCCGCCTCCCCACTCGCGACGAGGCGGAGAAGGCGCGCTTCTCCGACGACCCCACCGAGACGAGCGCCGTTGGCGGGCGGGGGCTCTCCGACAAGGAGAAGGCCGCCGTCGAGGCGCTGAAGCAGCGCGACGCAGAGATCAGGGCCCACGAGGGGGCACACCTGGCGGCCGCGGGACAGTTCGCCATGGGCGGCGCGCGGTTCACCTACCGCCTGGGGCCCGACAACCGGCTCTACGCGGTCCACGGCGAGGTCCGCATCGACTCGAGCCCCATCCCCGGCGACCCCCACGCCACCCTGCAGAAGTCCGAGGTCGTGCGCCGGGCCGCGCTGGCGCCCGCCAACCCTTCCGCGGCCGACAAGGCCGCCGCCGCGCGCGCAGACCGCATGGCGAGGGCGGCCCGAGAGCAGATCGCAGAGCAGCAGGACGCGGAGTCGAAGCTCCAGCGAGGCGAGCTTGACCCGCTGGAGGCCGCCCTGATGGCGTCGGCGGCCCCGCGCGGCTCCGACGGGTCCTCGCTGCTCCCGAGCCCCGGCGAGGCGGAGGGCGCCCAGGCGGCGGGGACACCAACCTTCGGCGGCGCGGGCCCCATGGCGTCGGCCGAGGCGCCCGTCGATCCCGGTGGAGCGGCCTACAACGTCACCGACGCCCTGGAGACCTACGCGGTGATGGCCAGCGAGGCCTTCAACGCGTCCGCGTGCGGGAGCTGCAAGGAGTCCTGCCTGTGCAGCCGGGGTTATGCCTGACAGTGCATAACTGACGCCTTCCTCCGTCGGGGGTTCGTGCCCAGCCGGCACCCACGATGGAGGAAGTCATGATTCAGCACAGCTCTCGCGTCCCCCTCGCGTTGCTCCTCGCCGTCTCCACCTCCGGGTGCTTCGGCGCCTTCGACACCGGACCCCAGGGCAAGTCACAGACCGGCGGATCGTACTCCCCGGGCGGAGGCTCCTCTGTTGGCGGCGGGTCATCCTCGCCTGGGGGCGGCTCCTCGGGCAGTGGCTACCTACCGGGCGGCTCCGGCGGCTCCGGCGGCTCCGGCGGCTCCGGCACCATCCCGGGCGGCGGCTCGCCGGGCACCACCACGCCAGGCGAGCTCCCCTGCACCGTCGACGCCCACTGCGCTGACATGCCGGTGCTCGACGACTGCCACGCCCCTATCTGCGACTCCGCGACGGGCACCTGCGCGGTCGCCTGGCGCCCCGACGGCGCGCCCTGCGAGGACGGGGACGTCTGCACCGGCGGCGAGACCTGTTGGCGCGGCGCCTGCGGTGGGAACGACCTGATGCTCGACTGCGACGACGACGACCCCTGCACCCACGACTACTGCGTTCCGTCCAGCGGCTGCGTGTGGGAGCCCGAGCCCGCCTGCGCCGCCCCCACGGGCCCCTGCTGCGAGCCCCACGGCGGCCTCGGGTGCACGAGCCCGGCCATCGAGGCCTGCGTGTGCGCCGTCGACTCCTACTGCTGCACCACGAGCTGGGACGAGCAGTGCGCCACCCAGGTGGAGACCTTCGGCTGCGCCGCCTGCATCGTGGTCACACCGGCGCCGAGCTGCTACGGGGCGTGCGGCGGCGAGTCCCCCGACGGCTGCTGGTGCGACGCCACCTGTGCGCAGTACGGCGACTGCTGCGAGGACGTGTGCGTGGAGTGCCCGGGCTCCTGCGGCAGCGACTGCTTCGTGGCCGCGGACGTCCCCGGCTGCGAGGACTGGGAGTGCGAGGACTGCGTCTGCGCATCCGACGCCTACTGCTGCGACGTCGCCTGGGACGCCACCTGCGTCGAGTCCATCGACCCTCTCGGCTGCCCCTGCTGGTAGCCAGCCCTTCGTCAGTCGGGCTGCCGCAGCCCGAAGGCGAGGAGCAGCGCCCCCCCCATGATGGCCGCGGACACCCAGAACGGGACGGCCGGCCCCACCTCGAACAGCACACCGGCCGCGGCCGGCCCCAGCACCCGCCCCAGCGCCGACATGGACTGGCCGAGGCCGAGCAGCTCTCCCTGGCCCCGCTCGCCCCCCGTGCGGGAGAGCAGGCTCATCAGCGACGGATTGTAGAGCGACGCGGCGACCGCCATTCCGACGGAGACCGGGAACATGAGGGCGAAGGGGCCCAAGGACGGGACCAGGGGGACGAGCGCCAGAGAGGCGGTCATCAGCGCGAGGCCGGGGAGCGTGAGCGAGCGCTCACCGAAGCGCTTGACCAGGCGGCCCACGAGCCCCCCCTGGATGGCGGCGCTCGTGAGCCCGATGACGATGAGGAGCTGGGTCATGAGCCAGGCGGCCTCCCGGTAGGCCTCCGAGTGGCGGTCGCCGGCAGCGCGCACGGAGCCGTCCACCCAGTGCACCTCGATGAAGAGCCCGAGGACCTGCTCCATGAGCGAGAAGGCGACGGTGATCGCCAGGAGCAGCGCCAGGAGCGTCCCGGTCTGCCGGCTGCGGAACGCGACGGCCAGCTCCTTGAGGGGGAGCGGGACGCGACGCTCCGCGTGGACCCGGTTGCCGGGGACCAGCGTCTCGGGGAGGCTCCTCCACGCGAAGAGCCAGTTGGCGGCGGACAGGCCCGCGGCCACCCAGATGGGCGTCGCCATGCCCAGCTGCCCGAACAGCCCGCCGATCATGGGGCCGAGCACGAAGCCGAGCCCGAAGGCGGCGCCGATGAGGCCCATGCCCTTGGCGCGCTCCGCCGGCGTGGTGGTGTCGGCGATGACCGCCTGGGCGGTCGCGATGTTGGCGTTGCCGAAGCCCGTCAGCATGCGGGCCAGGAAGAGCAGAGGGATGCTGTCCGCGAGCGCGAAGGCGACGTAGCCAGTGATCGACGCAGCGATACTGACCAGGATCACCGGTCGCCGCCCGATGCGGTCGGAGAGCCGCCCCCACATGGGGATGAACAGGAGCTGCATCAGCGAGTAGGACCCGCCGAGCAGGGTCACGACGGTCGGGGAGGCGCCGTAGGCCTCCGCGTAGAAGGGCTGGATGGGGATGATGATCCCGAAGCCCAGCAGATCCATGAAGACGGTCAGGAAGACGACGAGCAGGGGGCTCCGCCCTCCGCCGCGCTGCGCCTCACTCAATGACGTCGCCTCCGGTGTCGGGGGCCGCGAACGTACCGGGGGAGGGGGACAAAGGCAAGTCAGCGGTACTGGTAGTGCTCGGTATACAACGAAAACGCGGCGAGGGAGGCGCGCGGATCCTGGTCCTCACGCAGGACGAAGGCGTTGGCCCCGGAGCGGGCCAGATACAAGAGCTGGTCGCGCAGCACGTCCCCCGTGACCAGGATGGTGCCGCCGTAGCCCCAGAGGCGGCGCAGCCGGACCGCGTGGGAGTAGACGCGACCATCGGTGAACTTGGGCAGCGGGAGGGCCACGAAGGGGACATCCGAGAGGTGAGCCCTCAACGGAGCGACGTCCTCGTCGCCACGCACCACGACGCCGACCCCATCGAGGGGGGCGCCCACCTCCCGGAGCCGGAGCCAGTCCGTCAACGGGATCGCCGTGTCGGGCCCGAGGGCGAGGCCGTCGGGGGCGGAGTCGAGCACCGTGAACCGCAGGGGGACCACCTGACCGTCGAGGATCATCTCACGCATGGGGCGCCTCCGATGGTGGGGCTTGAGGCAGGACGTCACGCATAGACCGCCTCCTTGAAGGGCTGCAAGCCCACGCGGCGGACGACCTGCAGGAACGTCTCGGTCCCGTCGCGCTGCTCCACGAAGCAGTCCACGATGCGGTCGACCGCCGTGACGACGTCGTCCTGGGCCACCGCGGGGCCCAACACGGCGCCCAGGCTCGCCGGATCGCCGTCATCGGTGCCCGGGGAGCCGCCGAGCTGGATCTGGTAGTACTCCTCCCCCTGCTTGTCGATGCCCAACAGCCCGATGTGCCCCACGTGGTGGTGACCGCAGGCGTTGATGCACCCGGACATCTTGATGTCGAGCGGGCCCAGCTCGTAGGCCTCGTCCAGGTCGGCGAAGCGCTCGATGAGCGCCTTGGACACGGGGATGGAGCTGGCGTTGGCCAGCGAGCAGAAGTCCAGGCCCGGGCAGCAGATGATGTCCTGGATGGTGCCGATGTTGGGGGTCGCGAGGCCGACTGCCGCGAGGCCGTCGTACAGCGCGCCCAGGTCCTCGTTGCGGATGTACTGGAACAGCAGGTTCTGCTCGTAGGTCGCCGAGATGTAGCCCTGGTTGAAGCGGTCCATCAGGTCGGCCACGGCGTCGAACTCCGCGGCGAAGAGGTCACCGGTCGGCACGCCCTGGCGCTTCAGCGAGGCGTAGACGGCGTTGTAGCCCGGCACCTTGTGCGGCTTGACGTTGCGCTCCAGCCACCGCGCGAACGGCCGGTCCGTGGCGGCCCGCTCCGCGTGGGCGCTGCTCTCCGCGGCCAGCGGGTCCCACACCACGTCGTCGAAGGACGCGGCCACCTCGCGGACCCGGTCCATGTCCATCTTCCGGTCGGGGATCTGCTCGAGCTCGGCGGCGACCTCCTCCCGGAAGCGCTCGATGCCGATCTCGCCGACCAGGATCTTGATGCGCGCCTTGAACTTGTTGTCGCGGCGCCCGTGCAGGTTGTAGACGCGCAGGATGGCCTCGCACCAGGCGATCAGCTCGTCGAGGGGGGCCCACTCGGTCACGACCTGCGCCAGCCGCGGGGTGCGCCCGAGCCCGCCGCCGGCCAGGATCCGCCACCCGAGCTCGCCGTCCGCGTTGCGCACGGCCCGCACGCCGATGTCGTGGATGGACGTGGCCGCGCGGTCCGTCGCCGAGCCCGAGATGGCGATCTTGAACTTGCGCGGCAGGTACATGAACTCGGGGTGCAGCGTCGAGTACTGGCGCAGGACCTCGCACCAGGGGCGCGGGTCGAGCAGCTCGTCTCCCGCGATGCCCGCGAAGGGGTCCGACGTGATGTTGCGCACGCAGTTGCCGCTGGTCTGGATGGCGTGCATCTCCACGTCCGCGAGGTGCCCGAGGATGTCGGGCGCCTCCTCCAGCTTGATCCAGTTGAGCTGGAGGTTCTGGCGTGTCGTGAAGTGGCCGTAGCCTCGGTCGTACTGCTCCGCGATCCACCCGAGCTTGCGCACCTGGTCGCTGTTGAGGAGCCCGTACGGGATGGCGATGCGCAGCATGTAGGCGTGGCGTTGCAGGTAGAGGCCGTTCATCAGCCGGAGCGGGCGCAGCTCGTCCTCGGAGAGCTGGCCCGCGAGCCGGCGCGCCACCTGCCCGCGGAACTCCTCGACGCGCTCCCGCACGAAGCGCGCGTCCATGGGGCTGTATCGGTACATGGATGACCTCCTGGTCGACGGGACACACCATAGCTCCAGCGCGACCATAAACAGAATGGATTTTCATTATCACGAGCATAGACTTGTTCAATGGACTTTCCCTTCACGCTCCAGCAGCTCCAGGTGTTCGCGGCGGTGGCGTCGGCGGGCACGGTCACCGCGGCGGCCCGGACGCTGTACCTCACGCAGCCCGCCGCCACCCAGTCCATCCGGGAGCTGGAGCGGCGCCTGGGCGTGCCGCTGTTCGAGCGGGTGCGGAACCGGCTGGTGCTGACGCCGGAGGGTGAGACCTTCCTCGGGCGGGCCCTCGACCTGCTGGAGCTCGCCGGGGAGGCGGCCGCGTCGGTTCGGGAGGCGCTCGGCGGGACCCTGCGCCTCGGAGCGAGCACCACCATCGGCAACTACCTGCTGCCGGAGCCGCTCGGCGCCTTCGTCGGGCAGCACCCGGCCGTGCGCGTCGAGCTGTCCGTGGACAACTCCCGGCGCATCGTGGCCGGCGTGCTCGCCCAGGAGACCCCGAGCGCCTTGATCGAGGGACCCTGCTCCCACCCGGACATCGTCATGGAGCGCCTGCTGCCCGACGAGCTGGTCATCGTGTGCCACCCGGCGCACGCGTGGGCGGGGCGCGACGACGTGGCGCCCGGCGCCCTGGCCGAGGGACGCTTCATCCTGCGGGAGCCCGGCTCGGGGACCCGGGACGTCATCGAGGAGGTGCTCGGGCGGCACGAGCTGCGACTCCAGAGCGGGCTGGTGTTCGGTCACACGGAGGCCATCAAGACGGCGGTGGAGGCGGGGCTCGGGGTGTCCATCCTGAGCCTGGCGGCCTGCCGGCGCGAGGTGCGGGCCGGGCTGCTGGCGGTTGCGCGCATGGATGGGATCACGCTCGACCGCTGGTTTCATGCCATCCGCTTGCGGGGGCGCCGCGTGCCGCCCCTGTTCCAGGCCTTCCGGGAGTGGCTCGGGCGTTTTGTTGGAGAGGCCGGGACCCCTGCGGTATCTTCCCCCGATGCGACCGGACCCGGAGGTTCTCGATGATGGGCGTGGGCATGGCAGAGATCGTCGTCCTCTTCGGGCTCCTCGGGGGCATGCTGGGCGGCCCCCCAGGGGAGCTCAAGGCCCCGCGGGACGGAGTAGAGCAGGCCGTCAAGTGGGTGCTGCCCGATGCGCACGTCGCCGTCTACGTAGACGTGGAGGCGTCCATCGGCGCCGGCTTCGCGCTGCTGGACGAGCTCGAGCGGCTGCCCGTGCTCGCGGGCGCGCCGGAGCTGGGCGAGGCGCTCCGGGAGATGCGCCGCTCGGTGGAGTCGGGGCTCGCGGACGTTCAGCGCGACATGGGCATCGACGCGCGCCATGGGATCGGTGACGTGACGCTGAGCTTGTCGTTCTCGCAGGCAGGAGAGCCCCGGTTTCTGGCGCGGGTGCGCGGGAGGTTTCCCGCGGGCGACGTGATCAAGCGAGTCGCCGGCGAGGGGGCCGCCACCGAGCTGCTCCACGGCACCACGATGACCACCCTGGAGGATGGCCCAAGCGACAAGCTCGTCGCCGGCGCCCTGGACGAGACCACCCTGGTGGTGGGGCCCCGCTCCACCCTGGACGAGCTGCTCGGCGGGCGCCCGTTTCCCGCGACGGAGGGCTCGGCCGGCGGGCGGCTCGCCAAGGTGACCTCCAAGAAGACCGGGTCCTTCGTCTACCTGGCCCCGCCCGCGTGGCTCGCCGGGGAGATGCGGCAGGAGGCCGAGCTGGCGAACCTCGCACGCTTCGTGGACGGGGTGGACTTCGTCGTGTGGGCCGCGACGCCCGACAGGGCGCTGCTGCGGGCCGGGACGCGCACGGATGAGGCCGCGAGGCGGGTCGAGCTGCTGCTGCGGGCGGCGGCCGCGATGCTCGCCGCCTTCGACCCCCTGACCGACGCGCTGACCCTGGGCGCGGCGGCGGTTCTCCCCCTGGTCACGGAGCGGGAGCTGGGCACGGAGCTCCACCGCATGGTCTCCGACGAGCAAGGCATGGCCGAGTTCGGCACATGGGCCAAGAAGCGCTTCGGGGGCAAGGGCAAGATCACGCGGGACGCGAAGAAGGGGACCGTGGACCTGGAGCTCTCCAACCCAGCGAGCCTCCCTGCGCTCGCGCTGCCGCTCCTGTCGGGCATGGCGGTGCTGCGGGGAGGGCCGATGTCCTACGAGGAGGCTCCCCTGGAGGTCGCTCCACCGGTGATCGATGAGCCCACCGACCCGTGACCCAGGTTTGCTCGCGTGCGTCGGGAGGGTAGACTGCCGGCCATGCGTATCTACCTCGACCACAACGCCACCACTCCCGTAGCCCCCGCGGTGCGCGACGCGGTGCTGCCGCTGCTCGGTGAGCGCTTCGGCAACCCGTCGAGCGGCCACCGGGAGGGGCGGGACGCGCGGGAGCTGCTCGACGGCGCGCGGCGGCAGGTGGCGGCGGCCTTCGGGGCACGCCCGACGGAGGTGCTCTTCACGTCGTCCGGGACGGAGGCCATCCACGCGGCGATTCGGGGCGTGGCGGCTGGTGGGCACGTGGTGACCAGCGCCGTCGAGCACGCGGCCACCTTCGAGGCGTGGCCCCATGCGACCCGGATTGGAGTCGATCGGCGCGGCGTCTGGGACGTCGCGGCGGTCGTCGACGCGGTGCGGCCGGACACGAAGCTGGTCAGCCTCATGCACGCCAACAACGAGACCGGGGCCATGCTACCCGTGGCAGAGGTGGGGCGCGCGCTGCGGGAGCGAGGCGTGCTGCTGCACGTGGACGCGGTGCAGAGCGCGGGGAAGGTGCCGGTGTCGCTGGACGGGCTCTGCTGCGACCTGCTCTCCGTGAGCGGGCACAAGCTCTACGGGCTCAAGGGGGCTGGTGCCCTGATCGTTCGCCACGGCGTGCGCCTCACGCCGCTCATCGCGGGGCACCAGGAGCGAGGGCGGCGCGGCGGCACGGAGAACCTCATCGGCGTGGTCGGTCTCGGCGCCGCGTGCGCGCGCGTCGGGGAGCTGATCGCGGCCATGCCGCGCGTCGCCGCGCTGCGGGACCGCCTCCAGGCCGGGGTGGAGGCCCTCGGGGGCATCGTGCACGGGGCGGAGGTGGAGCGCACCGCCAACACGTTGTCGGCGCGGTTCCCTGGCGTGGACGGGGAGTCCCTGCTGCTGCACCTCGATCTCGCGGGCATCGCCGCCAGCAGCGGCAGCGCCTGCACGACGGGCGACACGCGGCCCTCCCACGTGCTCCTGGCCATGGGGCTCGGCCCAGCCGAGGCGCACGGGGCGCTGCGCCTGTCGCTCGGGGTGGGGACGACTGAGGGCGAAGTAGACGCGACCCTGGAAGCGCTCGCAGACATCCTGCCCCGCGTGAGGGACTGAGATGGACAGGGTGCTCCGCGAGGCGCTGCGCGTGCAGGAGGAGGGGCTGCGGGCCGCCATGGCCACCGTGGTCGCCGTCAAGGGCCACGCGCCGCAGGTGGTGGGGGCCCGCATGGTCGTCCACCCGGATGGGCGCATCGTCGGCACCATCGGCGGCGGGCGTGTCGAGCAGGTCGTCATCGAGCGCGCGCTGGAGGTCATCGCGCGCGGTGAGGCGGAGCTGGCGTCGTTCCAGCTCAAGGCCGAGCTCGGGATGTGCTGCGGAGGGCAGATGGACGTGTTCGTGGAGCCGCTCGCCGGCGCGCCGCGCCTGCTGATCTTCGGCGCCGGCCACGTGGCGCAGCCGACCGCGCGCCTGGCGGCGTCCTGCGGGTTCGCCGTCACCGTGGTCGACGACCGCCCGGACTGGTGCTCGGAAGAGCGCTTCCCGGACGCGGAGCGAGCGGTCATGCCCTTCGAGGACTTCCTGGCGGAGGTGCGCTTCCGGGCGTCGGACTTCGTGGTCATCGCGACTCCCAACCACGAGCACGACCGGGACGTGCTGGCCGCCACGGCGCCGTCCGTGGTGGCGTATGTCGGGATGATCGGCAGCAGCCGCAAGGTCGAGAAGACCCTGCTGCAGCTGAAGGTGGCTGGGATCGACGAGGCCGCGCTGGCGCGCGTGCACGCCCCCATCGGGCTCGACATCCTCGCGGAGACCCCCGACGAGATCGCCGTGTCCATCGTGGGCGAGCTGATCCGACACCGGCGGTCGGCGACGTCGCGCAAGAAGACGCGCGGCGCGACCGTCGCGACGCTGCGGGACCAGGGGTGACGAGGTGGGACCTCCTCTCGGGGGGCCTCGAGGGCTCGCCGTTCCGTGATACATTCGGGCTCGATCTACCGACACAGGAGCGCCATGGACGCCATCCGCTTCCACCTGAATGACCGCCTCGTCGAAGAGCGCGAGGCTCCTCCGACCACTACGCTGCTCCGCTACCTGCGAGACCACCTGGGGCTGACGGCGACGAAGGAGGGCTGCGCCGAGGGAGACTGCGGTGCCTGCACCGTGGCCGTGCTCGACCCGCTGGCGCACGGCGGGCCTACCTACAGGGCCGTCAACGCGTGCCTTCTGCTCCTGCCCATGGTGCACGGCCGCCGGGTCTACACGGCGGAGGGGATCGGGGCCGGTGGGGGCATGCCGCACCCGGCCCAGGAGAGCATCGTGCAGGAGCTCGGCTCCCAGTGCGGCTACTGCACTCCGGGCGTGGTGATGTCCCTGTTCGAGGCGACGTATCGGGCCGACATGGACGCCCCGTGGAAGCTCGACGACCAGATGTGCGGCAACCTGTGCCGGTGCACCGGCTACCGCCCGATTCGGGACGCGGCCCGGCGGGTGGCGGGGAGCTGCCCCGACGACCGCTTCCGGGCGCTGCTCGCGGAGGATGGGGGCGGGGCGACGCTCTCCTACGAAGGCGCGGGGCAGCGCTACGACGCGCCGGGGAACGTCCAAGAGATCGTAGGGCTCCTCGACGGGACCGAGCGCGTGATCTGCGGCGCGACGGACCTGGGGCTGGACGTGACCAAGCGGCACGCGAAGTTTCCCCGCCTGGTGTCGCTGGAGGCGGCGCCGGAGCTGAGAGCCATCCGGCACGATGCGGGGCTCTGGACGTTTGGCGCAGCCGCGCCCCTCGCGGACGTGGAGGCCGCGACCGCGGCGGACCTGCCGTCGCTCGCCCGCATGCTGCGCTTCTTCGGCTCGCGGCAGATCAAGAACCGCGCGACCCTCGGCGGCAACCTGTGCAACGCCTCGCCCATCGGGGACACGGCGCCCATCCTGCTGGCGCTTGGGGCGCGGGTGGTGCTCCGGTCCCGCGGGGGGGAGCGCCGCGTGCCCCTCGACGACTTCTTCGTCGGGTACCGCCGCACGGCGCTGGAGGCGGGTGAGCTGCTCGTGGCCGTGGAGGTGCCGGACCCGCCCGCGGGAGCCCGCATCGGCGCTTACAAGGTCTCGAAGCGGCGGGAGCTGGACATCTCTGCGGTGGCGGCGGGCATGTACGTGCGGGTCGAGGGAGGGACGGTCTCCGAGGCCCGCCTCGCCTACGGGGGCATGGCAGCGACGCCGGCCCGGGCCCATGCGGCGGAGGCGGCGCTGGTGGGGGGGCCGTGGACGGAGGCCGCGGTGGAGGCCGCGGTCAGCGCCCTGGACTTCACGCCGCTCTCGGACCACCGCGGATCCGCCTGGTACCGCGCGACCGTGGCGGCGAACCTGCTGCGCGGCTTCTTCGTGGAGACGCGGGATGGCGAGCGGCGCCTGCCGGACCGGCCGTCCGCGACCGTCGTGACGGAGGTGACCCCATGACCGGCGCGCCCCCCTCCTTGGACCTCTTGCACGAGAGCGGCGCCCGCCATGTGGACGGGCGGGCCCTGTATGTCGACGACCTGGCCCCGCGAGGGGTGCTGGTCGCACGGATCGTCACGTCGCCGGTCGCGCGGGGGCGCATCCTGCGCCGGTCTGCCGAGGCGCCCGCCGGCACATGGGTCCTCTTCGCCGCCGACGTCCCGGGCCACCTGCGCATCGGCGCGGCCGTGCACGACGAGCCGCTGCTCGCCGATGGCGAGGTCGCCTACGTGGGGCAGCCGGTGGCGCTGGTGCTCGGCGAGAGCTACGAGGCCTGCCGGGAGGCCGCGGCGAGCGTGGTCATCGACATCGAGCCGGAGCCGCCCATCCTGAGCATCGCCGAGGCCATCGCCGCGGAGTCGTGGCTGATCACCCCCCACGTCATGCAGCGGGGCGACGTGGCGGCGGCGCTGGCAGGAGCGGCGGTCCGCGTCGCGGGCGAGGTGTCGAGCAGCGCGCAGGATCACTTCTCCCTGGAGACCCACGCGGCCCTGGCGCTGCCCATGGAGGACGGCATGCGCGTGCTGTCGTCGACGCAGCACCCGACGGAGGTCCAGAAGGCCGTGGCGGAGGTGCTCGGCCTTCCGGCGCACCGGGTGGTCTGCGAGGTCCCGCGCATGGGCGGCGGCTTCGGCGGCAAGGAGTCCCAGGCCACCCACTTCGCGGCCCTGGCGGCGCTCGGCGCCTGGAAGACCGGGCGCCCGGTCAAGGTGTGGCTCGACCGGGACCAGGACATGCGCATCACCGGCAAGCGCCACCCCTTCTGGTCGCGCTTCGAGGCGGGCTTCGACGAGGACGGCCGCATCGTGGCCCTCGGCGCGCACATCTACGCGGACGGCGGCTGGTCCACGGACCTGACGGGGCCGATCCTCGACCGGGCCGTGCTCCACCTGGACAACGCCTACTACGTCCCTTCCCTACGCTTCGAGGGGCGCGCCTGCCGCACGAACCTGCCGAGCAACACGGCCTTCCGGGGCTTCGGCGGGCCGCAAGGGATGATCGTCGTCGAGGAGGCGATCAACCGCTACGCCGAGCTGACGGGGCGGGACCCGGCCGAGGTCCGGCGCATCAACTACTACGGGGACGCCCCGCGGGACCGCACCCCCTATGGGCAGGTCGTCGCCAACAACCGGCTGCCCCGCATCCACGAGGAGCTGCTGGCCAGCTCCGAGTACGAGGCACGGCGCCGGGCCATCGAGGAGCACAACGCCGCGGCGGTCCACACGAAGCGCGGCATCGGGTTCCAGCCGGTGAAGTTCGGCATCAGCTTCACCATGTCCGTGCTCAACCAGGCGGGCGCGCTGCTGCTGGTCTATACGGACGGCACGGTGCAGCTCAACCACGGCGGCACCGAGATGGGCCAGGGGCTCCACACCAAGATGGTGGCGGTGTGCGCCAAGGAGCTGGGCGTGCGGCCCGAGCACATCCGGCTCATGACCACGGCGACGGACAAGGTGCCCAACACGTCGGCGACGGCGGCCTCCAGCGGCTCCGACATCAACGGGCAGGCAGTCAAGGCCGCCTGTGAGACGCTGGTGGCGCGCATGCGGCCCATCGCGGCGACGCTCTTGGGGGTGGAGCCCGAGCGCGCAGGGGAGGTGCGCTTCGCGGACGGAGTGGCGACCGGCGGGGGCTCCTCGGTGCCCTTCGCGGCCGTAGCCCAGGCGTGCTGGGCGGCGCAGGTCTCGCTTGCCGCGACCGGCTACTACGCGACCCCGGGCATCGGCTACGACCGGACCCGCGGGGAGGGCACGCCCTTCTACTACTACGCCTTCGGAGCGGCGGTGACCGAGGTGGAGGTGAGCGGCCTCACGGGAGAGCACCGGGTGCTGCGGGTGGACATCCTGCACGACGTGGGCGACTCGCTGGCCCCGTCCATCGACCGGGGCCAGGTGGAGGGTGGCTACGTCCAGGGCTTGGGCTGGCTGACGGGGGAGGAGGTGCTCTTCGACGCGGAGGGGCGGCTCCTGACCCACGGCCCGTCCACCTACAAGATCCCCGCCATCGGGGACGTACCGGAGGACTTCCGCGTGCGGCTTCTCGACCGGGCCCCCCAGCCGGGCGTGATCCATGGCAGCAAGGCGGTGGGCGAGCCCCCCCTGATGCTCGCCATCTCGGCGGTGACCGCGCTGCGCCACGCCATCGCCGCGTTCGGACCAGGGGGCGTCGTAGTCCCCCTCACGCTCCCCGCCACGCCCGAGGCGATCCTCCGGGCGGTGGAGACGGTGCGTGCCTGCTGACCTGCGAGGATGAGAGCGACAGGCTGCCTCCTCCCGTAGAGCGCGTGCACCAGCGGCGCCACGCGCCAACCTCTCACCGCGGGGCATCGCCGAGCGCGGCCGTGAGGGCGCTCGCCAGGTCGGGGTGCTCGAAGGTGTAGCCGGTGCGCTCGGCCGCGCTCGGGAGTACGCGCTGCGATGCCGTCAGGATCTCGCTCAGCTCCCCGAGCGCGAGGCGCAGGGCGACGTTGGGCACCGGCAAGAGCGCCGGCCGCCGCAGCGCATGCCCGAGCGCCCGGGTGAGCTCGGCGTTGGTGACGGGCAGGGGTCCCACGGCGTTGATGGCCCCGCGAATCCGGTCGTCCTGGCTCGCGTGGAGCAGGATGCCCACCTCGTCATCGATGTGGACCCACGGCATCCACTGCCGACCGCTGCCGAGGCGGCCTCCGACCCCCATGCGGAAGGCGGGGAGCATCTTGCCCAAGGCGCCGCCGGTCGCGAGCACGACGCCAGTCCGAACGCAGGCCACGCGGACGCCGAGCTGCTCGGCGGCGATCGCCTCGCGCTCCCACTCCACGCAGACGTCGGCGAGGAAGCCCGTGCCCGGACGCGACGCCTCATCGAGCTCCTCGTCGCCGCGGTCGCCGTAGTAGCCGACCGCTGAGGCCGACACCAGCACTCGCGGTCTGCTCTGTTGGGCAGCGAGCCCGGCGACCAGGTTGCGCGTACCGAGCACGCGGCTGTCACGGATCCGGCGCTTCCTCTCCACCGTCCAGCGTCCGTCCGCGACCGGCTCGCCCGCCAGGTTGAAGATCACGTCGACGCCATGGAGCGCAGCGGCCGGGGGCAGCCCGGCCTCGGGGGTCCAGGGGTGGGCCTCGACTCCACCGAGTCTGCGTGACGCCTGCTCGGGATGCCTGCTCAGGACGACAACCGTCCCATCCAGCCGCCCGATCAGCGCCCTCCCGATGAGGCCCGTCGCTCCGGTCACCAGCGTTCGCATCGTTCGCTCCTCTGCCTCCACAATGGGCACGCCTTGACAGGGTCAGCAACAAATAGCTGCACGCCCCTCATGGCCGCCTTCGGGCGGCTCGGCCCCGCCCAACCCCGGGAGGTACCAGGAGTACATCCGCGGGGTTGGCCGAGCCCGATCCGCCGCGAGCTCGGCGCATGAGGGCCGCGCCCATATTTGTTGCTGACCCTGTGAACGGTCGCGACGGGTGGATTCGTCCACGACGACGCATCAGGGAGCAGATCGTGGCCGGGAGGTCGGCTGGAGCGTCTGGCCAGCGCGGGTCGCACCCTGCGCCCGGATCAGGCGCTCGGGGGTGACCCTGAGCAGGCGATGGGACGCGCGCTCGCAGAAGTGGAGACGACCCCAGCGGGTCGTGGGGAACCGCCGACGCGCAACGCCGGCGGCGATGCCTACCGGGCGTCCTCTTCGGCGCGGCGGGCGTCGACCTCGGCCTTGAGATCGCGCAGCTCGGGGGGGACCTCCGCCTCGCACTTCTTCTCGCCCTTGGCCAGGTAGGAGGTGGCGGGCTCCCAGCGAGCGCCGGCGAGCCACGCGCCCTCGGTCGCCGCAGCCCGGGCGTGGGCGACCAGGATCCTGGCGAGGCCCAGCGCCGTCACGACCAGCACGACCAGCGGGAAGGCCATGACGAACGCGCCGCCCAGGACCGGCGCCAGCAGCAGAGCGAGCAGCGTCGGCACGCGGCGGTAGGTGGCGCCGGAGAGGCCGTCGAGGGCGTCGCCGTCGGCGCCGACGAAGCGGACGTCCAGCGCGTGAGTGGAGACGTAGAGACCGTAGGGTGCAGGCTGGTTCGAGGTGTGGCGCGTCATGGTGTCCTCCGTGTGTCGTCGGCGCTCTGCCCGTCCTCCCCCCTTGCACTGACAGTATCGCCTGCCACGAGGCCGTCCCCAATCGGGCTGATCACCCAGAGACGCTCGGGAAGAGTGCCTACTCATGGCGAGACGCGTGCGGATCGGCGCACTGGAGCCGGGAGCGCGGCAAGACTGCCCCGTTGGCCGGGACGCCTTCGTGGGCTACCATGGATCCCGATGGCAACTCGGAGGGTCGGGCGCCTCGCGCTGCCCTTGGCCCCGGGGGGCGATTGGGGGCCCGGCGCGCACGCCAGGGAGGCTGCGAGGCCATCAGACTGACGCTCCCGCGTGCCCGCGGGGGAGGAGCTGCGCAATGAAGACAGGGTGGATGCTCCTGGTCGCCATGGCGGTGGCGGCCTGTGCCGACCCGTCGAGCGGGTCGGATGCGAGCGCGTCGGGCGGCGACGTGGGCGCCGACGGAGGAGGCGACGTGGGCGCACTGGACACGAGCGGGAACGATGGGGGGCAAGGCGACGTACACGACGGGGGCGTGGAGCCCTCCGACGCTGGGCCCGGGGACGCGAGCGGATCCGATGCCGCCAGCGACACCGGACCATCGGACGACGCAGGCGACGCGGGGGCACAAGACGCCGCGGCCGACGCGGGGGACACGATGGGCAAAGACGCCCAGGGCGGTGGCCTCCTCGACTGCTGCTCGGTGGCGGCGCCCTGCGGCCCGGGGCTCGTTTGCGCGCCGCTGCCCGGTGACACGGGTGTCTGCCAGGAGCCGACGACCGGCTGCTGGAGCAACGCAGACTGCGAGGCGGGCTTCACCTGCCAGGGCGTGACCCTGTGCCCATGCACCGCGGACTGCGCCGAGCCCGACGCGCCGGGAGCTTGCGTCCCCGACGCCATCCCAGAGGGGTGCTGCGCCACGGACGAGGACTGTGACATGGGCACCGACTCCGCGTGGACCTGCGCCGGGCCGTCCGACGGCGCCGGGGTGTACGGGACCTGCGTGCCGTATTATGGTCCCGCGGCTTGCTGGGACGACGGGGACTGCCCCTCCGGGACCACGTGCGACGGGGCCACCTACTGCGCCTGCGGTCAGCTCTGCGGCCAGATCGAGAAGCCCGGAGCCTGCGTCGTCAAGAACCAGCTCCTGTGCGACGGGTGGTGCGAGGACCCGCTCATGACCTGCGTGGGGGACACGCCGCCCCCGGCCATGGACCCGTCGCCCGGCCGGTGCATGATGACCCCGATCCCCGGGCGCTGCTGGGAGGACGATGGCTGCGAGGGCGACCAGGTCTGCGTGGGCGCCAAGTGGTGCGCGCCGGGCGCCTTCTGCCTGCAGTGGGACCTGCCGGGCTGGTGCCTGGAACCCGCCACCGCCGGCTGCTGGACCGCGGAGGACTGCGACCCGGAGGGCACCCTCTGCGTGGGCGCCGCCGTCGCCCAGGACCCAGAGAACCCCACGCCGCAGACCACCGGCGTGTGCTGCCCCACCCCGCCCGGCGGCTGCTGGCAGGACTCCCACTGCCCCAAAGGCGAGACCTGCGTGGGCGCCTCCCTGCCGCTGCCCGACGCCTGCGCCGATCCGCTGTCCGGGGCCGAGGCGGGCACCTGCATCCCGACGAGCACGTGGCCCGAGGAGCTGTGCCTGTCCGACGCCGACTGCGCCACGGGCGTCTGCTACGGCGAGTGGACCTGCCCGGCCGGCGGACGCTGCATCGACGGGCCCTACCCGGGTCTCTGCCTCAGCCCGGGCGATGGCTGCTTCGAGATCGCCGACTGTGGCGGCGCCGCCTGCGGGAGCGCCTATGTGTGCGATGTCATCTCCGGCCAGATGTGCGGCGCCATCATGGCGGCCCCCGGGGCCTGCGAGACCCTCGACGCGGGGGACATCTGCCTCCAAGGGGGTGGCGGCTGCGGCGACGCCCTCTCGTGCTGCTACCCCTGCGGCATCCCGGGCTGCGCTTGGAAGTGCGTCCCCTCCTGCGACCCGGGCGACCCCTTCTGTTCAGGCGGGTGCTCCGTGGGGATGCCCTGACCGCAGGGCCCCACGAGAGCGCGGAGGCGCGGCCCCTGCTACCGACCCTCTGGGAGCGTTGCAATAGTGGGGGCCATCTCCCGCACGAAGGACACATGGCGCAGATCGCTCACAGACCGCAGGACGGCGTCACGACAGGCTCGCGGCCGCCGCGATCCCTGAGCGTCGTCCGGGACCCTCCCTCGGAGGAGGTGGGCGCCCCCATCGACTGGACCCCTTGGTACCTCACCGACGAGGAAGACATGGGGGAGAGCTGCGAGCAGGGGGTCATCATCCGAGTGCTCCTCTCGGTGCTTGCCCAGCTCCTGCACGACCGAGGCTGGACGGACCACCTCTGGGTCGGCGCGGACAACTACTTCGGTTGGGTCGCGGGCGAGCCAAACGTGAGGGTGTCGCCGGACGTCTGCGTGCTCTCGCCGCCGCCGGCGCTACCGCTCCCGAAGCGCTGGGAGACTTGGCGCCCGGGTCATCGCCCCCTACCCTGGCAATCGAGATCGTCGCGGACGACTGGCGCAAGGACTACGAGCAAGGTCCCCAGAAGTACGCCCAGCTCGGCGCCGACGAGCTGTTGATCTTCGACCCGGAGGCGGCGCGAGGGGCGACCCGCCTCCCGGAGCGGACCCCGCTCCAGGTCTACGTCAGCGAGGCAGACGGCAGCTTCGTCCGCGGCTTCTCCGGCGGGGGCCCGGCGTGGTCACGGGTGCTCGGCGCGTGGCTGACGGTGGTGGACGGGAGCGAGGCGCCGCTGCTGCGGCTCGTGGTGGAGGACGGGCGCACCCTGCTCCCCACCGAAGCAGAGGCACGCGAGGCCGAGCGCGCGGCGCGCGAGGCCGCGGAGCACAGGCTGGCCGCGCTGGAGGCGGAGCTCGAACGCATCCGTCGGGAGCGCGTGAGGTGAGCCCCCTCCGGGAGCGGGGCAGTAGCCGCGCCGCACCGATGCCGTGAGATGCGCCCGCCGTCTGGTCCTGGACGTGTGACGCCGCGGCCCGGAGGTCGCTCCTACACGCCGACATCGAACCACTCGACCGCTACGGGGTACACCCCGCCAGGGCCGTCGACACGCAGCGGCCCGTTGACCCGTCGCACTGATCCGCGCGGCAGGGGTCTCCGGTGTCGCACGCCGCGGGTCCCGTGCAGGCGCCCGCGCAGCCCGGCATCAGGGAGTGGGAGCAGGTGGCGACCCCGCCCTGGGCGACGCAGGTGTCCAGAGTGCAGGGGTTGGCATCGTCGCAGGTGTTGACCCGGAGCGAGCAGACCCCTCCCTCGCAGGCGGACGTGGTGCAGGGGTTGGAGTCGCCGCAGTCGGCCACCGTGGCGCAGGGCGCCGCGCACGCCAGGTTGGGGAGCACGACGCAGCCGACCTTCGCAGAGCAGGAGGCGCTGTCACAGGCGAGACCCGAGGAGCACGCAAGGGGCCCCCAGGTGCACTGCCCGAGCGCCGTGTTGCAGGAGTCCACCGTACACTGGACGCCGTCCTGGCACTCGGCGTCGGCAACGCAGGCCTTGCACCCGCCGTTGGGGATGTGGTTGCAGGCGCCATTGGTGCACCCGTCCAGGGTGCAGGGGTCCCCGTCGTCGCACTGGGCGGCCGCCGTGCAGCCCGCGCAACCGGGAGCCGCAAGGTTGACACAAGCCCCCGTGAGAGCGTCGCAGGCGTCGGTCGTGCAGGGGTCACCGTCGCCGCAGCTCACGAGAGCGTGGGCGCAGGCGCCATCCTGGCACAGGTCGAGCGTGCAGGGATCACCATCCAGGCACTGGGCGCCTGTCGTACAGCCCGAGCAACCGGCGACTGGAGCGTGGGCGCAGGGGTCACCCGCGGCCCCCGGATCGCACGAGTCCACGGTGCAGGGGTCGCCGTCGCCGCAGCCGAAGGTCGCGTGGGCGCAGGCGCCCGACGCCAGATCGCAGCCGTCCAGGGTGCAGGGGTCGCCGTCGTCGCACGCGAGCGGCGGGTTGGTGCAGAGCCCGCCCTCGCAGCCTTCGCCGGTGCACGGGTCGCCGTCGTCGCACTGCGCGTCGGTGGTGCAGCCGGAGCACCCGCTGAGCGGCTGGTGCACGCAGGCCCCCGTTGCCGCGGCGCAGCCATCCACCGTGCAGGGGTCTCCGTCAGTGCAGCTCTTCGGTACGTGGGCGCACAGAGCGAACGGGGTGCAGGTGTCCGTAGTGCAGGCGTTGCCGTCGTCGCAGTCCACGTCGGCTGCGCACTCGGCGCAGCCTGGGATGGCGAGGTGGGCGCAGGCACCCGTGCCAGGCACACACGTGTCCAGGGTGCAGTCGTTGCCGTCCTCGCAGCTCGCGGAGGCGTGGGCGCAGGTCCCGTTCGCGTCGCAGGTGTCGACGGTACACAGGTCGCCGTCGTCGCACGCCGGCGCGTAGGAGCAGGCCCCCGTGGCCAGCGCGCAGGCGTCGGTCGTGCAGGGTTCGTCGTCGTCGCACGCGGGCCCGTGAGCACACACGCCTGCCGCGCAGGTGTCCGCCGTGCACGGGTTCCCGTCGTCGCAGCCGGGCGCGGCGTTGACGCAGCCCGCCGCCGGGTCGCAGGAGTCCACGGTGCAGGCCTCCCCATCGTCGCAGCTCGTCGGCAGGTGCTGGCACCCGAGGGCGGGGGAGCAGGCGTCCGCCGTACACGCGTCGCCATCGTCGCAGGGAAGCAGGGAGTGGGCACACCCTCCCCCAGCGCAGGTGTCCGCCGTGCAGGCGTCGCCGTCGTCGCACGAGGTCACCACGTGGACGCAGCCCATGGCCCCGCAGGTGTCCGCCGTGCAGGCGTCTCCGTCGTCGCAGGGCAGCGGAGCGTGGACACAGCCGGCACCGCACGAGTCGACCGTGCAGGGATCCCCGTCGTCGCATGGGACGACGGCGTGCGTGCAGCCCGACGAGGGATCGCACCCGTCCGCCGTGCACGGATCGCCGTCGTCGCAGGACGCCGGGGCCTGGGCACAGCCCGCGAGCGGGTCACAGAGGTCGTCCGTGCATGGGTTCAGGTCGTCGCAGCTCACGAGCCCATGGGCGCAGGCGCCCACTCCAGTGCAGGCATCCGCGGTGCACGAGTCGCCGTCGTCACAGTCAATCGCGGTGGTGCAGCCCGCTCCGACAGGAGCGTGGGTGCACACGCCGGTGGCGGCATCACAGGTGTCCACCGTCGCGGGATCACCGTCGTTGCATGACGGGACGGCCTCGCACACCGGCACCCCGTCGACACTCGCGCAGGAGTCGGTCGTGCAGGGATCGCCATCGTCACAGGGCCAAGGTGCAAACGCGCAAGCTCCAGTCAGCGGGTCGCACCCGTCGGTCGTGCAGGGGTCACCGTCGGTGCAATCCGGGCTCTCGTGCACACAGACACCCGTGAAGGGCCAGCACGAGTCCGCGGTGCATGGGTCGCCGTCATCACAGGGGACCGCAGCATGGACACAAACGCCGCCGGCGCACCAGTCCGCCGTGCAGGGCACGCCGTCGTCACAGAGAAGCGGCATGTGCGCACACGCGCCCGTGGCCGGGTCGCACCCGTCGTCCGTACATGCGTCGCCGTCGTCGCAGCTCACGCCCTCGCACAGGCCCGCGGGCTGGTGGACACAGGCCGCGGCCACGCAGTCGTCGAGGGTGGACGGGTCGCCGTCGTCGCAGTCGGCGTCGGTGAGGCAGCAGCCCGGGACGGGCGCCCCGGGCAGGCACTGGCCTCCTCCGCAGTGGTCACCTGCCGTGCACGGGTCGCCGTCTGAGCACGCTGCGCCCTCGGGGCACGGGCCGGCGTCCGGCGCCGAGACGTCCTGTGGGCCCACCGCATCCGCGACGTCGACCGTGTCCGGCGTGTCCCCGTCGCTCGCTGAGTCTGCCTGGCCGCCATCCGGGGTGCCTCCGTCCGGATCACCCCCGGCGTCGCCTGGGTCTGCGCCAGCGTCTCCCGCGTCGCCGGCGACGCCCGAATCCTCTTCCAGCGCGTCGGCAGCGTCTGCGAGGCCCGAGTCTCCTGCCGCGTCGCCACCGCCGCCGCTGTCCAAGGAATCTCCCAGACCCGGCACATCCTCGGCGCCCCCGTCTCGGGTGTCGTCGTCACCGGCCGCCCCGTCGAGTGTGTCAGCCGCGCTCGGAGGGAGCTTCTCTGTCGGACCGGGACACCCCACCAGCGCCACGCACAGTACAAACAGGGTGGTGGCTCGGACGCTCGGCAATCTCATGCTCATCCTCTATTTGCAGCCCGTGCGGCTCTCGATCCAGCCCCGTGTCCGCAGCCCGGGGCTCCGGGAGTCTCCCACGGCGAAGGTTGGCAGCTCCTTGATCCCGAGGGCGTCGCAGTTTCCCGGCCCGACCGTGCAGTCCACGGCCAGGCGCCGGGCAAAGGCCCCGAGCTGGGTGAGCTGGGCGGCGCTGGCGCCGTCACTCGGGTTGACGAACACGCGCACGCCCTGCTCCAGCAGACAGGTGGCGAAGCGCCGGTCGGCCAGGAGCTGCTCCCTGCGCGCCTCCACCTCGACGAGCCCGTCCGCGACGTACTGCCCGTCCCGAGACGCCCACACCACCTGTGTCCGGGGCTCGTCCGTCCCGATCTGGATCAGCAGCCGCAGGAGCCCGCTGCGCTCCGTCACGTCCAGCACGGTGACCGGCGCGTCGGCGGCGAGGGTGAACAGCTCCTCGACGGTGCGGCGCACGTCGGTGATCGGGGGAGGCTCCAACACGACGGCGGAGGCGTCACGAGCAGCGGGCACCGCCATGACTGGCGCCGGGTCCACCTGCGCTGGCGCCCCAGCGCCGGGCTGGCCGCACCCCACCAGCAGCACCGCTACTGCGCCCGGAACGAGCAAGGCCTGCAGCACTTGAACTCCTCGATGCAATAGACCGACCCCGTGCACGACTGGTAGTAGCCGACCATGAAATAGCCGTCGCCGTTGCACGTGCCCCAGTTGGGGCTGTCGAAGGTCCCCCAGTGGTTGTGGTTGTAGCAGTCGCACCACGCGGTCGCCTTGCCGTAGAACGTGCCCGTGACGTGCAGGTCCACGTTGGCGCCGTTGCCACCGATCCAGACCCGGTGCGTGGAGAGGCTCGAGTTTCCCCGCCCATAGCCCGCCAGGTAGACGGCGTTCTTGTCCCACCCGTGGTAGGTTCCGATCATGTGGTGGCTGTAGCCACCGTAGGCCGAGCTGAACACCCCGTCGAAACCCTGCACCTGGGCGTGGGGGAAGGTCGCGGTCCCGCCCGTGGAGAGCTCGCTCTCCACGCGGGCGTTGCCGTTGACGTGGAGCTTGTACCCAGGGCTGTTGGTGCCCACCCCGAGGGAGCCGTAGACCGCGACCCGCCCGTCGTCGAGGCGGATCTGCATCACGGAGGTGGTGGTGGTGGTTCCCTCCGGGCCTGCCTCGCTCCACTGCTGGAAGCCCGCCCCGTCGCGGCGGGTGAAGTGGAAGGTGTTGGGGCCGTTGTCGTGGTAGATACCCCAGGAGTGGTAGGGCCCGAAGTCCGCGAAGAGGCGCGTGTTGCCCTCCCCGGTGACCTGGCGTACTGCGATCTGGCCGCCCGTCACCTCGTGCCACTGCATCCGTGCCGGGCCGTTGACATCGAGCTTCGCCCCGGGACTGGCCGTCCCGATGCCGACGCTCCCGTAGAAGGTGGCGCCACCCGAGTCCAGGTCGATGCGCGCCACCGACGTGGTGGTGGTCGTCCCCTCGGGCCCTGCCTCGCTCCACTGCTGGAAGCCCGCCCCGTCCCTGCGGGTGAAGTGGAGTCGGTTCGGGCCGTTCTCGTGGTAGATGCCCCACGAGTGGTGGGGACCGTAGTCGGCGAAGATGCGCGTGTCGCCCTCGGCGCTGACCTGTCGCACGGCGATCTGCCCCGCCGTGACCTCGTGGCGCAGCATGGTCGCGACGCCGCTCACCGCGAGGCTCCCCGTGATGGCGCTGTTCGCCCCCGCGAGGACGCCCCCCTCGATGCGCAGGGCCGCCGTGCCGCTGTTGCTGTGGATGCGCACCTCCGTGTCGCCCTCGGTGCGGATCGACGGGAAGCCCCCCCAGCTCTTGTCGAGCTGGAGGCCGGCGCCCCCTGCTGAGAGGATGCCGGCGAAGACGCCATCGCCAGCGTAGAGGGGGCGCCAGTCCGTGTGCTCCTGGTTGCGGACCCGCAGGCCCGAGGACACGCGGGTGGTGATCCACCCGTCGTTCTGGTCGTAGAACCCGCCGTCGTCCGAGACGCGCACGAAACATCCGGTGGCGTTGGCCGTGCAGGACTGGATGGACCCCGACAGGCTCAAGTTGCCGCTCAGGGTGGGGTTGGCCTCGATCTCCGCCCCCGCGACGCACCCGGAGCAGGCGAGGTCGGTTGCCGCCCCGCCTTTGGTCGCGCTCCCGGCGTAGTTGAAGGCTACGTCGGCCGACCCGACGGACCCGTCGGTGATGTGGCCCGACGTGATCGCGTTGGCGGCGAGGTCGGTGCCGCCGACGCACCCGGAGCAAGCGAGATCGGCCGCAGCCCCCCCTTTGGAGGTGCCGGCAGCCCAGGCGAAGTCCACCTCCCCCGTGGAGACGCACGTGGTGCAGGCCACGTCCGAGGCACCCCCGCCCTTGGTGGCGCTCCCGGCGTAGTTGAAGGACACCTCCGTCTCGGCGACGCAGCCCGAGCACGCCAGATCGGCGGCCGGCCCGCCCTTCGAGCCGCTGCCAGCGTAGTTGAAGCCGGCCTTGGCGGAGGTCACGGCACCGTCGGCCAGGTGGGCGGCAGAGACGACGCCCGGACCGATGGCGAGCCCCGAGATGCACCCGGTGCAGCTCACGGCGCTTGCCGTGTCCGCCGACGCTGCGTGCCGCGCCTCGAAGGCATAGGCGGAGCTGAGCAGGCGCTGGCGGGGGAGCGGCGCCTCGGCGCCCACCTGGGTCTCCAGCCACAGGGAGGGGTTCGCCTCGAACAGGTTGGCAGGCGACACGGAGAGCTGCGCGGCGAAGACGCCGTCGGCCACCACGACGCCGCTGAGCGCCTGGGTCCACAGCGCGGCCCCGCCCGTCTCCGCGGCGAACAGCCGGAAGGTCACGGTGTACGTCCCGTTGGCCGGGCTCCCGCCCGCCGTGGTGAAGGTGCCCTGCACCTGCATGAGCGAGGGCACGTCGGCGGACGCCGAGCCCAGGAGCGCAAGCGACGCCAGGAGACCGAGGAGCCAGGAGGAGCGCGACATCGTCCACCTCGACGGTTGGGGCAGCGTGGGGCGAATCCTATTCCTCCTGCTCCGGCGGCCGCAAGGGGGCGCGAGGCAGGCGCCACCATCCTGCTCTGCGGGCGTATCTGCGGCAGCTCGGGAGAGCCACTGCGAGTCAGCCGTCGGTTTCATCCCCGCCGGCACGGCCATGGACCCGACCCGGCCAGGTTGCGCAGCCAGGGCCCCAGGGATATCGTCCGCAGGCGAGGCGGACGCCCCGCCGCAGGAGGAGCCACATGGTCGAACCACTCAATTCGAGCCCCCGCCTCACGAGGAGGCCAGGCCCGGTCGTGCTGGTCGTGATGGACGGTGTGGGGTACGGCAGATACCCGGAGGGGGACGCCGTGGCCGGAGCGGCGCTGCGGGCGCTGCCTGCCCTGGAGGCGTCGTGCCCGCACACCCGCCTGAAGGCCCACGGGACGGCGGTCGGCCTGCCGAGCGACGACGACATGGGCAACAGCGAGGTCGGCCACAACGCCATCGGCTGCGGGCGCGTGTTCGCCCAAGGGGCGAAGCTGGTCGCGGCCGCCATCGCGTCGGGCGCCTTGTTCGAGGGGAAGACCTGGCGGAGGCTCGTCGCCAACGTTTCGATGGGCGGCGCAATGCACTTCATCGGGCTGCTCTCCGACGGCAACGTCCACTCGCACATCGACCACCTGAAGGCCATGATCCTGCGCGCGAGAGAGGACGGGGTCCGGACAGTCCGCATCCACGCCCTGCTCGACGGGCGCGACGTCGGCGAGACCAGCGCGCTCGACTACGTCGACCCGTTCGAGGAGTTCCTGGCAGACCTGCGGAGCGAGACCTTCGACGCGCGCATCGCCAGCGGCGGCGGGCGCATGGTCATCACCATGGACCGCTACAACGCCGACTGGGGCATGGTCGAGCGGGGCTGGCGCACCCACGTGCAGGGAGAGGGCCGGCGATTCTCGTCTGCCCGGGAGGCCATCGAGACGCTGCGCGCCGAGAGACCGGGCGTCATCGATCAGGATCTGGGCGCCTTCGTCGTCGCACGCGAAGCGGTGCCAGTCGGCCCCATCGAGGATGGAGACTCGGTCATCTTCTTCAACTTCCGGGGCGACCGCGCCCTGGAGATCACGGCAGCGTTCGAGGGCGGACCGGAGTTTGACCGATTCGACCGGGGGCGGGTGCCAGCCGTCGAGTTTGCCGGGATGATGCAGTACGACGGCGACCTGCGCGTCCCTCGGCAGTATCTGGTCGAGCCGCCCGCCATCTCTCGCACCCAGGGGGAGTATCTTGCCGCCACCGGAGTGCCGGTGCTCGCGGTCTCCGAGACGCAGAAGTTCGGGCACGTCACCTACTTCTACAATGGCAACCGCACCGGCAAGTTCAGCGAGGAGACCGAGGACTACGTAGAGATCCCGAGCGACCGGGTCCCCTTCGAGCAGCGCCCCTGGATGAAGTGCGCCGAGATCACCGACCACGTGGTCGGCGCCATCGCGGCGGGCAAGTACCGGTTCATCCGCCTCAACTACCCGAACGGCGACATGGTCGGCCACACGGGCGTCTACCAGGCCGTGCTCTGCGCCATGGAGGCCATGGACCTCCAGATCGAGCGCCTCCGCAGGGCGGTGGAGGCCGCGGGGGGCGTGCTGATCCTGACCGCCGACCACGGCAACGCGGACGACATGTTCGAGCGCGACAAGAGGGGCGCCGTGGCACGCAAGGAGGACGGGACCCCGAAGGCGAAGACGGCCCACAGCCTGAACGCGGTGCCATGCATCGTCTACGACCCGCGGTACGCCGGAGAGTACGAGCCGACCCTGCGGGCGGGCCTTGGTATCTCGAGCCTGGCCGCGACTGTCATCGAGCTGCTCGGCTACGAGGCCCCAGAAGGCTACGATCCCTCCGTGCTGGTGTGGAGGCCACCTGCCTGAACGAGCGCCGTGCGGTTGTCACATCTCCGGATGAAGACGGCGCCCCCGGATCCATTGCGAGCGACGAGGTCGCAGGCCCCGTCCAGGGTGGGGGCGACCACCACACGACGTCTTCGTTGCCCGCCGCGGACTGCGCGCTGCTCTTCCAGCACCTGGCCGCAGCCCTCCGTCCTCGTCGCGCCCGCAGACCCCAGACGCTCGGAGCGCACGCGCGGTGTGAGCGGCCCGGTGCTCGCCCAGCAGCAACGAGCCAAGCCCATCACTGGACATAGCCCGCAAGATCACCACAATTGCGCGGACGCGGCCCTGGTGGCCGCGCGCCCTGAAGCACTGGAGGCTCCGATGGCAGACGCCCGCGGCAACAGCACGCACGCACCCGGCGGCGCCGACCTGCTCGCGGTGGGCTTCGGCATGTCCGTTGCCATGTGGGCGCTCGGCTACGTGGGGCGTCTCCCCGGGGTTGAGGCGCCCGGACCGCTCCTCGCTGTCGGGTTCGTTGCAGTCCTGGTGGCGGGCGGGCACCTCATCGGCCGCGCCACCCGCCGTGGCGCGCTCGGTGGTGCGCTGGCCGGAGCCCTGACCGCAACGTTGAACCTCCTCGTCGTCCTGAGCCTCGTCCGCTCGGACACCACTCCCCACGCGCCCTTCTCCCTCGCCAGCATCCCTGCCACCGTGCTCGGCACGGCCCTCGTGACGGCGGCCGCCGCGGCGTGGGGGGCGCGGACCCCCTCCCCCTCCACGCCGAACTGGACCGGCCGCTTCGCCGGCGTCGCCGCCGCGGCCACGCTGCTGCTCATCGGCGCGGGGGGCCTCGTCACGGGCCGCGAGGCTGGCCTGAGTGTCCCGGACTGGCCCGCCTCCTTCGGCAGCAACATGTTCCTCTACCCCCTCGCCCGCATGACTGGGAATATCTACTACGAGCACACCCACCGTCTCTACGGCTCGCTGGTGGGGCTCACGACCTTCGCGCTGGCCATCCACCTCTGGCGCGTGGACAGCCGCCGGTGGCTCCGCGCGCTCGCGCTCGCGGCAGTAGTCGGGGTCGTGGCGCAGGGCTCCCTCGGGGGCCTGCGCGTCACGCTTGCAGACGCCGGAGGAGGCGTCCACACGGCGCTCGCCCACCACGAGACCACCATCTCGGCGACCCTCCGCGTGGCCCACGGAGTGCTCGGCCAGGTGTTCTTCGGGGTCATCGTGCTCCTCGCAGCGGCCACCTCCAGGGCCTGGCGCGCTGCGCCGGGCGTGGTCGCCAGCCTGGACCGGAGCCTCGCCCTCGCCCTCGTCTACGCGCTCGTCGGACAGCTCCTGCTTGGCGCGCTGCTCCGGCACCTGGCGGTGGACGCCATCTACCACATCGGCGCGGCGGGCGTCGTGACCCTCCTGGCGCTGTTCGCAGGAACGCGCGCGTGGGCGCTCCACACCTCCCCGCCGCTGCGCGCGTCGGGGGTCGCGGTGCTCCTGCTCGTGACGCTCCAGGTGCTGCTCGGGGTGGGCGCGTGGGTGGCGGTGTCCCTGTCGCCTCCGCACGACCCCACCACCTTCGACGCGCTGATCACCACCGCCCACCAGACCAACGGCGCCGCACTGCTCGCGGGCGCGGTCCTGGTCGCCGCCTTCACCCACCTGCCCCAGGCCGTCCCCACCCAGGCACCCGCTGCCCTGGCCTGAACTCGGGCCCTCACCAAGACGGGCACGTCCCGGAGACCAGCCCCTCAGGCGCGTGCCTTGTCGCTGCAAGGGAGGAGGCGGGAGCGGTGCGCCGGTGGCCCACCGTGCGGACGCGCAAACAGGGTCTGCCACAGACAGGAGGGAATTCGCCCCGCTCACGGGACAGAGCTTCCGAGGAATCTACCAGGTGAGCCCGACGGATGCGGAGCCGCCGATCTCGAACAGCGCCTCGGGGTCGCCCCCGCTGGCGCCGTACATGCTGATCCCGACGCGCGGCCCGCGGAGCTCGGCGACGATGGCGGAGGTTCCCAGGCAGGCGGCGACTCGAAACCCGACCACCTCCAGGCCCGCCGACAGGCGCAGGATCACGTCTTCTCCAGACGGGAAGTACAGACCGAGCACCGTGTCCACGGCCGGAAGCGACAGCCAGGCCGTCACGCTGCCAGCCTGGAACAGTTGGACTGCGTCGTAGTATCGGAAGAAGGAGCCGCCGAGCTCCACGCCGTCCGTGCCGTTGTCGGACCCGATGCGAGAGTACCCGAGGACGAAGCCCGCCAGGTCGTCGCCGATGTAGCCGAGCACCTCTGTGAGCAAGCCCGTGGCACCCGAGTCGAGCAGCTTGACCTCGCTGAGGCGTACGACCACAGCGCCGACGGAGGGGTCGGGGGGCACCGGCGGCGGCGGCGGCACGATGGGCCGGAGCTGCTGACCGCCTGCGCCGAAGTAGGGCAAGTCGGCGCCGGGAACCTCAACGACGCCCCCGCCCGCCGCGGGGGCAATGCCCGTCACGGGACCGCCCTGAAGCGTACCAGCCAGCCCCCCACCGAGCTGGGCCCGCACGGCCTCGAGCTCCTTCACCCGCGCCTGGAGGGCAGCGACCTCCGCCGCGGAAGCCCCCCGCATCTGCGCCTTGGCCAGAGCTGCGTAGGCGGCCTCGATCTGCCCGTCCACCGCGCTCGAAGAGGGGACCTCGGCAGCGGGCGCCGACCTGGCCCCCTGGAAGGCCGCCCCACACCCGCCTCCCACGACCCCCAGGATGGACGCTGCCGTCCAAAGAGCTGTCGTCTGGACTCTCATGGCGCTGCCGTCCCTCCCCTGAATGCCGCGACGAAGGCGTCGGCACCGCTGCGGATCAGCTCCAGCCGCTGAGACTGGTACGGGTCGGCGCCAGCGCCGACCGAGCTGCTGACGGTGTCCTCGGCGCTGTACGTCGGCATCGTCACGGGCGCGGCCACCACGGGGACCTTGGGAGCCACGGGCGCCCACTGGGCCCCCGGATACCGTCCGAAGAGGAAGTTCATCCCCTTCGTGTCGCTGATGGGGAAGGTCTGGGCGCGGCGAAAGAACCACACCGACTGCCCCGTTGCCGGGAGGACGGCCGTCACGTCGATGATCGCGGAGAGCGCCGTCACCTGGTCGGCCCCGACGCGGCTCTGCATCACCCCACGCGCGAAGGACTGGAACTGCGACCGGGTCACGTCGTCCAGAGGCAGCGGTGCCAGCGGCGCGCCCGCCTCGTCGGATGCGAAGTACTTGAACGTCCCTGCGACGCTGGAGCCGGCGCGGATATCGCCCGCCTCCAGGCTGTTGAACACGAAGATGATGTCCGCCCCGAGCTGAGCCCCCGCGCTGTAGGTGGAGATGCCCTTCTCTCGCTCCAGCTTCCACAGCGCGTCCCAAGACATGACCTTGAGGTTGGCCTGGACCAGCGCCTTCTCGATCTCGCCCAGCCACGGGCCGCACTGGGTCTGCAGGATGGTCTGGCTCTGGGCAGCCATGCCGCTGACCTTGCCGGCGGTCTCGTTCAGGCACGAGTCGGGCAGGCGGATGGCCGCGGTCTTGTAGGTACCGCGTCCCTGGTCGTAGGTGTCCGTGGCCTTGACCTCGTCAGCGGGAGCCTTGGCGTACTCGCCACCCACGGAGAAAGACACGAGCACATACTCGGCCTTGATCTCGGGTGGTGGCGGTTGAGGCGGGACGCAGCGAGGCAGCCCCTGCGAGCAGGCGAGGGAAGCCGTTGCGAGCGCCGCGGCCGAGGTCGCCAGGAGGGTCCGCCCGAGGGCAGTCCGCCAACGTTCGGCGACCGAGAGCGTGGGCCCGTGCGCATGACAGCCTCGCGATGCCTCGTCCGAGGGCATCGGCGGCGCGAGGTGAGCGGGCACTCCATTGGTTCGCTTCATGGTGATCGATGGTAGGTGGGGGCGCAACCCGGTGTCAACAAATGACTCCGATGCGAGGGTAGGCTCCCGGTCGGGCCCTGCTGCCTCTCCGTGGAGAGCGGGCCAACGCCCAGCCGCGATCAGCGGCTCCCCAGGGGGCGTCGCTCACAGCCGCCGCCCCACCTTGACCCGGCTCTCGCCCATGCCCGCCAGGTACACTGCGGTCGCGATGGACAGGAACTTGGACTCGGCGGTGTCGGCGCGTGACGTGAGCACGACCGGCGCGGACGCTCCCAGCAGGACACCGGCGATTCGGCCGCCAGCGAAGTAGACGAAGCTCTTCACGAGGATGTTGCCGGCCTCCACGTCGGGCACGAGCAGCACGTCCGCCTTGCCGGCCACCGGGTTGTCGATGCCCTTCTCGCGGGCGGCCCGCTCGCTGACCGCGTTGTCGAGCGCGAAGGGCCCCTCGACGACGCCGTGCTCGAACTGCCCGCGGTAGCTCATGTGGCTGAGGATGGCCGCGTCTTGCGTGGCGGGCATCTTCGGGTTGACCAGCTCAACGGCGGCGAGAGCGGCGACCTTGGGCTGTTCGACGCCCAAAGAGAGCGCCACCTCGATGGCATTGCGGGCGATCTGCGCCTTGGCCTCGAAGTCGGGCGCGATGTTCATGGCGCCGTCGGTGACCAGCAGCAGGCGGTCACCCTCCGATACTGCCGATGGGCCACGTATTTCCAGGATGAAGACGTGACTGAGAAGGCGCTTCGTTCGCAATCCCCCCTCCCGAGCGAGAACGGCGCGGAGAAAGTCGTCCGTGTGCAGGCGCCCCTTCATGACGCAGTGGGCGCGCCCCCCGGAGACCAGGCGAACCGCAGCCAGCGCCGCCTCGTCCGGATCGGGCACGTCCACGAACTCGAAGGGCGCGGTGTCGATGCCGACCTGCGCCGCCAGCTCCCGGGTGCGCGCCTCGTCTCCGACCAGGATCGTCTCCGCGACGTCGGCATCCTCGGCCTGCCTGCACGCGGCGATGACCGAAGCCATGTCGCCGCACGCCACGGCGATGGTGCGCTTGGGCAGCGTGCGGACGCGGGCGAGCAGCTCATCGAAGTTCGAGACAGGGTGCGTCATGATGGGCTCCGTCGTGAGTCGTGGCGCGCGAGGTTACCACAAGCACCGCCCCAGGGGGGAAGCAGGTGATCGCGGCCAGCGTCCACCCGGTCCTCGCACGGGAGGCAAAGCAAGGTGTGGTACACCGACACGTTCACGCGGCGATGCAGCACACCGCGTCGCCCGGATTGACCATGGGGAGGCTCGTGCGGCCCAGCACGATGCCTTCCATGGGCGCGACCAGGGTCGTGCGCTCCTTGCCGAACGGGTTGGAGCTGACGGCGACGGGCTCTCCGGCGGACACCCCCTGCCCCAGCCCGACCAGCAGGTCCAGGATGCCGCCCCGGTCGGCGCGCACCCAGGAGGACCGCGACACCACCAAGGGCTCGCCCGCGACCACCGCTCCGCGGATCATACCCAGGTCGGCCATGACGCTGCGGCAGCCGCGCGCGCCGATGTCGATGCACGGGCGCTGGAACTTGAGCGGCTCCCCCGCCTCGTAGGTCACCGTGGGGATCCCCGCGGCCGTCGCCGCGTGACGCAGCGAACCACCATGCCCCGCATGCGCCAGGATCACGTCGCACCCGAACGCCCTTGCCAGGGCTGCAACGCGCGGATCCCGCAGATCGGCGCGCACGTGCGGCAGGTTGTCGCGGCTGCGACCCGCGGTGTGCAGGTCGATGACATAGTCAGCGTGGACGACCAGCTCGGACATGATGCGGTGGGCGACCCGGCTGGCCCCGGACCCTCCCGCCGACCCGGGGAAGTGGCGGTTCAGGTCCCGCTGGTCCGGCATGGTCCGCGACTGGTGCAGAAAGCCGTACACGTTGGCCACCGGCACCAGGAGCAGGGTCCCCCGCAGCAGGGCCAGCGCATCCTCGTACAGAAGCGCCCGCACGGTTGCGACGCCATTGAGCTCGTCGCCATGCACGGCGGCGACGATCAGGAGCGTGGGCCCGGGTACCGCCCCCCGGATCACCGTGCACGGGATGTGGATCCGCTCCGCCGTGTAGAGCTCTCCGACGTGCAGGTCCACGTCGGTGCGCTCACCAGGGTTCACGGTCACCCCCGCGATGGTGGCGGCCCCCCAGGCGCTCGGCTCCATGGACGTCTCGTCACTCATCGCCCGCTGCGCCCCCGGGGAGCTGCCCCACCAAGGACCGCACCACCTCCCGGGTGAGCTGGCGCTGGGCTGGCACGACGGTCAGCCGCTGCGTCAGCCCGACACGCGGCACGACCCCGTCGGTGACCTCCCACGTCGCCTGGAGCTGGGTGGCGCCCCCGATCACCAGGGTCTCCGCCTCGGGCGGCAGGCCGGGAGGCACCGCGAGTTCCCACAGGGCCTCCAGCGCACGGAGCTGCGTCACGAAGGCGCGCCGGTCGGCGAGCTGGTCCGCGACGAACAGCCGCCACTTGCGGATCGCCAGCTCCAGGCGCGGGTTGGGCATGAGCAGGGACGCGCGCTCGAGCAGGTCCCGCGCGGCCACCCAGTCCTTGTCCATGACCGCGAGCAGCGCCATGAACAGCTCCACATCCGGCGCGGCGGGGTCGTCGAGGCGCGCCCTCTCCACGGCCTGCCGCGCTGCCTCCAGCTTGCCCGCCCCCAGGGCTCCCCGCGCAAGCAGCAGGTGGAGGGCGATGTCCGCGTTCCGCTGCTGAGGATCCATGGGATCGAGCAGGGGGATGGCCTCCTGCGCCGCAGCGACCGCGCCCAACGCCCGCTGTTCGTGCTCCCCGTCGGTGCTGAGCAGGGCCAACGCGGCCTCGGCCTGGGCGTGGACAGCCAGGGCGCGAGCCCGCGTGGCGCACCGGCCGCCCGCGCACGCCGAGCCCTCCTCGGTCGCCCCGGAGCGCGCCGCCACCCCCTCCGCGAGGGCCAGCGCGCGCTCCAGCGCAGCGACGTCGGCGCCCCGACCGCCGATGTGCAGCTCCAGCTCCGCCAGGTCGAGCGCCGCAGAGTCGCCGGCTCCCGCGGAAGGACGCAGAAGGTCGGCGGCCTCCTTCGCCGCTCCCGCCCCCACGAGCAACATGGCAGCGAGTCGCCGCGCCTCGGGACCGTCGTGTTCCTTCAAGAGCCGCTCGGCCTGGGCCCGCCCCTCCGCCGCGTCGCCCCCGGTCGCCCGCGCCCGCGCCAGGGGAGGCAGGGCCCCGACCATCAGACCAAGCATGGCCGCACGCTCCGGCGACACGGCGGCAACACGCTCCACCGCGGCCCGGGCGGCGGTGCCGAGCTTCGTCAGGTCTCCGGCGGTCGTCTCGGGGGAGGCAGCCGCCTGCAGGAGCGCCTGCACGCGCCCCGCCGCCAGGGTCTCCACGAGGGCCGGCGTCCCCGCGCTGCGCAGCGGCTCGCGCATGGCCAGCGCGAACCAGTCGCCCATGCGACCCGAGGCCACCAGCAGCCCCCCCGCCAGGGCGACCACGTCGGGATCGTCCGGGTGCCTCGCGAGCAGCGCCCCGGCGAGGGCCGCCGCGTCGCCCATACGCCCGACCTCTGCCAGACGCCGGGCTACCCCCAGCGCCTCACCGAGCGGTCGATCCACCACGCTCTCGTCTACGGTCGCCAGGGCGGCGCGCCTTCGCACGGCGTCCGCAGCCCCCAGGAGGCGCGGCTCCATACGCACGACCGCGGCCAGCTCCCGCTCACCGTCCTCCCCGTGGCCGCCCACCAGCAACGCGAACCCCAGCGTCAGGCGCGCCTCGTTCGCGTCCGGCGCCCGCTCCAAGTACCGGCGCAGATACCCAGCCGCCTCGTCCCAGCGCTCCGCCGACAGCTCCAGCTCGCCGAGCGCCCGCAGCGTCCCGGCGTGGGTGGGCACGGCGACGAGGGCTGCCGCCCCGTGTACCCGCGCGAGCTCCCGCGCAACCTCGACGAGGGCCGGCAGGGAGGCCGCGAGGGCGTCCCCCCGCTCCTTGATGAACGGCTGCCCATGGCCGCCTGAGCGCTCGGAGGCGAGGAGCGCCCCCCAGGACTCGCCCGCCCGCTGGATGCCGCAGGCGAGGGAAGCGGCGAGACGAGCCTGGACGGCGTGGTCCGCCGGAGTCACCCCCCGGCGCATCAGCTCCAACTGGGCGACCATCGCTGCGACGAGGTAGGTGGTGTCGGTGGGCATGGCGTTGGCGAGGATCCCCCCACCGCCACCCTCACCGAGGGAGTAGATCCGCAGCGCGGCCGCGACCATGGCGCGCAGGTCCCGGTCGTTTGCCTCGGGAGCGCGCACCGCGCTGGCCATCAGCTTCACGACGGGCAGCGCCTCGAAGCGCCCGACGGCCCCGTCGATGGCCCTCACGGGCGACGGGAGCCCCCACAGCAACACCAGGACACCCACGCGCAGCCACGCCATCGCTCACCTCCGGCGCGCAATCATAGCGGGGAGGTCCAGAAAACGAAACGAGCTCCCCCTGCGAGGGGGACTCGGCGGCGGAGCGCGCCTCCCCGACGGGCGGAGAGGCGCGCCGGCCCTCACGCTCCGGGCAGCAGCGCCAGGAAGGTCTCCGCCGCCCTCGGCCCCACCCGCTCGAAGCGGGAAGCCAGCGCCACCCGCCGCGTGACCGGGTCGTCGGCCATCGCACCGAGCCACTCCCTCGCGCTGCCGTGCTCCCCAGCGAGCGCGGCCACCACGGCGGCGTTGCGCACCGTCGCCCCCACCTTGGCCCGGTTCCGGATGACCCCCGCCGCCCCCAGGAGCCCCTCCACGTCCTCCTCGTCGAAGGCGGCGACCCTCTCCACACGGAAGCCCTCGAAGGCCGCGCACATGGCGTCCCAGCGTCGCCTCACGATGCGCTCGTCGAAGCCGGTGGCGAACACCGCAAAGGTCAGCGCCTCCAGGAAACCGGCGTCGCCGCCGACGCCGCTCAACCCGCTCTCCGTCGTCATGTCGTTCCTCCTCGCTCTTCGGGCGCCGCGGCGCACACACCGTGCGTGCGCGCGTGCCCGGTCCGGCGGCGCACGTCGGTCGACCTGCGTGGAGGTTGCGGGAAAAGTCGGGAGCGGCTCAGCCAGGTTTGCGGAAGCTCTTGCCCTGCTCGTAGAGCGAATCGATGAGGTCCGCATAGCGCCGGTTGACGTTCTTCCGCCGCACCTTGAGGGTCGGCGTGAGCATGCCGTTCTCCTGCGTGAACGGCTCGGGAAGCAGCGCAAACGCCTTGACCGACGCGTAGGTCGGCAGCGCCCGGTTCACCTCGTCCACCTCGGCCTGGAGCAGGGCACGCGCGGCGTCGCTCTCCACCATGGCCTGGTCGCTGCCAAAGGTCTTGCCCTGGCCGGCGAGCGCCTTCCTCAGCTCGTCGACCTTCGGCACGATGAGCGCCACGCAGTAGGGCCGCTGGTCCCCGACGATGTTGACCTGCTCCACGTGCGGCTGGAGCTTCAGCTTGTTCTCCAGCTCCTGCGGCGCCACGTACTTTCCGCCCGCCGTCTTGATCAGGTCCTTCTTGCGGTCGGTGATGCGCAGGAACCCCTCGGAGTCGAACTCGCCGATGTCCCCCGTCGCGAACCACCCCTCGGGGGAGAGCACCTCCGCCGTGGCCTCGGGCTTTCCGAAGTAGCCCCGCATCACGTTGTGGCCCTTGCACAGGATCTCGCCGTCAGGGGCGATCTTGACCGTCACGCCCGGGATGACCTTGCCGACCGTCCCGAACCGGAAGTCGTCGGGCCGGTTGACCGTGATGACCGGCGAGGTCTCCGACAGGCCGTAGCCCTCCAGGACCAGGAGCCCGGCCGCGTAGAAGAAACGCGCGATGTCCCCCGAGAGCGGCGCCCCACCGGACACCATGAACCGGATGCGCCCCCCGAGGCGCTGCTGCAGCTTGCTGAACACGAGCCTCGTCGCCAGCTTGTACCGCAGAGCCAAGAGCCCCGAGACGGGCCGCCCCTGCTCCTTGGCGGCGACCACCTCGTAGCCGGTCGCGATGGCCAGGTCCATGATCTTGCGCTTGACCCCCGTGGCTGCCGCCCGCTGGGCCATGAAGTTGGCATAGACCTTCTCGTAGATGCGCGGCACCGAGGCCATGAGCGTTGGCCTGACCTCGCTCAGGTTGTCGACGAGCCGGTCCACGCTCTCCGCGTAGCTGATGGTCGCCCCGACATACATGGCGAAGGCGAAGCCCACCATACGCTCGAAGGAGTGGGACAGGGGCAGGAAGGACAGGAACTCGTCTGTGTCGTAGAGCCGGATGACCTGGGCCGCGGCCTCGCAGTTCGACAGCAGGTTGCCGTGGGTGAGCATCACCCCCTTGGGCTCGCCGGTGGTCCCCGACGTGTAGATCAGCGTCAGCAGGTCCTCGCGCCCGATGGCCGCGGTCCGCGCGTCCACCTCCGCGTCCCCGCCCATGCGCTCCCCCAGCTCCTCCAGACCTGCCAGGGTGTGTACCTCAAGCTCGCCCGTGTCGGGGATGGACGCCGGCGCGTCGAACATCACGATGTGCCTGAGCCCCGGCATGTTGCCTCGCTCCGCCAGCAGCTTGTCGAGCTGCGCGGGGGTCGACGCAAAGCAGACCACGGCCCCCGAGTCACGCACCACGTAGCTGCACTGGTCCGGTGGGTTGGTCGCGTAGATGGGGGCATCCGCGGCGCCCACCGACGAGACGGCCAGCGAGGCGAGCGCCCACTCGGGCCGATTCTCCGCCAGGATGGCGACCCGGTCCCCCCGCTCCACGCCCAACGCCAGCAGCCCCTTGGCTGCGCGCCGTACCCGCTCCCCCTGCTCCCTCCACGAGACGTCCCGCCACGCGCCGTCGAGCTTGTGCCGCATGAACACGCGGTCGCCATACTTGCGCACGCGCTCCTGGAACATCGCAGGGACCGAGTTGACCGCCATGACCGCCTCCTTGGAGGGTGGGGGTGAGAGCCGCGCGGATCAGACCACAGGGCAAAGGGGCAGGTCAACCGGCGGTCGAGCCTGGAGCGCGACGCCCCAGACGCCTGAAACCACCGGAGCGTCAGCGCCCCCGCTTCTCACGCGCCTCGACGAGGGACTTGGCGGTGCGCGCGATGAACCCCGGGACCTCCTTGTCCCTGGACAGGGACTTGAGGTCCCGCGGCGTCAGCATCTTGACGAAGGTCATGGCCTGCTGGGGGGGGCACTTGGGGTTGGTGACCAGCGCGAGCATGGTCGGGTAGTACTTGGTCCACTCCCGGTTGCGGGCGATCTCACGGATCACGTCCTCGTTGACGGCGCGCGCCTGGGCGAAGTTCGTGATCTCCCGTGGGGTGAGCCGGGGGCTCCGCAGCACGCTCATGGCGACGACGCGCTTGGTGTCCCGGACGAGCAGGCGCCTCGCCGCCTCGCTGCCGAGCATCGCCATGCGCACCTTCTGCGCGACGTTCATGTCGGCGATGACGTTGTGCAGGGCGACGCCCAGGGCCTTCTTGACCGCCTCCTCCGCGCCCTCCGGGGAGAGGTCCGCACGCAGCACGGTCTGGAAGACCTCATCGTCGACCCCGGGGGCCGCCTCAGGCTCCGGGGCGTCCTCGTCGGTGACGTCGACCTCCTCCGCCTCGTCCCCCTTCGGGGCGGTGCCGAGGATCGACTCCTCGATCTCCTTGAACCCGGGGATGTGCGTCAGCCGCACACCGTTGCGCACCGCAGTCTCGATGGCGCGGCTGATGGTGCTCATCCGCGTCTCGGGGTTGAAGTACAGCGCCTCGATGATCGCAGGGCTGCGCAGGATGCGGATCTGGTTCGCGCCGATCAGGTCGAGCAGCGTTGCGTCACGCAGGCTCTTCGTCAGGTGCGCGATGGTCTCGTCCGCCACGGCGCCATTGAGGATCAGCCGTTCGGCCCGCTTCGGGACGTCCACGAAGAGGCGCGCGAACCAGTCGAGCACCTGGGGGTGGGTCGCTGCGCTCGACAGGGGCCCCTCGAGCAGCGCGTCGGGCAGCTCGCGCGCCGTCTGCCCTGCCGCCGCGCGCAGCTTGTCGTCACCGCTGCTCCCCAGGTAGGCGAGCACCGGCGCCAGCTCGGCAGGCTCCATGGGGAGCAGCGCCTTGGCTGCCATCAGGCGCATGGGCGGAGGGGCATCGGGGCCGACCTGGGCGCGCCGCGCCTCAGGGACCACTTGCAGCAGGACGGGCCCTCCGACGCCGCCGGAGTGCCCGGAGGCGGGATCTGAGGTCATCGCACACCTCCGCGGTTGGGGGGAGCGTCGGAGGAGCCTCTCACGGGCGACGAAGTCGACTCACGAAGGTGATCACTCCTGGCTCGCCTTGTGCTCGGCCACCACCTTCGCGGTGATGGTCTCGGGCACCTCCTCGTAGTGGTGCATCTGCATGGTGAAGGTGCCCCGCCCGCTGGTCATGGCCCGCAGGTCGTTGGCGTAGCTCTGCACCTCGGACAAGGGCGCCTGCGCCCGGATGAGCTGGTTGCGGCCGTGGGAGTCCATGCCGAGCACGCGCCCGCGCCGGGAGTTCATGTCGCCCATCACGTCACCCATGCACTCGTCGGGGACGACGATCTCCATCTCCATGATGGGCTCCAGCAGGCACGGGCTCGCCTTCTCCATGCCCGTCTTGAAGGCGATGTGGGCCGCCTGCTTGAACGCCATCTCGGAGCTGTCCACCGGGTGGTAGCTGCCATCGAACAGCCGGACCTTCAGATCCACCACCGGGAAGCCCGCGAGGAAGCCGCGCTCCAGCGACTCGTGGAAGCCCTTCTCCACGGCCGGGATGTAGTTTCGCGGGATGGAGCCGCCCACGATGTTGTCGATGAACTCGAAGCCCTTGCCGCGCTCGTTGGGCTCCAGGTCCACCCAGCAGTCGCCGAACTGGCCCCTCCCACCCGTCTGCTTCTTGTGCCGCCCCTGGATCGCCTTCGCCGGCTTCCTGATCGTCTCCCGATACGGGACCTTGGGCGTGCTCAGCTCCGCCTCGACCCCGAACTTGCGCTTGAGGCGCTCCACGACGCACTCCACCTGGGGCTGCCCCACGCCGGCAAGCAGGAGCTCCTTGGAGTGCTCGTTGCGGGACAACTCCAGCGAGGGGTCCTCCTCCATGAGGCGCGCCAGGGCGGTGCCGATCTTGTCCTCGTCGCCCTGGGACTTCGCCTTGATGGCGAAGGCGATGGCCGCGGGAACCCTGGGCAGCCCCGCATAGACCACGGGGGCCTTCTCGTCACAGAGGGTGTCGCCGGTCGCCACGTCCTTCATCTTGGCGAAGGTCACGATGTCCCCCGCCGTGGCGCCGTTGATCGTGTCCTGCTTCTTGCCCGTCAGCGCGTACATGGTGCTGTAGCGCTCCTTCTCTCCCGAGCGCGCGTCGAAGACGACGCCGTCCCCAGGCAGGGACCCCGAGAAGAGGCGCACGATGTTCAGGCGCCCGGCGTAGGGGTCGACCAGGGTCTTGAAGACGTAGCCGCTGAGCGGCGCATCCGGGGTGCACGGCACGACCACGTCGGCGCCGCTCTCCGGGTGCTTGCCGGCCATGGTCCCCCGGTCCAGGGGGCTCGGGAACTCCTCGGCGATCAGATCGAGCAGCGGGTGAATGGCGACGTTCGTGGTGGCCGACCCGCACAGCACGGGGACGATGGAGCCGGACCGGATGCCCACGGCCAGACCGCGCATCAGATCCTCTTGAGAGAGGTCACCCTCCTCGAAGTACTTCTCCATCAGGTCCTCTGCGGTCTCGGCGACCGCCTCGACGATGGCCCGGCGCGCCTCCGCCACGTCCGCCTTCATCGCCGCGGGGATGTCCGTCACGTCGTAGCCGCCGCTGCCGTCGGTCCTGTAGATGTACGCCTGGTTGAACAGCAACCGGATGACCCCCTTGAAGCCCGCCTCGCTCCCGATGGGGATCTGGGTGGGGACGGCCTTGGGCGTCAGGCTCTCGTGGATCTCCGCCAGTGTGCGCTTGAAGTCCGAGCGCTCGCGGTCGAGCTTGTTCACGAAGATCGCACGCGGCAGGTTGGCCTCCTGCAGCAGCGACCACGCCCGATCCGTGCCCACCTCCACGCCGTCCACACCGCTGACCAGCAGCACCGCCGCGTCCATGGCGATGGCCGCGCCACGGGTGTCCGCCCAGAAGTTTGCGTCTCCGGGGGTGTCAATCAGGTTGATCTTGCGCTTCGCCCACTCGAAGGCGCCGACGGTCGCCTTGATGGTCGCCCGCCGCTTGTGCTCCTCCGGCTCGAAGTCGAAGTTGGAGTTCTGCTCGTCGACCTTGCAGAGGCGCGTCGTCACCTTGGCGTTGAACAGGAATGCCTCGGCGAGGGAGGTCTTGCCCGCCCCGCCGTGAGAGAGGAGGCCAACGTTGCGGATGTCCTTGGATTCAAACGATTTCATGGACGCGCTCCTGCTGTGGGTGCCAGTGCTCGCGACAAACGGAGGCTCCGCTGCGAGCGCTGCTCCCGGAGGTGGCCCGCAGGGCAATGTGGTGGTCTAACCCTGGTGACGCTCGGGTGTCAAGCGCCGACGACGGCAGCGGTCACGGCGATGGGCGGTTGCGCTCCCAGAGGATCCGGAGGCCCTCCAGGGTGAGGAAGGGGAGCACCTCGTCGATGGTCTGGCTGTCCTCGCTGATCATCCCCGCGAGGCCTCCGGTGGCCAGGACGCGGCAGGGTACGCCAAGCTCTGCGCGCATACGCTCCACCAGGCCGTCGACCAGCGCCACGTATCCATAGTAGATACCGGACTGCATGCTCTCGACCGTGTTGCGCCCGATGACGTGGCGCGGGCGCAGCACCTCGACGCGCGGGAGCTTCGACGCGTGGTGGAACAGCGCGTCGGTCGACACGGCGGGCCCCGGCGCGATGGCTCCCCCCATGTACTTGCCGTCCTCGCTGACCGCATCGAAGGTGGTGGCGGTGCCGAAGTCGACGACGATGCATGTCCCCCGCACCGCCTCGTAGGCGGCGACGGCGTTGACGATGCGGTCCGCCCCCACCTCCCGCGGGTTCTCGACGAGGATGGGCATCCCGGTGCGAACGCCTGGCCCCACGACCAGCGGCGTCACCCCGAAGTAGCGCTGGCAGGTGCCCTCCAGCGTGCGGATCATGGGCGGCACCACGCAGCTCACGATGGCCGCGCTCACCGCTCCCGCGTCCACCCCCGACCACGCGAACATCTGCCTCAAGAGGACGCCGTATTCGTCGCTCGCCCGGTTCTTGCGCGTCTCCACGCGCCAGTGCTCCACCAGGCGCTCCTGGTCGTACACACCGAACACGATGTTGGTGTTGCCAACGTCGATCACCAGCAGCATTCCCTACTCCCACTCCACGGGCACCACGTCGCCCGCCACCACGTCCAGGGTCCTACCGTCCATGGCCCGCACCACGAGCGCACCATCCTCCCTGAGGCCGACGGCTGTCGCCAGCACGGAGCCCTCCGGGAACCCGACCCTCACCACCCGATCCAGGCGCGCCCGGCGCACCCACGCGCCCGTGTCCACCATCCCACCGGCGCCCTCGAATGCGGAGACACCAACGCGGAGGCGATCGAGGAGTGCCTGCAGCAGCGCCTCCCGGTCCACCGGGCGCCCGAGCTCCAGCGCAAGCGACGTGGCGCGTTTGCTCAGCTCGGGCGGGATCTCGGCCAGGTTCGCATTGACGCCTACACCCACGATGACCGCCAGGGGGTCGACCCCCGCAAGCTCGGCGAGCACCCCCGCCGCCTTGCGCCCTCCCACGAGCAGGTCATTGGGCCACTTGAGCTCCACCTGGAGCCCCGGCGCAACCGCCTCCACCGCCTCTGCGAGGGCGACCGCGGCCACGATGGCGAGCCGCGGGGCGACGGCCACTGGCACGGCAGGGCGCAGGATGACCGACACGTACAGGTTCACGCCGGGCGGAGAGTACCAGGCGCGCCCGAGGCGCCCGCGCCCCCCTTCCTGGGCGTCGGCAACGACGGCGGTGAATGCGGGGGCGCCCGCCGCGGCCAGGGCTCCGGCCTCGGCGTTGGTGGACACGCAGGTCATGAGCCGGTGGATCATGCGCCCTCCACGTCCAGGCTGATGTCGATGGAGCCCGCCGAGTGGGTCAGGGCCCCGGCGCTGATGAGGTCGACGCCGGGCAGCGCCAGCGAGCGCACCGTCTCCAGGGTGACGCCTCCCGAGACCTCGATGAGCGCCCTCCCCCGCGCGATGCGCACCGCCTCCGCCAGCGTGTCGCCGCGCATGTTGTCGAGGAGCACCGCCTCGGCCCCGCACGCGACCGCCTCCTCCACCTGGGCCAAGGTCTTGCACTCCACCTCGATGCGCAAGAGGTGCGGAGCGGCGGCCCTGGCGCGGCGCAGCGCCTCACCGACCCCCCCAGCGGCGGCCAGGTGGTTGTCCTTGATGAGGACCCCGCTGTCCAGGGCCCACCGGTGGTTGGCCCCACCACCGACGACAACGGCCATCTTCTCGAGCATCCGGTGCCCTGGCGTCGTCTTGCGCGTGTCGACGATGCGGGCGCCCGTCCCCTCCAGCTCACGCACGTAGCGGCGGGTCAGCGTGGCCACCCCGCTCAGCCGCTGGACGAAGTTCAGCGCCGTCCGCTCCGCCGTGAGGATCCCGCAGAGCGGTCCCTCCACGCGGGCGACCTCGACGCCCTCCACCACCTCGTCCCCGTCCTTGACCAGCGCCTCGAAGGCGGCGCGCGGCTCCACCCGCTGAAAGACTCGGGCGGCGACAGGGAGCCCCGCGACCACGCACGCCTGCTTGGCTCGCATCACGGCGACGCCTCGCGCGCTCGGGTCCACCGTGGCGAGGGTCGTCACGTCGCCGAGCCCGATGTCCTCCGCCAGAGCCAGGTCCAGGATCCGGTCGACCCGGTCCTTCATCGCTTCCTGCATCCACATGGTCTCCACCGTCTCGAAGCAAGCCGGCTTCAGCCGGCGTGGTGGGGGCGCGGGTGGAGCGGCGACCAGGCGGCGAAGAGCGCAAGCTCCTCGGCCTCCATGGCGCGAGCCTCCGCTTCCTCTTCGTGGTCGCGGCCGAGCAGGTGCAGCACCCCGTGCACCAGCAGGAACGCGAGCTCCAGATCCGTGTCGTATCCGACCCCGCCCAGCTCCAGGTCCCTCGCCGAGGCCTGCCGCTCGGCGGTCTCCACCGACAGGATCACGTCCCCCAGAACACCGCCCGGGTTGAGGTCGCCGAACTCCCCCTCCCCCATGGCGAAGGACAACACGTCCGTGGGGGCGTCCTTGCCCCGATAGTCGCGGTTCAGACGCCGGATGCCCGCGTCGCTGACCAGCACGATGGACAGCTCGTCGTCAGCGCGGCCCAGGCGCTCCAGGATCTCCGCTGCCCGTGCCCTCAGGAGCCCCGTCGCGACCCTTCTCTTCCGCTGGCGGTTGCTCAACTCGACTGGCATCGCCGTCCTCCTTGCCTCGGCGCGGCTTCTTGCGCGCGGCTCCGTCCGGCGCCCCGGTGGACGTCGGCACCACTTGCGACACGCCGCCACCTCGGGCCCGCTGCCGCTCCTCTTCGCCGGGGATCTTCGGGTACTCCGGGCGCACGTGGTACATGCTGACGAGGATGCGCGTGAAGCTGCGCTCGATCTCGTGCAGGTCCCGCAGCGTCAGATCGCACTCGTCGAGCTGCCCGTCGATGAACTTCCCGTTGATGATCTTCTTGACCAGCCCCTTGATGCGCGCGGGCGTCGGCTCGGGCAGCGACCGCGCCGCCGCCTCGACGCCGTCGGCCAGCATGACCAGCGCGGTCTCCCGCTTCTGCGGCCGGGGCCCCGGGTAGCGATAGTCCGCCTCATCGACCTCCTCCACGGTCGCCATCTCCTTGGCGCGCGCGTAGAAGTACCCGATGAGCGCGGTCCCGTGGTGCTGCGGCACGAAGTCCACGATGTCCTGGGGCAGCCGGTGCCCCCGTGCGATCTCGATGCCGTCCTTCACGTGGCTCTTGATGATCAGGGCGCTCATCTGCGGCTTGAGCTTGTCGTGCGGGTTCTCGCCTGCCTGATTCTCTGCGAAATACCTCGGGTTCCGCATCTTGCCGAGGTCGTGGTAGTAGGCCCCCACCCGCGTGAGCAGCGGGTTGGCCCCGATGGTCTCAGCCGCCGCCTCCGCCAGATTTCCCACCATGACGCTGTGGTGGTAGGTGCCCGGCGCCTTCATGGAGAGCTCCTTGAGCGCGGGCTGCGTGATGTTCGCCAGCTCCAGCAGCTTGATGTCCGTCGTGTAGCCGAACCCGTACTCGAGCGCCGGCGTCAGGGCGAGTACGAGCAGATAGTTGAGCACCCCGCCGACCACTCCGGCCAGCGCCATGGAGAGGAGGGTCGTGTCCAGCCGCCCCGAGTGGATCACGGCGAGGGTGACGACCACCACGGCGTTGACCGCGCCGACGAAGAAGCCGGCCCGCAGGAGCGAGGTGCGCTGCCGGATGTCGTGCATCGCGTAGGTGCCGGCCAGGCTGGTCAGCAGCGCATAGACCACGACGATCTGCGGGAGGCTGTTCTCCCAGTCGGGCAGTACGCGCTCGTGGAAGGCCAGGCCCACCAGAAGGGAGACGAGCACCGAGAAGAAGACGGCGGCCTCCACCGACAGGAAGAGCCGGACCAGCATGGCCCCCATGCCGAACGGGATAGCCAGGTAGAAGGCGATCTCGGGAACGCTCTCCCACACGGTGAGCACGCCGTCCATCACCTGCGCCAGCATCTCCACCAGCGCCACCTGCACCAGCGCGACGAGCCCGAACAACGCCAGGTCCCTGTCTCCCCGGAGCATCTTTCGCACGTCGCGGCTGGAGAACAGCCACAGGAACGCGAACACCAGCACACAAAACGCGAGCAGCCCGCCGACGACCACCAGGCGGTTCGTCTGGCTCTGCGCCTCGACCATCGCCTTGAGGACGGCGACGTCGTCCTCGGTGACCCTCTCGCCACGGGCCACGATCTTCTGTCCCTTCTGGTAGGAGACGCGGGTCACGGGCTCCACGGCCCGCCGCGCTCTCTCGATCTCGTCCTTGGTGGCGCGCGCGTCGTAGACGTAGTTCTCGTCGATCATGGCCGACGCGATCTCGACCAGGGAGTTCTGCTGCCGGGGACCCAGGACCAGGGCCTCCTGAGGCATCTGATCCGGCGGCCGCGCCAGCAGGTCGGCCAGCAGCGTCCGCGCCCGCTCTGCCGCCAGGGTCCGCGCTGTGTCCAGCTCGACGAACAGGTCGAGATCATCGACGGTGAACACCGTCTGCTGGGTGGGGTCTCGGACCCCCCTGCGCAGCCGGTCCTCGAGCTGGTACCGCATGCGGACGATGCGGTTCTCCATCACCCCCTTGATCACCTGCTTGATCACGCGCTCGCCGGCCTCGTCGAAGCCTTGCTGCACCAGCGCGGCGAAGTCGTCCGCGTCGAAGGTCGGCCCCAATCGCAGGATGTCCTGGAACTGGAGCTGGAGCTTCCCGACGGCGTCCTCGAAGGCCGCCAGCTCCGTGCGCACCGCGGCTTCGTGATCCGTGACCTTCGCCGCGATGAGCTGGTCGATCTCTGTGAGCTCCGCCACAAAGTCGCGCGTCGGGAGCGGCGGAGGCTCCGCCTCGACGACCGGCGCGGTCCCATCGGCGCCGGCGTCGCCGGAGCCTGCTGGCTCCTTTGGCACATCGCCTGCCGGGGCCTCCTCCCGCTCCTTGCGCCTCTCGTCGTGTTCCAGGCGGAGGCGCTCGTGCTCCACCTGCTCCGCCTGGATGGCCTCCCGTCGCGCCTCGAGCTGCAGCCGAGTGGTCTCGAGGTCCGCCTTGAGCTCTGCGAGGCGAGCGCGGTGGGCACGAACCACGGGTCGAGCCACCTCATACGCGCGCCCCACCAGCTCGAGGGCGTGGTCGCGCTTCTCCGGCAGCGAGCGATAGATCGGGAGGACCTGCTCCTCGGCAGCCTGCCGCTGCGCCTCGACCAGAGGGTTCGGGCGCTCGAACGGGAAGTCGATGGTCGCATCCCAGTTGCGCGCCGCGATGACGCCGACCCGCGGCAGCTCCTGGTCCCGGAGCTTGGGCCCGAGCAGGGTCACGATGGCGCCGATGATGAAGACGGCATAGAGGACGCGCAGGACGGGGTTGTCCGGCGACCACGAGCGCCACGACGCCTTCCCCTTGCCCTCGGCGAGCCGGCGCAGGGTGGTGGTCTTCTTGCGGATCTTGTCCATCATGGCAGGACCGACCGTACATCGACCGCCGCGCAGGGTCAATGTGCGGGAGGGCGCCCCCTACTGCCCGTTCTTCACGAGGGTGACGACCGTGCCTCGGGGCAGGTTGGGCCGGATGCTGACCTCGTCCACGAGCTGCTGCATGCGCCGGAGACCACAGGCGTCGCCCACGTCGTCGCCACGCCCCTGGATCAGCAGCCGGTAGGGGAACCCATCCCCCCGATCGACGACCTCGACGATGATCCGGGACTCCCCGGGGTAGAAGCGGACCTCGACCGCCCCGTCCCGGATGCGCCGGTACGCATGGGCCGTGGCGTTGTCGAAGGCCTCCCCCACGGCGCGCGCCAGGTCCTCGGCCCCTGACACGTCAATTCCCCCCTGCCCGGCGAGCTCCCTGGCCGTCGACACGAGGACCCCCCGGTACTGGGGCGTCGCAGGCGTTCTCAGGATCACTGCGTCGACCACCTCCGCGCGCTGCACGGTGGTCTGCCTCCAGGTGGTCATGCGGGGCCTCCTGTCGCACGGGTCACGGGGGTCAATCGGTCGGGCGCGCGAAAGGGTTTAGAGGCCATCGCACTTGCCATCAGTCGTAGTAGAACGGGTTGGCCCGCCCGAAGGTAGCGGCCCCGAACAGGTTGACGACGACGCCGATCAGGATCAAGGCGATGAAACCCCGGCCGATGTGTCGCCGGTCGATGGCGAGCATGGCGATGAGATAGGGGGTCCAGTCGAGGCTGAACCGGTAACCGAACTGCGCCCACCCCGTGTTCTGGTAGAGCGCCGCGGGCACGGACACGCAGAGCACGGTGATCAAGAGGGACCACCACAGGGTGGACTTGGGCCCCCTCGGCCAGAGCAGCGCCAGGAACGCCGGGGTGGTGGCGATGAGCCCCAGGCCGTGCCTCGTCACCTGAACGAAGGGCTGCTCGAATGAGAAGACGGGCATGTTCGTGAGCATGGCGCTCAGGTTCCGGTTCAGGAACCAGAAGCTGAACAGCCCGTGCTCCCGGATGGCGGGGCGGGCCCCCTCTACCAGGTAGGTGTGACCGAACTCGAAGGGCGCCCCGAAGCGCGCGGTGTTGAACCACATGATGGCGAGGCCCCCGATGATGCCCGGGACGGAGAACCACGCGAGCTTGCGCGCCATGGCAGCCCACCCGATGCGCTCGCCGTCCTCGCGGCGGGCCCACCAGAGCTGCAGCAGGAAGAACGGCGTGGCGAAGAGGATCGGAGTGCGGGTCGCGAACCCGAGCACCAGGAAGGCCCCGGCGAGCAGGGGGTGCCGGGCGTCGAGGGAGGCGAGGATGTAGGCGGTGTTGAGCGTCAACCCGATCACGAGGGCGGTGAACCACACCTCACCGCGGACGGAGCTGAAGAACGCGACGGTCCCGAACGCGAACAGCACGGTGAGCCACAGGTGCTCGCGGAGCTGGCGCTCCGAGTGGCCGCGCCGCGAGAGCACGCGCATCATCCCGAAGATCAGCACGGCGTTGAGCGCCGCAAAGAGGATGGTCACGAGCACGTCGTTGACGTGGTAGCCCCAGATGGCGACGAGCGGCATCATGACGAGGCTCGGGACCGGGGGGAATGAGATGTAGTAGCGCACCTCGTCGCACTTCTTGTGCTTCGCCGTCGGGTCGCACCCCCGCGCGATGTCGGTCGCCGGGTCGATGCGCATCCACTCGCCGGTCAGCGTCCGGAACTCCCGGCGCTTGTCGCCCTTGTCGTCCTTCCAGGGCCACACCCCCGCCACGGTCTCGCCGCTGTTCAGGGTGAGCACCCGGTAGCTGGCCCAGTCGTTCCACCCGATGGCCTTGCCGTCGGGGCCCGTCAGCGCCCGGTCGATGGCCTCCCGATAGCCAGGAGGATCGTCGGGCTTCGCAGGACCGCCCAGGCGCTGGCGAGGGGTGTCGGTGTCGAGGCGGCCGTTCAGGAACGACCAGGCCATGTCGACGAAGTGGAAGTGAGGCGAGGGCTGCTTCACCCGGTCCCAGGACACGAGCGCATAGACCCCCGCGACGACGGCGAAGATGGCCGCAAACAGCGCCCACTGGCGCCAGATCGAGGTCGGTACGACGGGGCCGTCTTGCACGATGCTCTCCAGAGCTCCGGAGCGGCGCGTACCCTACAAAGGGCGCCCAACCCTGTCAATTGAGCGAGGCGGAAGCGAACAGCCGTGACATGGGTCCGCATCGCGGGTAGAGTCACCCGCCATGAAGCAGGGCTCCATCATGTGGATCGTGGTCTTCGTGGTGCTGGTCGCAGCGCTCTTCGTCGTGCTGCGGTTCGCGCTGAAGGCGCTCAGCGCGCTCCTCTACTACGGTGTCATGCTCGGGGCCGCCGTCGTGCTCGCGCTGGTGATCCTCGGCTGGCTCCGTCGAGGCAAGACCAAGTGACCCCCGCGCGTGTCTCCCCCCTCATCGTCCTCCTGGTCCTCGGATGCGCCCTGCCCGCAGCGGCCCAGCTCCGCGAGGCCGCGGCCGGCATGGGCGCCCTCGGCAAGGCCGACTCCGTCCGTGCGTCGGGCTACGCCAACGACGGCATCTACTTCAACCCGGCAGGCCTGGCTCAGGTCATGATGTACTCCATCGAGACCGGGTACACCTATCAGAACGAGGTGGCGGGCCACGTCTTCGACGTCTCCATCGCCGACAGCGCGACCAACGAGTACATCGCTGTGGGGCTGGCCTACTCCTACTTCGACACGGCCCAGGTGCCGGGCTTCACGGTCCCCGGGACCGACTCGAGGGTCGGCCACCAGCTCCGCGCCGCGCTGGCGTCGGGCTATCGGGCCAAGGACTTCAGCGCCTTCGTCGGCGTCGGCGTCCGCTGGATCAACCTGACCCTGGCCGACCGGAGCGCCGTGGACCCGGTCACCATGGACGCGGGCATCCTCCTCGTCATCAAGAACCTGATCCGCATCGGCGTCACCGGCCACAACCTCATCGAGCACCCAGACGAGCGCCACGAGGTGCCCCGCCAGATCGGCACCGGCGTGTCCGTGGCACTGTCGGGCTTCCTCGCAGAGTTCGACGCAGTCGTCGACTTCGACACGCGGTCGGAGACCATGGCCCAGTACAGCGTCGGCCTGGAGTACGACATTGCCCAGATGCTGCCCATCCGCGCGGGTTACATGTACAGCGGGGTCCTCGACCGGCACCGCATCGCCGTGGGCGTCGGGTACTACTCCCAGATCGTGGGCGTGGACGTGGGCTACCTCCAGGACGTCTCCAGCGCCGACAAGAGCGACGCCACCGTCGGCCTCGACCTGCGCATCTTCCTGCCGTAGCCAGCACATCGGACGGGGGGCCGCGGGGGCCCGGGGCGCGCCCCGGATGAGCCACGCGCTGGGCTACGGCCCTCGCGCGGCTTGACACCCCGAGGCAGCTTCACTATACAGCGGTTCCTTTCGCCGGACCGCAGCCCCGAAGGTCGCGCGCCGCAGCGAGCGCTCGAACATCGTGCCGTACAGGAGGTGGCCCTTGGCCCTCGACAACTTCGTCTTCACCAGTGAGTCCGTCACCGAGGGGCACCCCGACAAGGTGGCCGATCAGATCTCCGACGCCGTCCTCGACGCGATCCTGGAGCACGATCCCGCTGGGCGCGTGGCCTGCGAGACGCTGGTCACCACCGGCCTCGCGCTGATCGCGGGCGAGATCACCACGAGCTGCTACGTCGACATGCCCGAGATCGTCCGGGAGACCATCCGGGACATCGGCTACACCGACGCTTCGATGGGCTTCGACTTCGAGACCTGTGCGGTGCTGACCTCCATCGACAAGCAGTCGCCGGACATCTCGCAGGGGGTGACCCGGACCCTGGAGCAGATCCTGGATCAGGGCGCCGGCGACCAGGGCCTGATGTTCGGCTACGCCATCGACGAGACCCCCGAGCGCATGCCGCTGCCCATCATGCTGGCCCACGCCGTGACGCGGCGCCTGTCCGCCACCCGGAAGGACGGTACCCTGCCCTGGGCGCGCCCGGACGGCAAGTCCCAGGTGACCATCGAGTACCGCAACGGGCGGCCGCACCGCATCGACGCGGTCGTCGTGTCCACGCAGCACACGGAGGCCGTGACCCACAACGCCATTCGGGAGGCGATCATCGAGACGGTGATCAAGCCGGTCATCCCAGCGGAGCTGATCGACGCCGACACCAAGTACTACGTCAACCCGACGGGGCGCTTCGTGGTCGGTGGCCCCAAGGGCGACTGCGGCCTGACCGGCCGCAAGATCATCGTGGACACCTATGGCGGCTGGGCGCGCCACGGCGGCGGGGCCTTCAGCGGCAAGGACCCGAGCAAGGTGGACCGCAGCGCCACCTACTACGCCCGCTATGCGGCCCGCAACGTTCTGGCGGCGGGCCTCGCGACCCAGTGCGAGGTGCAGGTCGCATACGCCATCGGGGTGGCGGACCCGGTGAGCGTGCGCGTCGACTCCTTCGGCACGGGCATCGTGCCCGACGAGCGCATCGCTGCCGCGGTGCGAGAGGTCTTCGACTTCCGACCCGCGTCGATCATCCGCCAGCTCGACCTGCTGCGCCCCATCTATCGCCAGACGGCCGCCTATGGCCACTTCGGGCGCTCCGAGTCCTCTTTTACGTGGGAGCGCGAGGACCGCGCCGACGCCCTCCGGGACGCCGCCAGGCTCTGAGCCTCGAACGAGGCGCTTGACAATCCTGGACCCGGGAAATATAAAGCCCGACTTCGCGCGGTGGACGACCCTCCGCGCCTCGCTTCGAGTGAAGGACACAGCCATGAAAACGACGGTTAGCGCCAAGCCGGGCAGCGTCGAGCGCCAGTGGTGGATTGTGGACCTCGAGGGCCAGACCCTCGGCCGCGCCGCCTGCCGTATCGCCGCCGTGCTCCGCGGCAAGCACAAGCCCGTCTACACCCCCCACGCCGACGCGGGCGACTTCGTCATCGTGGTCAATGCCGGCCAGGTCGGCACGACCGGCCGCAAAGAGGACCAGAAGGTGTACTACAGGCACACCGGCTGGTTCGGCGGCATCAAGGGCGTCACGCTGGCCAAGCTGCGGGAGCAGAAGCCGACCGACGTCGTGACGACGGCCGTGCGAGGCATGCTCCCCAAGACCCCACTCGGCCGCAAGATGCTCCGCAAGCTCAAGGTCTACGCGGGCCCCGAGCACCGGCACCAGGCGCAGCAGCCCAAGCCCCTCGATCTCAAGCAGGTCTGAAGCAAGTCACGCAAGGTCTGACGCAGGTGGACATGAACACGCAGAATCGATTCTATGGCACGGGCCGGCGCAGAACCGCAACGGCCCGCGTGTACCTCTCCCACGGCGGCACGGGCACCGTGCTGGTCAACAAGCGGCCCATCGGCGAGTACCTGCGGCGCGCGACCCTCGAGATGGTCGTGAACCAGGCCTTCGAGCTGACCGAGACCGAGGGTCAGTTCGACGTCAAGGTCACGGTCCGGGGCGGCGGGCTCAGCGGCCAGGCTGGCGCAATCAAGCACGGCATCAGCCGCGCCCTCTGTCGGTTCAACCCGGAGCTGCGGGGAACCCTCAAGCGGGCGGGCTTCCTGACGCGCGACGCGCGGATCAAGGAGCGCAAGAAGCCCGGCCGCGCAGCCGCTCGCGCGCGCTTCCAGTTCTCCAAGCGCTGAGAGCCCCGCCGAGTCGGCTGGCCGTTGCGCGTACTGCGGACGCACGCAGTCCCCTCTCCCTCCGTCCCAGGCAACGTGCTCACGAGGCAGCGCGACGCGCCGGTGTCCTTGCACTCCCGCGTCATGCCTGCCTCCAGCGCGCGGGCCGACAGCAGATCCGCAGTCATTCCAGGATCTTGCACCCGCCGTTGGCGTTGACAACGCGCCCCCGGATCCGTATGATACGCCGGCCTTGAACGCGGGCCTCTACCGCTCCGAGACAGGGAGGGGCGGCCCCCAGCGCCTGCGCGGCCGAGGCAGAACCCACCGACGTCCCGCGCGCCGGGGGCGCAGTACACGCACGATCCCAGCCGGAATGAGAGCATGACCACGAGTACGGCCCAGAAGATAGCGGTCAACATCGAAGACGAGATGCGGTCGTCCTACATGGACTACGCGATGAGCGTGATCATCGGACGCGCGCTCCCCGACGTGCGGGACGGCCTGAAGCCCGTCCACCGGCGGGTCCTCTACGCGATGCACGACCTGCACAACACGTGGAACTCCTCGTACAAGAAGTCCGCACGCATCGTCGGCGACGTCATCGGCAAGTACCACCCCCACGGCGACTCCGCCGTCTACGACACCATGGTCCGCATGGCGCAGGACTTCTCCCTGCGCTACCTGCTCGTCGATGGACAGGGGAACTTCGGCTCCGTCGACGGGGACCCTGCCGCGGCCATGCGGTACACCGAAGTGCGCATGTCCCGCCTGGCTGGCGAGCTGCTCGCCGATCTGGACAAGGACACCGTCGACTTCCAGCCCAACTATGACGGGTCGCTCAACGAACCGACCGTGCTCCCGACGCGGGTGCCAAACCTGCTGGTCAATGGCTCGTCGGGCATCGCGGTCGGCATGGCTACCAACATGCCGCCCCACAACCTGCGCGAGGTCATCGACGCAACGGTCGCCCTGATCAACGCCCCGGAGCTGACCGTCGACGACCTGATGCACCACATCAAGGGCCCGGACTTCCCGACGGCCGCCTTCATCTACGGGGTCGACGGCTTCCGCCAGGCCTACCGCACTGGCCGCGGCATCGTGCGTATGAGGGCGCGGGTCGAGGTCGAGGTCAACGAGAAGGACGGCCGCGAGAAGATCGTGGTCACGGAGCTGCCCTACCAGGTGAACAAGGCGCGCCTGCTGGAGCAGATCGCGGACCTGGTCAAGGAGAAGCGCATCGAGGGCATCTCCCACCTCCAGGACGAGAGCGACCGCGACGGCATGCGCATCGCAATCGACGTGCGCCGCGACGCCCTCGCCCAGGTGGTGGTCAATCAGCTCTACGCCATGACCCCCATGCAGTCGTCCTTCGGCATCATCAACCTGGCCATCGTGCACGGGCAGCCGCGGGTCCTGAACCTCAAGGAGATCCTCTCCCACTTCATCGACCACCGCAGAGACGTGGTCACGCGCCGCTGCCTCTTCGAGCTGCGGCAGGCGGAGGCGCGAGCCCACATCCTGCAGGGCTATCTCATCGCGCTGGAGAACATCGACGAGGTCGTGGAGATCATCAAGACCTCGGCCGACACGGAGCAGGCGCGGCTCCGCCTCATGGCGCGCTTCGGCCTCTCCGAGCGGCAGGCTCAGGCGATCCTGGACCTGCGCCTCAGCCGCCTGACCGGCCTGGAGCGCGAGAAGATCGAGCAGGAGTACCAGGAGATCCTCGCCACCATCGCGCGGCTGAAGGCGATCCTGGCCGACGAGCGGTTGCTGCTCGACGTGATCGTCGAGGAGCTCACCGACATCCGCGCGCGCTTCGGCGATGAGCGCCGCACGCAGATCGTCCCCGACGAGGGCGACATCCGCATGGAGGACCTGATCGCCGAGGAGCCCGTGGTGGTCACGCGCTCCCTGGAGGGCTACATCAAGCGCACCCCGCTGTCGATCTACGAGTCCCAGCACCGTGGCGGCAAGGGCAAGCGCAGCGCGACCACCAAAGAGGAGGACGTCGTCATCGACGTCTTCGTGGCGTCGACCCACGCGGATCTGCTGGTCTTCACCGACAAGGGCCGCGTGTTCCAGCTCAAGGTCTATGAGCTGCCCGAGGGCGGACGCAACTCGCGCGGCAAGCCGATCATCAACGTCATCGACATCGAGAAGGGAGAGAAGGTGCGCAGCGTGCTCGCGGTCCGCGAGTGGAGCGACGACTCCAACCTGATCTTCGCTACCCGTCAGGGCACCGTGAAGAAGACGGCGCTGTCGGCCTACAGCAACGTCCTCACCCGAGGGATCATCGCCATCAAGCTGGCCGACGACGACGACCTCGTCTCGGTCAGCCTGGTGACGCAGGACCAGGACGTCCTGCTCGCCTCCAAGGGCGGCCAGTCCATCCGCTTCCCCCAGGACGAGGTGCGGCCCATGGGGCGGGACACGCGCGGAGTCCGCGGTCTGGCGCTCCGCGAGGGCGACGAGTGCATCGGCATGGAGGTCCTCGACCCGGGCGCGACGATCCTCACGGTCTGCGAGCACGGGTACGGCAAGCGCACCCCGACCTCCGAGTATCGCACCCAGGGGCGCGGCGGCATCGGCATCATCACGATGAAGACCGGCGGCCGCAACGGCGACGTGGTCGCCATCAAGCAGGTGACCGAGGACGAGGACCTGCTGGTGGTGACGGACACGGGCCAGCTCATCCGCATGCCGGTACGCCAGATCTCCGTCGTGGGCAGGAACACCATGGGCGTGCGCCTGATCAACCTCGAGGACGACCAGCGCGTCGTCGCCATGGAGACCATCCCCAAGTCGGAGGAGGAAGAGGGCGACGAGGCCCAGGTCCCCGGCATCGACGACGCTGGTGACGTCACGGACGACGCCCCGGACGGGCCCGAGGAGCAGGAATGACGACGACCCCGCCGGTGGTGCGGCTCAAGAAGCGCAAGGCGCTCCCGGTCTGGGCCGGACACCCCTGGATCTACTCGGGCGCGGTCGCAGGCGTCTCGGGCGAGGCCCCACCCGGCTCGCTCGTTCTCGTCCAGGACGACGGGGCGACGCCCATCGGCTGGGGGCACCTGAGCCCGAGCGGTCCCATCACGGTGCGCATGTTGTCCCTGGGAGCAGAGCGCCCCAGTGAGGTGGGGCTGCTCACCGCCCGCATCGACGGCGCCATCGCGCGCCGGAGAGCCGTCGGCCTGCCCACCCCGACGACGGACGCGTTCCGCCTCGTCCACGGCGAGGGGGATCTCCTCCCCGGGCTCGTCATCGATCACCTTGGAGACGGGGTGGTCATCCAGCTCGGGACGGCCGCGTGGGCGCGCCTGGCGGACGACGTCGTCCGGTTGCTCCGGGAGCGCCTCAAGCCGGCGTGGGGGGTCGTCCAGGTGTCCCCCGACGCAGCGGCCATCGAGGGTCTGGTCGCGCGCTCCGAGGTGGCCTTCGGCGACGAGGCGCTTGCCGGGAGCGCCACGGTCTCCGAGGACGGCGTCCGCATCGCAATCGACGTGCTGGGAGGCCAGAAGACCGGCTTCTATGCCGACCAGCGGGAGACCCGTCGCCGCGTCGCCGAGCTTGCGGGTGGACGCCACGTGCTGGACGCGTTCTGCCACAGTGGGGGCTTCGGCCTGCACGCCCTCGCTCGCGGGTCTGCTGCCTCGGTGACCTTCGTCGACACCTCCCCGCGGGCCATCGCGCTGGTGGAGCGAGGCCTGGCGCTCAACGGTCTGAGCGCGGAGGCGGTCACCGCGGACGCCATGACCTACCTGAAGGACGCTGCGGCGGCGCCCCGCCACGACCTGATCGTCCTCGACCCGCCCAAGCTCGCCCGGAGCCGCGCCCACCTCGACGACGCCCTCCGCAAGTACCAGAGAATCAACGAGGCCGCTCTGTCCGCGTTGGCGCGAGACGGCCTGCTTGTGACCTGCTCCTGCTCGGGCCACGTGGGCATGGAGGAGCTCCTGCGAGTGCTGTCGGCCGCCGCGTTCTCGACGCGGAAGCACGTCCACGTGATCGAGGAGCGCGGGCAGGCGCCGGATCACCCGTTCCTGGCAGCGTGCCCCGAGGGGCGCTACCTCAAGTGCGTCATCGCGCACGTCACCGATCGGTAGGAGGACCCGAATGGCAGTCCCAGAGCACGTCCGCGACCTGCTCCGTTCTCCGGCGCGCATTGCGCTCGTCGGCGCGAGCAGCGCCCCGGAGAAGTACGGAAACATCATCTTCAAGGATCTGGCTGGTCGGGGTCACGCCGTGCTGCCCGTCAACCCCTCTGCATCCATGATCGAGGGGCAGCCCGCCTATGCGTCGGTCGCCGATGTGCCCCGACCCATCGACATCGTCAACGTCGTCGTCCCGCCCAGAGCCTCCCTCGCCCTGGCGCGCTCTCTCGATCCCGGTATCTGCGGGGTGATCTGGTTCCAGCCGGGCTCCTTCGACGACCAGGTCGTGCAGGAGGCGACCGCCCGCTTCGAGACGGTGATCGCCGGCGACTGCATCATGGTGGTCGCGCGGACGCTGTAGGGCGCCGTTCAGTCCGGGACGACAGCGCCCTCGACCTCGGCTTCGGGCACGTCTCCGACCTCGTCGACGGGGCTGGCCCCGGCTCCGACCCGGATGGGCACCGCCTTCAGCAGGATGAAGTACTCGTTCTCGTCATAGATGCGGGTCACGTCGTACCGCTGGATGTCCTTGAACCCAGACTCACCGCGCAGCTTCTTGAGATAGGTGCCGTTCAACTTGGAGGCCCACGCGGCGTCCTTTCCACGCTCCATGAGCACATAGAAAGGCCGCCCCTTGTTGAAGTCCTTCAGGTAGGGCTCAAACTGGGTCGCCTCCTTGTTGACCGGGCGGATCTCGTTGTTGGAGTAGTACGTCTCGCCGCGCCACGTGATCAGCCACGACACGATGTCCTCGTCGCACACGCGCTTGGGCTGCGCCCCGAGGTAGGTGGACACCGCCCCCAGCCCCACACTCGCAACCACCGGCGTGAACGCCTGCTCGATGGGCTCGGGCTGCGCGACCGGTGTGCAGTCGGCGTAGTAGGCTTCGAACAGGTACTTCTGTGACCAATGGGTCGACAGCATCGGCATGTAGTGATTCAGCACGTAGACCGTGAGGAGACCGGAGACTCCGCCGAGCCCCCACAAACCAATCCGTCGTGTCCGCCGGCCGAGCAGCAGCAGGGTGAATGCGACGGCCCCCCCCCCCATCCAGAGGATGACCCGGTCATAGCGCAGCGAACCCATGTTGAGCAGGTTGAGGACCAGTGGGTTCGTGTGCGCATAGAACACGGAGTCGGCCCAGATGGTGCTGGCCCCCTTGGCGACGACCCCATTGGCGTCGGTGGGCATGATGGGCGGGAGCGGCCGGTCGTACTTGTAGGTGAACAGGTTTCGCAGGTGCTGAGTGTCCCCATGCAGATCCCAGGTGATCGCCGCCAGCAGCCCGACGGCCACGATGACGACGAGTCGCCGAGCGACGGCGCGGTCCTCCAGGAGGTCGAAGAGATAGAGCGCGACGAGGATCGCCAGCGGAGGCAGTGCGGGGAAGATGTAGTGGTGGAACTTGGTGCTGGACAGGGTGAACAGAGTGAAGGACAGGAAGAACCACAGGAAGAGGAACAGCTTGAGCAGCACCTCTGGCGAGGCGTCCCGGACGCGGAACCGGGCGAAGGCCGCAAAGGCAAACGGGACGAACGCGACCCAGGGGAACATGCCGAAGCCCAGCCACTTGATGAAGTGCTCGAAGGTCCCCGTGTCGATCTGATGGACGCCCGCGCCGATGCGGTTGAAGTGATCGTGTATGAAGAACCGCGTGTAGTATGGCATCCCGAACTTGGCGAACATGGCGGCGTACCAAGGCACCGCGATCACCGCAAACAGCGCGATTCCCCGCAGGAGCTCAAGGCGCTTGAGGGAGCGCCACGTCCCGGTCACGAGCACGAAGAAGAAGATCACCGCGCCAGGCAGCATGAACCCGAGGAGGCCCTTCGCCAACGTCGAGTGGGCGACCAGGGCATAGAAGCACCAGAGCCACAGGCGGCGAGACCAGAGATCCTTGGTCTCGTCGCTCCAGGTCCGCGTCCGGCGCCACTCGCGAACGAGGGGCACGGCCATCGACAGGAGCACGGCCAACAGGATCGCCGACCACGCCACGACGTGCCAGACTCCGTTACCCTGGACCGTGAGCCAGATCCGGTTGAAGCCCGGCACACGGGAGACATCGAGCTGTGACTTCAGGTCCGTGGCGATCAGGCCAAACTGGGGCAAAGTCGACAGCAGGATGAACCCGACCACCAAGCCTATCCTTGTGAGGAACCGTCGATTGCTCAGCTCCTCTCGCCCACTGAAGACGGCGAGCAAGAAGAAGCAGATCCCCATGGTCATGGTGGCGACATAGGGCATGTCCGTCTGGGCCTGGCGGGCCAGGAAGAAGAACTGCGGGCTCGTCCCCATGACCAGCGCGGCCAGGAACCCGATCCGTCGGCCGTAGAGGCGCGAGAACACGACGAAGACGACCAAGGCCGTGGCCAGCGCCAACAGCGCAAATGGAAGTCGTATGGCCCACTCGGAGAGCCCGATGAGCTTCACGAACACGGCCTCGGACCAGAAGATGAACACGGGCTTGCTGAAGAACGGGCTGCCCTCCTGCGCCTCGGTCCCGATCTTCTGCTTGAAGCCCCACCACGGGGCCACCCAGTCGTAGGACTCCACCATGCTGCGGGTGACCTCACCGTAGTGGGTCTCCCAGGGGTCCCAGAGCCCGAACGCCCCCGCGTTTGGCAGGTAGAGCGCCGCGAACACGCCGGCAACGAGCAGGAAGATCGCGGTCGACCGGCGCGCTCGTGGGCGCAGCGGGATGTCGTCCAGGTGCTCCGTGAGGATGGGCAAAGGACGGCCGGGTGCCCCCCCAATGCCGTTGCGCTCGCTAGGAGTCTGTGCATCTGCTCCGGACGGCTCCAGCCGAAGCCCCACGGGCTCGGCCGACGATGCCTCAGACTCCGTCCCGCCGGCAGGGCGGCGTGCCGGCTCCGTCATGGGTTCACCTCGGATCAACTGGGGTCGTGTCACAAGCGGGAGAGCGTCACTCCTCGTCTTCGATGGACCGCAGATCGGTCTCATCCAGGCGCTTCTTCAGCCTCAGGTTGAGCGTCTTCATCGCCTGGCTGTGGAGCTGCGAGACGCGGCTCTCGGTGACGTCGAGCACCTTGCCGATCTCTTTGAGGTTCATGTCGTCGAAGTAGTACAGCGAGATGACGATGCGCTGCTTCTCGGGGAGCTTCTCGATGATCTCCGTCAGGATGCGTCGCACCATCACGAAGTACGTGTGCGCCTGTGGGTTGACGGCTCGGGGGTCCTTGATGAAGTCATCGAAGCTGCGCTTCTCGCCGTCCGACCCCGTCCCCAGGTCCTCGAAGCTGACGACCAGCACCGGCTTGAGGCGGTTGAGGAGCTCGCGATAGCCCTCCGCGTCGAGGCCCATGACGTCCGCCATCTCCTCATCGGAGGGCGCCCGGCCGAGCTTCTGCTTCATGGACTTCTCGATGGAGTCGAGCTTGCTGGACTGGCGGCGCACGGACCGGGAGACCCAGTCGAGGCTCCTCAGCTCGTCGAGGATCGCTCCCCGAATGCGTATCTCTGCGTATCGCTTGAAGTTGTCGCTCTTGGTCGCATCGTACTTGTCGATGGCATCGAGCAAGCCGATGATCCCGGCGCTGATCAGATCATCGAGCTCGACGCTCGGCGGCAGCCGCTGGGCGATCTTGCTTGCGACGAACCTGACGACGGGCGCATACCGCCCCACCAGCTCATTTCGCGACGTGACCTCTGCGTCCTGACTCATCAGCGCGTTCGCAGCCGGCATGAGTTCACCCTGTGAAGTGCGCGGTCTGCTCTGCCGAGCAGCACGGACCACCCACGCACCCCGACCAATCCCACCGCTTCGCCGAGCGATTCTAGGGCGCCACCCCGGGGGTGTCAAACCGGCGCCCACCCCCGACACCACCAGTGACCTGTCGGCGCTCCGTCAAGCCGTCGGCCTGCCGATGCAGTAGTACTCGAACCCGAGCTCCCGCATCTTCCGTGGGGAGTAGATGTTGCGCCCATCGAACACCACGGGCTCCCTCAGCAGGCCTCTGATTCGCTCGAAGTCGGGCGTTCGGAACTCGGCCCACTCGGTGACCAGCACCAGCGCGTCGGCCCCCTCGAGGGCCCGGTAGCCGCTCTCTGCCATGGAGACCTGGTCACCAAGGATGCCTGCGGCTGCCTCCTGCGCAACGGGATCGAAGGCGACGACCCGGGCCCCCCGTTCGCGAAGCCCCCGGATGATCGTCAGCGAAGGCGCCTCTCGCATGTCGTCCGTGTTCGGCTTGAAGGCGAGTCCCCAGAGCGCGAAGGTCCGCCCAGAGAGGTCGTCCCCGTACCGGGCCACAATCTTCCGCACGAGCAGCGACTTCTGCCTGTCGTTGACGTCCTCCACGGCGCGGAGCAGCGGGAGCTCCAGCCCGATCTCTGCGCCGAGGCCGATGAGGGCCTTGATGTCCTTCGGGAAGCACGATCCGCCATAGCCGACCCCAGGGAACAGGAACATGCGCCCGATGCGCGGATCGGACCCCATCCCCCGGCGCACGGCGGCCACGTCGGCCCCGACCTTCTCGGCGACCGCGGCGATCTCGTTCATGAAGGAGATGCGGGTCGCGAGCATGGCGTTGGAGGCATACTTGGCGAGCTCGGCGCTGGCGATGTCCATGAAGAGGACCGGGTTCTCAGTGCGCACGAAGGGCTCGTAGAGCTCCGCCAGGGCCTGCCGCACCCACTCGTCCTCCGCGCCGATGATCACCCGGTCAGGCCGCAGGAAGTCCTCGATGGCGGCGCCCTCCTTCAAGAACTCAGGGTTCGACGCCATCGCGAACTTCTGGGTCGTGTGTGCAGCGATCACCGCGCGGACACGCTGAGAGGTGCCAATGGGGACCGTGCTCTTGATGACCACGATGGTGGGCGCCACCATGGCGCGGCCGATGTCCTCTGCGGCCGCCATCACGTAGGACAGATCCGCCGTCCCGTCCGCAGCGGGGGGGGTGCCGACGGCCAGGAACACGATGGTGGAGCGGGACACGGCGGCCTTGAGGTCCGTCGTGAACTCGATGCGCCCCTCCCGCTGCGTCCGCTCGACAATCTCGCTGAGCCCCGGCTCGAAGATCGGGATCACGCCACGCTTGAGCCCCTCGACCTTCGCCTCGTCCACATCCACACAGACGACGTGGTTTCCGGTCTCCGCGAAGCAGGCGCCTGCAACGAGGCCCACGTAGCCAGTACCGACGACAGCGAGCTTCATCCTGAACCCTCCGTTGCTCGGATCCCCGGGCACCTGCACGCCAGCGGGGCACACTGACCCCTGATGGCCACGCGGGACGCTCGGCTACTTGCAGATCGCCAGGATGGACTTCGGAGTGGCCCTCAGCTCCGCATCGGAACAGTCGGGCTTCTTGCACCGGAACGCGCTCGGCCCCGTGGCCAGGTGGAGCTGCTCCCAAGGAGCCCCGGCGGCGACGCCGATGAGGACCGCGTCCCGCTGCTCGCCGACCCAGTCGCTGACCTTCTTGGCGTCCGCCTCCGCCACCGGCAGGTCCAGGCTCAGCGCGTCGATGGCGCCCGTCTCGGGATTGATGGCACCTCCCGTGACCCGATCATTGGAGATCAGAAGGGCCGCCGTGGGCGCGGGCACCTCCGCCGAGGGCTCCCCCGAGTAGCCGAAGGGCGCGCACGCCACGGCTCCCGCAGGGAATCCGACGTTCATCTCTGGAGCGCCCTTCGTGAGCAGCACGGGGACCGAGGCCCGCACGTTGGTCCCGTCGAAGCGACGGCGCCCCACCAGATAGACGACCTGGTTGAGCGTGTTCTCCTCGGCTTCGACGGGCGCTGTCGCCAGCGCAACCACCGCCCCAGCAGGCACTCCCTTCGCTGCAAGAACGAAGACTTCGCCGCTCTTCAGGTCGGGCGCGCCGGCCGCACGGACGTCGTTCAGCTTCTTGATGAGATCCGGACGGATCTGCTGGGCGGCGGCGAGCGACAAGGTGTAGCCTTCGGCCTCGTCCTGCTGCAGCCACTCATCCGCGAAGCGGAGGCCCCGCGGCCCGATCTCGATGGCCAGGCGCAGCGGAGCCGGAGTAGCAGCCATGGTGTCTGGCAGCACCGGGTACTCCTCGAACTCCTTGGCCAGGCTCGCCTTCTGCTCCTGGAACATCCCGGTGAGGTAATCGACCACCGCGATGTAGGGCGACTCGGGATTGACCTCCTTCAACCGCGCGAGCTTGCGAGAGAGCAGCTCGAAGTACGGCGCCATGATGGCGATGTGCCTGAACTCGAAGGGGATGTCCTTGCAGAAACCTTGCAGCTCCTTGGCCAGCCCCTCATCACCGCCCGACATCTTCGCGACGTACTCCGGGTTGTTCAGCTCGTCGCAGAGGCGCGCCACGTAGAACACGAAGGCCTCGCCGTCCTTGGTCGGGATGTCGAACACGAACTGCCAGTAACGGAACATGGCCGTCGGCTGGTTCTCGGCGCTCACGTTCCGAAGGTCGAAGAGACCCTTGGCGTGCAGGAGCACCTCGTCGAGCTGGATGTCGTCGTTGAACTTGCCGCCGGGATTGGCCGCGCCATAGCCCTTGAGGAACTGGTAGTACTCCTGCAGCGCGTAGGAGTAGTCGCTCGGCGTCATGGTCGCGAAGTCCTGGGACCAGAACTTCTTCTGGTTCTCCAGGAAGGTGGCCAGGGTGCGCAGATCCTTCTGCAGATCGCGTCCCGGGTACTTGGGCTCCATGTCGCGCAGCTTCGCATCGTAGCCCAGGCCAGCGATGTCCTTCCGCCACGTGATCAGAGGGTGCTGCCCCTCGCCGCCCCACGACGCGAGGTCCTTGGGGAGCGTGTCCTTCGCGGTCGCGTTCCGCTCCTGGAGCATCCCCTCCACCGTCTTGCGCCCCTGGTCGGCGCGCGCCTGCAGCTTCTGCTCGAGGCTCTCCTTGACGCGCGTCTCGCAACCAGTGAGGGCGACCACAACGAGAGCGCCCAGCAGAGCGGCGCGGAGTCCACGAATCATCTATCTCCTCCTGGGTCGGCGGACCGCGGACGGACGGTCCCCGTGCGGTTCCGAGGGCGCATCATAGTTGTAAGGGCGCCGGGACGTCAACGACTGTGACGCCCCTCGGAGCAATATGATCTGGCCGGCACCTGCGGCAGGTCCCCCGAGCAACGCAACCGAGATTCCGCCATTGATTCGGCCAGATGGAGGGCGCTGCCGCCGAGCTGCCCACCACACTACGCGCAGGTCCCCAGCCACCAGGCGACGGCGCCAAGCCCGAGCAGCAGCAGCACCAACAGCAGCGCATCACCGAGGAACTCGCCGGGAGCCTCCCTCGGGGGAATGCCGCGAGGCAGCCCGGACCCGACGCCCCCCTGGACCAGCGCTCCTCCAGACGGGTGAGACCCAGTGCCACGCCCCCTCTGCCGCTGGAGGAGCGCCTCGATCTGCGCCCGATACAGGTCGATCTGCGCCGTGTCGGGGATGAAGATCTGCGTTCCGTCCTGCGGCCCGACGCCAGGCGTCTGGTCCGTCCCTCCCTCAGCGCGTCCGAAGAGCGTCTGGACCTCCGTCTCCGTCAGGGCCGGGGCTCCGAGCTCCGTCTCGGGAAAGAGCTCGTCGAGCCACTCCACGAGGCGCAAGCGGCCCTGCTCCACGCTCCCTCCCGCATGGGGAGCAAGCGCCGCGGCGAGCTCCCCGGCATCGTGAAACCGATCCTCGCGCTGCAAGCTCAGCGCTCGGTGAACCGCGGCCACCAACCCAGGCGCCAGGTCCGGCCGTCGCTCACCCAGGGGAGGGATCTCGCAGCGGCGGATCGCCGCCATCGCCTCCACGGGGTTGTCGGCGCGGAACAGACGCTCCCCTGCGAGCAGCTCCCAGAGGATGATCCCGAGCGCGAACTGGTCGGCTCGCCCGTCCAGCGGCTGGCTCGCCACCTGCTCGGGCGCCATGTACGACGCCTTGCCCTTGACCACCCCGACCCGGGTGTGAGAGGAGCGGCCGGCGACCTTCGCGATGCCGAAGTCGATGATCTTCACGTCCCCGGCGTAGGAGACCATGACGTTCTGCGGGCTGATGTCGCGGTGCACGATCCGGAGTGGCAGGCCGGTCTGCTCGTCCGTCAGGGTCCAGGCGTAGTGGAGCCCCTCCGCCACGAGCGCCCCGATGAAGGCCACGCAACAGGCTGGCGAACTGACGCCCCGCTGCTTGAGTCGCTTGCGGATGGCGAGCAGGTCGACCCCGTAGATGTACTCCATCGTGATGTAGTAGGACTCGAAGGTCTTGCCGAGCTCGTAGATGCTGCAGATGTTCGGGTGGTGGAGCTGCGCGGCCAGGCGCGCCTCATCGATGAACGCCTGCAGGAGCGAGTGATCTTCGGCGATGGACGGTAGGATCCGCTTGAGCGCGACCTCCTTCTCAAAGCCGCTCGGCCCGTAGGACTTGGCCTGGAACACCTCGGCCATGCCGCCGATGCTCACACGGCGGACGAGCTGGTAGCGACCAAACCATTCAGGCTGGGGCGACACGGCCTAGAACGTGTCCCCGAGCTTCTCCAGGAGCTTCCGCTGCTCTCGCGTCAGGTCCCGGGGAATGACGACCCGGAGGTGGACGAAGTGATCGCCCTTGCCGAAGGACTGCAAGCGGGGGATCCCCTTTCCTTTCAACTTGATGACCTCCCCGGGCTGGGTCCCGGCCGGGACCTTGAGCGTCTCGTCACCCCACAGCGTGGGGACCTGAACCTTCGCGCCGAGCGCCGCCTGGACGACCGTGAGCATCACCTCGCTGTGCACGTCGTAGTCGTCGCGCTCGAAGATCGGGTGGGGCTCCACGGTGAGGAACACGTACAGGTCGCCGCCGTGGCCTCCCTTTTCTCCGGGCTCCCCTTCGCCGGCAAGCCGGATGCGCGTCCCGGTGTTCACGCCAGCGGGGACCTTGACGGAGATGCGGCGCTCGACGCGCTCCCTCCCGGAGCCTTGGCACTTCCCGCACTGCTCGCGGATCACCGTCCCCCGCCCGCGGCAGACCGGGCAGGTGGTACTGATCATGAAGTGGCCCTGGCTTCGCACTACCTGCCCACGCCCGCCGCAGGATGCGCAGGTCTCGGGGGTGGTGCCGACGGCCGCCCCGCTGCCGGCGCAGTGAACGCACCGCTCGTAGCGAGCAATGGGGATCTCCCTCTTGCACCCGTTGGCGGCCTCTTCAAAGGTGATGGACAGATCGAACCGCAGGTCGGCGCCGCGGCGTGGCCCGGACCGGGCTCGCTGCCCACCGCCGCCCCCGAAGCCGAACATATCGCCGAAGACGTCCCCGAAGTGGCTGAAGATGTCCTCGAAGCCTCGGAAGCCCTGAAAGCCCTGGCCTCGGAGCCCATCGTGGCCGTACTGGTCGTAGACGGCGCGCTTCTCCCGGTCGGACAGGACCTCGTAGGCCTCGGCCGCCGCCTTGAAGAGCTCCTCCGCCTCCGGGTTGTCCGGGTTCCTGTCCGGGTGGTACTTGAACGCCATGCTGCGATAGGCCTTCTTCACCTCGTCGTCGCCCGCACTGCGGCCAATCCCAAGCACCTCGTAGTAGTCGCGCTTCACCATGGCCTCCCGCGGCCCGTCGGGGCCCCGGCCGCCGGGGGCCGGGGGCTGGTCGAAAAGTCCAGCAGAAGTAACGGCGACACCCCCGTCCCGTCAAGCAGCCGTTTCGTTGGCTCACTCCGTGGAGGACGCGTCGCAGGTGACGCGCCCCATCGACCCCGCTAGAATGGGCGGCCGTCTTACGCCGGAGGAGAGGCATGGCAACGAGCTCGGAGCGGAAGATCCCGAAGTGGCTGGGACGGATCCGCAACATCGGGATCATGGCGCACATCGACGCCGGCAAGACCACGGTCACCGAGCGCCTCCTGTTCTGCGCAGGCCGCTCCCACAAGATGGGAGAGGTGCATGACGGCCAAGCCACGATGGACTGGATGCCCCAGGAGCAGGAGCGCGGCATCACGATCACCAGCGCGGTGACCAGCTTCGAGTGGGCGGACCACGAGCTACATCTGATCGATACGCCAGGGCACGTGGACTTCACCATCGAGGTGGAGCGCAGCCTGCGGGTGCTCGACGGCGCGATCGCCGTCTTCGACGGGGTAGCGGGGGTGGAGCCACAGTCCGAGACCGTGTGGAGGCAAGCGGACCACTACCACGTCCCGCGTGTGGCCTTCGTCAACAAGATGGACCGCATCGGGGCGGACTTCGCGGCCGCCGTGGAGTCGATGCGCAGCCACTTCGCACAGACCATCGTGCCCATCCAGCTCCCCATCGGCTTCGAGGGCGGGTTCCGCGGCGTGGTCGATCTGGTCGAACGCCGCGCAATGGTGTGGGCCAGCGACGACCCCCGCGACACGCTCACCCTCGATGCGCTGCCACCCGACGTCCAAGGGGATGTGGAGCGTGCGCGGACCGAGCTCGTCGAGTGCCTTGCTGACGTGTCCGACGAGATCGCAACGCGCTACCTCGAGGGCGAGGAGCTCGACGCCGCCACCCTGCGGGACGCGCTCCGAGAGGGCTGCCTCTCCACGAAGTTGGTGCCGGTGCTCTGCGGCTCCGCGCTTCGGAACAAGGGAATCCCGCCCCTGCTCGACGCCGCGTGCGCTTACCTCCCCAGCCCGGCCGACGTCGCCGAGATCACGGGTACACACCCCACGACCGGCGCAAACGAGACGCGCTCCCACGACGAGAAGGGTCCCCTCTGCGCGCTGGTGTTCAAGGTCTCCATGATGGACGACGGGCGCCGCATGGCCTTCGTCCGCATCTACTCGGGGTCCCTGGCGGAAAGCGACGACGTGTTCAACGTGGGCCGGGGCTTCAAAGAGAAGGTGTCCCGAATCTTCTTGATGCATGCGCGCAGCCGCACCCGCACGGAGCGCGCCAAGTGCGGCTACCTGGTCGGCGTGCTCGGCCTGAAGCGCTCGATGACGGGCGACACCCTCACGGGGCCGACGGCGCCCCTGCTCCTGGAGCGCATCGAGGCGTACGAGCCGGTGATCAGCCGGTCCATCGAGCCCCTGACCCTTCGCGAGAAGGAGAAGCTCGACGAGGCGCTCGCCCGCTTCGTGGACGAGGACCCCACCTTCCGCGTGTCCGACGATCCACAGACAGGCCAGACGCTGATTCGGGGCATGGGTGAGCTCCATCTGGAGATCATCGTCGACCGCCTCCGCCGGGAGTTCGACGTGGAGGCCCGCGTGGGCAGCCCCGAGGTCGTCTATCAGGAGACGGCCACCGTCGCAGCAGAAGCGGAGGACACCTTCTATCGCAAGACGGACGAGGAGGAGCTCTTCGGGCACGTGAGGATCAGGGTCGAGCCCCATCGCCGAGGCGCGGGCAACGACTTCATCGATCTCGCTCCGGCGGGCTGGCTCTCAGATGGTTATCGTCAGGCTATCCGCGAGGGGACCTTCGAGGCGATGAAAGCAGGCGTGATCGAGGGCTACGACGTGCAGGATGTCCGCGTCTGCCTCCTGGACGCCGAGAACAGGCCAGGCGCCTCCAAGCCGTTGGCCTACAAGATCGCCGCGTCCACAGCCGTCCGCAAGGCGCTGCGTGAGGCGCGGTGCGAGCTCCTGCAGCCCATCATGAAGGCCGAGATCGTGGTCCCGGACGAGTACGTCGGTGAGGTCATCGGGAGCATCAACGCCCGCCGAGGGCGCATCGACAACCTGCACGACCGCCCGAAGGCCAAGGTGCTCGAGGCGTCCGTCGCGCTGCGGCGCATGTTCGGCTACTCGACCGAGCTGCGCTCCATCACGCAGGGGCGCGCGTCGTTCACCATGCAGTTTGCTCGGTACGACGTGGAGTAGGGCCGGTCCGACAGGAGCTAGGGCGCTTCGACGCCGTCCGACGTGACGACGATGCTAGCCTCGGCTGAACCATAGACGAACTCGAACAGCTCGTTGAAGTCCCAGTGGGCCATCCCGAAGAAGCGGATTGCCACTCCGGCCTCAGCCCCCGTCTCGCGGGCCTCCACCGGGCCGACGATTCGAACTACTTCACCGTTGAGGACCATCTCGTAGTCGCCCGACGGCGAGGGGAACCGGACGGTCACGGTCTCGCCGAGCCGGTAGCGCTTGCGGGTCTTGAGGAACATCCCCATGGGGTTGAGGTTGACAGCCTCGCACTGGGACTCCCGTCCGTGGATGTACTCCATCACGCGGACCGGGCGCCGAAACAAGCGCCGAATGAACTTCCGCCTCTCAAAGCCCATGGTGTGCCTCCATAGTCCTCTGCCGTCTGTCCGCCGCGCCCCGCCAGGCGCATCGCCGACCACGGTGCACCATCGGCATCCTGAGCGTGGGGCTTGAGCAGAACTTTGATGCCGGAGCCCATTGATGCCGAAGGTCAGCGGCGACGCTCATCGAAGGCGGGGAGCGGCGTGCGCGGAGCGGCGTACGCGGAGCGGCGTGCGCGGAGCGCCCGACAAGGGCACCGAGGTGCTCAGGGCACCTCCTCCTCGTCGTCCTCGTCATCGATCTCCGGCTCGTCGCCGAAGTCCAGATCCTCGTCGAAGTCGAAGTCGTCGTCCTCCCCAGCCGCGACCTCCTCGTCGCGCTCGCCCTCTTCCTCCTCGACGTCGTCGAGCAGGGTGCGCTGCGGCCGCGCCGGCTTGGGAGCCCTGACCGGCTTGATGGCCAGAGCCTCCATCGCCGAGACGTCGACAAGCGGCGCATCCTTTTGATTTGCGCCGCACTTCGGGCACACGGACTCCCCGCGATTCATGTCGTAGAACTTGCAGCTACAGGAGTAGCACGAGTACTTGGTCCCGTAACGGGACAGATCGATTCGGGCCATCAGGAATCCTCCCGGTACGGTTCGACGGAGCACCGTCGCACGTGTCGCGCAAGCCTACACCCAGGGTGGCCTGTCGAAAATCCGCGGCAGATTATGTAGGGGGCATCGTCGTTGTCAAGCCGTGCGACCGGCCGGTGAGCGCCCCCTTGTGCATGGACAACCGGGGCGCTAGGCTTGCGCCTCGCATTGAGGCGGCCCATGGCATTCGAGCAACAGCACCGTTCACCCCAAGCGAGAGACCCGGGCGCTGACGGGGGCCGCACGCCACCCGCAAGCCTGGAGGCGGAGCGAGCGCTCCTCGGCGCGCTGCTGCTGGACCCCGGAACCCTGAACACGGTCCTGGAGCACGTGAAGGAGGAGGACTTCTACAGGGAGTCACACCGCCACATCTTCGGCGCCATCTGCGCCCTGTTCGAACGGAACGAACCCTTCGACCCCATCGCGCTCTCGGACGAGCTCCGGCGCGCAGGTACATTCGACAGCATCGGCGGCACCGCCTACATCTCAGCACTGCTCGATGCCGTCCCCGCCATGAGCTCCATCGAGCACTACGCGCGGATGGTCGCAGAGAAGGCTACGAGCCGGCGTATGATCTGGGCGGCGAGCGAGATAGTGAGCATCGGCTACGACGCCGAGCTCGCCCCGCGGGACTACCTCGACCGGGCCCAAAAGCTGGTCTTCGAGGTCCTCGACGCTGGCTCCCGGTCAGAGGCCGTGCCACTGAAGCATGTCCTGAAGGACGCCATCTCCCACATCCAGGCGCTCTACGAGAAGCGCGAGGGGGTCACGGGGCTGACCACGGGCTTCGAGAAACTCGACAGCCTGCTTCTTGGCCTCCATCCCACGGACCTGATCATCCTCGCCGCGCGACCTGCCATGGGGAAGACCACGTTCGTTCTCAACTTGGCCGCGAACGCCGCGCTCCTGGGCAACGCGGCCGTGGTGGTGTTCTCTTTGGAGATGGGCTCAGAGCAGCTCGCGCTGAGGATGCTCTCGTCCGAGTCCCGCATCGAGCTGGGCAAGCTCCGCAGCGGCTTCCTCTCGGACGCGGACTGGCCACGCCTCGCCAACGCCGCTGCCCGCCTCGCCGAAGCGCGCATCTTCATCGACGAGTCCGGTTCACCTACGGTCCTCGACATTCGAGCCAAGACGCGCCGCCTTCGCCTCGAGGGCAAGTGCGACCTCATCGTCATCGACTACCTGCAGCTCATGCAGGGGCGGAACAACACCGCCAGCCGCGAGCAAGTGATTAGCGAGATCTCACGTTCGCTGAAGGGCTTGGCCAAGGAGCTGAACGTCCCGATCATCGCCCTGAGCCAGCTCAACCGAGGCCTCGAACAGCGGACGGACAAGCGCCCGATGATGAGCGACCTCCGGGAATCGGGAGCCATAGAGCAGGACGCGGACATCATCGGGTTCATCTATCGCGATGAGGTCTACCACCCCGAGACCGAGGACAAAGGCATCGGGGAGATCATCATCGCAAAGCACCGCAACGGGCCCACGGGCACCGTGAAGCTCAAGTTCTTCAACACCTTCACACGTTTCGACAATCTGTACGAGGACGTTCCCCGCTGACGAATTGAGGGCAGGCGGTGGCGGCCACGTTCGGCGCTCATGGACGGTGGCCACGGCTGCGGAGAGGGATCGAGAGGGCCGTCAGGGCAGCCGCACCACGTATGGCATGCGATCCAATACACGGTCCACGCGACGCAGGATCTCGCCGGTCTGCTCCACCGTACCTACGCTCATTCGCGCATAGTGCTGGAGCTGCGGGATGGAGCTCCGGTCACGAATGAACACTCCCTCATCCTCGAGGAGAGCGCAGAAGCGCTTCGCGTCTGGAACGCGGATCAGCACGTAGTTGGCGGGCGTCACGCGACACTCCACGCCGCGCGCGTCCAGATGCTCACGGATGAGCTCCTTGGCTGCGGTGACGCTCGCGACGTACCGGTCCAGGTACTCGCGATCCTGCAGAGCCGCCTCTGCCGCGATCTGCCCCAGCACATTGACGCTCTTCGGGTTGAAGATCCTCTTCAGCGTCTCGATGACCTCAGGGCACGCGACCGCATAGCCGATCCGCAGACCGGCGATCCCGAAGGACTTTGAGAACGTCCGCGTGACGACGAGGTTCGGGTACCGCTGTGTCAGCACAGCCACCGATACGCCGCAGAACTCGAAGTAAGCCTCATCAACGATGACGATCGCGCCGGGGGCAGCCTCAAGGACCCGAGAGACCTGCTCCTCACTGTACCTGATGCCCGTCGGGTTGTTCGGGCTGACCAGGTAGATGAGCTTCGTGCGGTAGCCCACGCTCTTCAGGATCCCGTCAAGGTTCTGGTGAAAGGGATCCTCGGCATACACACGAAGGATCTGCGCGCCCCGGGCGCCCGCGTACACCAGGAAGTGAGTGTACGTGGGCGACGGGACAACCACCTCGTCGCCGTCGTCGAGGTAGGTCCGACAGACCAGGTCGAGCGCGTCGTCCGAACCGTTGGTCACGAGGAGCGACCCCTCCGGGACGCCGACGTAGGACGCCAACGCCGTGGTCAACCGCTTGCTGTACAGCTCCGGGTACCAGTTCAGGTGGTGCGTGTTGGACAGGAACCTGCCAATTGCGGCCAGCACCATCGGGGAGGGAGGGATCGTCGACTCGTTCCAATCCAGCTTGTACACATCCCGCACGCAGCCCGAATCGATCTTGTCCCGTGACGAGACCGCGTCGTAGGGACGAATTCCGGCCACGTAGCGAGAGGGCAGCGGTGAGCCCGCATCCAGATCGAGGTGCGCTGCAGGGACGTTCTCCATGCGAAAGCTCGTCATCCAATCCCTCTCGTTCCCACGCCCCCCTTCGGCGGGCGTAATCTTTCATAGGGTCCCCGGGGTGTCAAGGTTGAGCCCGGGCTCAGTACGCCGCCCCGCTTGCAATCTTCAGGCCACGCCCACATCAAGGCTTGACCACCCCCAGCGGCATCGCTCGCGGACGCTCCACCTCCCAACCACAGGGGGACGCCGGCGCTCGCCGGAGCCGGGCCACTGAAACAAGCCAAAAAAAAAGGACCCGCCACAGGTGGCGGGTCCTCTTCATGGTAGCCCGTACGAGAGTCGAACTCGTGATTCAGCCTTGAGAGGGCCGCGTCCTGACCACTAGACTAACGGGCCACTGAGGTCACACGCTGTGGTCTTTGCGCGCAACCCGGTTCGGGGACTAGGATTCGAACCTAGATTAACGGGGCCAGAACCCGTCGTCCTGCCGTTAGACGATCCCCGAATTGTCATCCCCCCAAAACCAGCGGGAAGAGCTTTTAGCACTTCTCCCGCTGAGGCGCAAGGCGAAAATCACCGTGCACTGCCACTGGAGTACGCCTACTCCTCAGTGGATGAGAAGGACTCCTTCGAGCTGGCCGCGGTAGCTCCCGCCGCCTGCCCTGATCGCGACTTGAACACCGGACGCCCCCCGGGGACGAGCTCGATGATCGACATCGGCGCGTTGTCCCCGTGGCGCTGACGCACCTTCACGATACGCGTATACCCGCCCGGACGCTCCACGAATCGCGGGCCGATGTCGTCGAAGAGCTTCTTCAACACGTCGGCGCTCTGCAGCCACTTGGCCGCGTTCCGTCGCGCGTGCAGCGTGCCCTTCTTTCCCTGCGTGATCAGCTTCTCGGCGATGCTTCGAAGCTCCTTGGCCCGGGTGTCGGTCGTCTCGATGCGCTCGTGCTCGAACAAGGACGTCACCATGTTCCTGAACATGGCATGCCGGTGTGTTGCGGTGCGGCCGAGCTTTCTACCTGAGTTTCGATGCCTCATCGTCCCTGCTCCTACGTTCCGTCGTCAGCGCCACCATCGACGCCTCCGACCCCTCGTGCTCGTGCTACACGCCGGTCTGAGGCCCGCGAGTGGGGTCGAATCCCTCGACCCGCATCCCCAGATTCAGGCCCATCTCCGTCAGCACATCCTTGATCTCTTTGAGCGACTTGCGGCCGAAGTTCTTGGTCTTCAGCATCTCAGCCTCGCTCTTCTGCACAAGCTCTCCGATGAAGCGGATATTCGCGTTCTGCAGGCAGTTGGCACTGCGGACGCTCAGCTCCAGCTCATCGACGGTCCGGTACAGGTTCTCGTTGATCGGCTCATCAGACCCAAGGGGCTCGTCGTCAATCTCCTCGACGGCCTCGTCGAAGTTGATGAAGATCTGGAGCTGCTCCTTCAGGATCTTGGCCGCCAGCGCGAGAGCGTTCTCCGGCAGCACGGCGCCGGTGGTCCAAACCTCCAGCGTGAGCTTGTCGTAGTCGGTGACCTGTCCAACGCGCGCGTTAGTGACCTTGAAGTTCACCCGGCGAATGGGTGAGAAGATCGAATCGATGGAGATCGTGTCGATCGGGGCCTCCAGGTCCTTGTTCTTCTCCGCAGGTACGTATCCTACCCCCTCTCGAACCACCATCTCCATCCAGAGTCGCCCGCCCTCTGCGACTGTGCAGACGTGCTGGTCCGGGTTCAGGACCTCGATGGTCTCGTCCGTCTGGATGTCCCCGGCCGTCACGACAGCAGGTCCAGTGAGGTTCAAGCGGACCGTCTTGGGCCCTGGGCCGTTCATCTTCACCTGAACTTCCTTCAGGTTCAAGATGATGTCCGCCACGTCCTCCTTCACATCCGGCACGCTCTGAAACTCGTGCAGTGCGCCCTCGATTCGCAGCGACGTAATGGCCGCACCGCGTACGGACGACAGGAGGATCCGACGGAGCGAGTTCCCGATGGTGATACCAAAGCCCCGCTCCAGCGGCTCACAGTAGAAACGCCCGTAGGTCTCGGTGAGGGTCGAGTGGTCCACCTCGAGGGCCTTCGGCCGGATGAGATTGCGCCAATTCCTGTACATGGATGTCGTTCCTCCGTGGTGCTTTCGAGGCCGGCGGGATCCGCGCGCGGGACTACTTCGAGTAGAGCTCGACGATGAGCTGCTCGTCGATCGGCATCATGATGTCCTCACGTGCCGGGAGGCTCCGAACCATCCCCTTGAACGATCCCTTGTCGAGATCCACCCACTGAGGGACCCCACGCCGGTCGACGCTGTCGAGCGACTCCACGATCCTCGCCACGCTGCGGCTCCGCTCCTTGAGCTCCAGCACGTCTCCAGCCCGGACCAGGATCGAGGGAACATCCGCCCTCCGACCGTTGAGGCGGAAGTGCCCGTGCCGAACGAGCTGCCGCGCCTCCGACCGGTTGCCGGCAAATCCCATCCGGTAGATGACATTGTCCAGGCGCCGCTCCAGGAGCTGGAGCAGATTCTCGCCCGTGATCCCCTTCTTGCGCTCGGCCAAGGCGAAGTAACGACGGAACTGCTTCTCCAGCAGCCCGTACATCCTCTTCACCTTCTGCTTCTCACGAAGCTGCTGTCCATACTCGGAGAGCTTGCTACGACGCTGACCGTGCTGCCCCGGTGCGTACCCTCGGCGCTCAATCGCGCACTTCTCGGTGTAGCAGCGCTCGCCCTTGAGCATGAGCTTCATGCCCTCTCGACGGCACAAGCGACACACAGGCCCGATGTACCTGGCCACGACTTCCTCCTCACTCGCTACGAAGCTACTCCGGCGAAATCACGCCGACTCAATCATTACCATCGGACCGCGAAGCGTCCCGCGGATCCCTCGCTCAGACGCGCCGGCGCTTCGGCGGGCGGCACCCGTTGTGCGGGATAGGCGTGACATCTCGGATCAGAGTCACCTTGAAACCGGCGGACTGCAGCGCTCGCAGGGCGGCCTCTCGACCCGAGCCCGGTCCCTTCACGAACACGGACACGGTGCGCATCCCATGCTCCTGAGCCTGGCGCGCAGCGTCCTCCGCGGCGACCTGGGCAGCGAAGGGCGTGCTCTTGCGAGACCCCTTGAATCCTCGCTTCCCCGCGCTCGACCACGAGACGGTGTTCCCGCTCACGTCCGTGATGGTCACGATCGTGTTGTTGAACGTCGATTGGATGTGGGCAACTCCGGTCTGAATGTTCTTCTTGACCTTCTTCTTGCCCTTGCTCTTTCGCCCGGACGCCGAGCCTGCCGCTGCTGCCTTCGCCATGATCCGTCTCCGTATCGAGCTGTGCTGTCGAGCCCGCGGACGAGCCCGCCGGCGACGCCGTAGCTGCGTTTACTTCTTCTTCTTGATCGTTGCCCGGCGTGGGCCCTTCCTGGTGCGAGCGTTCGTGTGCGTCCGCTGGCCTCTCACCGGCAAGCCGCGACGGTGCCGAAGCCCCCTGAAGCAGCCGAGGTCCATCAACCGCTTGATGCTCATGGAGATGTCACGACGGAGGTCACCCTCCACCTTGTACTCTTGCTCGATGAGCTGCCGAATCTTGACCGTGTCGCCCTCTGTGAGGTCATCTGAGAGCTGATGCGGGTTCAGGTTGGTCTTCGCGCAGATCTCCAGCGAGGACTTGCGCCCGATCCCATAGATGTAGGTCAACGCGACCCAGAGCTGCTTTCGGCGGGGAAGGTCCACGCCAGCGATACGTGCCATGCTTCATCTCCTCCAGAGGGAACCGAGGCTCAATGGGGGGTTTGGATGCCCCGGCCTGGCATGCGGCGCTGAAACACCGCGGCCACAGCTCGCTTCAGCCCTGCCGCTGCTTGTGGCGAGGGTTCTCGCAGATCACGCGCACGATACCCTTTCGCCGCACTACCTTGCACTTCTCACAAATTCTCTTGACCGACGCTCGCACCTTCATCGTTCGTCTCACTCTCGCTTCGACCCTGCTCGCCGCCGGCGGCAGGGTGTCGTTGGCTTACCGCGCGATGCGGCGGATGATTCTCGCTCGACTGGTGTCGTAGGGCGACACCTCGAGCGCTACCCGATCACCGGGCAGGATCTGCACAAAGTGCAACCTCATCGTGCTCGCCACATGGGCGTATACGCTGCGACCGTCGTCGAGGTCCACTTTGTACACTCCGCTGGGGAGGGCCTCGACCACCCTCCCCAGTGCCTCACGTCCCAGCTCCGGCGCCATGGCTCCACCACGCGACCCATAGAAGCAGGGAGGCCCTACCCCTTACGACCGCGCACCCGCGGGGCCTTTGCGCCTGCGAACCCCTCGTAGTTCCTTGTGATCAGGTGCGACTCGATCTGCTGCACAGTGTCGAGAGCCACACCAACCACAATCAGCAGTCCCGTCCCCCCGAAGAAGAACGGAACTCCGAGCTCCGCCTGCAGAAACGTCGGCAGCACGCACACCGCACTGATGTACACCGCACCACCAAACGTGATGCGCGTGAGAACCCTGTCGATGTGCTCCGCGGTCTTCTTTCCTGCACGAATGCCCGGGATGAATCCGCCGTACTTCTTCATGTTGTCGGCCACGTCCACAGGGTTGAACGTCACCGCGGTGTAGAAGTAACAGAAGAAGATGATCAGGGCGACGTAGATCACGTTGTAAAGCATGTTCCCCGGTATCAACGTGTTCTGAATCCAGATCACGATTGACGAATCCGGCAGGATGTTGCCAAGGGTCGCCGGGAACAGCAGGATCGACGAGGCAAAGATCGGCGGGATCACACCGGCCGAGTTCACCTTCAGAGGAAGGAACGTGCTCTGCCCGCCGTACTGCCGGCGACCGACAACCTTCTTCGCGTACTGCACAGGGATCCGTCGCTGCCCTCGCTCAAAGAAGATGATGACCGCGATGACCGCGAGAATCACCACCCCGATTATCACCAGGGTCAGCGGAGGAAGCTCACCGCCACCAAACGTGGACAGCCTGAAGGTCTGGACCACGGCGTCCGGTAGCCCTGCGATGATGCCCGCAAAGATGATCAGCGAGATGCCGTTTCCGATCCCGCGCTCCGTGATCTGCTCACCGAGCCACATCAGGAACACCGTGCCGGCCGTCAGGCTTATCACGGTGAGCACCTTGAACAGCAGCCCCCCTTCGACCACGACGCCCTGTGCAACCTGCGAGTTCAAGCTCTCCAGCCAGAACGCGATCCCCATACCCTGCACGAAGGACAGCAGCACAGTTCCGTATCGAGTGTACTGGTTGATCTTGCGCCGCCCCTGCTCTCCCTCCTTCTGGAGCTGCTCCAGGTGCGGAATCACCACACCCAGGAGCTGCAGGATGATGCTCGCGCTGATGTACGGCATGATGCCGAGCGCAAACACCGAGAGCTGCTCCACGGCACCGCCGCTGAACATGTTGAAGAGCCCGAGGAATCCGCTCTGGCCGCTGCGGACGTAGTCGATCATCACGTCCCGGTTTACCCCAGGGACGCTGACGAAAACTCCGATCCGGTAAACGGCGAGCATCGCAAGCGTATACAAGATCCGCTTGCGAAGCTCGGGAATCTTCCCGATGCCCTCGAAGCTGTTAGCCACCAACCACCTCGATGTGTCCGCCCAGCTTCTCGATGGCCTCCCGTGCCGCCTGGCTGATCCGGTCGACCTTCACATTGAGCTTGCGGGTCAACTCACCCTTTGCGAGCACCTTGACGCCATCCCACTGTCCCTTGACGAGCCCCGCAGCCTCCAGCGCCTGGCGGTCCACGGTGGCCCCCTCGTCGAAGCGCTCCAGCTGCGCCAGGTTCACGATGGCATACTCCTTGCGGAAGATGTTCGTGAAGCCTCGCTTCGGGAGCCTGCGACGCAGGGGCATCTGGCCGCCCTCAAAGCCACGCTTGATCTGCCGGCGCGCTTTCTGACCCTTCTGGCCGCGGCCGCAGGTCTTGCCGAGGCCGGAACCAAGCCCGCGGCCCACGCGGACCCCCTTCGTAACCGCGCCCTCGGGCGGCTTCAGCCTGCTCAGCTCGTTCATGTGCGTCTCCGTTCCGAGAGGAAACCTGGCCCGCGGGGGCCAGGACCTACTCCTCCACCGTGATGAGGTGGCCGATCTTCTTGATCAGCCCGCGGTTGGATGGCGTGTCCTCCACCTCGCGGGAATCCCTGATCTTTCTCAAGCCCAGAGCCAGCAGCGACTTCCGCTGGCTTTCGGGCCGGCCGATACTACTCTTCTGCTGGGTCACTTTCAAGCGCTTTGTCATCGCCCGATGCTCCTTCGATCAGCCCTGGGCGCCTACCCGCGGAGGTGTTCCCCGGCCGCGGCCCGACGCGCCTGCGTCTGGTCGGGGCTGGAGAGCTGCTTCAACGCGTCGAATGTCGCGTGGATCACGTTGTGCGGGTTCCGCGTCCCGAGGCACTTCGTCAAGATGTTGCCCACTCCCGCGGACTCCACGACCGCGCGCACAGGCCCGCCGGCGATGACGCCGGTTCCCTGGCTGGCGGGCCGCAGGACCACTCGACCAGCACCAAAGTGCCCAAGCGCCTCGTGTGGGATCGTGTTGTTGATGATGGGCACCTGGATCATGTTCTTCTTCGCGCGCTCGCCGCCCTTGCGGATCGCCTCGGGCACCTCGTTGGCCTTGCCCAGCCCGTAGCCAACGCGGCCATTCTGATCACCGACAACGACCAGAGCCGAAAAGCTGAAACGACGCCCGCCCTTGACGACCTTCGCCACCCGGTTGATGTAGACGACGCGATCCACAAGATCGCTCGGCTCCTCTGTCCGGCCTCGCGGGGCTCTCCTGTCCTTCTCCATGTCCCGTGCTCCTGGTCCCTTAGAAGTCCAGCCCGGCCTCGCGTGCTGCGTCCGCAACAGCGGTCACGCGGCCCGTGTACAAGAAGCCATTGCGGTCGAACACCACCTTCGTGATGCTCTTGTCAAGGCACAGCTTCGCGGTGAGTTCCCCGACCTTCTTCGCGGCGCCCGTCTTATCCAGCTCGTCGAGACCATCGCGAAGCTGCGGCGACAGGGTCGACGCTGCCACCAGCGTGCAGCCGGTCTCGTCGTTGATGACCTGCGCGTAGATGTGCTTGTTGCTGCGAAACACGGAGAGGCGGGGCCGCTCCGCAGTCCCTCGGATGGTCGCTCGCAGCCGAACCTTTCGCCGGACCCGTGAGGCGACCCGCCCACTCTTCAACTTTGCCTTCATCACTCGCTCCTGTCGGCGCGCTTGCCGATTGCAGGCCAGACGTGGCTCGCCTGCGTCCCGCGTTACTTGCCGCCGGACTTGCCAACCTTGCGACGGATCGTCTCCTCGGCGTACTTCACACCCTTGCCCTTGTAGGGCTCTGGCGGTCGGAAGCCGCGGACCTTTGCTGCCGCCAGACCCAAGGTCTCCCGGTCCGATCCCTCAAGGGTGATCTTCGTCTGCTTCTCGACCGTGGCCTTGACCCCGTCAGGAAGCTCATAGCGGACGGGGTGGGAATACCCAAGGGTCATCACGAGCGTGCTCCCGGACACCTCGGCGCGGTAGCCCACGCCTGTGATCTCCAGGTCACGCTTGAAGCCCGTGGACACGCCCGTCACCATGTTCTGCAGCAGAGAACGAGCCAGGCCGTGGAGCGCCTTGCTCTGACGGTCGTCCTTCTCCGGTTCGATAACGATGTGCCCGTCCTTCAAGGACAGGACCACCCCAACGAAGCTCCGCTCCTGCGCTCCACGCGGCCCCTCCACCCGCGCGGTGGATCCGCTCACGTGGACCGTCACCTTGGGCGGAATCGCGACGGGCTTCTTTCCAATTCTCGAAAGAGCCACGATAGCCTCCTACCAGATTGAGCAGATGTACTCGCCGCCGATCCCTCGGCGCCGAGCCTCCGCGTCCGTCACGAGCCCAGATGACGTGGAGATGATCCCCATCCCAAGGCCGTTGAGCACCTTGGGGATCTCCTTGCCCTTCACATAGCGACGCTGTCCCGGCCTGCTCTCGCGCTGGAGAGCCAGAATCGCGTTCTCCTTCGGAGAGATCCACTTCAGATCGATGTGGATGAGTCCCTGCTTCCGGTCATCCAGGAGTTGGAAGTCCCTGATGAACCCCTGATCCTTCAGGATCTCGGTAATGCGGGTCTTCAGCTTCGAGGTCGGGACCTCCACCGACTCATGGTGCGCCATGATGGCGTTCCGAATCCGGGTAAGGTAGTCCGCGATCGGGTCGGTCATGCTCATCGATTCACCTCACGAACGGCCGGGCGGTTCACGCACTTGCGCGCCTGCCCACCGTGCTACCAGCTCGACTTGATCACACCAGCGAGGTCGCCCCGCAGCGCCAGCATGCGCATACAGATGCGGCACAGGCTGAACTTCCGCAAGAACCCGCGCGGCCGCCCGCAGTGCTTGCAGCGGTTTCGTACCCGCACCTTGAAGCGGTACCGTTCCGGGTGGCTCGCCCTCTCCAACTGTGCTTTCCTGGCCAAGGTCGTTCTCCTCTCGAATCCCTTCGGATCCCACGATGTACGGGTAGCGAGTGTCCCCTGCGGCTACCGCCTGAACGGCATGCCAAGCTGCTTCAGGAGCGCCCGGCACTCGTCGTCCGTCCGAGCCGTCGTCACGATCGTCACATTCAGGCCCCGGATCCGCTCGATCTTGTCGTAGTCGATCTCCGGAAAGATGATCTGCTCGCGAACCCCCAGGGAGTAGTTGCCGCGTCCGTCGAACGCCTTCGGGCTCGTGCCCTTGAAGTCGCGGATTCGCGGGATGGCGACCCCAAGAAGCCGGTCAAGGAACTCCCACATCCGGTCCCGCCGAAGCGTGACCATCGCGCCGATGTTCATGCCCTGACGAAGCTTGAAGGTCGCGATGGACTTGCGCGCCTTGGTCACGACGGCCTTCTGGCCGCTGATGGTGGTCAGCTCCTCGACGGCCTGCTCGATGGCCTTCGGGTTCTGAATTGCCTCTCCGAGCCCCATGTTCAGGGTGACCTTGGTGATGCGAGGGACCTCCATCACGTTCGTATACCCGAACTCCTTCATGAGCTGCGGGGCGATCTGCTCCTGATACAGACTCTTCAATCGCGGCGCCATTGTCAGTGCTCCTCTGCGCGTTCGGACGTCGGCTGGTGCGACTGTCCCGCGCACCTGCTGCTATTCGATGGTCTCGCCGCTCTTGGCGTCGTACCGGACCTTGCGCTTCGAACCGTCCTCGGCCTCGATGAACTTGCGCTTCACCTTGAGAGGCTGGTCGGTGGTCGGGCTCACGAGCATCACGTTCGAGGCGTTGATCGGTGCCTCCTTGTCGATGATGCCTCCCTGCGGGTGCTTCTGGGTCGGCTTCTGGTGGCGCTTGACCACGTTGACCTTCTCCACCAGCACCCGGGTCCCGCCCTCCACGACACGCAGGACCTTGCCCCGCTTGCCCTTGTTCTTTCCGGCGATCACCAGCACGGTGTCGTTCTTCTTGATTCTGGCCATTGTTCGTCTCACTCTTCCGAAGGGGTCGGGGTCACAGTACCTGACCGCACGCGGGCCCTATAGTACCTCGGGAGCCAGCGAGATGATCTTCATGAATCGCTGCGCGCGAAGCTCTCGTGCCACCGGCCCGAAGATGCGCGTGCCGATTGGCTCGCGCGCCTGGTTGATCAGCACCGCCGCGTTCCCGTCGAACTTGATGTAGCTCCCATCCGCCCTCCGGACCTCCTTGGCGGTCCGAACGATGACGGCCTTCACCACATCGCCCTTCTTGACCTTGCTCTTTGGAATCGCTTCCTTCACCGAGACGACGATGACGTCGCCCAGGGACGCGTACTTCCGCTTCGAGCCGCCCAGCACCTTGATGCACTGCAGCTTCTTGGCTCCCGAGTTGTCAGCAGCACTCAGGAATGTCTGCATCTGAATCATGCTGCACCTGCCTTCCCTGTTGCCAGCCCGAAGCGGGGCGGCACACTAGTCGTATTCTCCATCCTGCGTCAAGTGCCTCTGGGCCACTCTTGCGGGAGGGCTCGAAAATTCAGGTGGTTCGGTCCTATGCTCCCAGAAGGGAACGGGCCGGGCCACGGCCTCAGATGCGGGCGGGACGCTCGATCAACCGCGACACCCTCCAGTGCTTGTCCTTCGACAAGGGGCGTGTCTCTTCGATCAGGACGACATCACCGAGCTGGTACTGGTTCGTCTCATCGTGCGCCTTGTAGCGCTTGCGACGTCGGACGAACTTCTTGTAGACGGGGTGCTGCACCAGCGACGAGACCTCGACGACCACCGTCTTGTCCATCTTGTCGCTGACGATCTTGCCCGACAGGCTCTTGCGGGTCCCGCGCTCGCTCATGCCTTCTCTCCGCGAATGGCGGCGAGCTCGCGCTCTCGCCGAACCGTCTTCATCTGGGCCAGGTTTCGGCGAGTTGCGCCGAGCTGCGCCGTGTTCGAGAGCTGCCCTGTCTTGTGCTGGAAGCGCAGACGGAACAGGTCCGCGGCCGAATTCTCCAGCGCCGCGGACAGCTCTTCATCATTCAGGGATCGGATCTCGTCGAGTTTCATGCCACGATCTCGCCTTTCTTGATGACCTTCGCCCTGATGGGCAGCTTCTGCGCGGCCAGCGCGAAGGCCTCCTCGGCCACGTCGGCAGCGACGCCGTCCATCTCATAGAGCATCCGGCCGGGCTTCACGACGCACACCCACTCTTCCGGCGAACCCTTGCCCTTACCCATTCGGGTCTCGGCGGGCTTCTTCGTGATAGGCTTGTCCGGGAAGATCCGAATCCAGACCTTTCCCTCGCGCTTGATGAAGCGGGTCATCGCGATACGAGCCGCCTCGATCTGGCGCGACGTGAGCCAGCCGCACTCCAGGGCCATCAGCCCGAACTGGCCAAACGAGACCTCATTGCCGGTGTAGGCAAAGCCGGTCATCCGACCCTTCATCTGCTTCCGGTGCTTCATCTTCTTCGGTGCCAGCATCTCTTCCTCGCTCGGGGCTCACGGCGCCCGTCGTCTCATTGGGAGCGCACCTCAGCTCGGTGCACTGCCGGTCGCGGCCTCTACAGGATCTCGCCCTTGTAGATCCAGCACTTCACCCCAATGATCCCATAGGTTGTCTTGGCCTCTGCGAAGCCGTACTGGATGTCGGCACGCAGCGTGTGGAGCGGAACCCGCCCCTCGCGGTACCACTCGTAGCGGGACATCTCAGCTCCGCCGAGGCGGCCGGAGCACGCGATGCGCGTTCCCTTCGCACCGAACTTCATCGCCGTCTGCATGGCCTTCTTCATGGCTCGCCGAAACGACACGCGGCGCTCGAGCTGGGTGGCAACGCTCTCCGCCACGAGCTGGGCGTCCGTCTCTGCCTTGCGAACCTCGTGAATGTTCAGGATGACGTCGCTGCTCGTCAGCTTCTCGACATCCTTCTTGAGACCCTCGGCCCCGGTCCCTTTCTTGCCGATCACGATGCCGGGACGCGCCGTGTGCACGTTGATCTTGACCTTGTTGGTCGCCCGCTCGATGTCGATCGAGGAGATGCCCGCGTGGTAGAGCTTCTCCTTGATGTACTTCTTGAGCTTCAGATCCTCGTGAAGCCACTGGGCGTAGTTCTTCTCCTCGTACCAGCGGGAGTTCCACGTCTTGATGACGCCCAGCCGAAACCCGGTCGGATGTACTTTCTGGCCCACAGTCGCCTCTCCTGCGTTCGCGCCACTCCCGAAGTTGCCGGGGGCTAGCCGCGCTCCTTGACCACAACGGTAATGTGGCTCGTCCGCTTCTCTACTCTGGTGGCGCGCCCCATGGCGCGCGGGAGGTATCGCTTCAGGGTTGGCCCCTCATTGACGAAGGCCTCGGAGACGTACAGCTTCGCGACCTGCGCGTTGAACTGCTCCTTGGCGTTCGAGATGGCGGAGCCGAGCAGCTTCGCAACGGGGTCGGTCGCCCGGCGATTTGTGAACCGCAGGGCCTCCAGAGCCTCGTCGACGTACTTGTCCCGGATCATGTTGATGATGACCCGCGTCTTTCGGGGCGTCATCCGCACGTGACGCGCAGTTGCCTTCGCTTCCATGACTCGCTCCTTGCGGGCGCCCTACTTCTTGCCCTTGCCGGCAGCCTTCGCCTTCTTGTCCCCGGCGTGTCCGTGGAACGTGCGCGTCGGCGCAAACTCGCCAAGCTTATGACCCACCATGTTCTCATCCACGAACACTGGGACGAACTTCTTCCCATTGTGGATGGCGAACGTGAGGCCAACCATCTGCGGTATCACCGTCGAACGACGTGACCACGTCTTGATGACCTTCTTGGAGCCCGCTCGGACTGCGGCGTCGACCTTCTCGAACAGATGGCCGTCGATGAACGGCCCTTTCTTGATTGAACGTGGCACGGTGCTCTCCTCCGGGTCCGCGCTGCGGCGGGTTGCCCCTCTAGCGGCCCTTTCCGCGGCGCTTCACGATGAACGTATCGGTACGCTTGTTGTGTCGAGTCTTCGACCCCTTGGTCGGCCGCCCCCATGGAGTCACCGGGTGACGTCCACCCGAGGTGCGCCCCTCGCCGCCGCCGTGGGGGTGGTCCACCGGATTCATCGCGACGCCTCGCACATGGGGTCGGAATCCCAGCCAGCGAGTCCGGCCTGCCTTGCCCGAGCGCACGTTCTCGTGGATCGCGTTGCCCACCTCACCGACCGTTGCGCGACACTCGGCCAGCACGTTGCGAAGCTCGTTGGAGGGCAGTCGGACGAGCGCGTACTTGCCCTCCTTGGCCATGAGCTGCGCGGACGTGCCCGCCGAGCGGACCAGCGCTCCCCCCTTGCCGGGCTTCAGCTCGATGTTGTGGAGCTGGGTGCCCACGGGGATTGCGCGCAGGGGCAATGAGTTGCCCGGCTTGATGTCGGCCTTCGCGCTGCTGATCACGGTCTCGCCCACCACCAGGTTGTTGGGCGCGAGGATGTACCTCTTCTCCCCGTCCAGGTAGTGGAGAAGCGCGATCCGCGCCGATCGGTTCGGATCGTACTCGATGGCGGCGACCGTCGCGGGGACGCCGTACTTGTCCCGCTTGAAGTCGATGACGCGGTACCGTCGCTTGTGACCGCCTCCCCGGAAGCGCACCGTGATGCGACCGTAGGCGTTTCGTCCTCCGGACTTGGAGAGCGGCTCGATCAGCCGCCGCTCCGGCGTCGACTTCGTGATCTCCGCAAAGTCGCTCGACGTCATCAGGCGCCGGCCGGGGCTCGTCGGGTTGTATCGCTTGATTCCCATCGTCTACATCCCTTCGAAGAAGTCGATGGCGTGTCCCTCCTTGAGGGTCACGAAAGCCTTCTTCCAGTTCGGGCGTCGACCGATGAACCGGCCGACCCGCTTGTTCTTGCCCCGAACGATGCTGGTCCTCACCTCGGAAACCTTCACGTTGAACAAGCTCTCGATCGCCTGCCGGACCTGGATCTTGTTGGCGTCCGTGGAGACCTCGAACACGTACTCGTTGTTGGCGTCCTTGAGGTCGTTGGCCTTCTCCGTGATGTGCGGGCGGCGCAGGACCTTGTAGAGCTCGTCCTTCGTCATGGCTTCAGCGCTCCTTCGATCGCGCGAATCGAGTCCTGGCTGAGGACGATCGCGTCGAACCGCAAGACGTCATAGACGTTGAGCCCCTCAGGTGCGAGGAACTTCACGTCCCTCAGGTTCCGTGCGCTCAGCTTCAGGTTCCTGTTCGTACCGCCATCCACCACCAGGGTCTTGGTCAGGTCGAACCCGCTCAGGACCTTCACGAGCGCCTTCGTCTTGATCTCGGGCAGCTCAAAGCGATCCACCACGACGAGCCTGCGCTCCACGAGCCGCCCGGTCAGCGCAGAGCGAAGCGCCGCTTTGCGCACCTTCTTCGGTACCGTGTAGGAGAAGTCGCGCGGCTTCGGCCCGAGAATCGTGCCTCCACCCTTGAGCGTCGGGGCCCGACGAGATCCGCGCCTGGCGCGACCCGTCCCCTTCTGCTTGAAGAGCTTGCGCGTCGAGAACTTCACCTCGGAGCGGGTCTTGGTGTTCGCCGTCCCGGAGCGGCGGTTCGCAAGCTGCATGCGAACCACTTCCCAGTAAAGGTGCTCCTTGACCGGCGCCGCGAACACGGCGTCGTCCAGCACCATCTCGCCTACCTTCTGTCGGGCGAGGTTGTATACGTCGATCTGCGGCATCGGAGTCCTCCTCTCAGGCCTTGATCTCGACGTCCACACCGGCCGAGAGATCGAGCTTCATGAGGGCATCCACGGTCTGCTGCGTGGGCTCCACGATGTCGATCAAGCGCTTGTGCGTCCGGATCTCGAACTGCTCGCGGCTCTTCTTGTTCACGTGTGGTGAACGAAGGACCGTGTACTTGTTGATCTTCGTGGGGAGCGGAATCGGTCCGGCGATCCGAGCTCCGGAGCGCCGCACGGTGTCCACGATCTCGCCCACAGACTGGTCCAGCAGTTTGTAGTCGTATGCCTTCAGTCGAATCCGGATCTTCTGCGCCATCGCTCCAAACTCCTCCGCTCTCACTCGCCGGGCCTGGTAGCGGACGTCGAGAGAGCCATCGTGCCTTACGTCAGCAGTCTCTCAATACCCTCGGGCTCTCTGGATCACGCTCTCGCCGTCCTTTGCATGGACGGGAGCGTAGTATCCAAAACGCATCGAGTGCGTCGCCCGCCCTTGGGTCGCGCTCCTGATGTCCGTGGCGTAGCCAAACAGCTTTGCCAGCGGCGCCTCGCCCCGGATGGTGTGGATGCCTCCGTAGCTGTCCACGCCAACCACCCGGCCGCGCCGAGCGCTCAAGTCACCGATCACGTCGCCCATGGACTCATCCGGGCAGACGATCTCCACTTCCATGATGGGCTCCAGGAGCGTCGGCTCCCCTCGCAACGCAGCATCGCGGAAGGCGAACGTCGACGCGATCTTGAAGGCCAGCTCCGTGGACTCGCCCTCGCGCCAAACTCCACCGCTCAGCGACGCCACCATGTCGACTACGGGAAATCCTGCGATCACCCCCGCCTCCATGGCCTCGCGCGCGCCCTCTCGCGTCGCCGCGACGAGCTGCCTCGGCAGTTGCCCGTTGCTCTCATCGACGAAGGCGTAGCCCTGCCCGCGGCCGTTCGGCTCGAACCGCATGGTCACGTGCGCGAACTGGCTCTGTCCTCCGATCAGGCGCTCGAAGCTTCCCTCACCGATTGCCGCCACGGTCAGCGTCTCCCGATAGGCGACCTGCGGTCGTCCTACTCGGGCACCGACCTTGAACTCTCGCAGCAGGCGGTCCACGATGATCTCCAGGTGGAGCTCGCCCATGCCGCTGATGAGCGTCTGGCCAGTCTCCTCATCGCTCGAGACCCGAAACGAGGGGTCCTCGATGGCCAGCTTCTGGAGGCTCTGCGCCAGCTTGTCTTGATCCGCGTTCGTCTCGGGCTCGATGACGATACTGATCACCGGCTCGGGGACCTTCATGTTCTCCAGGATGATCGGCGCAGCCTCGGCGCAGAGCGTGTCACCGGTCACGGTGTGCTTCAGTCCGACGGCGGCACCAATGTCGCCCGCCCAGATCTCCGCGATCTCCTCGCGCTTGTTCGCGTGCATCCTCAGGATGCGCGTCACGCGCTCCCTCTTCCCCTTTGCGGCGTTCCAGACCACGTTGCCAGACGCCAACCCACCGGAGTAGACCCGGAAGAAGGTGAGCTGACCCACATGCGGGTCGGTCATGATCTTGAACGCGAGCGCTGCAAACGGAGCCTCGTCCGATGCCGAGCGAAGCTCCTCGACGAGCTCGTCGTCGTTGCCACCACGAACCGGCGGTTTGTATCCGAGAACGGGGGCGATGTCCAGAGGCGACGGAAGATAGTCGATAATCGCGTCCAGGAGCGGCTGCACTCCCTTGTTCCGGAACGCTGCACCGACCAGCACCGGCACCAGCTTCAGCTCCAGGGTCGCCTTGCGGATGGCGGCGCGAAGCATTGGGCCCGATACCGGGGCCCCTTCGACGAAGTGCGCCATCAGCTCGTCGTCAACGTCGCTGACCTGCTCCACCAGTGCGTCTCGGGCAAGGTCTGCCTCACCTCGCAGGTCGGATGGGATCTCGTCCACCGACACCTTGGCACCAAGCGATTCGTCGTCCCAGCGAAGCAGCTTCATCTCGACGAGGTCGATGACCCCTCGAAACGAGCTCTCTCGTCCCACCGGAAGCTGCACTGCCGCCGGGGTCGCTCCAAGGCGGCGCCGCATCATGTCCAGACAACGCTCCGGGTCTGCGCCAAGCCGATCGAGCTTGTTGATGAACGCAATCCGCGGAACACGGTATCTGTCGGCCTGCCGCCACACCGCCTCGGACTGGGGCTCCACCCCGCCGACCGCGCAGAACACGACCACCGCCCCATCGAGGACCCGCAGTGAGCGCTCCACCTCAATGGTGAAGTCGACGTGGCCCGGCGTGTCGATGATGTTGATCTTGGTCCCATGCCAGTTGCACGTGGTGGCAGCGCTCGTGATGGTGATGCCGCGCTCCTGCTCCTGTGCCATCCAGTCCATCACGGCTGCGCCATCGTGTACCTCACCCATCTTGTGGGATACACCGGTGTAGTAGAGCACCCGCTCCGTCGTCGTCGTCTTACCGGCATCGATGTGAGCCATGATGCCGATGTTCCGGATCTTCCGGAGCGGGTGCTGGCGCGCCATTGAGCTTCAGGTCCCTTGACGTCCTACCACACGTAGTGCGCAAAGGCCTTGTTGGCCTCCGCCATGCGGTGGGTGTCATCCTTCTTCTTGACCGAATTGCCGCGCATGTTGGCCGCCTCGATCAGCTCCGCGGCGAGCTTCTCGCGCATGGACTTCTCGCCGCGGTTGCGCGAATAACCGATGATCCAGCGGATGGCCAGCGCGATCTTTCGCTCTGGTCGCACCTCGACGGGCACCTGATAGGTGGAACCACCAACGCGGCGGCTCTTGACCTCCAGGGAAGGCTTCACATTCTCGATCGCGCGCTTGAAGACCTTGAGCGGGTCGTCGTTGATGCGCGACTCGATGATGTCAAATGCACCGTAGATCACGCTCTCGGCGACGGCCTTCTTTCCCTTGAACATCAGGCCGTTCGTGAACTTCGCTACGAGCCAGTCGCTGTACTTCGGATCCTTGAGGATCCTCCGCTTCGGAACTTCGTGTCTTCTCGGCATCTTCTCGCCTCATGCCGGCGTCTCTTCGAGCGCCGTACCGGTTCGTTCGCCCCTCGCCGACGGGCTGGGAGCTACTTGCCCTTCTTCGTGCCGTACTTGGAGCGCCCGCGCTTGCGGCCCGCCACGCCCACCGAGTCCAGTGTCCCACGGATGATGTGGTACCGGACGCCCGGGAGGTCCTTGACGCGCCCCCCGCGGATGAGCACCAGTGAGTGCTCCTGGAGGTTGTGTCCCTCACCGGGAATGTAAGAGGTCACCTCTACGCCGGTCGTGAGGCGGACACGCGCGATCTTGCGAAGAGCCGAGTTTGGCTTCTTCGGGGTCGTCGTATAGACGCGCACGCACACGCCGCGCTTCTGGGGACACTCGTCCAGGGCCGGCGCCGTGCTCTTTCTGCGAGCCTTGGCGCGCCCCATGCGAACAAGCTGATTGATGGTCGGCATGCGCCTTCTCTCCCTCGATTGGGGGCCACCGTTGATGAACCTTCGAACTTCCGCCGCGCTCCAAGCGAAGCTCCGGCCGCGCGGGAGCGGAACATTACTGACCCCGCACGCACGGTGTCAAGCAGATTCGGTCGTCATCGCTCGCGCGACGAGTGTGGTCGTGATGTCGGGTTGTTCGTGGAGAGCGTTGGCTGCGGTCACGCGCAATCGGCAGGATGATCCACCGCGTGGCCGACCCCCGTATCCTCGTGAGACTCGCCCCTTGGGCGAAGTCTCATGCTCTCTCGCCGTCCCTGTCGCTCAGGGTCGGCGTCGAGCCGGGACGCGGGGCCCGCCTTACTCGGCCGCTTCCTGCTCCACGGAGTCCTCGGTCACCTTCACACTGTACTCCTTGTAGGTCGACCGGCCCGTTCCTGCCGGTATCAAGCGGCCCATGATCACGTTCTCCTTCAGGCCGCGAAGGTGGTCGACTTTGCCCGAGATGGACGCCTCAGTCAAGACCTTTGTCGTCTCCTGGAAGGACGAGGCGCTGATGAAGGAGTCCGTCGACAGCGACGCCTTCGTGATCCCGAGGAGCATTGGCTCTCCGACGGCCGGATTTCCGCCGTTGGCGATCACGCGGTTGTTCTCCTCCTCGAAGGTCCATCGGTCGATCTGCTCGTCCACCAGGAAGCGGGTGTCGCCCACCTCCGCCACACGAACCCACCGGAGCATCTGCCGCACGATGATCTCGATGTGCTTGTCGTTGATTCGCACACCCTGGAGCCGGTAGACCTCCTGGATCTCGTCCACCAGGTACTTCGCCAGCTCCTTCTCACCGAGCACCCGCAAGATGTCGTGCGGGTTCGACGACCCGTCCATCAGCGCCTCGCCGGCCTGGACGTGGTCACCCTCGTGCACGCTGACGTGCTTGCCCTTGGGGATCAGGTACTCCTTGGGCTCTCCCACGACGGGCGTGATCACGATCTTCCGCTTGCCCTTCGTGTCCTTGCCGAAGCTGACCACACCGTCGATCTCACTGATGACCGCGTGCTCCTTGGGCTTGCGCGCCTCGAAGAGCTCCGCCACGCGTGGGAGGCCACCCGTGATGTCCTTGGTCTTCGTCGTCTCGCGGGGGATCTTGGCGATGACGTCACCAGCGTCGGTGGTGTCACCCTCCGTCACGGTGATGTTGGCGCCGACGGGGAGCTGGTACGTCGCCTGCTGGCCGCTCGGCCCCTTGAGGACGTGCCTGGACTCGTCGCGGATGCTGATGTGCGGCCTGCGGTCGGCGTCCTTGGTCTCGATGATCACCTTGCGGGAGAGGCCGGTGACCTCGTCGAGCTGCTCCTGCATGGTCACGCCTTCCTCGATGTCGCCGAAGCGGACCTTCCCTGCCACCTCCGTGATGATGGGCAGTGACCAGGGATCCCACTCCGCGAGCATCTCGCCAGCCTTGACCGTGGCGCCCTCCGCCTTGAGGATACGGGCACCGTAGATCACGCTGTAGCGCTCCCTCTCTCGCCCGGTGTCGTCGACGATGCCGACCTCACCATTGCGGTTCATCACGACCAGGGTGCCGTCGCTCCGCTTGACGGAGTTGATGTTCCGGAAGCGGAGGGTGCCCTCGTTCCTGGCCTCCAGGTGGGAGGCCTCCGCACGCCGGCTGGCCGCGCCGCCGATGTGGAACGTGCGCATCGTGAGCTGTGTACCCGGCTCACCGATGGACTGGGCCGCGATGACCCCGACGGTCTCGCCGATGTTGACCACGTGGCCCTGGGCCAGGTCGCGGCCGTAGCAGAGCACACACACCCCGTCGCGGGACCTGCACGTCAGCACGGAGCGGATCTTCACGCGCTCGATGCCCGCCTCGTCGATCTTCTTGACGTTGACCTCGTCGATCTCCTCGTTGGCCTCGACCAGGATCTCGCTGGTGTAGGGGTCGAGGATGTCCTCGAGGGCGACGCGGCCAAGGATGCGCTCGCGCATGGGCTCGATGATCTCGCCGCCCTCGACGAGCGAGCCAACCTCGATGCCGTCGAGCGTGCTGCAGTCGGTCTCCTTGACCACGGCGTCGTTCGCCACGTCCACCAAGCGCCGCGTGAGGTACCCGGAGTTCGCCGTCTTCAGAGCCGTGTCGGCGAGTCCCTTGCGCGCGCCGTGGGTGGAGATGAAGTACTGGAGCACCGTGAGACCCTCACGGAAGTTCGCCGTGATGGGGGTCTCGATGATCTCGCCCGACGGCTTTGCCATGAGGCCGCGCATCCCGGCAAGCTGCCGAATCTGCTGAGCAGAGCCGCGCGCGCCCGAGTCCGCCATGATGAAGATGGAGTTGAAGGCCTGTCCCTCCTTCAGCTCGCCCTGCTGGTTGCGGAACTGCTCGGTGCCGATCTGGCGCATCATCTCCGAGGCGATGCCCTCCGTCGCGTTCGCCCAGATGTCGATGACCTTGTTGTAGCGCTCGCCGTCGGTGATGAGGCCCTCGGTGTACTGGTTCTCGATCTCCTGCACCTCGGCCTGCGCTCGCTCGAGCATCTCCCCCTTCGCCTTCGGAATCTCCATGTCCTTCATACAGATGGAGATGCCAGCGCGGGTTGCCTGCTCATAGCCCCAGGTGCGCAGATCGTCGACGAAGATCACCGTCTTCTTGAGGCCACAGGAGCGGTACGCGATGTCGATGAGTCCCTGGAGCTGCTTCTTGTCGATGACGCGGTTGTACACCGAGAACGGGATCTCGCTCGGCACGATCTCCGTCATGAGCACGCGCCCGGTCGTGGTGTCGTAGAGCTCGCCGCCCACGCGACACTTGATGCGCGCCTGCAGATGCACTTCGCCGGCGTCATAGGCGAGTCGCACCTCATCGATGCTGGCAAAGGACTTGCCCTCCCCCTTCACGAAGAGGCGCTCGCGGCTCAGGTAGTACAGCCCGAGCACGATGTCCTGCGTCGGGTTGATGATCGACTTGCCGTGCGCGGGCGACAGGATGTTGTTCGACGACATCATCAGGACGCGCGCCTCGAGCTGCGCCTCGATGGACAGCGGCACGTGCACCGCCATCTGGTCGCCGTCGAAGTCGGCGTTGAACGCCTGACACACCAACGGATGGAGCTGGATGGCCTTGCCCTCGATGAGCACGGGCTCGAACGCCTGGATGCCGAGGCGGTGCAGCGTCGGTGCGCGGTTGAGCATCACGGGATGCTCCCGGATGACCTCCGACAGGATGTCCCAGACCTCGGGCTTCTCCTTCTCCACCATCTTCTTCGCGCTCTTGATGGTCGAGACGAAGCCGCGCTCCTCCAGCTTGTTGTAGATGAAGGGCTTGAAGAGCTCCAAGGCCATCTTCTTCGGCAGACCGCACTGGTGCAGCTTGAGGGTCGGGCCGACGACGATGACCGAGCGCCCCGAGTAGTCCACGCGCTTGCCGAGCAGGTTCTGGCGGAAGCGCCCCTGCTTGCCCTTGAGCATGTCGGACAGGGACTTCAGCGGGCGCTTGTTGGGCCCCGTGATCACCTTGCCGCGGCGGCCATTGTCGAACAGCGCGTCGACCGCCTCCTGCAGCATCCGCTTCTCGTTGCGGATGATGATCTCGGGCGCGTTGAGCTCTTGGAGCCGCTTGAGGCGGTTGTTCCGATTGATCACGCGCCGGTAGAGATCGTTGAGATCGCTGGTGGCGAAGCGGCCGCCGTCCAGGGGGACCAGCGGGCGCAGATCCGGCGGAAGCACGGGGATGTTCTTGAGGATCATCCACTGCGGCTCATTGGAGGAGTCCTTGAAGGCCTCCGCGACCTTCAGGCGCTTGGCCAGCTTCTTCCGCTTGGCCTCGCTCGTCGCGTCCTTCATCTCCTGGCGGAGCTGCCCCGACAGCTCCTCGACATCCATCTCCTCAAGAAGGCGCCGAATGGCCTCGGCGCCCATGCCGACCTCGAAGTCGTCCTCAAGGTACTCCTCGAGCAGCTTCTCGAACTTCTCCTCGCTGACGATCTCACCCTTGGTGAGGGTCGTCGTCCCGGGGTCGAGCACGATGTGGCTGACGCAGTAGAGCACCCGCTCCAGATCCTTCAGCGAGATGTCGAGCAAGTTGCCGATGCGGCTCGGCAGGCTCTTGAGGAACCAGATGTGCGCGACCGGCGTCGCCAGACTGATGTGCCCGAGGCGCTCGCGACGCACCTTCGACTGGATCACCTCCACGCCGCACTTCTCGCACACGATGCCTCGGTGCTTCATGCGCTTGTACTTGCCGCAGATGCACTCGTAGTCCTTCACGGGCCCGAAGATCTTGGCGCAGAACAGGCCGTCGCGCTCGGGCTTGAAGGTCCGGTAGTTGATGGTCTCGGGCTTCTTTACCTCTCCGTGCGACCACTCGAGGATCTTCTTGGGGGAGGCCAGCCCGATGCGAATCGCGCTAAAGCTGAGCGGATCTTTCGGCTTCTCGAAGAAGTTGAAGATGTCTTTCAAAGCCTCGGCTCCTTGCACTGGTTTGGGTGGGTCTGCTCGACGGTCCCGATACCTGGCGCGTCGCGCCCTTACCCCTGCGCTTCCTGTCCTGCCTCCACGAGCTCCACGTCGAGCGCCAACGCCTTGAGCTCCTTGAGAAGGACGTTGAAGGACTCGGGCAGCCCGGCCTCCAGCACGTTCTCTCCCTTCACGATCGCCTCGTACATGCGAGTGCGCCCTGCCACGTCGTCCGACTTCACCGTCAAGAACTCCTGCAGTGCGTAAGCGGCGCCATAGGCCTCCATGGCCCAGACCTCCATCTCGCCGAGGCGCTGCCCGCCGAACTGGGCCTTTCCGCCCAGAGGCTGCTGCGTGACCAGCGAGTAGGGCCCGATGCTCCGGGCGTGGATCTTGTCATCCACCAAGTGGTGCAGCTTGAGCACGTACATCACGCCGACAGTGACGTCATTGTCGAAGACCTCGCCCGTCTTCCCGTCGAACAGGATTGACTGGCCCGAGGGCGCGATGCCGGCGCGAGCAAACAGGGTCTGGATGTCCGCCTCCTTGGCGCCATCGAACACCGGCGTCGACAGGTGGACACCGTCGCGGACCGCAGCCGCGAATCGCACCAGCTCGTCGTTGTCGAGATCGTCGATGAACGCGCGGTGCTCGGCGGACGCATACAGCGCGTGCAGCTCCCTGCGCGCCTTGTCGTAGTCGTACTGCTCGTCGATGTACCGGTTGATCGACTCTCCCAGTCCACGGGCAGCCCAGCCCAGGTGCACCTCAAGGATCTGGCCAACGTTCATGCGGCTCGGCACCCCGAGGGGGTTGAGCACCACGTCCACGGGGCGACCGTCGACGAGGTACGGCATGTCCTCCTCGGGGAGGATGCGGCTGACCACGCCCTTGTTGCCGTGGCGCCCGGCCATCTTGTCGCCGACCTGCAGCTTGCGCTTGATGGCGACATAGACCTTCACCATCTTGATGACGCCCGGCGGCAGCTCGTCGCCCTTCTTGAGCCGCTTGATCTTCTCGGTGAAGAGGAGCTTGATCGCGTGGATCTCGTTCTCGAGCTCCTCGGCGATCTTGTGGATCTTGCCTTCGAGCTTCTCACCGTTCTCGACGCGGATCTCCCGCCAATAGCGGCGGGGAACGGACTTGAGCACCGACTCCACGAGGCGCGTGCCTCGATCCAGCAGCACCTTGCCCTTGTCGTCCAAGAGCTTTGCCGACGTCACCTGTCCGTCGAGGAGCGAGATGATCCGGTCGCGCGCCGCATCGGCGAGGATTCGGATCTCGTCCTCCTGGTCCTTGAGGAGCTTCTCCTCCTCCGCGTCCTCGATCTCCTGGGCCCGCTCGTCCTTGTCCACGCCCTTCCGGCTGAACACCTGGGCGCTGATCACAGTACCGACCACGCCGGGCGGAACTCGCAGGGAAGTATCTCGGACGTCGCCCGCCTTCTCGCCGAAGATCGCGCGGAGGAGCTTCTCCTCCGGGCTGAGCTGGGTCTCCCCCTTGGGCGTGACCTTGCCGACGAGAATGTCGCCCGGCTTGACCTCGGCGCCGATCCGGATGATTCCAGAGGCGTCCAGGTCCTTCAGCGCCTCCTCGCCCACGTTCGGGATGTCACGAGTGATCTCTTCCTTCCCGAGCTTCGTATCGCGGGCGATGCACTCGAACTGCTCGATGTGGATGGAGGTGAAGTGGTCCTCCTTCACCACCCGCTCGGAGATCAGGATCGCGTCCTCGAAGTTGAAGCCACCCCAGGGCATGAAGGCCACGACCACGTTGCGGCCGAGCGCCAGCTCGCCCATGTCCGTCGCCGGACCGTCCGCGATGACGTCCCCCGCCCGCACCCGATCACCTCTTCGCACGATGGGCTTCTGGTTCGTGCAGGTGTTCTGGTTCGAGCGCTGATACTTGATCAGCTTGTAGATGTCCGGCTTGACGTGCAGGTCCTCGGGATCGTGGTCCACCTTGACCACGATCCGCTCCGCGTCCACGAAGTCGACGACGCCGTCACGCTTGGCAACGACGGTGACACCCGAGTCGGAGGCGACCACCCGCTCGAGGCCTGTGCCGACCAGCGGCGCGGTGGTGCGCATCAGCGGCACCGCCTGTCGCTGCATGTTGGAGCCCATGAGCGCGCGGTTGGCGTCGTCGTTCTCAAGGAACGGGATCAGCGACGCAGCGACGGACACCAGCTGGTTCGGCGACACGTCGATGAGCGTCACCTCCTCGGCACGGACCATCAGGAACTCGCCCGCCTTACGTGACGAGACGAACTCGCCGGTCAGTGTGCCGGCCTCGTCCACGGTGGCGTTGGCCTGGGCGATGGCGTGAGTCTCCTCCTCCAGCGCAGAGTAGTAGGAGACCTCATCCGTCACCCGCCCAGCGACCACCTTGCGGTACGGCGTCTCGATGAAGCCGAACTCGTTGACCCGCGCGTAGGTGGACAGCGACGCGATCAGGCCGATGTTGGGGCCTTCTGGGGTCTCGATGGGGCAGATGCGGCCGTAGTGGGTAGCGTGAACGTCTCGCACCTCGAACCCTGCGCGATCACGGGTCAGCCCCCCGGGCCCGAGGGCCGAGAGGCGACGCTTGTGGGTGATCTCGCTGAGCGGGTTGGTCTGGTCCATGAACTGGGAGAGCTGGCTCGACCCGAAGTACTCCTTGACGACCGCGCTCACCGGCTTCGCGTTGATCAGATCGTGGGGCATGAGCGTGTCGATCTCTTGCGACATGCTCATGCGCTCCTTGATCGCCCGCTCCATGCGCACGAGGCCGATGCGGTACTGGTTCTCCATCAGCTCGCCCACCGCGCGCACCCGGCGGTTGCCCAGGTGGTCGATGTCGTCGATGGTCCCCTGCCCATTCTTCAGTGCGATCAGGTACTTGACGACGTCCAGGATGTCCTGCTTCGTCAGCACCGTCAGGTCGAGGGGCTCGGGCGGCAGCTTGCTGTCGTCCGTAGTCGACCGGAACCGGAAGTTGAGCTTCAGGCGCCCGACCTGCGAGAGGTCGTAGCGCGCGTTGTTGAAGAACAGGTTGTTGAAGTAGCTCTTGGCCTGTGCGAGGGTCGAGGGATCTCCGGGGCGCAGGCGCCGGTAGATCTCCATGATCGCCTCGTCGGTCGTGGCGATCTTGTCCTGCACGAGCGTGTCGCGCAGGTAGCTGCCCACATTGAGGTTGTCGTAGAAGAGGATCTCGAACTCGCGGATCCCCCGCTCGCGCAGCTCCTGCAGCTTCTCCTCATCGATCTCGTCGTTCACCTCGTAGACGACCTCGCCCGTCGCCTCGTCGATGATGTCGTGGGCAAACACCTTGCCGAGCAGCTCGTCTTCCTCGACGGGGAGGTCCGCGATGCCCGCGTCCTTCAGCTTGCGGACAGTCGCCTTCGTGAACTTGCGGTTCTTCCGGACCAGCACCTCCCCGCTCTCTGGGTGGCGAAGATCCTGGGCAGCGCGCTGTCCCATGAGCAGCTCGAAGTTGATGCCCTTCGAGATGCTGGCGTCCTCGTGGAGGTGGATCGTCTCGGTGTCATAGAAGAAGTTGAGGAGCTCCTGGGTGCTGAAGCCCAGCGCCCGGAGGAGCACTGTCGCGAACATCTTGCGGCGCCGGTCGATGCGCACGTAGAGCAGATCCTTGTGGTCGAACTCGAAGTCGACCCAGGACCCGCGGTACGGGATGATGCGAGCCGAGTACAGCAGCTTGCCGCTCGAGTGGGTCTTGCCCTTGTCGTGCTCGAAGAAGGCCCCCGGCGAGCGGTGGAGCTGGCTGACCACGACGCGCTCCGTTCCATTGATGATGAACGTGCCGTTCTCGGTCATCAGCGGAATCTCGCCGAAGTAGACCTCCTGCTCCTTCACGTCACGGATCGACTGGACGCCGGTGTCGGCGTTCAGGTCCCAGATGACGAGGCGGATCACCACCTTGACCGGGGCCGCGAAGGTCATTCCACGCTGGCGGCACTCCAGCACGTCATACTTCGGGTCCTCCATGTGGTACTCGACGAACTCCAGGGAGGCCGTCTTGTTGAAGTCCCGGATTGGAAAGACGCTCTTGAAGATGCCCTGGAGGCCGTAGTCCTCCCTCTTCTTCGCAGGAACGTCGCGCTGGAGGAACTTCTCGTAGGAGTGTTTCTGGATGTTGATGAGGTCCGGGATGTCGATGATTCGCTCGATGTTCGCAAAGCTCTTGCGAATACGCAGGTCCTTGGCCGTCTTCGAAGCCATCCGTGTGCTCCTCGCGCGTGTTCGGTCCGTTCCGCCCCCCCGGCTCGTCTCTCTTCGACCAGCGCTCGCGGCGCCGGCAACCGCCGGCGCCGCAAGCTCGTGCCAGCCGAACTACTTCACCGTGACGGTCGCTCCGACGGCCTCGATCTGCGCCTTGATCTTGGCCGCCTCGTCCTTGGACACGGCCTCCTTCACGGGCTTCGGTGCGCCGTCGACCAGGTCCTTGGCCTCCTTGAGGCCAAGGCCGGTGATCGCGCGGACCTCCTTGATGACCTGGATCTTGTTGGCGCCCGCCGCCTGGAGGATCACGTCGAACTCGGTCTGCTCCTCGACGACTGCGGCAGCGACCGGGCCAGCGGCAACTGCGGCCACGGCGACGCCGGCCGAAGCCTTCACGCCCCACGCCTCCTCCAACTCCTTGGTGAGCTCGGAGAGCTCGAGGACGGTCATCTTGCTCAGCGCTTCCTTGATCTGCTCGCGAGTGATCTCTGCCATGGTGCATTGCTCCTTGATGGTTGGCGCCCCACGCTCTTCGCTTTCCGAGCGGGGGACGAGTCAGCTCGAACTCATGGGCGGCGCGGGTCCCTCGACCCGCCCGCCGCGTCACGCGGCCGTGCTCTCCCCGAGCTTCTCCGTGTGCTGGAGAAGGACGCTGAGGATGTCGCGCTGTGCCTGGCTCAGGACCGTGACGAACTTGGCCGCCGGGGCCTGGAGGACCGACAGGAAGCTCGCGCGCAGCTCGTCCTTGCTGGGGAGCGCCGCGAGCGCCTTGATTCCGTCGAGGTTCAGCTCCTGACCGGTCAGGTAGCCCGCCTTGATCGTCAGCGCCTCGTTGGTCTTCGCGAAGTCCGTGAGCACTTTGGCGGCGGCCACGGGATCCGTGGACGACCACGCCAGCGCCATCGGCCCGTGCAGGTACTTTCCTAGGAACTGCTTGTCCGTGCCCTCGATGGCGCGCTTCGCAAGCGTGTTCTTCACGACGCGGTACTTCACCCCGTTCTCGCGAAGGCTCTTGCGGAGCTGAACCACCTTCTCCACGGTGAGCTTCCGGTACTCGGCGACAAGGATCGCTTGAACACCGGCGAACTCGCCCTTGAGGTCCTCGACGACCTGCTCCTTGGTTGTTCTGTCCATGGGACCTACTCCTCCCAATCCATTGGTAAGCACACGATTCTGACCAGACCAGGATGCCGAGAGGAGTCAGCCCCAGACGCTCGTGAGTTCGTCAGGGGGCATCATCACAGCATGCACCTTCCATCTCCGCAGGCGGAGCGTCCAAAGCCGAGAGTCACGGCCGGCAGCTGGCCGGGCCGGGTCACTCAGCTTCGTGGCTCCATCAAACGCACGGTACCTGCTTCTCGGACAGAGCTCGTGTTCCAGATTGTCAACAGGCTGGTGCCTGGAAACTCCTGCTCCCCGCTGGGAGCAGCCATCACTTCAGGGACGCCTGAACGGCCGTCGGATCCAGCTTGATGCCGGGGCCCATGGTCGTCGACACCGCGACCCCTCGCACGTACTGCCCCTTCGCGGTCGAGGGCTTCAGGCGAAGCAGCACCTCCACGAGCGCGGCGACGTTCTCTTGGAGCTTCACCGCCTCGAAGGACCGCTTGCCGACCGGCGCGTGGATGATCCCCGCCTTGTCCACGCGAAATTCGATCTTGCCTGCCTTCGACTCGCGGACAGCTTGCCCCACGTCGAACGTCACGGTTCCAACCTTCGGATTGGGCATCAGACCGCGTGGTCCGAGGATTCGGCCGATCTTTCCGACCGACCCCATCATGTCAGGAGTGGCAACGGCCTTGTCGAAGTCGAGCCACCCCTTTCGAATGTCCTCGACCAGGTCGTCACCGCCCACGCGGTCAGCGCCGGCCTCCTCCGCCTCGCGCACCTTGTCGCCCTTGGCGAACACCACCACGCGGACCGTCTTTCCGGTGCCGTGGGGAAGTACGCACGCGCCACGGACCATCTGATCTGCGTGGCGAGGGTTGACGCCGAGCCGAACCGCCACATCGACGGACTCGTCGAACTTGGCGTAGCCGGTCTTCGCGACGAGCTGCATGGCCTCCTCGAGCGTGTAGAGCTTGAGGCGATCCACCATCTGGGCTTGTGCCCTGAACTTCTTTCCGTGGCTGGGCATGACACTCTTCCTTCGTGTGCTCGTGGCCGCAGGGCACCACCTTGACGCCCCACGTGGCACTGGTCGGCGCATCGAGCGGCGACCGGGATGGCTCGGGGCAGCCCGTGGGGGGCCCGGAGCCGGCTCTGCTTCAGTCGATGACGTCGATCCCCATGCTGCGGGCGGTGCCCGCTACCGTGCGGATCGCAGCGTCGATATCAGCGGCGTACAGGTCCACACGCTTCAGCTCCGCGATGTCCCGGACCTGCGCCATGGTGACCTTGCCGACCTTCTGGCGGTTCGGCACGCCGGAACCCTTCGGAATGCCGGCTGCCTTCATCAGCAGCACGGCTGCCGGGGGGGTCTTCGTGATGAAGTCGAAGGAGCGATCCGAGAAGACGGTGACGATGATCGGGATGATCATGCCCTCCTCCTTGGCGGTTCGCGCATTGAACTTCTTCACGAACTCCATGATGTTCACGCCGTGCTGACCGAGGGCCGGGCCCACCGGAGGGGCCGGCGTCGCCTTGCCGGCGGGGCACTGCAGCTTGACTTGGGCGACGATCTTCTTGGCCATCTTGTCCTCCGTGTCCTAGCGGCGGGCTCGCCAAGAGCCGCTCGCTTCCGTGGCACGCGCCACTCCGTTGGTTGTCCGCAAACGCCGGCGCGAGCCAGATCCCGTCAGACGCGCTCCACCTGGGTGAAGTCCACCTCTACCGGGGTCGGGCGGCCAAAGATCGACACCAAGACGCGCAGCTTCTGCTTCTCCGGGCGGACCTCCTCGACGGTGCCGCTGAAGTTGATGAAGGCGCCGCCCGTGATGCGCACCTGGGAGCCCTCTTCGAAGTTCTGCGCGACCTTGGGACGCTCGGCGCCCTCCTCCATTTGCTGCGTGATGCGGGCGACCTCCGCCTCAGGGATCGGCGGCGGGTTCGTCGTGCCGCCCACGAAGCCCGTGATCTTCTGAGTCCCCTTCACGATGTGCCACGTCTCGTCGTCGAGCTCCATCTGGACGAGCATGTAGCCGGGGAAGAACTTGCGCGACGAGGTGCGCTTCGTTCCTCCCTTCATCTCGACGACGCTCTCCTTGGGGATCAGGATGTCGCCAAACCGCTCCTCCACCCCCGCGGTCCGGATGCGCTCCTCGAGGAGCTGCTTTGCCCGGTTCTCGTAGCCGGAGTAGGTGTGGACCACGTACCACTTCTTCTCGCCCATGAATCTCTCCTCTCGCCCCCTCCCCTGCGCGGGTCGTACCGCGCTGGCAGCATCGAGCGAGACATCAGCACCCCGCAACCTGGGACGGCCGCTGCGCTTCCGAGTCAGATGTTGTAGATGAAGCCCGTGATCGAGGACCACACAGCGTCGAACAGCCCCAGGATGGCCGAGACGATGATCGTGGTGATCACCACGACGACCGTGGAGACCTTGGTCTCGGCCCAGGTCGGCCACGTCACCTTCTTCAGCTCGTTCGCGATCTCGTGACCCAGCTCGTTCACCCGAGGGTGACGCCAGAGCACTATGCCCGTGGCCATACCCGCGGCGAGACCCAACAGGTCGCTCAGCGAGAACCCCGCCCCGAGCAGCGAGCGGTCGGCGCTCGGGCTGATCGCCCCGAGGACGAACCCGAACAACTCTGCCAGGATGATCCAGGTCAGCAGGCCGGTCGCGACGAAGGCCATGTTGACGTAGCGTGTAACGCTCATTGGCAGCTTCCCTGTGCGCTTCGGGTGGATGGACCAGGGTGGGCGCTCTGTGCCACCTCCCACCCATCAGCTTCTCCAGCTGCGGGTGGTGGTGGCCTGAACTCGGTCCTGCTCGTAGCTGGCTCGAGTGCTCGTGCCCCGGAGACCATCTTCGTTTCACACCTCGCTCTGCGCGGTGTGAAGTCCTTGGGTTTGGTCGGAGGGAGACCGGCGGCGTGGGTGGGTTGGGTACCCGCCGCCTTCCCTCACGAGTCCCTGGGATCAAGCTGATCCCGAGTGGCTCGCTGGGCCGGTCTCACTCCTCCCTGCAGGGCGCCTCTTCAGGCTCCTGCGGTCCAGACACGTCCCGGGCACCACTTCATCCGGGGCACCGTTTGGGTCGTCTGGCTCTCGGAGGCCACCACGCCCGTTTCGTGTCTCGACCCTAGGCAGGCCAGGAGGGATTCGAACCCCCAACCCTCGGATTTGGAGTCCGATGCTCTACCGTTAGAGCTACTGGCCTGTTGTCACGGAGCTCTTGCCCCGCGACGACAGGGTGCCGGGCACCCTGCTCACTTCACCTCTTTGTGCACCGTGTGGCGCCGCTCGAACCTGCAGTACTTGCGGAACTCCAAACGGGCCGGGGTGCGCTTCTTGTTCTTCGTCGTGCTGTACCGGGACACCCCCGGCATGCCGCTCTTGCGACACTCCGTGCACTCGAGCTGCACGATGATGCGGTTTCCCTGAGCCATGGTTGCGTCCTCGGTTCATGTGCGGACGCCCGACGCACGCGCGTCGGGCGCCCTCTGTGCTCTCTCGTCGCGGTCCTACTCCAGGATCTTCGCCACGACGCCGGCGCCGACGGTGCGGCCGCCCTCGCGGATGGCGAAGCGCAGACCCTCCTCCATGGCGATGGGCGTGTGGAGCTCCACGAGGAGATTCGTGTTGTCACCAGGCATGACCATCTCCACTCCCTCGGGCAGGGTGCAGGCACCAGTCACGTCCGTCGTCCGGAAGTAGAACTGGGGCCGATAGCCCTGGAAGAACGGCGTGTGGCGCCCGCCCTCCTCCTTGGTCAGCACGTAGATTCCGCCCTGGAACTTCTTGTGGGGCGTAATGGATCCCGGCTTGGCGAGGACCTGGCCGCGCTCCACGTCGGTCTTCTTCACGCCGCGCAGCAGCGCGCCGATGTTGTCGCCCGCCTGGCCCTGGTCGAGCAGCTTCCGGAACATCTCGACGCCCGTCACGACGCTCTTGCGCGTGTCGGAGATTCCGACGATCTCGACCTCGTCGCCGACCCTGACGATTCCGCGCTCGACGCGCCCCGTCACGACCGTTCCACGACCCGAGATGGAGAACACGTCCTCCACGGGCATCAGGAACGGCTTGTCGAGGGCGCGCTCCGGCTGCGGGATGTACGAGTCCACGGCGTCCATCAGCTCGAAGATGCAGTTGGAGTCCGCATCCGACGCCGTCGCCGCATTGAGGGCCTTCAGCGCGCTGCCCCGGATGATGGGGATGTCGTCGCCGGGGAACTCGTACTTGGACAGCAGCTCACGCACCTCGAGCTCCACGAGGTCGAGCAGCTCGGGGTCGTCGACCATGTCCACCTTGTTCATGAAGACGACCATCGCCGGCACGCCGACCTGGCGCGCGAGCAGGATGTGCTCGCGGGTCTGGGGCATGGGGCCGTCGGCCGCGCTGACCACCAGGATCGCGCCGTCCATCTGCGCCGCGCCCGTGATCATGTTCTTCACGTAGTCGGCGTGGCCGGGGCAGTCCACGTGGGCGTAGTGGCGGTTCGCCGTCTGGTACTCCACGTGTGCCGTCGCGATGGTGATGCCGCGCTCGCGCTCCTCAGGCGCCTTGTCGATCTCGTCGAAGGCCACGAACTTCGCCCCGCCCTTGGAGGCGAGAACCTTGGTGATCGCCGCCGTCAGCGTGGTCTTCCCGTGGTCGACGTGACCGATGGTGCCGATGTTGACGTGCGGCTTGTTGCGCTGGAACTTCTCCTTGGCCATTGCTCTCTCCTTTGAAATCCCCGTGGCGCGCCTGGCGGCCTCGACCATCGGCTTGGTGTTACAACCACGTTCACGGCGCGAGCCGCCTGGAGCCTACGACCGGGATTGAACCGGTGACCTCCTCCTTACCAAGGAGGTGCTCTACCGACTGAGCTACGTAGGCCTGGGGTTGGCGCCCGCTCTAGCCTCTCACTGCTCTTGTCCACGCGGAGCGGGAAACGGGACTCGAACCCGCGACCCTCAGCTTGGAAGGCTGATGCTCTAGCCAACTGAGCTATTCCCGCGATTGCTCCTGCGTTCAGTTCATGCACGCCGCGGACGGCGGGCTGCCCTGGTGGAGGGGGGAGGATTCGAACCTCCGAAGTCGTCCGACGACAGATTTACAGTCTGTTCCCTTTGGCCACTCGGGAACCCCTCCAGTTGTCATCCTCAGAGCTGGCGATGGGACTCGAACCCGCAACCTGCTGATTACAAATCAGCTGCTCTGCCAATTGAGCTACGCCAGCGCGTCTTGGTGGCCGGCTTCTTGCCGCTGCCCCCTCGCGAGGGAGCATAGCGATATTGGATTCGTCTCGTTCTGTCAAGCCCAAACGCACCACAAGCCGACCGCGCCTCGGTTGGCCAAGGCGTCGCGCCGCCGTGCCCACGGCTTCAGCGAACCGTGGCGCCGCAGCATAGACATCACTGCGGGCCGCGTCAACAGGAAACGCACCTTGCGGAGAGTCCCGCCGCCTTCAGATGCCTGCCTCCTCAGGTCCGAGGAACTCGTCACGCACCGACGGATCGCCGGGGACCGCGAAGTCCCGCTCCACCTGCTCGTAGTAGTCGATGATCCGCCGCACATAGGCGCGCTTGGCGAGGTAGTTGCCCGGGAAGAAGCTGCGCTTGAACCCGTAGATGATGTGATGGCGCAAATCCCGGCGCGTCAGGTTGAAGTGGCGCACCGCGAGCTCAATCTCCCGCGTTACGGTCGTGCTCGACACCGTCCGGTTGTCGGTACAGAACGTCGTCGACAGACGCAGCTTCTGCATGTCACGGAACGCGTGATCAGCAATGGACTTCAGCATGGGGTTGGTCTGCAGGTTGCTCGACAGGCAGATCTCGATCGTCACGCGCCGGTCCGCGATGTACTGAGCCAGATCACGGATGTAGCCATGCTTGTCGTTGATGTTGCTCTCGATGAGCCACGCGCTGAGCAGGTGGTAGCCGTGCCCGATCCGATCCGCGTGCAGGTCGGTGATGGCCTGGAAGATGCTCTCCGGACCATAGGCTTCACCGGCGTGGACCGTCTTCTTCATGAAGTTCTTGTGGACGAACTGGTAGGCCTCCGCGTGGTCCACCGCCGGGAAGCCGTTCTCCTGGCCGGCCAGGTCGAAGCCCACGATCGGGAGCCCGTACTCGTTGCGAAGCGCGACCACCGCCTGGGCCAGCTCCAGGGACGCCATGGCGAAGGCACGCTTCCGGGGGGTGTAGCGGTGGACGTCCAGGAACTGGTGGAAGTACGGCCCGAATTCAGCCGTGAACATGCGCATGGCGCAGGCGATGATGCCATACTCGAAGGGTGGCTCTTGGCCGCTTCGCACCTCGGCGCGAGCGTTGAACTGGTCCCGCCCCCTCTTGAAGCCTCGGTGAACGGCCCACATCACACGCTTGAGGTCGAGGTGCTCGTTGATGTGGAGCTGGGGAGCAAACCGGGGCTCGATGTAGCGGACCCCCTCGGCCTGGTTGTCGAGCGCGAACTCATAGGCGATGCGCTCGAGAGCCTCCTCGTCCTGCATCACCGCGGTCAGGTACTGGAAGCCTTGCAGGTACTCGACCAGGCTGCCGTACAGATCCTTGAACACCGTCTCGCGAAGTCCCTCCTCGGTGTACGAGGGAAGCTCAACGTTGCGCTCCCGCGCCAGCTCGATGAGCGTGGAGAGGCGCACAGACCCGTCCAGGTGGACGTGGAGGTCGCTCTTTGGGAGCTTCTCCAGGAACTCGCGACTGATGGACTCGTTCATGGAACACCCGGGCCGCCATGCGGAGCAGCGAGGACGCGCTGGCGCAAGGCTTCGTAGAGGAAGATGCCAGCGAACACGCTGACGTTGAGAGACTCCATGCGACCCTGGGAGGGCAGCGTGACCAGGCGATCACAGCGCTCCGTCGTGAGGCGGCGCATGCCCGGTCCCTCGGCGCCCAACACGAGCGCCGTAGGCACCGTGAAGTCAACTGCGGTGATGGGCTCCCCGCCAGCCGGAACGCTGCCCACGACCCAGAGCCCGCCTGCTTTCAGCTCATCGAGGGCTCGGGCGAGGTTCGTGACCATGCACACCGGCAGCATGGCCGCGGCGCCGGCGGCGGCCCGCTCGACGGTAGGGTTGACGTGGACTGCGCGGTCCTTGGGGATGACCACTCCCGTGGCGCCGAAGAACGCCGCGCTGCGAAGGATGGCGCCGAGGTTCTGGGGATCGGAGACGCCGTCGAGCACAACGAGCAGCGGCGCGTGGTCTCGCGCCTTGACGACCTCGTCCAGGTCCACGTAGGAGAACGCGCGGAGCTCGGCGGCGACCCCCTGCGTATTTCGCCCCGCGGCGAGGCGCTTGAAGTAGTCCGTCTGCTCCGGCTCGACCGGAATCCCGGCCTGGCGGGCCTCCGAGACGATGGCTTCGCGGGCAGGGTGTGGGCGGACGTCGGCCTGGATCAGGATCCGAATGACCCGATCGGGGGTCTCGGACAGCGCCGAGGCGACTGCGTGGATGCCTGTGACCCGCTCAACCGCGGCCAAGGCGAGCCTCCTGCTCAGCGTGGGACGCGGCGAGGAGCGACTGCACGGCGGCGACCACCTGGTCCGGCGGAATGACCTCCCGCGTGTCCTCGCTCCTGCGCTTCAGCTCCACCCCACCCGCCTCCAGGGACTTGCGGCCGACGACCACCTGAACCGGCGTCCCCATCAGGTCCGCGTCCTTGAACTTCGCTCCCGGCCGCTCCTCCCGGTCGTCGTAGAGCGCGTCGACTCCCGCCTCAAGGAGGGAGCGGTAGAGTCGCTCCGCCTCGGCGCGCACCGTCGGGTCATCGACGTTCAGCGCCATGACCACCACCTGGAACGGAGCGATGGCGGGCGGGAAGCGGATCCCCCCCTTGTCGTGGTGCTGCTCGATGGCCGCCGAGAGGATACGGGTAACGCCGATGCCGTAGCAGCCCATGACCGCGACCTGCTCCTTGCCGGCCTCGTCGAGGAAGGTGCAGCGCATGGGTTCGGAGTAGCGCGTGCCGAGCAGGAAGATGTGCCCCACCTCGATGCCACGAAAGAACGAGAACGTGCCCTCACCGCACCTCGGGCAAGCCTCGCCTCCGACGGCGGTGCGCAAGTCGATGGCCTGCGCGACCTGGAAGTCGCGTCCAGGGGTGACGTCGACCAAGTGGGTGTCTGCTTGGTTCGCCCCGACCACGGCGTTGATCTGCCCCAGGAGCGAGTGGTCAGCCACGATGCGCACGTCGCCCGGCAAGCCCACGGGGCCGGCGAACCCTACCGGGGCGCCCGTGACGCGGCGCACCGTGTCCTCGTCGGCGAGGCCAAGGTCGCTCGCACCCAGGGCAGCCTTGAGCTTGATCTCGTTGAGCTCGTGGTCGCCCCGCACGAGGGCTGCGACCACGGACCCATCAGCGATGAACAGCAGCGTCTTGATCAGCCGCTCCGGGGGAACGCCCAGGAAGGCCGTGACCTCCTCGACTGTGCGCATGCGGGGTGTGGCCACGAGCCTGGGCGCACGAGCGTCCTCGCCGGCGCCGGCCAGCGGAGCCGGCTTGAGCTCCGCCTTCTCGACGTTTGCGGTATAGGGGCAGGTTGAGCAGGAGACGATGGAGTCCTCGCCAGTCTCGGCGAGCACCTGGAACTCGTGACTCGCCGAGCCTCCGATGTTCCCCGTGTCCGCCTCGACCACGCGGAAGTCCAGGCCGCAGCGAGTGAAGATGCGCGTATAGGCTTCGTGCATCCGGTCATAGCTGCGCCGCGCTGCCTCCAAGGTGGCGTCGAAGCTGTATGCGTCCTTCATGATGAACTCGCGTCCACGCATCAAGCCGCCGCGCGGTCTGAGCTCATCACGAAACTTGCCCTGGATCTGATAGAGGTTGATGGGGAGCTGGCGATAGGACCGAACGTCCCGCCGCACCAAGTCTACGACCACCTCCTCATGGGTCGGGCCGAGGCAGAACTCGCTCCCCTTGCGGTCCTTGAAGCGCAGCAGCTCGGGGCCATACTTGGCCCATCGCCCGGACTCCTGCCAGAGCTCCGCCGGCTGCACCGTTGGCATCAGCACCTCCATGGCGCCGGCCCGGTTCATCTCCTCACGGACGATGGCCTCGATCTTGGACAGGACCCGGACGCCGAGGGGGAGAAAGCTGTAGACCCCTGCTGCGACCTTGCGGATGAACCCGCCGCGGATCAGGAGCTCGTGGCTGGGAAGCTCCGCGTCCTTGGGAGCCTCCTTGAGAGTGGGCGCGTGAAATGCCGAGAGGCGCATCTGTGGTCTCCTGCGGGTGGGAGTACGGCGCGCATCACCACCCGCCGCGCCCCAGGGTGGCGCACGATAGCACCGGCGTCCCGAGGGTGTCAACGCGTGCCGGGAGAGGAAGGTCAGGCTCCGACGACACATCGGCCCGACTCCGCGCGCGCAGTCCCAGGAGCGCTGGATCCAGGGAGTTCACCGCTGCATCCTGGCGAGTCGGGGACCCGCTGCGCCGAGAAGTGTCGCGACGGCGCTTCCCTTTACCACAGGGTGAGGACCGATGAGCAAGCGACGATCAAGAGATGAGTTGGAGGCAGAAGACGCCCTCTTCGAGGCAGCCATGGCCACCCTGGGGTCCGCGCCGCCAGAGGTCAAGGCGCCCTTGTCGTCTCGGCAGCCGGCCCTGCGGCCCCCCTCGACGGAGGACGCCGGGAGAGCCGCCTGGCTCCGGGAGCAGGACGCTCTCTTCGAAGCGAGCGTCTCAGACGCAGTTGCACCAGACCCGGAGGACGTGGGGGAGAAGCCGCCGGGTCCACGGCGGTCGGTACACGCAGGGACGAGGAGGACGCTGAACAGGCGCCTCCATCAGGGCGACGTGCGCCCCGACGGCGCTCTGGATCTGCACGGACTCAGGCGCGAAGCTGCACGGACCCGCCTCATCACCTTCGTACGAGGCGCCTTCGCGTCCGGTGGGCGCCTGCTCCTTGTCGTCACGGGGCGGGGCAAGCACTCCGCAGGAGATGCGGTGCTCCGGGAGATGACGCCTCACTGGGTTCGGGAGGATCTTGACGACGTGGTCCAGGACTGCTGGAAGGCACCCGCAGAGCTGGGTGGAGAGGGGGCGCTGTTGGTGCTCCTGAGGCCGCCGCGGCGCGCGGACCCGGGACTCGGCTGACGGGGAGCTGGTCGGGGAGCGGAGACGGGTCGGGGGAGCGGGCGGCCCGAGCGGCCGCCCCGTCGCGAGCTCAGTTGGCCCCGTAGCTATAGGTGTGGTGCATACCACGCACCAGCTCGAGGCGGCCGATCAGGAACTGCAGGTTCGAGAAGTAGTACTCGTTCTGCAGAAGCTCCAGGTTGATCTGGCCGGTCTGCGGGTTCACATAGGACTGGAAGGCGGCCTTGGCATCCTTCACCAGCTCGTAGGCCGCATCGAAGTCGCTGCCATCTCCCACCCGAGCTGCCTGGTAGATCTTGCCGCTGAGCGGATCCTCGAACTCCACGATGTCGGTGCCGGGGGCGAAGGACACGCAGTCACCGCCGCCCTTGAGACACAGACGAGACGTGTCCATGAAGCTCAGGTCGAGGTTGTTGACCATCAGGGACATGCCGTAATAGGCCGCAAGCATCGGGATGCGATAGCGCGCGTTGGGGAAGGTCGACTTCGCCTCAGGGTTCAGCGCGATCGGGCAGTTGGCCGGCGACACGTCCTGGAAGTAGTCACGACGTGCCACGCTCGACACCTTCCCCTGCTCGTTGGTGCACACCCACCAGCCGAAGGTGCTCTCCTTGCTGGTCATGAGGCCGCCCATGACGCGCATCATCTGCTTCGGGAACACCGAGTAGTAGCTGACCCGGAAGCGCTGCTGGTCCTGCGCCGTCTCCGTCCACGGGAACGAGGTCGTGGTCGGGTCCGTCAGGTTCACGAACGCGGCGAGGCGATCATAGATGGCCCCCGAGCGCCACGGCGTGTACAGGTAGCCCTGGAAGTTGAAGGCGTTGTACATCGGCCGCGCGCCTGACTCCTGGAGCACCCAGGCCTGGTTGATGTACTGGGAGTTGTCCAGGTTGAACAGCGGCTCGTACTTGCCGCTGGTCTGGTTCTGGCCGTAGCGACCCTCCTCCGGGCGGCCGAAGGCGTTGGCCATCGTGTTGAAGGCGTCATAGGCGGCAACGGTCGCGGACAGGCCGCCGTTGATGTCCTGGTCCCAGGGCACGCCGTTGCCGACGTTCTTGGCCCACCAGTTGTCCTTGTTGTAGTGGACCATCCCCTGGACCCAGTACTGGAACTGGCGCCGCATCTCGCCGAAGTACCGCTGAACGCCGTTGTAGTAGCTCTCGGGCCACCACGTGACCTGGTCGTGGGAGTAGCCGGAGAACGGCCAGTAGTTCTCGTAGGACTCCGCGGAGTTACGGACGATCTCGAAGGCGTCGACGCCCTCGTCGAAGACCTGGCAGGTGGGCGTGCGCCCCGTGAGCTCGTCTGAGCAGAAGCGGTAGGGCACCAAGACGCGCCCCTGCGCCTTGGCGGCGTCCTCGGGCAGCACCTCGCGGTCGAACATCGCCTTGACGCTGTCACCGAAGAACTTCGGGTAGTTGGTGTAGTGCACCTTCTTGAACGCGTCCTCGAGTGGGTCGCCGGACGGGACCACGACCGTGGTGTTGCCGGGCTGTGTGGCGTCGGGCTCCAGCATGTATGGCTTGAGGAGGTCCTTGTCGGGCTCGGTCTTGAAGACCTCGACCACCTTGCCATACCCGTACATGATGGCGGCCTTGTCGTAGTGCCCCAGACCGTCGAAGCGGCCATTGAACTTCGCCGTGTAGTCCATCACGGTGGCGCTCTGCTTCTGGCGCAGGTTGTTGAGCGCCTGCTCCTCCGTGTCCATCTGCCACAGGTTGACCGGGTGCAGGTGCCCGTCTGCGCCCTGGTGCATCTTCAGATCCCAGAAGGACTCGTGGAAGTTCAGCGCATCGGTTGACGCCTCGAAGTTGTGGCGCAGGCCCAGGGTGTGGCCGATCTCGTGGAGCTGGACGCCCTTGTAGATGCGCTGCCACAGCTCGATCCGGATGCGCTCCCGCAGGGAGTCGAGCTTGCCGCGGAAGGCCTTCACGGCCGCCGCCAGCTCGGGCTGCTCCGTATCCCAGTACAGCGGGCTCGTCGGGCGCGTCGCCGCGTTGGGGTTCGTCGCCTCGATGTCCTCCACCTTCAGCCGCATCTGGTCCAGAAGCTTCTTGACGCTGCAGGAGTTGACCCAGTAGTTGCCGCTCGCCTCCCCGCTGGAGTTCAGCTCCTTCGACAGGGTCTTGCACACCCAGCCGTCGGCGTTGACCGCGCCGACCTTCTCGCATGTGCCCTTCACCTTGTTGAAGGCGCTCCAGTCGAGAATTCCCGGGAACTGGCCCTTGAAGTCGGAGCAGAAGGCCTGGTCGTACAGCGCCCCATACTCGCGGACCAGACCCATGATGGCCGTGTCGGCGAAGGACTGCAGGTAGATGTTCTGCGCAGCGTGGTCTCGCTCATAGCGCATGCGCTTCTCTTGGCCCTGGACGCTGGCCCACTTGCGAAGCGCGAGGGTCTCGAGCAGCTCGGTCCCCACGTCCTCACCCTGGGCCTGCATGGGGGCGCGGAACAGTGACTTCACGTCGTCGCCGAGCATGAGCTGCTCCACCTCGGGCATGCTCTTGATCATGTCGAGGCGGGACTGAGCGAAGTTGTTGTCGGTCGGGAGGCCCACCTGAGCGAGCGTCTCGCGCAGCTCCGGGGTGACCACCAGGTTCGCGATCTTCTGCACCTCAGAGGAGGTGTAGCCACCGCGGACGCCGGCCGCCCGGAGACGCTTGCCAGTCTGGCCCTTCTCGATGTAGACGCCGCTCTCGATCTCACGGAAGTCGCGCACGCCCGCCATCATCTCGATGGTCGCAACGGCCCGCTCGGCGCCGAGCTTCATGGCCGCCACATAGGAGTGCGAGTTGACGGAGATCGCCTCGCCGGTGACCGGGTCGGTGTTGCTCGGCCCGTAACCGTAGAGGCCGTAGCTGATGGGCTCGACGACCGCCGACATCAGGCTGTACCGGAGGTCTCCGCGGCGCTTCGGGCGGTCCATGTCCTTGCAGAACTTCGCGTTCGGGTTGGTGGAGTCCTCCTTCCAGGTCGCCGTCGGGTGACCCGCCTCCTCTGCCACCATCGCCTCGGCGGCGCTGTTCTCGCAGAGGATGAACATGTCGTGGTCGGGGGCCGAGCCCTTCAGAGCCTTGACCGTCGCAACGAAGGCCTCGTTCCACTCCTCCGCCATCTCGATGCTCGGCGTGACCAGCTCGCGGGGGAAGTTCTCCGAGAGGTAGTACACGATGGGCTTCGGGGTCATCTTGGAGTAGTCAGGCTTACCGCTGGCGTCGAGCGTCCAGTTGGACCAGATGTTGTGGCGGCTGATCTTGTTGCTCTGACCGGTGAAGGTCACACCTCGCAGCTCATCGTAGGTCAGCCTGTCCGCGCGGAAGTAGCCGAACTTCTGCATGTCGACGTCGTCGTAGTCCTGGCCCTTGTAGTCCGGCTCGACGAAGCGCTTGAACGACGAGCGGACCTTGATCAGCTCGCTGGCGCACTCGAACACCTGGCCGGCGTACCAGGGATAGAACCAGCACAGGGGGACGGTGCCGAACCCCGGATAGGGCGTCGTCGGAGCAGCCAGCAGGCCCGTCATCACCGAGTCGAAGTAGACGAGCTTCTCCGCCCCTTCCTCGCCCTCGTACTGGAACACGGGCTGCTCCGTGGGATCGGCTCCCTGACCGTTGAACACTGCGCCGTTGCCCGCCTCCGAGGCGCTTGTGTAGGGCCGAAGGTCCCGCCCGTCACCGGTGTTGACCCAGTCGACGCGGAAGTACTCGCGCTCCCACCACTCCTGGTCGCTACCGTTCTCGACGAGGACGTTCATCTCCTCGCCCGTGGTCGGGTTGTACTGACGCTGGATGTCGAAGTGGGAGATGATCGGGTAGCTCGCCACGGGAGCCCCGCGGTAGATGTAGACCGGGGCCTGCATCTCAACGCCATTCACCTTGACGGTCCGGGTGACGATCTTCCCGTCCTCACCGAGGAGCGGGGTGTCCACGTCGGCGCTCTGCCCGAACGCCTCCGTGCCCTCGACGAACTCGTAGGTGCGGTAGAAGATCAGGCTGTGCTCCTGGACCTCGAACACACCGCGCTCGAGCTGGCCCTGGTAGCCCGGGAAGGTGTACGCCGAGGTGTACGGCGCCTGGATCACCGTCTCCTGGAAGTACCACTCGCCCTTCAGGTCCGCCTTCTTGATGTAGTCGGGCTGGACCCGGTTGATCTCGGGCTGATTCTGGGCACAGGCCCCGACCAGCGCCGCCAGGGCCATGGCGGCCAGGAGGCGCGCACCGACTCCCTTGGTCATGCTTCCCATCTTCGTTCCTCCATCGAGCCGAAAGGTCGCGTTCATTGTGTTCCTCCTCAGTCCGGCTCGACTAGTAGCGGATGACGCCAAGAGTCGCGTTGAGCTCGCGCAGCACGTCGAGCACCTCGACGAGCTCCTTGAGCTGCGATGCGTACATTGCAGCCTCGACGTCGGTCGCGGCTGCGGCCCAGGCGGTCTTGAGGGCGTTGGCCTGATCGACGATGCGCGCCGCGACCGCCAGACGGTTGGCGTCGTAGCGAGGCACGATCGCCAGGTAGGTCTTGTTGCTGAACGGATCCGTGAACTTCTTCCACTCCATGCCAGGCGCGAGCTGGTAGTCGCTGGCGTTACCCTCGAGGACCACCGCCATGCTGTCGGTGACGCTGGGGTCGAACCCGGCAGGCAGGGTCGCCAGGGCGACCACTGCGGACAGGGTCTTGAACGACAGCGTGGAGATGGACGGCTGCACGAGCGGCATGTTGGACTGCGCCTGCGGATTGAACGCCGACCGAGGGCGGTACTCCAGGCGACCCGTCTTGGGCTCCGCCTCGACCACGCCGGCCCACTGCTCCCAGGCGTCGGCCACCACGCCTCCGAAGAGGTTGGTGAGCTCCCGCGGGTAGGCGGTGACGAAGCCGATGGCCGAGGAGACGCCGATGTCGAGCGCCTCGCCCACGTAGTCCGACAGGAAGCTGATGCTCGCGTCGGTCAGGGTCTGCATCGCGGCGAGCTTCTCCCAGTAGGCGCCCGCCCACAGCGGGTGCTGGAAGGCGTAGTAGCCGTAGCTCGTGTCAAACGTGGTCCAGGGGAACTTGCCCTGGCCGATGGGCACGACCAGTGTGTCCTCGTCGTCCGTCGGTGTCGTGTCGTAGGACACGTTGACGTAGGTGTTGGTCTCCGGATCCAGCTCGTAGCGACCGGGGGCCGGCGAGGCGATGAGCTGGTGCAGGAACTGATACGCCATGTTCGCGGAGGTGCGGAAGTAGCCGCCGCTCATCGGCTGGCGCGAGAAGTTCTTCCAGAAGTTGAGCTCCGCGAACAGGTTCTCGTAGAGCGCGAAGTACAGGCCTGACAGACGCAGCGGGTTCATCCACCGGTCCATGATGCGGGCGTAGTAGCTGTAGCTCGCGTTGCCCCACCCGAAGCCGAAGCGCTCGCGCTGGAAGGCGTCGAAGATGTAGTACATCGTCAACATCTCCATCGCGTGGTACGTGACCTCGACCGAATCGGCGCCGGTGTCGAAGTACAGGCAGCCACCGTTGCCCCGGTACTCGTCCGAGCAGAAGTCGTAGGGGACCTCGATGTAGGTGTCCCAGTAGTTCTCGCTGTTGTAGTCGTAGTTCATGTCGCGGGACAGCTTCACCTGCTGGAACGGCACCGTGACGCGGTTGCTGCTCAGGTTGGCGTCCACCGTGATGACGTAGTTCAAGAAGAAGAACGGGTGATACAGCGTGTTCGCCCAGATGCTGCTGTCCTTCGTGAAGCTCGAGAACTTGAGAGGCGTGTCACCGAAGTACGGGGCGCCCTTCTCCGTGAAGTCGTTCAGCATGCTCACATCCTGGTAGACCTCCACCAGGTCGCCGTAGCCGAACTTGATCGCGGCATAGTCGTACTTGCCGAGCCCGTGGATGTCCGCGTTGATCTTCTGGCCATAGTCCATGACCGTGCTGAGCTGGTACTCAGTCCTGCGCTTCTCCATCTCACCCAGGGTCTGGTGGCCACGCGACACGATGGCCTTGCTGATCTTCCAGCAAGACGTGCTGCCGGTCGCGCCCGGATCGGCACAGATTCCGCCCTCCCCGCAGTCACCAGCCGTGGTGCACTTCGAGACGACCGCCGGATCGAACGTCGCCACGCCGCTTGCGGGCTCGCAGCGGTCAGACTTGCAGGTCTGGCCCTCGGCGCAGTCTCCGTCAAGACCGCAGTATCCCTTGAGGACGCAGCTCTCCGCCTTGGCGTCCCAGGTTGGCACAAGGTCACCACCCTTCACCTTGGCCAGGTCCGGGCTGCAGCTTGCCTTCGACAGGCCAACCTGTGCGGGGGCAACACACTGCCCCATGGGGTCACCCACCTCCGGGTCGATGCACGTACCGCTTACGCAGAGGGTGCCCTCGGCGCAGTCCCCATCCGCCTGGCAGGCCGTGTAGCACTCCTCGCCACGAGCGAAGTTGCAGCCCGTGACATCGAGGCAGCGCACCGCATCACGCTCGCGGATGGAGTAGTACTTGTCGTCGAAGTTGAAGATGTCGTTGGAGGCGGCAAAGTTGTGCCGGAGCCCCATCGTGTGGCCAACCTCGTGCTCCAGCACGCCACCGTAGATGCGGGCGGTGAGCACCAGGTGCAGCGCCTCGCCCTCGAGACAGTACCCTTCCGGCACGACCTCCTGGCCAGTCGCGGCGAGGTTCTCGTCGATGAGCGCGACCGCCTCGCTGACGCTCGTCACGGGCTGAGCGCCGGCCTTCTTGGCCTCCGCCGAGCAGCCGATCTCCTTGCTGAGGCCGTAGATGGCGCCATCCATGAAGTCGGGCATGTAGACGCAGTTCTCGCTCTTCGTGAGCAGCGCCATGCGCTGCTGCTCCTGGCGCAGGGCATTCGTGCCGAGCCAGTTCATGGGTGACACGGCGTCCGCGAACTGGTCGTCCATCGGGTCACCCGGGAGGATTGCGCCGGAGGACATGGTCATCTTGACCTCGTCGTTGACCAGCAGCGCCTCGATACGGGAGCCCTTCAGTTTCTCCAGTGCGATCTCCAGAGGACTCTTCTGTGCCGCGGCCAGAGGGTTGTTCATGGCACGGAACCGATACTTGGGGCTCATTCCGTACGTCCGGACCTGGCCTAGCAGGTCCTGTCCGTCGCCCGACCACGCCGTGAGCGGGTTCGGCCCGCTGACGGCGGCGTCATCTCCCTCGGCGTCGTAGGTGTCACCGTCGGCGGTCGCATGACTCCCGGATGCCGAAGAGCCCAAGGTCAGCCCCTCGTAGAGCGAGGTGTAGTCCTCGGGGGAACGGGACGCCTTGATGGCGTCGATGGCGTCCTTGACGTACTTGCCGCTGATGGTGTCCTGGACCGACAGGTTGCCGTTCATCAGGTTGATCAGATCCACGGCATACTGCCCGTAGGTGATCAGGCTGGCGCCGTAGATGTACGAGGATGCCCAGAAGGAGCGCCCGGTCTCCGGGTCAGCCGCCGTGGGGCCATAGCCGAGCGGGCTGGCAGCCTGCGCCTCACCCACCCAGTACATCTGGTTGTAGCGCGAGTCGCCGATCTTCTTCAGCATACCGGGGTGCGCCACGTTGTCCTTGCACGGGTTTGAGATGGTCCCATCCTCGTTGCGCGTGGAGTAGCGACAGTCGTTGAGCTGCTTCATGTCGCCCATCTGAGCGTCCGAGCAGGAGTCGCCGGAGTAGATCGGCTCGCAGAGGACGAACATCTCCGGCAGCGCCTTCTTGATGTCCGCGACCTTGGCCTCCGCGGCGTCGTCGATGCGCGGTGACCAGCCGACACACTTGCCGACCGAGTTCTCGTGGAAGCAGGTGACGTCTCCCGGCACGCCGGCCACGACGGCGAGGATGCGGTTGATGCCACGCTTCGCCGGAAGAACGTAGGCTCCGACGTCGCCGAACTTGGAGTCGGTCCCGATGCGGGCCGCGTCCAGGCCGATGTCGAGCAGCTCGACTCCCTTGACGCCATTGATGAAGCGCACGCCCTGAGTCCGGTCCGCCGCGGTGGCGCTGATCGACGAAGTGGCCTTCACCACCGTGTCCCCGCCGATGAACGCGAACACGTAGGTCTTGCCCGCCTGCACCTGGACATTGTTCAGCTTGGCCAGGACCTTGCCGGAACCGTCGACCACCTCCAGGCGCCGCCACGTGGCCGGCTCAACGACCTCGTAGGGGTGCTTGGACGTGTCGCCCTTCGGATCGAGGTGCCCGGGTACGTCAGCCACCGCCGTTGCCGAGAACGCCACGTTGCTGAACAGCGGGACCTCGGACTTCGGCGCATCGCCCAGCTTGGCTGCCGGGTCGGTCAGGACCGCGCGCAGGCTGACCGTCGCGTCCTTCGTCCCGTTGACGAAGCGCACCGAGGACTGGTTCGAGCCAAGGGTCGCCGGGAAGATGCCGTCGGTGGTGCGAACGGAGGTCACGCCGCCCTTGCCGTCATCCACCAGAACGACGGTGTACGCACGGGGGTTCTTGACGGAGGCGATGGGCTCGACTGCGGCGAGGCCGCCGTCGTCCAGGCACGTACCGTCCTTGCAGGCCATCCCGTAGGGGCACGGCGAGTTCACGCTGCACGCGATTGTCTTGCCGCAGATGCAGTCACCCGGGGTCTTGCAGCTCCCGCCGCTGCCAGCGGTGGGGAGGCAGTCGCCGCCGTAGGCATTGCAGTCGGCTCCCGTCGAGCAGAGGATTTTGACCTCCTTGGAGGTGTCGACCGAGGTCTCGTGGAGGATGTCCGTGCGACCGCCGGTGCAGTCCGCGCTCGTCTCACAGGTGCGGGCGCCCAGGGCGCGGTCCGCCGGGCGGAGCAGGCCGAGGTCCTCGTGGAAATAGAGCCAGGCCACCGTCTCCTTGAACACGTCGGACCACCCGTCAGCCGCCTCATAGGCCTCGCGGATGAACGGGTGGACGACCTTGCGGGCCCCCTCGCTCAAAACGACTCGACCTCCGGCCCAGCCGACGAGGGCGCCCTCCTCGTCCAGCTCCGGCATCGCCGGGGCCAGCCCCGGGTGGCTCGTGCTGAGGTGGTACATGATCGGGTTCAGGCCCCGCTCCTTGTAGGGCAAGGGGGTGCCCACCATGCAGCGGCCGTCCTCGAACCACTTCTCGGCGACACAGCGCTGGCCCTCGTCGCAGTCGACGTTGGTGATGCAGGCGATGGGCTTGCCATCCTTGCCGAAGGCGGGCTCGAACGTCTGGGACTTTCGCCAAAGGTTCCAGAGCTGGGCCTTGTAGTCGCGACCGCTCTCCGTCACTCCGTCGAAGTGGTCGTAGTCGTGGCGCTCCGCCTGGAAGTAGCCGAACTTCTCCTGGTGCTCGCGGTTGGTGTAGACCCGCGTGATGAAGTCGTCGTCGGGGAGCGCCATCTTGAAGCTGTGACGCACCTTGACGATGGCGCCGGCGCAGTCGCCGGGAGCCTGGCCATAGGCAGCGCACGCATTGTAGCTGGGCGTCGCGAAGTACTTGGTCACGATGTCGAAGTAGTCCGCCTCGAAGGTCGGCGCATCGGGATTGAGCCCGTTCGCCTCCCAGTCCTGGACGTAATGGACGGGCTGGGCGGACGCGCTGCCGGTGATGAAGCCGGTCTCCCGCACCATCTCAGAGCCCCAGTCCACACGGACGTAGTCGCGGAGGTACCAGGGGCGGTCCGACGTGTTCTCCGAGATCACGTTGGTCTGCTCACCGGTCGCGGTGCTGTACTCGCGCTTGATGTCGAAGTGGCTCGTGATGGGCCACATGGCCACCGGCGAGCTCACGTAGACCTCGATGAACTCGTCGCGGCGGTCCTTGTCCCAGTAGCGGCGGATCTTCTGCTTGACGAGCTTGCCCTCCGAGCCCTTGACGGTCTCGAGGATGGGGTAGGCGACCAGCAGCTTCTCCTGGACGTCGAAGATGACCTTCGCGCTGTTGCCGAAGTTCGTCTCGCCCTGGAACGTGAAGGCCGAGCTGTACGGGATGTCGGAGACGGTCTTCACGTAGTACCAGACCCCGTGAAACTGCTCCTTGCTGAGCGAGTTCGCCTGGGTCCGGTCGATGTCGCCAACGTCCTGCACGCACGCCGCGACAGGGAACAACAGGGCCGCGAGCGTCGCCGCGACCAGGCCCTTCGAGGTGCCCTTGAACCACTTCATTCGCACTTTCCTCCTGTCGAGCACAGACCAGCCCCGAGCGGGGGCAGGGCCTCTGGCTAGAACGTTGCGACCACGTCCAGATAAAAACTCGTCAAGTTGTCGCTGGTCGACCGGTAGTCGAAGAACGGGAACCGGAAGCCCTCGTTGTCCAGCGTCTTGGGTGTCTGCAGGGTCGTCGTGCCGAGCGCGATCCCCAGCTCGTCCAGCACTTGGTAGCTGACCTCGAAGGTGCCGGCCGTCAGATCGCGCTGCCCGATGCCGGGCTTGGCGTTGGCCGAGGTGAACGCGTCCTCGGGCATCTCGTAGCCGAAGGCCGTGTAGATGATGAAGTCGACGGTGATGCCCAGGCGCTCGACGGGCACGAACTCTGCCGTGAGGCGGTTCATGAACTGGAACTGGGTGTTGGACCGGGAACCGCACACGGCGCCGCCGCTGTCGAGGGTCTTCGCGCCGAGGCACGGAGGCTCGGCGTTGTTGGCCACGTCGAAGGCGGGGTGCTTGCTGCGGTTGAAGTTGTAGTCGAAGCGGAACTGGTAGCTCAGATTGAGCCAATCGAAGCTCTTGCTCAGGCCAAGGCCCCCTCGCAGCGTAAGGATGCGGGTCTGCGTCTGGGAGGCCAGCGAGGTCGGCGCCAGCAGGTCCACCCACCCGGCGAGCTTGAGGCCCGTCACGGGCTCGCTGACGATGGGGCTGACGGACCACGTGAGCGTGAAGTCGCTGAGCAGGGTCTGGCCCCGCGTCGTATTGGCCGAATCCGCGTTCTCGATCAGGGACTTGATCAGATCGATGCGCGCGATGAGCCGCATGTTGTCGGTGAGCCGCACGAACGGGCGCAGGCTCAGGAGCATGTCCCACTGGGGCCGCGCGTTGTACTCACCGGGGACGAAGGTCCCGATGCCCAGGGAGTTCTCGTAGATGATGGTTGCGCCGATGGGGAAGACGCTCTTGGCCTCTTCAGCCTCCTCGCCCGCCGGGGTGGCCTCCTCCTGGACCGTGTCGGTCACCGCCACCTGGGCGTCTGCCGGGGCGGCGTCGGCCCCGGAATCTGCGCCACCGCTGTCCACCGCGGGCGCTGCGCCGCTGGCCTGCTTCTCTGGAGTGGTGACGGTTGCCTGCTCGGCCTTCGGGGCCGCGTCGTCCGCGTGCGCCGCCGTGGCGGAGAGCACGAGGGCCGCGGCGAGGCCCGACATCCAGACAGTGGCTTTCACATGACCTCCTGGGCGGAGTCGATCCGCTGGTCGTGACGGAAGGGGCCGCGTCGGGTGCGAGATGCTGCGGCTCGCGTGCGTCACCGGGCTGGGGACGCGGCATCATACCGACGGTCCGGATCCTGTCAAGGGACAGCTTGACGCGCGGCCGCTTGCCACTGCGTCGGGATCCGGACACCTCCGTCACTGGAGGGATGACAAAGCAACCAGCGTGCCAGTGGCACGTCCGGAGCCAGCCGAGTGCCCCTGGCGCCCCTGGGACGCGGTCCCGCTCGCACCGAGGTACCAGAGCACGGACCCTGGAGGCGCGTCAGCGACCTGACGGCGTAAGAAATCCGACGGTGCCCAAGTACCGTGCCCCGATCACGCCAGGTACACCGCGTCGCGGCCAACGAGGCGCTCTACCTTCCCGATGAGGTCGTCGGAGGGCGTCACGCGCCACCGGTCTCCGCACGCGACGACGACCTCCGTGCGGTCGGGGAGCTGCAGTGACAATTCCGCCTCGCAAGGCCCCTGGAAGTGCAGGAACGCGGCCTGGAGCGCCTCGACCAGCTTCGGGTCGAGCCCGCCCACTGGGACCCTGACCCCCACGCGGCGCGTGAGCTGGCGCCGCGCCGCCGCGATGCTCGAGACCTCCGTCGCCCGCACCTTGCGGACCTTGGCGTCCCCCTCCCCCTCGATGCGGACCTGGCCCCTCACGAGCAGCGGCTCGTCGCTCTTGATGACCGGCTCCATGTCCGCGTACTGCTTGGAGAACACGATGACCTCCGCCTGCCCGAGGTGATCCTCGAAGGTCACGAAGGCCATTCGGCCGCTCCCGTCCTTCAAGGGCCGCTCGCGGATCGCAGCGACCACGCCGCCGAAGGTGACGTCGGCGTTGTTGGGGAGGTTCTCCAGAGACTCGGTGTTCACGTTGGCATAGCGCCGCAGCTCGTCCAGGTAGCGGTCGAGTGGGTGCCCCGTGATGTAGAACCCCAGGGACTCCTTCTCTCGCTGGAGCCGCTCGCGCTCGCTCCACTCCGCATCGTCGGGGAGCGGGTCGTACTCCGCGCCCTTCTTGGCGGGCGTCGCCTGCGTCAGCATCCCGAAGAGGCTCATCTGGCCGCTCTCCCGGTCCCGCTGTGTGGACTGCCCGCGCTCGATGGCCTTGTCGAGGGTGTGCCACAGGACGTCGCGCGGCTTGCCGAAGGAGTCGAACGCCCCCGAGGCGACCAGCGCCTCGAGCACCCGCCGGTTCACCTTCCTGAGATCGATGCGCTCGCAGAAGTCGAACAGGCCCTCGAAGGGGCCATCGGCCCGCACCTTCAGGACGGCCTCGATGGCGCCCTCCCCTACCCCCTTGATGGCGCCGAGCCCGAAGCGGATCGCGCCCTCGCTCACCGAGAAGTCGAGCACGGACACGTTGACGTCCGGCGGCCGGATCACGATGCCCATGGACCTGGCTTCGGCGATGTAGCGCACCACCTTGTCGGTGTTGTCCTTGTCGCAGGTGAGCAGGGCCGCCATGAGCTCGACGGGATAGTGGGCCTTAAGGTACGCAGTCTGGTACGATATCAGACCATATGCGGCTGAGTGTGACTTGTTGAAGCCGTATGAGGCAAACTCCTGCACCAGATCGAAGATATGCCCCGCCTGTGCAGCATCTACGCCGTTCTTCTTGGCTCCATCGACGAAGATGTCCCGCTGCTGGGCCATCACGTCGGCCTTCTTCTTGCCCATGGCGCGGCGCAGGAGGTCCGCCTGGCCGAGGCTGAACCCGGCAAGGATGGACGCCAGACGCATCACCTGCTCTTGATAGATGATGGTGCCGTAGGTCTCGCCAAGCACGCCCTCCAGCGAGGGGTGCAGGTAGTCGACAGCCTCCTGGCCGTGCTTGCGCGCGATGAAGCTGTCGACCATGCCGCTCTGGAGCGGGCCGGGACGGTACAGGGCGACTGCGGCGATGATGTCCTCGAACTTGTCGGGCTTGAGCTTGCGCATCAGCTCCTTGAAGCCCGAGGACTCGAGCTGGAACACCCCCGTCGTGTTGCCGGAGCTGAGGAGCTCGAACACCCCCGGATCGTTCATGGGGATCTCGCTGAGCTCGAACGGCCGCTCCTCGGCCCTTTGCCCTTGGCGGATCAGCCGGACCGTCTGGTCGATGACCGTCAGTGTCTTGAGCCCGAGGAAGTCGAACTTGACGAGGCCCGCCTCCTCCACCTCGTTCTTGGCGAACTGGGTGACCAGCTCGCCGTTGTCGCCCGTGAGGACCGGGACGTAGTGCCAGAGCACCTCGTCGCCGATCACGATGCCAGCAGCGTGTACCCCTGTGTGGCGGTACAGGTTCTCCAAGGCGAGCGCCGTGTCGAACAGGCGCTCGTGCTCCGGCGCCTCGGCCATCCACTCCCGAAGGCGAGGCTCCTGCTTGAGAGCGTCCTCCAGCGTGATGTTCAGGACCTCCGGAACCAGCTTGGCGACCCGGTCCGCATCGCCGAAGGACATCTCCATGACGCGCGCCACGTCACGGATCACCCCGCGGGCCTTGAGGGAACCAAAGGTGACGATCTGGCCGACGTTGTGGGCGCCGTACTTGTCGGTCACATACTTGATGACCCGGTCCCGCGTGTTCATGCAGAAGTCGATGTCGAAGTCGGGCATCGACACGCGCTCCGGGTTCAGGAAGCGCTCGAAGAGGAGGTCATACTTGATGGGGTCGATGTCCGTGATGCGGAGCGCATACGCCACGATGGAGCCGGCGCCCGACCCGCGCCCCGGACCGACGGGGACCCCCATCTCCTTCGCCGCGTTGATGAAGTCCCACACGATGAGGAAGTAACCAGGGAAGCCCATCTGGTTGATGATGGACGCCTCGAGCTCCAGGCGGTCCCTGTACTTCTGCTCGTCGACCTCGATGCCCAGGCGCCGGAAGGTCTCGAGCCGCGCGGCGAGGCCCTGCCGTGCCAGGTGAGCGAGGTAGCCCGCCTGGTCGAAGCCCTCGGGCACCTTGTACTGCGGCAGGAACACCTCCCCAAGCACCAGCTTGACGTTGCAGCGCTCGCCGATTCGGATGGCAGCGTCGATGGCCTCGCCGTGGTCGGGCAGCCCGGCGCGCATCTCCTCGCCCGACCGCAGGGTGAAGCCGTCCGGGATGTTCGCCAGGCGGTCGAGGTCCTGCATGCTCTTCTGCATCTGCAGGCACATCAGCGCCTTGTGGACCTGCGCGTCCTCCCGCGTCAGGTAGTGGACATCGTTGGTGGCGACCAGCGGCACGCCACAGGACTCCCCGATCTCAGTGACTCCCCGGCGCACCGTCTCGTGCTCGGCCACGCTCGACGGCTGGACCTCCAGGAAGAAGCACGGCTCCCCGGCGTGGTCCGGCGGGAACATGGCCCGCAAGCGTGACGCGACGCGCGCGGCCCGGGCGGTGTCCTTGCGCAGCAGCGCCTGCTCGATCTCACCTCCGAGGCCTCCGGACAGCGCGATGATGCCCTCCGCCGCCTCTGCGAGCACCTCCGGGTCGATCCGGGGCCGGGCGGCGTCGGGCTCGCGGCCCCGGAGCCAGGCGTCGCTGACGACGCGGAGCAGGTTGCGATAGCCCCGATCGGTCGCGGCCAGCAAGACCAGGTGATAGCCACGGCGGTCGGTCGCCTGCGCCTCGGGATCCATCGCCGGGGCGTACACCTCGCAGCCAAGGATCGCCTTGACGCCGGCCTTCTTCGCCGCCTTGTAGAGCTCGACCGCCCCGTAGAGGTTCGCGTGGTCGGTCATGGCGACCGCCGGCATCCCGAGGGCGGCGGCGCGCTTCACCAGGTCGGGAACACGGACCGTGGAGTCGAGCAGGCTGTAGTGGGTATGGACGTGGAGGTGGACGAAGCTCATGGACGACCCTCGGGCTTGGGACACGACGGCCCCCATGGTTCACAGCGCGCCAGGGCAATGCAACCGCTCGATTGCAAGCTCTTGGTTTTGCGAAGCAGTGGCGCCCGGAGCCGCGCGGAATCCTGGCGCGGACGATCCAGGCCTCGGTCCCGCCATGGGGGCGCGCGGCCAGGCGATGGGCGAGCAACCAGGCGAAATCACATGACAACATCGGTTCTGGTGGGTGGCAACTTCCCTTGACACCCCGTTCGAGGGGCCCGTAGAATCCGGCGTCGCCGCGGATGCTCCGTGAGCGTCGCGGTCCTTCGTACTGTGGAGGTGTGTCGATGCGCTCCCTGGTTGGTGGCTCTGCAGTGCTTCTCCTGGCCGGGGTGGTCGGAGCGTCCTGTACCTTGCGCGCGACCAACCCGGTCCCGGACGGGCCGCCCGAGCAGGATCCGGTGGAGCACCCGATGCAGCGCGCTGGTGCTGCCACGTTCCCGTCGGGCTACGACCAGTGGCGCCGCCTCAACGACGAGATCATCATGCGCTCCGAGGAGGGCGAGGCGCGCTGGCTCTACGTCAACGGGGCTGCCGAGGGGGCCAGCGGCAGATCCATGCCCGTAGGCAGCATCCTGGTCAAGGTCCAACACCGGCTCTTCGTCGACAAGGCGGGCAACTCCCAAGTGAGCGACCTGTACAAGATCGCCACGATGGAGAAGGGCGAGGCAGGCCCCAACAACGGCTGGGTGTTCCGGGCGTTCGATCCAGAGAGCCGCGAAGAGCTGGGGGGCGAGGTCGAGGCGTGCATCGTGTGCCACTCCCAGCGCGCCGGCGACGACTACACGTTCCGCGCCCTCGAGGACCTCGCTCACTGATTCGGGGGTGCTCCCGCCGTCAGTCCAGGAGCGGGACGACGGGGGAAGCGACTCGCGGCGTCTTGGGCTCTGCGGTGGGCTTCGCCGGCAGGTCGTCAAGGAGCGGTACGACCGCCTTCTTGTCGACCTCCACCTTCTCGGGGACCTTCTTCTCAGGGAGCTGAGGCGCCTTGGGCGCCGACTCCGCCGCCTTCGGGCGGTTCTCGCCCGATCCGGCCGGATCGGGCGACTTCTTGTCGGGCGCGGGGCTCGGAGCCGCCGTCTGCTTCGGCTGGACCGGTGACTGCGGCGCGGTCACGCGGGGAGGGCGAGGCGTCTGGGTCTTGCGGACCTGGGTCACGGGCGGCGCCGGAGCGACCGGCTCCTCCCGGGGTAGGTCCAGTGGGACCACCAGCTCCTCCACCACCTCCACCTCGGTGCCACCCGGGCCCGGCGCCACCTGGGCGGAGACCGACTCCACCGGGACCACGTCCGCCCCCGACGGCGCTCCGTCCGGCGCAGCGACCTCCGCGGGACCACCGATGGCGGGCTCGTCGGGAGCGTCCATGACGGGCACGGGATCGAGCTGGAGGGGCGGCGCCTCGTCGCCGCGCGAGGGGACGGCCGGCACCGCCATGGCCAGCGAGGGGAGGCTCCCTTGAGCGACGCCGCCCAGCGCCACCGACTGAGCCCGCATGCGCTGGACACGGGGGACGTCACCCGACGGGAAGGCCACCGTGACCGTGACCGTGGCCGCCAAGGCCAGGAAGATCGCGGCGGCGACCCAGCGACCCAGGCGGCGGGACGGCCCCACCGGAACGGGCGCGTCGACGACGTACGCGTCCTCGATGGGCTCGTCCGTGAGTGGTGGACCGAACGAGGCGACGGACCCCTGGGAGGATCCAAGGCGCGGTCCCGTTGCGGCAGCCGCGGCAAGGTGGAGGCCGCTCGGCGCTCGCGGTGCGCGTGGCGGCATCAAGAAGTGCGTCGGCTCGGCCTCGGGGGCGAGCACGTCGTCCAGGACGATCCCCTCCGGGTCCTCGGCCCCCACGACGTCCGCAGGGAGAGGCGGCGGAGGGATGACCGCCCCCAGGTCGCCGTCCGCCAGGGCGCCACGCCCCCCCACGGCGCGCCGATCAGCGTAGCCGCGGGGGCTGATCATGCCGACCGCCTCCTCGATGGCGACGCGCAGATCCTCGATGGCCTGGAACCGGTCCTCGGGGCGCTTGTTCAACGCCCGCATGACCGCAGCCTCGAGGGGCGGAGAGACGTCGTCCGCGTAGGGGAAGTCCAGCATGTCGAAGGGGAGTGGCGCCTCCTTGAGATGGAGGATCAGGAGGCCGCCGAGCGTCGCATCCTCGAAGGGCACCCGCCCCGTGAGCATCTCGTACAGCATGACGCCCGTAGAGTAGATGTCCGCCCGCGGATCCACGGGCTGGGACGAGATCTGCTCCGGCGACATATAGCGAGGCGTGCCGATGATGCGCCCCGACTGTGTCATGTCGTGGTCGACGGGGTCCTCCCGGATGCTCATCAGGCGCGCCACGCCAAAGTCCAGGACCTTGACGAACTCCGGGTCGTCGTCCACGTGGACGAGGAAGATGTTCGAGGGCTTGATGTCGCGGTGGACGATGCCGTGGCGGTGGGCATCCCAGAGGGAGCGGCACACCTGGGACACCACGCGGACCGCTCGGCGTGGCGGCAGGCACCCCTCGTCGCGAAGCATGTCCTTCAGGGACTGTCCCTCCAGGAGCTCCATCACCATGAAGAGCCAGGTCCCGCCGGCCTTCTCGGCGCGCCCGAAGTCGTAGACCGTCAGCGTGTTGGGGTGTCGCAGGCGAGAGAGGATCTGCGCCTCGCGCTCGAACCGGTGCTCCATGGTCGGATCGCCCGCCGGCATCATCTTGACGGCGATGCGACGCGACATGACCCGGTCCAGGCCATCGAACACGCCGCTCGAACCGCCGACCTTGATGAACTGACGCAGCTCGTAGCGACCGGCGATCAGCGTCCCGACGAGCGCCTCGTAGAAGCCGTTGGTGTCGATGGCCGGGTGTGCCTGCATCCTCTGCCTCGAGCGCCTCTCGCCCCGGGGCACTGCCCGGAGCCTGACCTGCCGTCAGGGGACCGTCAGAACGTCAACCGGCCCTGTAAACCGCCGCCGTCCGCGCCCGCCGCGGGCGTGATGGCGAAGGTGGGCGATGAGCCGGCACCAGACGCAGCGGATGGCGGCGCCGTGGCATCGACGATGATGAGCACGACCCCTGCTACGAGGGCCGCCGCGCCGACGCCGATGGTAACGTCCGACGCGAGCGCCAGGGTCTTCGCGTCGTCGCGATAGGCTCGCTTCTCGTTGAGGGCGGTCGCCCCATCGAAGTCCGACTGGGCCCCAAGGGCGAGCCCCCCGAGAACGCCCCCCGTGATCGCGGTCGCTCCACCGACGCCGAGGAGGACCCAGCCTGTGGCACCCAGGGCCGAACCACCGGCCTCGGGGCCGCCCGTGGCGCCGATGCCCGTCGCGTCGACCCCGGTGGTCGTCGGATCCCCCTGGCTCGAGGACCCTGCGCGCGCCGCAAGCTGGGCGCGCAGGTCGGTCAGGCGCTCCCGGGCCTGGTCCCGCGCCGCCGCGTCGGCGTCCGGCGCTCGCTCATACCGCTCGTAGTAGGTGACCGCCTCGGACAGCTCGCCGAGCTTCTCGTGGATGCGCGCGATGTTGAAGAGCAGGTTTGCGACGGGCTGGAGCGCGAGGGCCGCCTTGAACCGGGCGAGGGCCTCACGATAGCGGCCGCTCTTGTACGCCTCGACCCCCTCCGCGGACAGGACCTCCACCCGTCGGGTGACCGCCGAGGCATCCAGCTCCGTCTCTTGCGCCAGGGCGTCTGGGCGCACCCCTGCCAGGGCAAGCGCCAGGAGGCCAGCCAGAGCCGCACGCGAGGGTCGATGCCCGCCGCCGGACGTACTGTTCGATTGATCCAATGGACTCATGCCTCGGCACCTGGTTCGCACCGGCGCAGTCTAGCACCCGCGGTCATGACCGGCAAGACGCACCGGAGAGCGCGGCCAGACAGCCGGCCGCGCCACCTATCGCGCAGCGAGGCGATCATGGTCGGCCCTGGCCTGCGTGCCATAGCGCCCGCTCGGATCCACCCTCATCGCGACGGCGTAGTTGAGGATGGCGCCCTCGCCATCCCCCAGCTTCTCGAGGACCTGGCCCAGGTGCCAGTAGCTCTCCGACAAGGATGACCCGAGCTTCTCCTCCATCTGCCGGATGCTGGCGCGGATCAGGTCCGCCGCCTCCTCATAGCGGCCGAGCTGGTAGAGCACCCAGCCCTCGGTGTCGAGGTAGTAGACGTTCTGCGACGGGTCCAGCGCGCGCGCCCGGCGGACCAGCGCGAGCGCCTCCTCCAGGTTCTCGCCGCGTCGCGCGAAGAGATAGGCCAGGTTGTTGTGGAGCGCCGAGTCGGCGGGCCACCGCGCCAGGGCCTCGCGGTAGACGGCCACCGCGCCGGGCACGTCCCCGCTGGACTCCAGGACATCCGACTTCAGCGTCACGAACCAGGCCGCGGAGGGGTCCGAGCGGAGCAGCTCCGACACGTACCCGAGGGACAGGGCGCGCAGAGCAGCCCGCTGCTCGGGGAGCAGGGCCACGTCGGTGCGGTCGTTGACCTCGCGAATGACGGACGCAATGCCCTGTAGCACCGCAGAGCGATCATCGCTGAGCTGCGCCACCCGATCGAAGTGGGCGCGGGCGAGCTCGATGTGACCGGCGAGCAGGGCGCGCTTCGCATACTCCAGGTGGCCATCCGGCAGGTTGTAGCCGAGGGCGTCGAAGCGGGCCATGGCGCGCTCGGCATCGTCACCGCGCCCGAGGCCAAGCAAGGCGGCTCCGCGTACCAGGAGGGCGCCCGGCAGGTCCGCCCGGCGCGCCAGCGACAGGTCGGCCAGGTCGAGTGCGAGGGCCGCGCTCATGTCGATGCCCTCCAAGTACTGGTAGGCGGCCTCCATGAGGGCGAGCTCTGGCAGGGGCGCGAGGCGGGCGGCTTCGACGAAGGCCGCCCGCGCACCGGGCTCGTCCCCGGCGCGGAGGCGGCCCAGGCCTCGGAGCTGGTGGAGCCGCCAGGCGTCGGGCTCCACCTCGAGGCCGCGGTCCAGGACGAGTGCGGCGTCCTGAGCGCGCCCCGCGGCCAGGAGCTCCCGGGCCACGTGGCGGTAGGCCGTGGGCTTGCGCCCGCTCAGCTCGATGAAGCGCTCGAAGGACTCCCGCGAGAGGTCGACACGACCCGAGCGCAGGGCCGCGTCGGCCACCTTGAAGGCCAGATCCGCGCTGCCACGGTCCTTGACCAGCAGCCTGCGCCGGGCCTCGGCCGCCAGATCCCAGCGGAGCCTCCGCGCCATCTGGTCCGCGAGGCGCCCGAGCTCCTCGTCGGGATCCGGCGAGCGCTCAAGCAGCCCCTCCACTCCCCGCCACAGCGCCTCGTCATCGCCCCCGAGCAGGTGCACCGCCACCATCTGGCGCCAGGGCTCGGGGCTTGCCGGGTCGATCCGGGCCCAGCCCTCCAGCGCGCGAGCGGCTTGGGGCCACTGCTGGACCTCGAACATCACTGACGCGAGCCCACGCAGGGCGTCGAGGCGATTGTCCTGGCTGGCGAGCACCGCATCGTAGAGGGCATCGACGCCTGAGCGATCACCGCGCAGCAGCAGGAGCTTGACCGCGAGGCCCAGGCCGGGGCCCCAGGTGCGCGGGTCACCCGAGAGGGCAACCGAGCGCGCGAGGGGCTCCGCGAGGTCGGAGTAGCCGCCGTCGAAGCAAGCCGCGGCGAGGCGCAGGGCGATGCCGGGGTCCCCAGGAATGACGCGTTCGCGCAGGCGCTCGATCTGGGTCCGCGAGGAGGAGACGTCACCCGCCCGCAGGGTCAGCTCCAGCAACAGCACCGATGCGGCGGGCATCATCCGCTGCTCCAACGCCTCGGCGAGCACCTCGATGGCCTCCGGCACGCGCCCAGCCGCAAGGACGTGGGCCCCGAGCACCCGCGCGGTGGCGTCGTCGAGGAGCCCGCCCCGCGCCAGGAACGCGCGCAGCTCCGCGAGGGCCCGTGGCGCGTCTCCCTCATCCAGCAGCAGCGCGACGAGCGCGACCAGCAGCGTGGGGTCGTCCCCGACGGACTCGAGGGCTCCCGCCAACACGGCGACGGCGTCGGCGGCCAACCCCGCGGCGCGGTAGGCCTGCGACGCGGCGATGGCCCGGCTCGCAGGGTCGTCCTGGCCGTCCTGGCCGGGTGGCATGCCGGCGGCTCCCGCCTCACGCTGGGGAGGCGCGTGCAGGTAGAGCTCGAGCCAGCGGCGACCCTCGTCCGTCTTTCCATCCGCGAGCAGCCGCAGCGCGATGATCCGTCGGATCTCGGAGCGCGGACGCACCCGGTCCGCCTCGATGAGATAGCGCACCATCTGATCGAAGCGGCTCGCCTCCGCGTACGCCAGCGCCGCATCCCAGTATGCCTGCTCCATGTCCCTGGCCGTCACGAGGTACTGGGCAACCGCTGCGTCCAGATCCCCCCCCTCGCCCGAGAACAGCAGCGTGCGGGCGAGCTGCTGCAGCGCGTCGCCAGAGGCGCCGACCAGCGGCTGCTCCAGGGCCTTTCGATAGTGGGTGATCGCCTTGTCCAGCTCGTCGTGGCGCTGGTACACGTCGGCGAGCTTCGCGGCGCCGAGCTCGTCCAGGCGCAGGTAGCGGAAGGCCGCTTGATCCGCCTCGGCGGACTGACCCACCTCCAGCAGCAGGTCCACGAGCTGGAGCTGGTACGCAGGCTCCTGCGGCGCTTGGGCGATGGCACGCCGGGTCAGATCGATGGCGAGGTCGATGCGCTCCGTCCGATCATAGAGGGCCCGGGCCCGGTCGAGGACCTCCTTCGGGTCCTTGGAGAGCCCGAGCGCCAGCACCACGTCATCGTGGGCGGCCTTCATGTTCCCCTCCCGGGCGCTCAGCTCCGCTCGGGCAAAGTGGAGCCATGGGTCCTTCCGGCCCTTCGAGAGCGCCTGATCGATCAGGGCCCGCGCGCGACCGTGCAGCCCCCGACGCTCCAGGAGCTTGATTGCATCCAGCACTGCGCTCACCGTGAAGCCCCGCAGGCTGACGAGGCGATCGAGCTCCTCCACGCCCGCCCGCTCGTCACCGGCGAGGAGCAGCTCCTCGGCGATGTGGGCCATGGCCTCCTGGTCGCCGGGCCGGTCGACCAGGATCTCGCGATAGACGCGGATGGCCTCCACGCGCAGACCCAGTGAGCGCAGCTGCTCCGCTGCCCGGGAGCGGGCGGACGTGCGGTTGCCCTGCAGCAGCACATAGTTGCGCGCCAGCTCTGGGACCTCGTCCCGGCGCCCCGCCTTGACGAGGGCGTCCGTGTACCGCGGGAAGAGGTTGTCCAGGTTGCGCCGGTTCTCGGCCACGAAGGCCGCCTCGAAGTGCCTCAGCGCCCTGGTGAGCTCGCTGGCCTCGTAATACTGTTGGGCCACGCGGACATGGGCGCCGGGCTTGTCGGGCTCCGCCTCCACCACCTGGGCAAACGCGCGCTCCGCGCGCTCGGTCTGGCGCAGCTTGAGCAACGCCACTCCCTGGTTGAAGGACACGGCCTGTCGCTCCGACGCGGAGGCCATCGCCAGGTCGTAGGCGCGCACGGCCAGATCCCAGAGCTGCGCGTTGAAGAGCTGGTCACCGAGCGCCCGCATCTCTCGTGGCTTGGCTCCGCCAGCGTCGAGGAAGCGCTCGAAGTGATGCCGTGAGCGCGCGATGTCGCCCCGCTTCGCGTACATCCTCGCCAGGCGGCGGTGGACCTCCGGGTCCTTGACGTCGTCGGCGCCGAGCGCCCCGACGACGCGGGCGGCCTCCGCCTCGTGGCCCTTGCCGATCAGGTACAGAGCCACCTTCTCTACGGCCGCACCCCTCTCTGGCGCCCGCTCCACGTAGCGCTGGAACGCGGTGATCGCCTGGTCGAGGCGCTTCGCCGCGACGTAGGCCTGGCCGAGCAGGAAGCTCGCCTCGGCGTCGGCCGGGTCCAGGCGGGCGATCTCCTCCTGAACGAGGACCTGGAGCTCCACCATCGTCGCCTGCGGGCGGATGCGCTGCGCGATGAGACGGGCTGCGGCGAGGCGATCCGGGGATCGCTCCAGCAGGGCGCGGAAGTAGACTGCCGCCTTGTCTGGGTCCCGGCGCTTGCCCGACAGGAAGGCGGACCCCAGGAGCTGGAGCGCCTCGGCCGCCTCCGCGTCTCGGCCCGGGGGAGCCGCAGCCACCGCCTCCAGCAGCGGGACCCCGCGGTCCGCGTCACCGCGGTCCATGTACCGGCGCCCGACGGCGAGGCGGGCGCCGATGGGATCGGACGCGGACGCCATGAAGCGGTCCATGGTCTTGGTCTCGTTCGAGTGGTCATCGCGGGAGCGGTAGATGTCGGCCAGCGCGACGGACGCGCGCTGGAGCCCCGGGCGGGCCTCCAGCGCCCCCTGGAGCGCCACCACCGCCTTGTCGTGGAGCTTGAGGTCGGCGTAGAGGAGCCCAACCTCCTCATGCGCGATGGCGCGGTCCGGTGCGCGGCCGACGTAGGCCAGGAGCTCCTTGTCCCGCGCGTCGTCATGGCCCAGCTCGTGCTCCAGCCTCCCCACCTGGAGCAGGAGCGCGGGGTCTGCACCCGGGAGGGCCAGGGCGCGCCGGTAGAGGTCGATGGCCTCCTGCTGCTGCCCCAGGGACGCCAGGGCCTTGGCGGCGTCCTCGGCCGCTGCTCGGGTGCCGGCCAGCTCCACGAAGCTCAAGTAGAGGGGCACGAGCTTGTCGCGATCACCGACCCTCAGGTAGAGGCGGGCCAGGACGTTGCGAGGCTCCAGGTTGGTCGGTTCGAGTTCGATCGCCTCTTGGAGCGCCTCGATGGCGAGCTGGGGAGCCTGGAACTTGATGTAGAGGCGCGCCGCGGCCTCCCGAGCCTCCACCTGTGCGGCGGCGGGGAGCGTCGCGTAGTGGCGACCGAAGGCGGCCTTGGCGTCGTCGAGGCGGCGTAGCTTCAGGTAGAGCACCGCGAGGTCACCGAACAGCCCCTCCTGGGTCGGGTCCAGCTCGGCAGAGCGCCGGTACGCCTGCTCGGCTGGGTCGAACTTGAAGTTGGACTCGTAGAAGTTCGCCAGCTCGCGCAGCACCCGCGCGCTGCTGGCCTGGTCCACCCCCTTGCCCTTGAGGTACGTGTCGAGCTCGCGGGCGGCCTCGTCGGCCTGGCCGAGGAGGGTGTGCACGCGGCCCCGACGAAAGGCCAGATCCACCGGGTCGGCAAACGGGGCGGCCTTGTCGTATGCGGCCAGGGCGTCGCGGTAGTAGCCGGCGTCATAGGCGGCATCGCCGGCCCCCAGGAAGGCAGCGGCGATGCGGGCCCGGTCGGCCTCGTCGGGAGCCCCCGCTGCCGCCAGGCGCCCAGCGTACCCGGACGCCTCCTTGTACGCCCCTCCCGCGAGCGCCTCGTCGATGGCCCCGCGAAGGGCGGCCGCGCGAAGGTCGCCGGGGTGCTCCGCATAGCGCGGGTCCAGCGCCTCGGCCGCCGCCACGTGCTCGGCCGCCTCCGCCGCCCGCCCACGGGCCAAGGCGTTGACGGCGAGCCAGTGGAGCGCGTCCACGCTGCTCGGAAGCAACGACGTCGCCTGGCGCAGCGAGGGCTCCGCCTCCTCGTGGCGCCCGGCCTGCTCCAAGGCGATGCCGAGCCGCAGCGCGGCCTCCCCGTCCCCCGGGGCCTGCGCGGCGGCGGCGCGAAGGGCCGGCTCGGTGGCCTCGATGGGACCATCGGGGAGCAGGTCGTCTCGAAGCAGGGCCTTGCCGCAGCCCGCGCTCGCCAGGAGGGCGAGGAGCACGACGCAGGCGGGTGCGTAGGAGGAGCGGAGCCGGCGGTTGAGTGTGGCGGTCATCGCGTCCTCGAACAACGGGCTCGGGTGATCGGTTCCCGGCAGGGCCACCATGGCTCAGCCTCTACGTCAGCTCATCAGCGCGCGCGCGACCGCGTCGGCGAGGCCGTCGGCGGTGTGCGGCGAGGCCTCCGCGTGGACCGGGAGGCCGAGCGCGCGCGCGGCCGTCGAGGTCGTCGGGCCGATGGTCGCGATCCGGACCCGCCCGAGCAGGTCGAGGGCCTCCTCGCCCCCACCGAGGCGCCCCACGAGATTGCGCACCGCCGACGGGCTCGTCAACGTGACGGCGTGGAGGGCACCACTTCGCAGGGCCTGTAGTGCGGGCCCCGGGTCCGGCTCCTCCGGGCAGACGGTGCGGTAGGCGGTGACCACGTCGATGAAGCCCCCCAGGGCCGCGATGCCCGCCGGGATGACGTCGCGTCCCTCGGCGGCGCGGGGCATGAGGAAGCGGCCGCTCGCCAGGCCCGCGCGTCCGAGCGCCTGCTCCAGGGCCGAGAGGACCCCCTCGGCGGTCGCCTCCTCGGGAACGAGATCGGCGACGATCCCGTGAGCTTCCAGGCGCTCTGCGGTGGCCGGACCCACTGCGCAGATGCAGACCGGCGCAAGAAGCCGGGCATCTCCGTTGAGCGCCCGAATCCGCTCGAACAAGGCATCGACGGCGTTGGCGCTGGTCAGGATGACCCACCCATAGGTGTCGAGACGCGCCAGGGCGCTGTCGAGGGGCGCCGTCGACTCCGGCGGCGCGAAGGCGAGCACGGGCAGGACGAGCACGTCGGCCCCCAGCGCCTCGAGGGCCTCGACGAGGCCCCCGGCCTGCTCTCGGGCCCTCGTCACCAGCACCCGCGCCCCGTGCAGTGGCCGTCGATCGAACCATGCGATCTCGCTGCGGAGCGCCACCACGTCCCCGACGACCAGCGTGGCGGGAGACCCGATGGCGGCCGCCGCCGCGCGAGCCGCGATGTCGGCGAGGGTGCCGGTCACAGTGCGCTGGGCCGCCGTCGTGCCCCACTGGACCACCGCCGCGGGGGTCGCTGGAGCGCGCCCTCCGGCGACCATGGCCGCCGCGATGGCGGCCAGGCGCCGCGCGCCCATCAGCACGACCAGCGTGTCGGCCGCCGTCGCCATGCGCTCCCAGCGCACCCGATCCATGGGGCGGGCCGGGTCCTCGTGGCCGGTGACCACCAGCAGCGAGGAGGACGCGCGGCGATCCGTCACGGGGATCCCCGCATAGGCCGGCACGGCGAGGGCGGCGCTCGGCCCGGGGACCACCTCGAAGGGTACGCCGTGGGCAGCCAGCCACGCGGCCTCCTCGCCGCCCCGCCCGAAGAGGAAGGGGTCGCCCCCCTTCAGTCTCACGACGAGGCGCGCGCGGCGGGCCCGGTCGACGAGCAGCTCGTTGATCTGCTGCTGGGAGAGGGCGCGCGCCCCGGCCCACTTGCCGGCGTAGATGCGCTCGGCCTCCGGTCGCGCGGCATCGAGCAGCGCCGCGGACACCAGGTGATCGTGGACCACCACGTCGGCGGCCCGGAGGCGCTCCATTCCACGGACCGTGATGAGCCCGGGGTCACCAGGACCAGCCCCCACGAGGGAGACCAGCCCGACGGCGCGTGCCTCACGCACCCGTGCCCTCGGGGGTCACGCCGATGGCGGCGAGGATGTCGAGCCCCCCGTCGGCGAGCAGCCGGTCGGCGAGGCGCAGGCCGATGACGGCCGCGTCCTCGGGCGCCCCGGAGTCCTCGCCGCGCACGATGCGGGACCCGTCCGGGGCGGCGATCAGCGCTCGCAGCCGGAGCGCGCCGCCCTCGACCACCGCGAACCCGGCGACAGGGGTGACGCAGCTCCCGCCGAGGCGCCGCATCACGGCGCGCTCCGCTGTGACCGCCGCGGCGGTGGCCGGGTGATCGAGGCGCGTCAGCCCCTCGCGCAGGGCGGCGTGGTCCTCGCGTGTCTCCAGCGCGAGCGCCCCCTGCCCGATGGCCGGGAGCATCTCGTCGGCGCTGAGCACCGCCCCCTTGACGTCGTGCAGCCCGAGGCGCCGCAGCCCGGCGTGGGCCAGGATGGTCGCGTCGAAGTCGCCCCGATCCACCTTGCCGAGGCGCGTCTCCACGTTGCCGCGGAGCTGCTCGACGCGCAGATCTGGCCGCAGCGCCAGGATCTGCGAGCGGCGCCGCAGGCTGGACGAGCCGACGAGGGAGCCCGCGGGCACCTCGGCGAGAGGGCGACCGTCGCGGGTGATGAGCACATCGAAGGGGCTCTCCCGCTCCAGCGTCGCGGTGAGCACGAAGCCGGGCGGCAGGACCCCCGGGACGTCTTTCATGCTGTGGACCGCCAGGTCGACCTCGCCGAGGGCGAGAGCCTCTTCAATCTCTTTGATGAACAGCCCCTTGCCGCCGATCTCCGACAGGCTCCGGTCCTGGATGCGATCCCCGCTCGTCTTGATGATCTGCAGGTCGACCCGCCCGGCGATGCCCGTGTCGACGAGCAGCTTCGCGATGTGCCGCGACTGCACGAGCGCCAGGTTGCTGCCCCGTGTCCCGATCCTGACCACTGGAATCATCGGTCCTCCGCCTACGCGCTGTCGCGTGCCTGTTCGCTCCCGCGCTCGCCTGCCGCAGGCTCGGGCGCATGTGGCTCCTCGGCTGGCAGCGCGAACAGATCGCGCACGGCCTCCACCAGCCTCTGCCCGTCCACACCGCTGCTCTCGCGCTTGAGGCGCACGGTGGGCTCGTGCAGGAACTTGTTCACCATGGCCATGGTCATGCGCTCGACCACCGCCCGCTGCTCGTCGGTCAAGGCGCGCAGCGTCTTGTCACTGCGCTCCAGCTCCGCGTCTCGAATCGCCATCACCCGCTTGCGCAGCGAGGCGATGGTCGGGGTGATCGTCGCCTCGGCAAGCCAGCGGGCGTGGCGCTGGACCTCGTCACGCACGACGAGGATCGCCTTGTCCACCTCGCGCTGCCGGTCCTCCTGGTTCTTCTTGGTGATCTGCTCGAGGTCGTCCACGTTGTAGAGGTAGACGTTCTCGATCTCGCCCACCCGCGGGTCCACGTCGCGCGGGACCGCGATGTCCACGAGGAACAGCGCCCGGTACTTGCGGCGCCGCATGACCTTGGCGACCAGGTCGGGCTCGATGACGAACAGCGGGCTGCCCGTCGACGAGATCACGATGTCCACGTGCTCCAGCAGAAACGGCAGGTCGCCGAAGGCCCGCGCCTGCCAGCCGTGCGCCTCCGCCAGCTTCACCGCGCGCTCGTAGCTCCGGTTCGCGATGAACACGTTGGAGGCGCCGTTCTCCTCCAGGTTCTGCGCAGCCAGCTCGGCCATCTCGCCCGCGCCGACGACCAGCACCGAGCACTTGTCCAGGCTCTCGAAGATGCGCCGCGCCAGCTCGACGGCGACCCAGCTCACGCTGATGGCCCCCGCGGCCACCTGCGTCTCGGTGCGGACGCGCTTGGCAGCCCGGAACGCCCGCTCGAAGAGGGCGCGCAGCTCGGGGCCGACGGTGCCTGCGTCGGAGGAGCCCGCGAACGCCTCCTTGACCTGCCCCAGGATCTGGGGCTCGCCTACCACGAGGCTCTCCAGGCTGGACGCCACCCGGAAGAGGTGCTCCACCCCGTCGCCGCCAAGGATCGTGTAGGTGTGGCGGGCGAGGCGCTCGGTGGGGATCCGCTTCTCGCGGGCGTAGAAGTCGAACACCGCGGTCGCCAGGTCCTCCAGGCGGACACCGGGCCGTGCCACGGCATAGGTCTCGACGCGGTTGCAGGTGGACACCACCACTGCCTCGCCGACCTCCGGGCACTCGCAGAGGCGGTGCAGGACGCCGGGTAGATCGTCCCGCGCGATGGCCATCTGCTCGCGCACGTCGACCGGCGCAGACTTGTGGCTGAGCCCGAAGCACAGGAGCTTCATCGTCCCACCCTCAAGCCATGGTCCGCGACATGTAGATCAAGACGACCGACAAGGAGCTCAGGAAGCCGATGATCGTCAGCACGGCGGCGCGTCGCCCCTTCCACCCGATCGTGAGCCTGGAATAGAGGAGCAGACCATAGATGACCCATGCGGCGATGGCCAGCACGTATTGGGGCGGGATACCGTGGTGCGCCATCTTTCCGACCCAGACCGCGCCGAGCACGATGCCGACGGTATAGACGGGGAACCCGATGAGGATCGCCCGGTGGTTGGCCCGCTCCAGGGACCCGAGGGGCGGGATGCGGCCCCGGGACGACACCAGCAGCTTGTGTTTCTTGAGGTTGTGGTCCTGCACGAGGTACAGGATGCTCACGACGAAGGCGACGGTGAAGGCGAGCACGCCGATGATGCTCGCCCCGATGTGGAGCGGCGTCACGAGCCCGATGACCTGGTCGCGCACGGTCCCAGCCTGGCGGGCCCCCTCCCACACGCTGTAGAGCACGACCGTCACCACGGGTGTCAGGAAGGCGCCGCCCATGTTCCCGGGGCGCTTGAGGCTGGTCACGATGTACGCGCCCACGGCGATGAAGGACGCGACCAGGAGCAGATCCGTCGGGAGCCCCTCTGCGCCCCCTGCCCCCAGGACGAAGCGCGCGATCAGCGCGCACCCGTGCAGCAACCATGCGCCGATCATGGTCGCCCTGCCGAAGCGGAGCGCGACCTCACGAAACCGGAGCAGGTACGCCATGTAGAAGACGGTGCTGTTCAGGTACCCGAGGCATGTCGCGATGATCAGCCACCCGACGGGGCTCATGGGCTCCCTCCGTCCAGCAGGGACGTGACCCCCAGAGACGCCGCGGTGACCGCGGGGCCCAGCGTGTCGGCCAGCAGCCGATCCAGCGCAGCCTCGTCGCGGCGCCGACACGCCTCGAAGAGCGCGTCGCCCACCAGCCGCTCGTAGGCCTGGCGCGGGGGCGGGCCGTCCTGGCGCAGGCGCTCGCGCGCGGCGGCCACCACCTCCAGCGCGGTCGCCACCTCGGGCCCGATCAGGCCGTCGAGCCACTCCTTGAGGGCGTGCGAGAAGCCTGGGCACGCGCCGCCGGTGGACAGCGCCACCGTGAGACGCCCGCGGCGCAGCACCGCTGGGACGTGAAAGTCGCTGGCATCGGGGTCATCGGCCACGTTCACCAGCACTCCGCGCGCCCTCGCCGCGCTCACCACGGCGGCGTTCGTGTCGCGGCGGTCCGTGGCGGCGATGGCCGCAAAGGCCCCGTCCAGGTGGTGCGGCTCGAAGCGGGCCTCGACGAGGTCGGCCCTGGCCGCTGCCCAGGTCCTGACCTCGTCCGACGGCGCGGCCGCGACGATGCGCAGCGCCGCCCCCGTCCCCTCGAGCAGGCGGAGCTTTCGTCCGGCCACACGACCGCCGCCGACGACGACGATCACCCTGCCCGCCACGCTCATGTTCATCGGATATCGCAGCATGCGCTCCTCGCCCCACGGGCGCCTGAGTATAGGGAGGGCCCCTCGCGTTGTCACTGGCCCCTGGGAGGCCATCACGAGATCTTCCCTCGACTGACGCTCACGTTGAGGACCATGCCGATGCCGATGAAGGTGGTCAGCACGCTCGACCCCCCGTAGCTCAACAGCGGCAGGGTCACGCCGACCACCGGTAGGAGCCCGATGACCATGCCGATGTTCACGAAAGCGCCACTGACGATCATGGTCGCGACGCCGGCGGCAAGCATGGCGCCGAACCTCTCCCTCGCCGCGCGGGCGACGCGGAACATCCACACGGCAAAGGCGAAGAACACGAGGGTCAGCCCCGCGCAGCCAACGAACCCGTGCTCCTCCGCGAACGTGGCGATGATGAAGTCGTTGTGCATCTCCGGCAGGTACTTGAGCCGGCTCCGTGCGCCTCCCTTGATGCCCTTCCCCATCACCTTGCCGCTCCCCACCGCCCACAGGGCCTGCTCGGGCTGGAGCTTCTTGTCCAGGACCTTCTTCCCCTCCGGGTCCAGCTTGAACTGGTCTTCGTTGAGCCACAGGCGCACCCGATCCTTCTGGTAGTCGTGGATCACGTCGAACTGCCAGGCGAGAGGGAGCACGAGCATGACGACGGCGAGCACGGTCAGGAGGCTGCGCATGCGGATGCCCTCGAACAGCAGCATGCACGCGGCGACGATGACGAGCATGAGGGTCGTACCGAGGTCCGGCTGCAGAAGGACCAGCGCCGAGGGAACGCCGATCATGATCGTAGGCACGATGAGCTCGCGGAGGGTGAACTTGCCCGGCTTCTTGTTGCGCTGGATCCATCGGGCCAGCGCGAGGATCATGCCGATCTTCATGAACTCGCTGGGCTGGATCACCATGTTGCCTATCTCGATCCACCGCTGGCTGTTGTTCACCTCGCGGCCGAAGAGCCGGGTCGCCAGCAGCAGCGCCATGACGGCGAAGTAGACGAGATACGACAGGCGCTCGAGGACGCGCAGGTCCACCGCGGCGATCAGGAACGCGACGATCACGCCCAGCAGCATCCAGATGACCTGGGACTTGTGGAACTGGTCGCCCGAGTAGTAGTCGCTGCTGGCGAGGTTGACGAGCCCGAGGGCTGACACGCCCAGCAGCAACAGCAGCCAGAGCCAGTTGGAGCGGATGGCACGGAGGAACTGCATCGCTAGGGCAGCTCCTCTTCGCCCATGGGCCTCGGGACGTCCCGCCGTGCAGGGGCGGCGTCGGGGGCAGCGCTGGGAGCGTCGGCGCCCGCTCCGGCCCTGCGGGCGTCGTGGGAGCCCGCGCGGGGCACCACCTTCCCGAGGCCGCGACGGAAATACTGATCGATGACGTGCTGGGCGACCGGGGCGGCCATCTGACCGCCCGACCCGCCGTGCTCCACGAACACGACGACCACGATCTGGGGATCCTCGATGGGCGCATAGGCCGCGAACCACGCGTGGTCCTGCTTCAGCCACTCGGCGACCTCCTCCGATGCGCCCTTGCGGCTCTGCGGCGCCTCGGCCGTGCCGGTCTTCCCAGCAAAGATCACGTTCTCCAGGCGGGCGCTCCGCGCCGTCCCGCGGTCAGGATCGTTGACCACGCGCTCCAGACCTCGGCGCACGGCGGTGAGGTGCTGTTCGCTGAAGGGGAGTGTGCGCTCCACCTCCGGCTGGAAGGTCCGCGTCACGTTGCCACCCGCGTCCTCCAGGCGCTTGACGATCCGCGCGCGCATCACCTTGCCGCCGTTGGCGATCGCCGCGTAGACGCGCGCCATCTGGAGCGGCGTGGTCAGGAGCGACCCTTGCCCCACCGACACGGACAACGTGAAGCCGGGCTGCCAGCCGAGGGGCTGCTGCCGGTGCCACTCCTTGGTCGGCACGCGCCCGACGCGCTCGTTCAGCTCGATCCCCGTGGGCTCGCCCAGCCGGAACACCTCGTGGGAGTAACGCGACAGCACGTCCATGCCCATGAGCTCGCCCACCTGGTAGTAGTAGACGTCGCACGAGAGCATCAGCGCCTCCTCCAGGGCGATGTCGCCACCGTGCCCGCCTCGCGCGTGGCACCGGAACCGTCGGCCGCCAAACGTGTAGAAGCCGGGGCAGGTGGTGTGCCACGACGGCGCCACGACCCCGGTGTCCAACGCCGCCAGGGAGGTGACGACCTTGAAGATGGAGCCCGGCGCGTAGGCTGTGAGCGCCTTGTCGTAGAGCGGCCCGTAGGGGTTCTCGTCCACCTCGCGCTTCGCCTCACGGGTCAGCCGCCCCGACCAGATGTTGGGGTCGAAGGAGGGCTTGGAGTACAGGGCGAGCACCTCGCCAGTCGCGGCCTCCATGACGACCACTGCACCGCTCCGGTGGTACCGCATGGCGTCCTTGATGATGCCCTGGAGCTCCACGTCGAGCGTCAGTACGACCGTCTGCCCGGGCACCGCCTTGGTGCCGCCGAGCCCGCGGAAGAGCTTCTTCAGCAGCTCCGGATCCTGGGAGGCACCCCGCGAGTCGCGGACGGAGACCTCCTCGCCGCTCTGCCCGCGCAGGGCCTCCTCCATGGCGCGCTCGATGCCGGTGCGCCCGATCCAGTCGCCCGGCCGGTAGGCGCCGGGCCACTTCTCCATGTCCTCCCGGTTGACCTCGTTCATGTAGCCGAGGACGTGGCTGAGCCTGTAGCGGTATGGGTACTCGCGGCGCATCTCCGTCACGAGGCGCACGCCCGGCAGCCGGTGCAGGTTGGCGGTGATGATCGCCTGCTCGCTGTTGAAGCGGCGCTTGCACATCGGGCACTGCAGGTTCGTGGTCGGGCGCTCCAGCGTCGCCCCGTCGACCGGGCACCGCGCCGCGTGCTCCCCGGGCGGCAACCACGACGAGCCGCAGGCGGAGCAGTGGAGCGCGTGGCCGGCGCCACCCGGCTTGAGCGGGCGCTTGTCGTTCGGGCACTTCTGGGCACCCGCCGGGAGCTCGTGCCACACCCCACCGCACTCGGGGCACCACAGGTGGGGGACCTCGTCGACGAGCTTGAGCTCGGCCGAGTCGAACGGGCAGGAGCCGGCCACCAGGTCCCGCGCCACGGAGATGGGGTTGAAGCGCTTCTCCTTGACCGACCCCTCCTCGATGCGCTGCTGGAGCGACGCATACTCTGTGTTGGTCAGCCCGAGGAGCTCCCGGAGCAGGGGCAGGGTCTTCTCAGGCTCCTTGAGATAGTGGGGGGTGATGGTCAGGTGGTGGGCGTCGATGTTGCGGGCCACGACCCGACCCTGGCGATCCTTGATGACGCCGCGGCGCGCAGGGACCCGTTCGTCCGAGATGTAGTTGATCTGGGCGAGGCGCTCATACTCGCCCCCCTTGACGACCTGGAGCTGGAAGAAGCGCCCGACGAGCACCAGCGCCAGGATCCCAGAGAACGCGACGGCCCACAGGTACTGCACGCCGTACTCGGTGCGCCCCGATCCGTCGATGTCCAGGTCCAGCCGATCCAGCATGGTGCGTCCCGTCGCGCCCCCCTCGGGTCAGGGGAAGAAGACGTTGTCCTTCCGGCGGCGCGAGAACACGGTGTCAGCGAAGCCGCAGAGCCAGAAGACCATCGGCGCGAAGGGCGCCGAGATCAGGGCCTGGGGCACGATCATCGACAGAATCGACCCATAGGTGTCAAACCCCCGGTCGAAGATCATGGTGAGCAACAGGAACAGCACCCCCGCCACGAGCACGCCCAGAAAGGCCAGGATCATCTGTGACACGACGCCACGGAGCGTCACCTTGTGAGCGAGGAACCGGAACAGGTAGTACACGAGCACGGAGATCTCCGTGAACATCCCGACCGGCGAGCCAAGCGCGAAGCCGTCCTTCATGAGGCCGATGGCGAAGGCCACGAGGGCCCCGGTCAGTCCACCGATGTTCACCGCGAGCCAGATCACGACCAGGATCGCCAGATCCGGGGCATAGAGGCTCAGGTTGAGCTGGTGGAGCAGGGGCGACTCCAGCCCGAGGAGCAGGTAGGTCAACACCAGGATCAGCAGCACCCTCATCGCTTCTCCTGAGGTCGGTCGGCGGTGGGGTCGGGGCTGCGGTCGACGACGATCAGCACCTCCTCCAGGGTCGAGAAGTTGACCGCGGGCGTGACGTCGTAGACGTAGTAGAGCCCATCCTGGTGTTCCGAGTCCGACGCGATGTAGCCCACCTCGAGACCAGGGGGGAACACCTTGTCGTGGCCGCTGGTGACCACCGTGTCGTCCTTCTCCACGGGCTGGCTCTTGTGGAGGAAGCTGAACTTGCCGCCGTACTCGTTGCGGTCCCCCCGGCCGGTGAGGACGCCGGTGACCCCTTTGCCGGCGATGGTCACGTTGATCTGGCTCCGGGCGTCCACGGCGAGCATCACGTCGCTCCAACCGGCACCCGTGTTGGAGATGCGGCCTACGACCCCCTCGTGCGTGATCACGGGCATCCCCTCGGTCACGTGGTCGGAGGCGCCCGTGTCGAGGGCCACCTTGAGCACCCGGTAGTTGGGCGAGATGTCCCGTCCGATGACCCGCGCCGCGATGGTGCGCACGTCCGTGCGGGCCTTCTTGAACTCCAGGAGCTTCTTGAGGCGCTCGTTCTCGAGGAGCAGGGTCTTCGCTCGCAGCGCCTCGCCGAGCAGCACCTCGTGCTCGCGCAGGAGGCGCTGGTTCTCCTCGGCGAGCCCCACCAGCCAGACGTAGTCGGACCACACGCCCTCGACGGCGCGGAGCACCTCGTGCGCGACGGCCTGGACGGGCGAGGTCAGCACGAGCAGCCCGGTCTCGATGGGCGAGTTGCCGGGCCGCCGCTTCCCGTGAAAGTAGAGGGAGAACAGCGGCAGCGTCAGCACCAGGAAGGTGAGCGCGATGGCGCGGTAGCGGCGGAGGGTGTCTCTCATCGTCCGGGGGGGTCACCCTGGGTGCGGGCGCGTCAGCCTTGAACGGCCACGCCCTTGAGGAGGCCGAGCTCGTCGAGGGCCTTACCGGAGCCGAGCACCACCGCGCTGATCGGGTCGTCGCACACCATCACGGGCAGGCCGGTCTCTTCGCGGAGCAGGATGTCGATGTTGCGCAGCAGCGCGCCGCCGCCGGCCAGCACGATCCCCTTGTCGACGATGTCGGCGCTCAGCTCTGGAGGAGTGGCCTCCAGCGCCGAGCGCACGGCCTCCACGATGCCGGTGATCGGCTCCACCATGGCGTCGCGGATCTCGTCCGAGTTGATCACTACCGTCTTGGGCACTCCGCCGACCAGGTCGCGGCCCTTGACCTCCATGGTCATGACCTCCTCGGTGGGGTACGCCGTTCCGATGGTGCACTTGATGCTCTCGGCGGTGCGCTCGCCGATGAGCAGGTTGTAGCGTCGCTTCATCCAGTGGATGATCGCCTCGTCCATCTTGTCGCCGCCGACCTTGAGGGACTTGGAGTAGACGATGCCCGCCAGCGAGATCACCGCGACCTCGGTGGTGCCGCCGCCGATGTCCACGATCATGTTCCCGCTCGCTTCTGTGATCGGGAGGCCCGCGCCGATGGCCGCGGCCATGGGCTCCTCGATGAGGTAGACCTCGCGGGCGCCCGCGCTCTCGGCGCTCTCGCGGACGGCGCGCTTCTCCACCTCCGTGATGCCATAGGGCACGCAGATGATGATGCGCGGCCGGACCAGGGTCTTGCGGTTGTGCGCCTTCTGGATGAAGTAGCGGAGCATCGCCTCGGTGATCTCGAAGTCCGCGATCACGCCGTCCTTCATCGGGCGGATCGCGACGATGGACCCCGGTGTGCGGCCCAGCATCTCCTTGGCGTCCTTTCCGACGGCCAACACGCGGCGTCCGCCGCGCGCGTCCTTCTGGACCGCGACGACCGAGGGCTCGCAGGCCACTATGCCCTTGCCCTTGACGTAGACGAGGGTGTTTGCCGTGCCCAGGTCGATCGCGAGGTCGTTGGAGAACAGTCCGTACAACCAGTCGACGGCCAGCCTCCTCGCTGTTGAAGGGCACCCGTGAGTCCACGAGGCCGTGCGCGGGATCGCGCGGGAACGTCACCACGGCCGCGGAGGAGCCTCCGGCGCAGCATCGAGGCGTGCAGCTTATAGCACTCCCCCCGGGGCCGTTCAAGAATGCTTGCCCTGGGGCGTCGGCCAGCGGATCGCGGCACCGGAGCGCAGGCTGCGCGCCGAGCTCGCCTCGCCCGAGCACCTCGTCCGTGGCCCTGCCAGGGCCCCGTGGCGGTCTTGACCTTTGGGGGCGGGTCGTCTAGTATCTGCCCCTTCCGGAGCCGGGGACTGCCCGAAGCTCGAAAAACATCAACGATTTCAGACATTTAGGAGCGAACGGGCCATGCTCGACCTCCTGCGCAAGCACTCCCGCTCCACGATCATCTACGTGCTGTTCGGCATCATCATCGCCGTGTTCGTGTTCACGTTCAACACGACCGGCAGCGGTGGGGGCGGCGGCTGCGGCGGAGGCGTGGACTCCACCACCTTGGCGCACGTCGGCAAGGAGAGCATCGACAACGCGACCTTCGACATGGCGCTCCTGATGGCCCAGGACCCGCCCCGCCCCGGGCGTCGGGACGCGCGGTCCCTGCAGCAGGAGTTCCTCTACAAGGCGACCCGCTTCGTGGCGGTGCCGCCGGACGTCAGGTTCGCGGGGTACGTGCGTCCGGACCCGAGCCCCATCAAGGCCGAGAAGGTCATGCACGACGTGATCGAGACGTGGCTCGTCAGCCAGAAGGCCAAAGAGATGGGCCTCCGGGTCACCGACGAGGAGCTCGCGCGCCGCGTGGTCCAGGAGAGCTGGCGCAACCCGGACACCGGCAAGATCGACCCGGCCACCTACGACAACTTCGTCCGCTACGGGCTGCGCACGACCAAGGCGCGCTTCGAGGACTTCATGCGGCGGGAGATCCTGCGCGAGAAGATGATCGCCGCGCTGACCGCCCACGTGAAGGAGTCACCCGCGACGATCGACTGGTACGTGTCCCAGATGAGCGACAAGGTGAACCTGGAGTACGTGGAGCTGGACGCGGGCACGCTTGCACCCCTGGTGACGGTGGCCGACGCCGAGGTCACCCAGTGGCTCGCGACCAATGAGGCCAAGGCCAAGGAGTGGTACGACCAGCACCGCAGCGAGTTCGACAAGCCGGAGCGCGTGAGCCTCCACGGCATCTTCAAGAAGGCGCCGCTGCGTGTGCTGATCGACCGCCAGGAGGACGCCGCCAAGAAGGCCGAGATGGAGACCCAGCGGGGCACCGCGCAGGCGGCCGCCGAGATGCTGCTCGCGCAGCTCCGGCTGGGCGAGCAGGGCATGGCGCCCGGACCAGCGCAGGTCCCAGCCCCCCAGGGTGAGCCGGAGGCGGCTCCCGAGGCGGCCGCGGAGGAGGCTCCGGCCGCGGAGGAGGCTCCGGCCGCGGAGGAGGCTCCGGCCGCGGAGCCCGCAGCGGAGGTGGGAGACGCCCCCCCTGCCGGCGAGGCCGCCGAGCAGCCCGTCGAGGCGCCGGTCCCCAGCCGCGCGGAGGCCGAGGCGGCGCCCACCGAGGCGCCCGCAGCGGTCACCTTCGAGGCCCTCGCCGAGAAGGAGTCCGATCACGTCGAGAGCAAGTCGAAGGGCGGAGCCCTGGAGGTCGAGAGGTCCCGCACGGAGCTGGCCAACTGGCCCTTTGGCCCGGCGGTGGCCGAGGCAGCCTTCACGCTGGACAAAGGCAAGACGAGCGACGTGCTGGAGGTCGACGGAGGCTTCTGGATCATCCGGGTGAACGCGAAGCTCCCGGCAGAGAGCAAGACCTTTGAGCAGGCGAAGGCCGACATCGCCCGCCGCCTCCTACAGGAGGAGCGCGCCGCCAAGAAGATCGAGGAGGTCGGCAAGGAGCTGCTCACGCTGGCGAAGGCCAGCACCGACAAGCCGCTTGCGGAGATCGTCGCTGCATGGAACACCGCCAACCCCGGGCCCGAGAAGGACGGCGAGCCCCAGAAGCTCCTGTCCGCGGCAGAGACGGGTCCCTTTGCGCGCATGGAGCCAGGCTCCATCCCGCGGGCCTTCGACACGTTCGGCAACATCGTGGGCATCGGCAAGAGCCCGGAGCTGGTCAAGGACGCGTTCACGCTGACCGAAGCCGCCCCCGTCCCGGACCGCCTCTTCAGCATCGAGGGGTCGGACCGCAAGCTCGTCGTGCGCTTCAAGGAGCGCGTCGAGCCGACCGCGGAGGAGCTTGCGACCCAGAAGCAGCAGGTGGCCGAGCAGCTCACGCAGTTCAGGAAGATCCAGACCTGGCAGGCGTGGTACCGGGCGACCCTCGAGGAGGCCATGAAGTCGGAGACCGTGGAGCTCGAGAGCGCCTGGCTGTCGTTGCTGGCGCAGGAGCGCAAGGCCTACGAGGACGCCATGGCCCGGTCCAACCCGCTGGCGGCGCAGGGGGGCTGACCCACCGGCCAGCTCACGTCAACCCCGCCCACTCCCCAATCGGCGTCTCCAAAGCTCCCGTCGCAGCGCATCGAAAACAGCTCGCTCCCCAGACTCGCCGGCACCCCGCGCCAGGTGTACGCGGCATCCAGACCTCTGACGCTCGTGCTCCCCCGGAGGCCGCCCCCCAAGCGTCCCCCGGCAGGTCTCGCCCCTCGTGCTGACGTCAGCGCAGCTTGGCGGACGGCGCGCGCGCGTCCTCCTCATCCATGCGGCGCTCCTCCTCGATGCGGCGCTCCTCGTCCCGAAGCAGGCCGCGCAGGTGCGCCAGGTGCTTCTGGGTCTTCTCGGCCCACTCCGTCCCCCGCGCCCCCGCTCGCTCGCTCATGGTGAGGTTGCGCTCGTAGATCTCCACGGCGCGCTGCACAAGCGGCAGGATGTTCTTCTTGAGCTCCGAGAAGTAGAGGGCCACCTCCTGCTCGCCCAGCTCGGCCGGGTACTCGGCCTCGACCATGTCCGTGTAGAAGTCCTCGTACATGGCGCCGAGCCGGAAGCCCGCTGCGATGGACCACTGGGAGTTGTGGAGCCGGACCGTCCTCAGGTACGCCGCCTGCGCCTTCAGGAAGAGGTTGCTCTTGTCCTCCAGGTCGCGCTCCATGCGCTCCACCGGGAGGCGGAAGGCGATGCCGTCGAACAGGGCCCGGTAGATCTCACCGAGCTGGAACTGAGCCATCGACACCCAGTAGCTGCCCTCAAAGACGCGCAGGTGGAGGTTGTCGTTGTAGACCTTGAGGCACTCCTTGTAGGCGCGCTCCGCCTGGGTGAGATCCCCGAGCTTCTGGTAGGCCCAGCCCCGGCGGACCCAGGCCTCCGCGCGGTCCATGACGGAGAGCTTCAGCGCGAGGGCCGCCTCGAAGGTGTCCTCCATGGCAGCCCACTGCTCCAGCTTCTCCTGGCAGTTGCCGATGCGGAACAGCGCGTCCACCCGGTCGCTCTCCTTCGTGAAGCCAGCGAGCGCTCGCTGATGGAGCGTCAGCGCGGGCGCCCACTGCTGGAGCTCCTCCCGGCCCAGCCCCGCGTTGAACGCAGCGAGCGGTGCGGCGCGATCCTCGGGAAAGTGCTCCAGGAACACCTCGTACTTGGCCACGGACTCGGCAAACTTCTTGTCGGTGAAGAGGCGCGCAGCCTCCTTGAACAGGACGTCCGGGTCGAGCGTGTCGACCTCGACGCGCTCGTCGGCCTGGCGGGCGCGGAACTCGATGGCGTCGAGCTCCACGATGGACCGTGTGGTGCTGCCACAGGCCTGAAGGGCGAGCCCCGCCGCGAGGGCGAGCAGGAGCGACTTGTGGTGCGAGATGTGCGCTGTTCGCATGACGTGCTCCGATCAGGGGGTCGAGGTCCGAGCCTCGGGGGGGTATCGGCCACCTCAGGGTAATCCTGAAGCCTCGCGCGATCAATCGAGCGCCGCGCCGTCGGGCTCCGACACCCCGACGGGGCATCGGTTCCCTCAATCCCCGACGCGCAGGAGGCCAGAACCCTGCCGGTCGCACGACGTCACCCCCGTAACCCCAGGTATCGAGGTGATGCGGGAACCCGCGCCCGGCGAAGCATCGCCCCCTGCCGGGCTTGCCACTCCTGCGCCTCAAGCTGCTAGGATGTGCGCACGGAGGACACCATGCCGACTGCACCCATCGAGCTCTTGCCATCCGCGCCGCTGGCGTTGAGACCGACACCCATGCACCGCCTCGCGCGGTTGTCCACGGAGGTCGGCGTCGACCTCTGGGTCAAGCGTGACGACCTGACGGGGGCTGCCCTGTCCGGCAACAAGGTCCGAAAGCTGGAGCTCCTGCTCGGCGACGCCCTGGCCCACGGAGCCGACACCGTGATCACCTGCGGCGGAGCCCAGTCCAACCACGCCCGCGCCACCGCCATCGCCGCCGCGCAGCTCGGCATGAGGAGCGTCCTGATCCTCCGTGGCGCCGAGCCGGAGCGCCTGGAGGGGAACCTCCTGCTGGACCGTGTCGTCGGGGCGACGATTCGGTGGGTGACGCCGGAGCAGTACCGGGAGCGGGGCGGCGTCTTTGCAGAGGTGGAGGCGCAGGTGCGGGAGCGAGGTGGGAGACCCTACTCCATCCCCGAGGGCGGGTCGAACGCGCTCGGGGCCGTCGGCTACGTGCGGGCATGGGACGAGATCCAGGCCCAGGCGGCCGCGGCTGGCGTCACCTTCGATGCGGTGCTGTGCGCAGTGGGCTCTGGTGGCACCCTGGCGGGGCTGGTCGCGGGAGCGAGGCGCGCCGGCTTTGGCGGCCGGGTCATCGGCGTGAACGTCTGCGACGACGCGGCGACCTTCGAGCGCATCACGTCGGCGCTCCTCGCCGAGATGGGCGACCGCTGGGGGGTGCCGCCGACCGGGGCCCACCCCGAGCTCCTCGACGGCTTCGTGGGCCGCGGCTACGCCCTGTCGTCACGCCAGGAGCTCGACGCACTAGGCCACGTCGCCGCCTTGGAGGGCCTCCTCCTGGATCCGGTCTACACGGGGAAGGCCATGTACGCGATGCTGAGCCAGCTCCGGGCGAACCGGGCCACCTTTGGCGAGCGCGTCCTGTTCATCCACACGGGGGGCATCTTCGGCCTGTTTCCGAAGGCAGGGGACGCAAGAACCGTCCTCGACGAGGACTGACGCGATGACGGACCTGGGGGTCGGGCTCCTCTTGTGCATGGGGCCTTCGCTCTTCTTCCTGGCCTGGTTCTACTTCCGGAGCCAGTACGGGCGCGCCAGCGCTGCGCCGCTGGTCATGGTGTTCCTGGGGGGACTCATCGCCGGCCCCGTGAGCCTGCTGACCTTCCACCTCCTGACCTTGATCCCGTTCTATCGGGACCTGACGGGCATCTACCAGGCCCCGCCCGATGTGCAGTTCGCCTGGTGCCTGTTCGCCATCGGCCCCGTCGAGGAGCTGACCAAGTTCGTGGTCGTGTGGGCCCTCGTGTTCCGCCGCTCATGGTTCGCCGTCCCTCTCGACGGCCTCGTCTACAGCGCCGCGGCCGGCCTCGGGTTCGCGTCCGTCGAGAACTGGTACTACCTCATGGAGAACGACACCATCCTGTGGGCGCGCGCAGTCACCCTCCCCTTCAACCATGTGCTGTTCTCGTCCTTCTGGGGGGTGGGGCTCAGCTTCGGCAAGTTCGGGTCCCCGGCGCGACGGACCCAGATGGTGATCATCGGGCTGCTCCTCGCGTCGGTCTTCCATGGCGTCTACGACTACATCCTCGTAGCCGAGAACGTACCGGATCTCATGATCTTGCCCCTGGTCCTGGTCCTGTGGATCTGGGTCTCCGCGGTGCACGGGCGCATGAAGGGCCGGACGAACCTGGACGCAATGAGCCTCCGCAAGCGCGCCGGCGACGAAGGGAGCGACCCGCATTGACGCAATAAATCCGAACCGTTACGCAACAACGGCGCCCTTGACAGGCATCCGGCACTGGGACTACGCTCGTCGCTTCAACGGAGGGACCACCGTGAGCAGCATCAGAACCACCTCATCACGCGCGACTCTGGCCGTGGCGCTGGCCGCGTCGTCTGCGGCGCCGGCATGGGGGGCCAACACGGCGTACACCCGGGCCGAGCGCTTCGCGGCGGAGGCGCGCCTGTCGCTCCACGCTGGCGACGGCGCGGCGGCCGGACGCTCCTACGAGGCGGCCTTCGCTGCCCTCCCGAACCCGGCCTGGCTCCTGGAGGCCGGCGCGGCCTACGTGCGAGCCGAGGACTGGGCCAGCGCCGCGCGGGTGTACCGCGAGGCTGTAGAGCTCGGTCTGGCTGGCTCGCCGGGGCAGCGCGCGCGCCAGGGTCTCGACGAGGTGCTCGCGCGACTCCAGGCAAGCCGGGGACGAGTCGCCATCGCTGTCTTTCCGGCGACGGCCAAGGTCACCGTGGATGGGGTCCCGGTCCAGGTGGGCACGGGCGGCGGCGTGACGTGGGTGGAGCCCGGGTCGCACAAGGTCCGGGCAGAGGCGGAGGGCTTCGAGCCCGCGGAGCGGGCCATCGAGGTTCCGGTCGGCCAGTCCCTGGACGTCAAGCTGTCGCTGGCCCCAGTGGCGGGCGCGGCGCTGCTCGTGATCAGCGCCAACGTCCCGGGCGCGACGGTGTCCGTGGGCGGCAAGGCGGTCGGGGTGACGCCGCTGGAGGCCATCCCGCTGGACGAGGGCACCGTCGAGGTGCGCATCGAGAAGCCCGGGTATGAACCATGGGCTCGTTCCATCACGGCCACGCCAGGGGAGCCAACCCGTCTGGACGTCACGCTCGCCACCGCGGTGGCGGCGACGGCCTCCGCGGCGACGACGACCCCCACACCCACGGCCACCGTGGAGTCGACCTCGTCGGGTGGCGACGCCATGGTCACCTGGGGCTGGGTCGCAGCCTCGGTGGGCCTTGGCGCGGTGGGCGGCGGCGTCGCGATGCACATGCTCTCCATCGACAGCAAGAACAAGGCGAACGCCCTCAGCAACACTCCGGCGGAGGGCTCGGGCATCGATCCGACCCAGTACTACAACGAATACTACGTCCCTGAGTACAACCGCCTGGTGGACGACTCGTCGTCCAAGCAGACCATCGCGTTCATCCTGGATGGGGCCGGCGGCGCGCTGGTGGTGACGGGCGTCGTGCTGCTGGTGCTGGGCTACACCGACTCGGGCCCCTCCACGGCGAGCACGGAGGAGCCATCCAAGGTCCGCCTGACGGGCTTCGGCATGGCGCCGGTGCCTGGCGGCTCGGTCCTCTCGTCTGGCTTCAGCTTCTAGAGTCTAGAACGTGAAGTAGGGCTCGACCTTCGCCAGCTCTTCGAGCTTCTGTCGGAGGGGATCGAAGTTGATCAGGTCGGCGGTGGCCTTCAGCTCCAGGATGCCATCCGCGACGCGCCCGAGGGCCCCCTCCTGGAGCGCGTTCTCCATGGGGCGGAGCTGAGAGCCGAAGTCGACGACCACGATGTCGGTGGTCAGCACCCGCTGGCCCTTGTCCTTGCCCTCCTCCAGTACGGCGACCTCCCACTCCGGCTTCACCGTCGCCGGGTCCACACCCTCGGGCACCTGGGGCGGCACCTGCTCCGGATCCATCACCTGGGCGAGGAAGGAGCCCGTGTTCCAGGGGACCCCGTTCAGCTCGGTGGGCTTGACCAGGATGCGGCGCACGGACGCCTGGGGGTTGGTGGTACGCGCCTCCTGCATCATCTGCACGTTTGCGATGAGCGCGGCCTCCTTCGCAACGGCCTGGGTGCGCGCATGGAGCAGCGCCACCTGGCCAACGAACGCGTTGATGACCGGGACCAGCTCCGCCGCGTACCACCCCTCGCGGAAGATGCCGCTGGTGTCGAACACGACCTGGGAGCCCCCGTAGCTCGCCGCGGTGCCCAGGAACTCGAGCAGCTCGGCCTGCATCGAGGCCAGGCCCTCGCCGGCGCGCGCCTTCTCGATGCGGCCGGCGATGTCCGCCAGGCTCGCCTTGTAGGCGTCAATCGTGGCGAGCGTCTTCTCGCCGGTCTCGGCCACCTGGTGCTTGGTGAACCAGTCCAGCACCTGGTTGGCCTCGGCGATCTTCATGTTGCCGATGGTGCGCTCCTTGAAGATCTTGCCCGCCAGGTACCCGAGGCCGAAGAACAGCGCGATGCCGAACAGCGCCGCGAGGAGCATGGCCCCGCGGCCACTCTTTGCCGCGCTCTCGTCCACGTGGACGTCGTGCACTTCGGTGGGGGGACGAAACTCCGGGGGGGGCGCCGGAGCCCTGCGGGTCGGCTGCGCGGAGTCGGCGGGGAGCGGCCCAGGAAGAGGAGTCGCGTCCCCCTCCTCAGCGGCCTGGGGAGGCTGCTCCATGACAGGCTCTGGCTTGGCTGCCGCAGCAGCCTTCGCCTTCTGCAAGCCGAGGCGAGCTTTCAGATCCTGGATGTTCTTGTCGTTCCCGTCCGCCACGTCGGCTCCCTCCTCAGCGCTATCGAGGACCCTGAAGTCTTTGAAGTTCCATGATTTCGGCGCGTTCTGAGACCAGCGCGGCGAGCGTAGCCGGTTTTCGCAGAGGGGTCAAGGACCAGTCCACGGCCAGCCGGCGCAACGAGGACTCTCGGACGCCCCTGGGATTTTGACCGAGGACGGGGTCCGTGCGAGCATTTCGTGCCCGCGACCTTGGACCGTAGGAGCCCACCATGAGCGAGTCACCCCCGGTCAACCTTGCGAAGGTACGACGGATCCACCTGATGGCCATCTGCGGGACCGGCATGGGTGCCTTCGCGGGGATGCTCCAGGCGCACGGTTACGAAGTACGGGGCTCAGACGAGGGGGCCTACCCGCCCATGAGCGAGCGCCTCGCCGCGTGGGGGATCCCCATCATGGAGGGCTTCGCGCCCGAGAACCTGGACTGGGGGCCGGACCTGGTCATCGTGGGCAACGTCATCCGGCGGGTGAACCCGGAGGCGACGGCCATGCGGGAGCGAGCCATCCCGCACATGAGCTTCCCCGAGGCCCTCTCCGCGTTGTTCCTCGCGTCTCGACACCCCGTGGTGGTCACCGGCACCCACGGCAAGACCACGACGACGTCGCTGACCGCCTGGCTGCTCGCCCACGCTGGTCGGAGCCCGAGCTTCCTCATCGGCGGCATCCCGAGCAACTTCGGGCGCTCGTTCCACCTGGGCGACGGGCAGGAGTTCGTCATCGAGGGCGACGAGTACGACACGGCCTACTTCGACAAGGGCCCGAAGTTCCTGCACTACCAGCCGCGCACTGCGATCCTGACCAGCATCGAGTACGACCACGCGGACATCTACCGCGACCTGGACCACGTGATCAGCGCCTTCGAGCGCTTCGTGGCCATCGTCCCACCCGACGGAGCCCTGCTGGTGTGCGGCGAGCGCGAGCTGCCGGTGCGGGTCGCGCGCGGCTGCCGGGGAGCCGTGGAGACCTACGGCGTGGACGGCCCCTACGACTGGGTGGCGCGGGACGCGCGGCCGGACGCAGGCGGGTGGCGCTTCACCCTGGAGCACCGAGGAGTGGCCCTCGGCGAGCTGTGGAGCCCCATGGCTGGACGGCACAACGCCCAGAATGCGGTGGCCGCGCTGGGGGTGGCGCACCGACTGGGGGTGCCCCTCGAGACCCTCGCGGCGGGGCTAGCCGGGTTCGCGGGCGTGGTCAAGCGCCAGGAGGTCAAGGGCGAGGAGGACGGCGTCCTGGTCATCGACGACTACGCCCACCACCCGACGGCGGTCGCCGAGACCATCGACGCCATCCGGGCGCGCTATCCGGGGCGCCCCCTCTGGGCCCTGTTCGAGGCCGAGTCCAACACGTCGCGGCGGCGCTTCTTCCAGGACGACTACCCCGTCGCGCTGCGCGGGGCGGACCACGTGGTGCTCTCGAAGCCGCTGAAGAAATGGGACAAGCTGTCTGCCGATGAGCAGATCGACTGCGAGCGGATCGTGGAGGACCTGCGCGCGACGGGAGTGGACGCGCGGCACATCCCCGAGTTCGACGACATCGTGGCGTGGGTGGCGGAGCACGCTGTCCCTGGCGACGTGGTGCTCGCCATGAGCGGGCGCAACTTCGGCGGGCTGCATGGGCGGCTCCTGGCGAGGCTCAACGCTCGGGCTGCCAGCCGGTGATGCGCCTCCCCCGGACCACCTGGGCGAGAGCGATCCAGTAGGCCACGTTGACCACGGCGAAGAAGAGCGGGAGCCCGAGGAGGGGGAGGCGGCGCGCCAGGGCGCCCGCGCCGAGGCCGATCAAGGCCAGGCAGACCCCAACGGCGACGAGCCCGGTGGCGGCCGAGGCAAGACGGGCCCCCAGGGTGAGGCCGACGGGACCCAGGATCGCGAGGAGCAGCAGGGCAATGGTCCCTAGCCACCGCGCGACCTTGTGGAAGAGAACCTGCACCAGATAGCTTCGGCTGGTCACATTCCGCCATCTGTGGGCGAGGAGCCCGAGGAACAGCCAGCACCGCACTCCGATGCGGACGCGGGCCCGCAGCTCGCTCCGCAGGCTCCGCCGCGACGCCTCGACGGCGACGGCGTCCGCCACGTAGACCGCGCGCAGCCCTCGCTCGGCCGCCAGCAGCGGCAGGACCAGGTCGTAGCTCTGCCAGGGGTCCACGGGGAGCAGCAGGAGCTCGCGGCGCGCTGCGTGGAGGGCCCCGCTGACGACGGACGCAGTGCCAGCGCGCGCCTCCGCCTGCCGCTGGGACACGACCACGTGCTGGTAGGAGCGGAAGCCCACGGCGAGGGGGGCATCGTCGTAGGTATAGACGATGCGGCCCGTGGCGCACCCGACGTCGGGGGCGAGCAGCGCCGGCGCCAGGCGCCGGAGGGCGTCGGGTCGGAGGCGGGTGGTCGCGTCGGTGAACACCAGGATGTCCGCGCGGGCGCGGGTGGCGGCAGCTTGGGCCGCAGCGGTCTTGCCGAAGTGCGGCAGGTCCAGGACCGTGACCTCCGTGAAGCAGCGAGCCTCCTCCACCGTACCGTCCGTCGACCCATCGGAGGCGACGAGGATCTCCAGGCGCTCGGCCGGGTAGTCCAGCGCGAGGCACGCGGCGAGCTTGTCGGCGATGGCGGCGCGCTCGTCCCGCGCGACGACGATCAGGCTGACGTTGGGCGTGCCCTCCTCCGAGGGGCGCGGCGGGGCCAGACGCGCGGCGATGGCTACCGCGAGAGGCCAGACCACGTAGGCCGCGGCCAGGACCCCGAGGCAAGCGCCGAGCACCAGATCCAGCGCGACGATCACGCCGTAGGCCACGCGGAGGCCAGCACGGCGGCGATGCGCTCGGCCGTGCGGCCATCCCACAGGGGAGGCACCGCACCGCGCCGCGCAGGCCCGTCCAGCGCCTCTCGGGCGGCGGCGATGATCGCGTCCGTGTCGCTCCCGACGATGACATTGGAGCCCACGTCGACCGTGACGGGGCGCTCCGTAGAGTCGCGGAGCGTGATGCACGGGACCCGCAGGGCGGTCGTCTCCTCCTGGAGCCCGCCCGAGTCCGTCAAGACGAGCCGCGCGTCGCTGGTCAGCGCCAGGAACTCCAGGTAGCCCATGGGCTCGACCAGGCGCATCCCCGGGATGCCGGAGAGCCGCTCCCAGAGGCCGAAGGCCTCGAGCTGCTTGCGCGTCCGGGGGTGGACCGGGAACACGATGGGAAGCGAGGGGCCGATGGCGGCGAGCGCATCGACGATGCGCCCGAACGGTGCGGCGTCGTCCACGTTGGAGGGCCGGTGGAGCGTGAGCACGCCGTACCGGCCCGGCTCCAGCCCCAGTGAAGGCAGGACGCCCAAGGAGCGGGCCTTGCCGAGGTGGGACAGGAGGCTGTCGATCATGATGTTGCCGACCCGGTGGATCTTCTGCGGAGACACGCCCTCCCGCAGCAGGTTCGCGTCGCCGTCCTCGGACGGGGTGAACAGCAGGTCGGCGATCTGGTCCGTGAGCAGGCGGTTCACCTCTTCGGGCATGCGCCGGTCGTTGGAGCGCAGGCCCGCCTCGACGTGGGCGACCGGGATCCACAGCTTGGCGGCCACCAGGGCACACGCGATGGTGGAGTTCACGTCCCCGACGACCACGACGCCGGACGGGCTCTCCGCCGCGCACACCTGCTCGAAGCCGATCATCACCCGCGCCGTCTGCTCCGCGTGGGAGCCGGAGCCCACGCCCAGGTACACGTCGGGGGCAGGCATGCCCAGGTCCTCGAAGAAGACGCGGCTCATGCGGTCATCGTAGTGCTGCCCCGTGTGGACCAAGCGCTGGGGCAGGCCCAGACGCCCGAGCTCCGCATGGAGCGGCGCGATCTTCATGAAATTTGGCCGGGCGCCCACCACCAGCAGGTACGGTCCAGGCATCGCTCACCCTCCGCGGTCGGGCGCACAGTGTCTGCACGCCCGCCACCGGCTGTCAACCGGCCAGTCCGCATCCCGGCGGCGTTGACGTGCCTGGACCGCATGGATATGGTCACCCATATGAAGACAACCATTGATATTGCCGACGCCTTGTTCCTCGAGGGGAAGGAGGTGGCCGCGCGCTCGGGCATGACCTTTCGGGAGCTCGTGGAGCAGGGGCTGCGCCTTGCTCTCCAGCAGCGCAGACAGGCCGAGGAGTTTCGGCTGCGCGACGCCTCCGTCGGGGGACGGGGGCTGAAGCCGGGTCAGTCCTGGGACCTGCCCCGTGAGCTCGCCTACGACGACGGGCGGACATGATCGCCGTCGACACGAATGTGCTGGTGCACGCACACCGCTCCGACTCACCGTTTCACCCGCAGGCGGCTCGAAACATCAGGACGCTGGCAGGGGGCCCCTCCCCATGGGCGATCCCATGGCCCTGCATCCACGAGTTCTACGCGAAGGCGACCCACCCCCGGCTGTTCGACCCTCCCTCGACGCCCGAGCAGGCGCTCGACCAGATCGCGAGCTGGTTGGAGTCACCCAGCCTGTGGGTGATCTCCGAGGCCGCCGACCACTGGACGCGCCTGGAGGGCCTCCTGTCCGCAGCCCACGTCCAGGGTCCCATGGTCCACGATGCGCGCATTGCAGCCATCTGTCTCTCCCACGGTGTCTCCGAGCTGTGGACGGCGGATCGCGACTTCGCCCGCTTCCCTGCGCTGACCACCCGCAATCCGCTCGTCGCTCGAACCTGAGGGACCCCGGGCATGGCGCGGCAGTCCACGAGCACCGACGCGGACCCAGAGCGCAGCGTGGCGGCCGTGATGACGTGATCCTTGGCGGCCCGTCGGGCAGCCCCCCAGCGGAGGCCCGGCCTGGGCGCGCAACGTGCTCCAGTGTCGGCCTGTCGGGCCCTGGACCGCGCAGACGTCGCTGATGCCGTCGGGGCAATGAGCCCCAGCCTCGCTGCCCCACGGCCCGGTTGTCCGCACACGCCACCTGCCCCTATACTCGCCGAACCTCTGCTGCGCCGGACCCATGGACGAAGCCATCAACGTGCTCACCATCGACGTCGAGGACTGGTTCCACCTCATCGACGTCCCCGTGCCCGACTTCGGGCCCGCCCGCTGGGCGCGGCTCCCGTCGCGCGTTGCCGACGGGACGCACCGCCTGATGGACCTGCTGCAGGACGCGGGCGCTGGGGCCACCTTCTTCGTGCTCGGCTGGGTCGCCGAGCGCCACCCGGCGCTCGTCGCCGAGGTGCGCGCTCGAGGCTTCGAGGTGTGCTCCCACGGCTGGGGGCACGAGCCGGTCCCGCGGCTCGGACGCGACGCCTTCGAGGCGGACCTGCAGCGCTCCGTCGAGGCCATCACCGCCGCCTGCGGGGTGCGCCCAGCGGGCTACCGGGCGGCGGGCTTCTCGATCACGTCGCGCACGCCATGGGCCTTCGAGGTGCTCGTCGCGCACGGCTTCACTCACGACTCGTCCGTGGCACCTGGCCGCATCGGGCACGAGGGGTGGCCAACACGCCGCCGCGCCCCCTTCACGTTGGTGACCTCCTGCGGGGACCTCGTCGAGTTCCCGCTGGCCTCCGTGGACTTTTTTGGACGCCCCCTCTCGGTCGGGGGGGGCGGCTACCTGCGCCTGCTCCCCGGGGCGGTCGTTCGCGCTGCCGTCCGGCGCATCAACGGCCGGGGGGAGCCGGCGACCATCTACGTCCACCCGCGGGACCTGGACACGGGCCAACCGCGCCTCCAGGGGCTCCCCCTCGCGCGGACGCTGCGCTCCTACCTGAACATCGGGGGCACGGCCGCGAAGCTCCGCGCGCTGCTCCGGGCCTTCCGCTTCACGAGCATCGCCGGCTTCCTGTCGGACCCGGGGCGGCGTGCGCACATCGCCGCCGCGCGGGAGGCTGCGTGAGCCGCGCCCTCCTCATCGCAGCGCTGCTGCTCGCCTTGCCCGCGCGCGCGAGCCTGCTCGACACCTACGGCTTCGGCGCCCGTGGCACGGCCATGGCCAACGCCTCGACCGCGCCGAGCGAGGACTACGAGGCGGTGTTCTACAACCCGGCGAACCTCATCGCCCGCAAGGAGGTACACTTCGGCTACGGCCTGAACTGGGTCGCGCCCATGCTGACCATCGACCGGCGCCAGACGGACAGCACGTGGGAGTCTGTGGTCCCCGAGGACAACCTGGTCGTCCACGCGGGCATCTCCGTGCCCTGGGGCGGCGTCTTCGAGAGGAAGGTGTCCTTCGGGGCGGCCCTGCTCCTGCCGCTCCTGCGCCTGACCCGCGTCGAGTCCATCGACTGGCACGTGCCCCAGTTCTCACTCTACGAGAACGTGCCCGACAAGCTGGCGCTGTTGCTCGGGGTAGCCTACGAGCCCATCCCGGAGCTGCGCCTGGGCGTGGGCGTCCAGATCCTCGCCGAGCTGCAGGGCGCCGCCCGGGTCAGCATGAGCTTGCTCGACAACCGGGTGACGAGCCGGGACATCCGCCTCGACGTGTTCGGCGCCGCCGCCCCCACGGCGGGCGTCACGGTGCTGCCCGTCCCGGAGCTGCGCATCGCCGCGTCGTACAGGGCGGCTCTGTCGCTGGACTACGCGCTGCCGGTGCAGGTGGTGGTCGAGGAGATAGGCAACCTGGACATCGTGATCCGCGGCGTGTCGCTCTATACGCCCCACCACCTGACCTTGGGAGTGAGCTACCTGACGCCCGTTGCGCTGACGGTGTCCGCGGAGCTCGGCTGGGCCATGTGGAGCCTCGCCCCCTCTCCGGCGGTGGACGTGCACGTGACTCTCGACGACTCGGCCCTGGTGCATGGGCAAGCCGGCGGGACCGTGGCCGATCTGATCCGCGTCGACAGCCCCGCCGTGGACATGGGCGCGCGGGACATCCTGAGCCCGCGCGTCGGCCTGGAGTGGGTGGCCAACGAGCTGGTCACCGTGCGCGGCGGGTACGCCTTTCGCCCGACGCCGCTGCCGGCGCCCGTCCACCAGACCAACTTCATCGACTCTCCCGCTCACACGACCTCCCTGGGCGCGAGCTTCACCTTCGCGGACCCGCTGGAGCACCACCGGAAGCCACTGACCGTGGGCATCGCACTCCAGTGGACCCTCCTCGAGGAGCGCGCCGTCGACAAGCCCGACCCGAACGATCCGGTGGGCGACTACACGGCGGGTGGCTCCATCTTCAACCTGGGCATCGACTTCAGCCACGACTTCTGACGTGGCAGAAACTCCACACTGCGCTCATCCGATGCACACGGGTTGACGGGGCGCTTGGCGCCCCCACAGCGAATTCGCTGGACATTCCCGCTGGCATGCGCATTGCTACCCCGATCTCAGGGCAACGATCTGCGGCACCAGGCGGCCGTGACCAGGAGGATGGACATGAAGTGGAACAGGACTCGAAGCACCCTGAACGTGGTCGCCCCGCTGGCGCTGCTCGCTGGCCTCGCCATGATGGTGACCGGCGCCAAGAAGGGCTGCGTCCCCGTACCCGTCGAGCCGGAGCCCGAGTGCACGGTGGCCGCTGACTGCAACGATCTCGTACCCCCGTACAAGTGCGTCGGCTACTGGAGCTGCGAAGACGAGCTCTGCAACTACAAGTGCGGCACACCCGAGCCCACGTGCAACACGGCCAAGGACTGCGAGGGGCTGCCCGCCTACGTCGACTGTGTGGGCGCCTGGGCGTGCACCGAGGGCATCTGCGATTTCCAGTGTGGCGGTACGGGGCCCACCGGCTGCTATGGCGACCAGGACTGCCCCTCCGGCACCACGTGCAACGCGGGCACGGTCTGTCAACCGCCACCCGGCTGCAAGCCCGGCATGGCCTGCCCGGCGGTCTGCTACGGCTGGTGTGAGGCCAAGCCCACGACGTGCAAGTCCGACAGTGAGTGTGCGCCTGGCCAGATCTGCCAGATCGCGGACTACTGCCCCATGATCTGGTGCGCCCCTGGCACCCCATGCGACCCCTGCCCCACCGAGGGGACCTGCGTCGACGCTCCAAAGCCGTATGAGTGCAGCAGCGACGCGGACTGCGGGTGGGGCAGCTATTGCCAGTTCGAGGTCTGCGCCTCCTGCTACTGCCCGCCGGGCGCGTACTGCGACCCCGCGGACTGTGGCTGCTGGGGTCACTGCGCAGAGGTGGAGCAGCCGGTCACCTGCAACACGGACAAGGACTGCCCCGCCGGCACCACCTGCCAGTGTGGCATGGACCCGACCTGCCCGATGTGCGCGGTGTGCCTGATGCAGTGCATGCCCGACCCGAACCCGCAGGGCTGCTCCTATGACTGGGACTGCGGCCCGGGTCAGGTGTGCGAGCTGGAGGTGTGCGCCGGCTGCGCGTGCCCGGACGGCACGATGTGCGAGTGCCCGGAGCCGAGCTGCTGGGGCACCTGCAAGGACGCCCCACCGGTCCTCGATTGCAGCACGGACAAGGACTGCCCGGCCGGCACCACCTGCCAGTGCGGCCAGATTCCGGGCTGCCCCAACTGTGACGCCTGCTGGATGCAGTGCCTGCCGGCGCCGACCGTCCAGTGCCTGAGCGACGCGGACTGCGGCAAGGGCCAGGCCTGCGTGCAGGGCCCCTGCCCCATGGGCCCCTGCACCCCCGACTGGTGCCCCCCCTGCTACGGCACGTGTCAGGACGTCCAGCCGGTCGGCTGCGTCGTCTCCGGCTGCTCGGGCGAGATCTGCGCCGCGGAGCCCATGGCGTCCGACTGCAAGTGGGACGAGTCATATGAGTGCCTGCAGCTCACGTCCTGCGGCAACTACGCCCCCGACGGGAGCTGCGGCTGGGCCAAGACCCCCGAGTACCAGAAGTGCATGCAGAAGTACGCCGCCCCGTGACCCCTCACTCCGGGGCGAGCACGCTGTGACACCACGCCGTGCCGCCCCGGCCATCCCGCACCACGATCCACACGTCGACCGGCTCCGTCGGGGTCTCGTCCAACGTCCACTTGATGCGCCCCGCCTGTGACGACTTCACGATGTCCGGCGAGATGCTGCCAGCCGTGCTGAAGGTCGAGTAGAACCAGGTCTCCTCCGTGAAGAGGAGCTCGAAGGGGCGCTCGATGCTGGTGCCGCCCACGATGACCGGATAGGGCTCGCCGGGGTCCGGCATGTTCAGCGCCTGGATGACCCACTCCCCTGCCTCGATGGCGACTGGCGACACGAAGCACTCTCCCTCGGGAGCAGTACCGGCCTTGGGTGCCTCGCTCTGGTCGTCGGCGCGCCGAAGCGCGAAGGCGATCCCCGTCGGATTCTTGTTGGCGGGGCTCGCGAGGGAAACGTTGAGCCGCTTGAACGCCTCCAGGGGCTTCGCGCCCGGGACGGTGGCGACCAGCGAGATGGTCGTGTTGACCCCAGCCACGGTGAGCAGGCCGATCTGCGCCTCGATGGGGAGGCGCCCGTCCTCGGGCAGGCCGTAGGCGAAGCGGATGGCCTCCTCGGAGAGCGCATCCAGAGGCACCGTGTACGAGACGGTGGGCCCGGTGCCCAGGCGGACGGACGCCCCCGCCGCGATCAGCTCCGGGTCGGCGCAGGAGCTCTTGGAGTCGAGAGCATACCCGCCTCCGCCGCTCGCGCTGGACTGCCCTCCCCCCTCGAACAGCCCCTGCCCCCTCTCCGGCACCTGGCAGGCGTACCACTCCAGTTTCACGGGCCGCCCCTCCGGGTCGGCGACCAGGGCGCGCAGCTCCGTCGTCCCACCCGGAGCGAGCTCCGGCGGCTCGGCCTGCACCCCCAGCACACGCAGCCCGTCGACCTTGCTCGGCTTGGGCAGCTCCTCCAGGCAGCCGCCCAGCAGGGCGGCCATGATCGCGAGTCGTCTCATGCTCAGAACGTCGCCTTCACTCCCAGGGTAGGCAGGATGGGCAGCCCGATGCCGTCGGTCTTGATGGTGTAGTCGTAGCTGTACCGCCGGCTCTCGGGGTTCATCTGGTTGTACACGTTCTGCACGTCGATGTAGGCGCCGAGCAGCCAGGTGTCGAAGCGCCACGTCTTGTCCACGCGCAGGTCCAGGCGGTGGAACACCGGCAGGCGCTCCTCCGTGTCGCCGAAGAGCGGCTGGTAGCGGTCGCGGTCCGCGTCGTAGCGGGCACCAACGACGGGATACGCCGGGTTGCCGGTGGTCAGCGTGAAGCGCGCCCCCAGCGACCAGCCTTCGCCCAGCAGGAAGCTCCACGCCAGGTTGAGCACGTGGGCCTGGTCGATGCCCGTCGCGCGCCAGTCGTTCGGGGGGATCAGCCGCTCGGAGCGCGACAGGGTGTAGCTCAGCCAGCCGTAGGCCCAGGAGCCAAGCTGCCGCCGCAGCATGACCTCCAAGCCGAAGGCGCGCCCCTCGACGTCCGCGACGAAGCTGGCGCGCCGCACGTCGCCCTCCTCCACCCGATAGGTCTGGTTGGCACGGGCGATGTCCCCGTAGTGGTTGTAGAAGCCCTCGACGGACAGGTCCCAGCCCTCGAAGAACGCCCACTCGGCCCCGAGGCTGGTCTGGAGCGACGTGACCTGGGGGATGTTCGGGTCGCCGTAGGGCTCCTCCACCTGGAACACGGGCGGAGACTGGTGCGCGAGGGCCACGGCCGCCTTCAGGGTCCAGTCCGGGTGGAAGCGCCACCGGACGGCGACCTTCGGATCCACGGAGAGGTGCGTCGCCCCCGCGTAGCGCTCCACGTTGAAGCGCACGCCGGGCAGCAGGTTGACCCCCGGGGCCACCTCGAGGGTGGCGCCGATCCACGGCGCCACGCTCAGCATGGGGCCCGTGAAGCCGAAGGACAGGGTGATCGGGTCGAACTGGGGCGGTCGAGGATCACCGAGCGGCGGAAACGAGGGCACGGTCAGGTCGGACTCCACGTGGGTCCACAGCAGGTCCACGCCTGTCTGCATCGCCACGACGTCGGACGCCTCCCAGTCGAACCACGCCTTGGCGTTGAGCCCGTAGGCGATGAGCGAGACCTTGAGGTCCTCGTCGTCCTCCGCGACGCGCTGCCCCGCCGTGTGGTCCACCTCGAAGGCCACGCTGGTCGAGAACGACGTGGTCCGGTCCAGGTCGACCACCGCGCCGAGCTGAAGCCGATGAAAGCCCAAGCCCAGGTCCTGCGCCGACTCGCTCCCATCTTGCGAGTCGCCGGCGGCCGCCGAGAACCGATCCTCGGCGCCGAGGGCCATGGCGAGGAGCCGCACCGACGGGGTCGCCTGCCAGGTGACGCGGAGCATGTAGTCGGTGTAGCTGAGCTCCACGTCGTCGATGACCAGCGGCAGCACCAGCTCGTAGTAGCTGCGGCGCAGCGACGCGGTGAGCAGCCCCCTCCCCTCGTCGAAGGGCAGCGTGAACAGGACGGACGCCTTGAGCACGTCCAGCTCCACGTCCAGGTGCCAGCGATCCTCGGGCGGATCCTTGATGTCGAGGGCGATGACGCCCCCGGCGAAGCGCCCGAACTCCGGTGGGTAGCCTCCGGGGTAGAAGCGGAGGCGCCCGACGGCCTCGGGGTGGATCACCGCCGGCCCGCCCACCAGGTGGTAGAGGTACAGCGCCGGGTGGCCGTCGATGAAGAAGCCGGTGTTCTCCAGGTTCGCGCCGCGGACCACATAGTAGCCGAGGCCGAAGGGCGTGCGCGCGACGCCCGGCAGAGACGCGACCACGCGGGTCGGGTCGCCGAAGGTGCCTGGGGTGCGGGTCAGCTCGGTCTCCTCCAGCAGGACCTCGGTGGCGGCGGCCTTCTTTCGCTCCCCCTGGATGACGGTGCGGTACTGCTCGCTGCCGTCGGGATCGAGGCGCAAGGGGTCGATCTGGAGGGGACCCGTCGCGACGCCAGGCACATCCAGGGCGGTTCGAAGCGGCAGATAGCCCCCCTGCGCCACCTCGAGCTGCACGGTGCCTGCGGGGAGCCCCTCCAGGGTGAAGGCGCCGTCGTCCCGGGTGAGGGCCTCCCACGTCGTCACCCCGTCGGTCGCCCGCACCAGCGCCCCATACAGCGGGGCCCGGGTGCCCCGCTCCTGCACCTCGCCGCGCACCCTCGCCCCAGGAACCGCCTCGCTGTCCCGCCGCTCCGCCCGCGCAACGCCGAAGCGCCCCCGCTGCTTCGGCTGGATGAACGCGTAGCGGAAGGGCACCTTGACGGGCGCCGGCACGCCGTCGACCAGCGCAGGGGAGAACTCCAGGCTCAAGGCGGCCTCTGCGGCGGCCTCGTCCCAGGGCGAGCCCGCGGGCTCCTTGACCTCCACCTCGGTGACCGCGCCGGCTGCGTCGATGACGAGCCACAGCTCCACGACGGCGTCCCGGGCGGGCGCGTCCGCCGGCAGGCGCGCCTCGACGAAGCGCGTCATGACGGGAGGTGTGACGACGGGCTCGGCGGCGGCCGTTGCAGCCACCAGCGTCAAAGCCACGAACAGGGCGCGACAGAGGCGCACAGGTCAGACGTGCTCGAGCAGGTGACCGAGCTTGGCCTTCTTGGTGGCCAGGTAGTGGCGATTGGTGGCGTTGGCCTCCATCTCGATGGGAACGCGGCCCGCCACCTTGACCCCGAACTGCCCGAGCCCGTCGATCTTGCGCGGGTTGTTGGTGATGACGCACACGCTCTCGACGCCGAGGTGGGACAGGATCTGCGCCCCCACCACGTACTCCCGCAGGTCCGGCACGAAGCCGAGCTCCAGGTTGGCCTCGACGGTGTCCTTGCCCCGGTCCTGGATGCCGTAGGCCTTGAGCTTGTTGACGAGGCCGATGCCGCGGCCCTCCTGGCGGAGGTAGATCAGCGCCCCGACGCCTCGCTCGGCGATGGCGCTCATCGCCGAGTCGAGCTGCTCGCCGCAGTCGCACCGCAGGGAGTGGAACACGTCCCCCGTCAGGCACTGGGAGTGGATGCGCACGAGGACCTTGGCCTGCCCCTGGAGGTCCCCCCGGGTCATCACCGGGTGATACCGACCGTCGAGCTTGTTCTGGTACACCCGCAGCACGAAGGGACCATGCTCGGTCTCCACGGGCGCCTCCTGGACGCATTCCACGAAGATCTCCCGCTCCATGCGCCAGCGCACCAACTCTGAAATGCGCACCACCTGGAGGCCATGCTCCTCGGCGAAGCGCTCCAGCTCTTGCGGCCCCGCCGCGGCGCCGTCAGCGGTGAGCACCTGGCACAGCGCCGCGACGGGGCGGCAGCCAGCGTAGCGCGCCAGGTCAACGGCGGCCTCCGCGTCGCCGGGCCGCGCGAGGGACCCGCCCTTCCAGGAGCGCATGGGGAACACGTGCCCCGGGCTCACCAGGTCGTCGGGGCCGGCGTCGTCGTCGGCCAGGACCTCGATGGTCCGCGCACGGTCCGCCGCGGAGATGCCCGTGGACACCCCCTCCCGCGCCTCCACGGACACCGTGTACCAGGCCCGGCGCGACGCGCTGTTGCGCCGCGGCATCAGCGCGAGACCGAACCGCTCCACCCGCTCGGGCGTCATGGCGACGCAGACGAGCCCCCGCGCGTGGGTGGCCATGAAGTTCACGATGTCGGGGGTCACGTGCTCTGCCGCGACGACCAGGTCGCCCTCGATGGACGCGCCCTGCTCGCGGCGCTCCCCGTGATCGTCGATGAGGACGACCAGCTCGCCGCGCCCGATGGCCTGAAGGCCCGCCTCGATGGAGTTGCTCATAGGACCGTCCAGATGACGACGGCAAGGATCGCCAGCGCACCCACAGGCACCCACACCCGCTGCCGGGGGTCGGGGTCCATGCGCCGGAGCAGCCTGTCCGTCTCGTCTCGCACCTCGTCGCCCGGTGGCAGGAGCCGCAGGGGCGCGAGCAGCGCGCGCGCACAGTGGTAGTCGCCCGCGTCGAAGGCGTCAAGGGCGGCGATGAACCGGTCCTCTTCGTCCTCGGACGCCACGGCTCACGTCCGGACCCGCTCGACGGTGTAGACACCCTTGATGCGCTCGATGGAGCGCATCACGGAGCGGAGCTGATCCAGGTTCGCCACGTGGATCTGGAACAGGTTCACGGCCTTGTGGTCGTCGGTCGCGGAGCAGTGGGCCTGGGAGATGTTGACCCCCTCGTTGGTGAACGACTGGCTGATCAGCGCCAGGAGCCCCGGCGTGTCCGAGCACACGACCCGCAGGTTGATCGCGTGGGCCGCCGACGCGCCCGTGTCCCAGACCACATCGATCATGCGGTCCGGGTCGCTGTCGGCGGCGTGGGCGCAGTCGCGGGTGTGCACCGTGACCCCGCGCCCGCGCGTGACGAAGCCCACGATGTCGTCGCCGGGCACCGGGTTGCAGCAGCTCCCGTAGCGGACGAGCAGGTCCTCGATGCCGTCGAGCTTCACGCCGCCCTTGCGCTTGCCGAGGGACTTGAGGAAGGAGGTGATGCGGCCCTCCTCCTTCGGCGGCTCCAGGCCGCGCGCCTGCCGCTCCTCTGGCGGAAGCAGCGCCTCGCTGACCTGCTCTGCCCGCACCTTCCCGTAGCCGACCAGGACGCAGAGATCCTCCAGGTTCGCCGCGCGGAGCTTCTCGCACACCTCCTGGAAGTTACCGTTCTTGCTGATCTTGTTCAGGTTCAGGCTGTACTTGCGGAGCTCCTTCTCCAGGATCTCACGCCCGATGGCCAAAGAGCGCTCCCGCTGCTCCGCGCGCAGGTATGCCTTGATGCGGTTCTTGGCGCGGGCCGTCTGGACGAAGCGCACCCAGTCCGCGCTCGGCCGCTGCGTCTTGCTGGTCAGGATCTCGACGATGTCGCCGTTGCGCAGCGTGTGGGTCAGGGGCACCATCACGCCGCCGACGCGCGCGCCGGTGCAGTGGTGACCGACCTCCGAGTGCACCGAGTAGGCGAAGTCCACCGGGGTCGCCCCCTTCGGGAACACCTTGACGTCGCCGGCGGGGGTGAAGACGTAGACCTCCTCGCTGAAGAGGTCGACCTTCACGGTGTCCAGGAACTCGTTCGGGTCCTTCAGCTCGCGCTGCCACTCCATGAGCTGCTTGAGCCAGGCGAACTTCTGCTCGTCCTTCATGTTCATCGCCGCGCCCTCTTTGTACTTCCAGTGGGCGGCGATGCCCTCTTCGGCGATGCGGTGCATCTCCTGCGTGCGGATCTGGACCTCGATGCGCTCCCCCCGCGGCCCGATGACCGCCGTGTGCAGCGAGCGGTACATGTTGGGCTTCGGCAGCGCGATGTAGTCCTTGAAGCGGCCCGGGATGGGCTTCCAGTGGGTGTGGATCACCCCGAGCGCCTCGTAGCAGTCCTTCACCGAGTCGAGGATCAGCCGGAACGCGATGGCGTCGTAGACCTGCTCGAACTCGATGTTCTGCTTCTTCATCTTGCGCCAGATGGAGTACAGGTGCTTCGGGCGCCCGCTCACCTCCGGCTTGATGCCGTTCTCCGCCATGACCTCGACCAGGATGCGGACCACGTCGTCCGTGTACTTCTCCCGGTGCTTCTTGGTCTTCGCGACCTTCTCGGCCAGGTCGTAGTAGTCCTCTGGCCAGATGTAGCGGAAGGACAGGTCCTCGAGCTCGGTCTTGATCCACGAGATGCCGAGCCGGTTGGCCAGCGGCGCGTAGATGTCCAGCGTCTCGACGGCGATGGTCGTGCGCTTCTGCTCGGGCAGGTGCTTGAGCGTGCGCATGTTGTGGCAGCGGTCCGCCAGCTTGACCAGGATGACGCGGATGTCCCGCGACATGGCGATGAGCATCTTGCGGAAGTTCTCGGCCTGCCGCTCCTCCTTCGTACGGAAGCTGACCTTGGCCAGCTTGGTGAGGCCATCGACCAGGTGCGCGATCTCGGCCCCGAACAGCTCGGCGAGGACCTCGACCGTCGCGAGGGTGTCCTCCACCGTGTCGTGCAGCAGGGCGGCGCAGATGCTCGCCTCGTCCAGCTTGAGGGTCGCAACGATGTCGGCCACCGCGAGCGGGTGCATCAGGTAGGGCTCGCCGCTCTTGCGCGTCTGGCCCTCGTGGACCTTCGCCGCGAACACGTAGGCGCTCTTGATCAGATCCAGATCAGGCGTGGGGTTGTAGCTTGCGACCTTGTCCAGGACGTCGCTGAGCTTGAGCGTCTCCAATGCAGCACCCATCAACGAGCCCCTTGTGCCGCTGGCAGGTTCGGTTCCCCGGCGACTAGCCCTGCCCGACCTGACACGAGGGCAGGGGTACTGTGCGCCTTCTCACAACGCGAGGCAAGACGCAAGGTGTTCCACGCCCCCGCGGCCTACGGGATCTGGCGCGCCGTCGCTGTCAGATGGGGATGAGAGGGGGCTACTGCTGGAGCACTGCGGCGGCGCGGCGGAAGCGATCCTGGCACAGGGCCTTGCCCATGGCCTCCATGGTCTCGAACAGCGGGGGCGACGCGACGCGCCCCGTGACGAGGACACGGATGGTCATGAACAGGTCGCGGACCTTCCAGTCCGGGTTCTTTTCGGGCCAGGCGCGCAGCACGGCCTCGATCTCCGCCGTCTTCCACCGGTGGAGCGCGTCGAGCTGCTCCCCGATGTCGCGGACCATGCGGTAGGTGTCCGCCTTGTCGTGGCCCTTCTTGGGGATGAGCTGCTCCGCCGTCACGGCCACGTCCGTGGTGAAGAAGAAGTCCGCCAGGGGCACGAACTCGTCGAGGCGCCGCATGCGCTCCTGCACGAGCGGCATGATGCGTGCCATCAGGTCCGCGTCGAACACCTCGGCCAGGACCCGCGCCCGGAGCTCCTCGGGCGACAGGTCGCGGATGTAGTTCCCGTTGAGCCACTCCAGCTTCTCGATGTTGAAGACCGGCCCGGACAGGCTCATGCGCTCCCAGGTGAAGGCGCCGATCATCTCGTCGAGGGTGAACTTCTCCACGTCCCCGGGCATGGACCAGCCCATCATCGCCAGGAAGTTGAGCATCGTCTCGGGCAGGAAGCCGGCCTTGCGAAAGAACTCCAGGCTCACCGGGTTCTTGCGCTTCGAGATCTTGCTCTTGTCCGCGTTGCGCAGGAGCGGCATGTGGACGAAGGTCGGCGGCTCCCAGCCGAAGGCCGCGTAGAGCATCAGGTGCTTGGGGGTCGACGGGATCCACTCCTCGGCGCGGATCACGTGGGTGATCTCCATGAGGTGGTCATCGACGACGTTGGCCAGGTGGTAGGTGGGGAAGCCGTCGGACTTGAGGAGCACCTGGTCGTCGATCTGCTCGTTCTCATAGGCGATGGCGCCCCGGAGCAGGTCGTTGACGACCGTGACCCCCACGCCGGGTGTCTTCAGGCGCACGACGTGGGGCTCGCAGGCGTCGAGGCGTGCGGCGACGTCCGCCGCGGACAGGTCGCGGCACACCCCGTCGTACCGGGTCGGCAGCTTCATGCGCCGCTGCTGGTCCCGGAGCCGGTCGAGGCGGTCGGCGGAGCAGAAGCAGCGGTAGGCCGACCCACCGTCGATGAGCGCCTGCACGTGCTCCCGGTAGAGGTGCGTGCGCTCGGACTGGCGGTAGGGTCCGTAGGGGCCGCCCACGTCGGGGCCCTCGTCCCAGCGCAGGCCGACCCAGTGGAGGCTCCGATAGATGGCCTCCTCCGACTCCCAGGTCGAGCGGGTCTGGTCCGTGTCCTCGATGCGCAGCACGAAGCGCCCGCCGTGGTGGCGCGCGAAGACCATATTGAACAGCCCGATGTAGGCGGTGCCCACGTGGGGGTCACCAGTCGGGCTCGGGGCAATGCGGACGCGCACTGGGCGGTCGGTCATGTGTCCTCCTTGGAGGGTGCCGGCATCATCTACACCGAAGCTCCGCGAGGTTCAACCCATAGCGGCGAGCGCGTCGATGGCCCCCGTCATGCGCTCGGTGCGGAGCTCCGCCGCCCGGATCACGGCGAGCAGGTCCGCCAGTGCGGCCTCCAGCACCTCGTTGACGATGACGTGGCCGTAGTGGCGGGCCCAGCCGACCTCCTCCCGGGCGACCGAGAGGCGCCGCGCGACGGCCTCGGGGCTGTCCGTGCCGCGCCCCCGCAGCCGCTGCTCCAGCACGCGGAGGTCCGGCGGCAGCACGAACACGCTCACGGCGTCAGGAAAGGCCCGCATGATGGACATGCCACCCTGCACGTCGATGTCGAGCAGGACGTGGCGGCCACCACCTCGAATGCGCTGGATCTCGGCGCGGGAGGTGCCATAGCGGTGGCCATACACCTGGGCCCACTCTGCCATCTCACCTTGCGCGACGAGCCGATCGAAGGCCGTGTCGTCGACGAAGCGATACTCCACGCCGTCACGCTCGGCGCCCCGAGGGGCGCGCGTCGTGTGCGAGACGGAGAGGTCCACGTCGCCGCGGCGCTCGCGCAGGAGCTTGATCAGCGTGGACTTGCCGCCACCGGACGGGGCGGACACCACGATGATCAGCCCAGGCGGGCGCTGGCCGGACGTGTTCGGGGGCGACCCGGGCACCGTCAAGCTCACTTGTCGGCGACCTCTTCGTCGACCTCGCCGCCCTTCTTGCCGTTGTTGCCGAAGCGCTGGGCGACGGTCTCGGCCTGGACGGCGGACAGGACGACGTGGTCGCTGTCCATGACGATGATCGACCGGGTGCGACGCCCCTGCGTCGCGTCGAGGAGGCGGGCGCGCTCCTTGGCGTCCTCCTTCAGGCGCTTCATGGGCGCCGATGACGGCGTCACGATGGCGATCACACGGTCGGCGACGACAAAGTTGCCGTAGCCGATGTTCAGTAGGGGATTCTTCATTGACTGTGCCACTCCTCACTCCAGGTTCATGACCTGCTCCCGGATCCGCTCGACCTCGCACCGTGCGTCGATGCAGAGCCTCGTGACCGAGAGCCGCCCCGATTTCGCGGCGATCGTCGCCGTCTCCCGCTGCATCTCCTGAGCCAGGAACGCCAGGCGGCGCCCCACGGGCTCACCATCCACCAACCCGAGCAGGGTCACGGCTTCGTGCGCGTGGGCGCGAAGTCTGACGATCTCCTCGGTGATATCCGCTCGATCCGCGATGAGGGCAAGCTCTTGTTCCATTCGCCTGTCCGCCGGTCCCCCATCCAACCCGGCGGTCAGCTCCCCCCAGCGCTCGGTCAACCGCTGGCGTGCGTCGAGGCGGCCAAGCTCGGCCTCCCCCTCCAGCAACTCCGTCAGCGCGATCAGCGTCGACGCGCGCCCCTGCAAGTCGAGCGCCAGGCGCTCGCCCTCGGCGGCCCGCGTGGACACGAGCTGCTCACAGGCGACCGCCAGGGCTCCCAGGAGTGGCCCGCGCACACTCGCGAGCGCGGGGCCGCCCTCCTCGATGCGGATCAGGCCCTCCAGCGAGACCAGAGCATCGAGAGTGACATCCCCCTCCAACTTCAGCTCCGCCCGCAGGCGGCGGAGCACCTCTACGACCGACGCCGCGAGGGTCTCGTCGACGACGACACGCACCGAGGAGGCTCCGCCGTCCTCGGGACGCACGAAGACCTCCACTGAACCGCGCTGCACGTGGGACCGCACGAGGGCCCCCATCTCCGGCTCCAGCGCGAGGAGCTCCCGAGGGAGCCGCAGCTTGATGTCCAGGCCCTTGTGGTTCAAGGCGCGGACCTCAACCCGGTACGGGATGCCCGTCGCCTCGACGGAGGCCGCCCCGTAGCCGGTCATGCTGCGCGTCGTCACTGCAAGCTCCTGAAACCGCGACAATTTCCGCAGCGCCAAGCCGGAGGGGGATAGTAGCAACGCGCCTCCGGGGATTCAAGCATTCCCGGCACGGGTGGAGCACCAATCGGCGGACGAACGAAACCGGATGACGTCGCGCCATCCTCTTGGACTTCCGGCGCTCTCAGACCGACTGGGGCGATCAGCGTGCCCCGGGGAGTCGGTTCGATTGCGGCGCTCGCTCGTGCTGTGCGTGACGGCGGCGCGTCACACCGAGAAGGGGTGCCGCTCGTACCAGGCGACGGTGGCGCGCAGGCCCTCCTCGAACGGGACCACCACCGTGTAACCCAGGTCGCGCTGCGCCCGCTCGATGTCGGCGAGGGAGTGGCGGATGTCACCAGGGCGCGCGGCCTGGAGGTCCGGCTCGATGTGCGTGCCCAGGATCTCGTTGAGGAGGTCCACGAGCTGGAGCAGGTCATACCGCACGCCGCACGCAACGTTGTAGATGTTGCCCGGCGCCGCGGGTGCGGTGCAGGCGAGCAGGTTCGCCTGGACCACGTTGTCGATGTAGGAGAAGTCGCGGGACTGGAGTCCGTCGCCGTACACGATGGGACGGAGCCCCGCCTGCATGCGCGCGATGAAGCGCGGGATGACGGCGGCGTAGTGGGAGGCGGGATCCTGGCGCGGTCCGAACACGTTGAAGTAGCGCAGTGAAACGACCTCCAGGCCATAGAGCTGGGTGAAGACCTGGCCGTACATCTCTGCGACGAGCTTCGTGATGGCGTACGGGGAGATGGGCGACGGGGTCATGGTCTCCACCTTGGGCAGGACCTCCGTCTCGCCGTACGCCGACGACGACGCCGCCATGACGACGCGCCTGACCCCCGCGTCCCGGGCCGCAAGAAGGACGTGCAGCGTCCCGTTCACGTTGGCGTCGTTGCTGGTCAGCGGGTCCTCGATGGAGCGCGCGACGGACGGGACCGCCGCCTGGTGCAGGACGTAGTCCACGCCGGTGACCGCGCCGCGCACGGTCGCCAGGTCGCGGACGTCGCCCTCGATGATGGTCGCGCCCCTGGCGTCGGCGAGGTTCTCGCGGCGCCCCGAGGAGAAGTCGTCGAGGACCCGCACGTCGTGGCCGGCCGCCAGCAGCGCCGTGACCAGGTTGGAGCCGATGAAGCCGGCGCCGCCGGTGACGAGGAAGGTGGTCATTGGTGCCCTCTCCGGGGGTTGCTGGCAACGCCTAGTCGGCGATCTCCCACGCCCGGTCGGCGAAGGTGTCAAGGATGCCGAGGTCGTCGGCCAGGTCGAGCACGGTGTAACGGGAGCGCATGTCGCGCGCTACGCGGACCGTCTCAGCGAGCGTCGTGGGGTCGATGCCGAGCGCGGCGGCGTGCACCGGCGCCCCCGCCTGGCGAAGGGCGGACTCGATGGCCGCCGCCGAGATCCCCGCGCGGGCGCGGATGTCGGGCCACCGCTCGACGAGGCGCCCCAGCAAGGCGCGGCGCTCCCCGGGGGGGCGGAACTTGGCCAGGGACTCCGCCACGACGCCGTCCACGATCTCGGCAGGCAACAGCGGGTGGCGGGCGCGCACCTCGCGCTCCCGCTCGGCAGGGGTCTGGGGACCGGCCGCCGCGAGGGCGTCCAGGTCCAGACGCTCGGCTGGCGTAGCCAGGATATCCTCGTAGAGGCGCCCCGTGATCACCGTGGCGACCCCGACCTGGAGGCCGTGAAGGGCACGAACCGGGCGCCCGGCGGCGTGCTCCACCATGTCCCAGTAGTGGCTGATCAGGTGCTCCCCCCCCGAGGCCGGTGACGAGGAGCCGGCGAGAGCCATGCTGAACCCGCTGAGGAGCAGCGTCTCCGTCAGGCGATGCACCGCGGACGGCGTGCCCTCCCCGATGCCGCGCGCGTGGTCGAGCAGCTCGCGGAAGGCGCCGTCGAGCAGCTCGGCGGGGAGCGCGCACCAGTACTCGTCGAGCAGGGCGTGGGCCAGGTACCAGTCCCCGTTGGAGAAGGGCTTGGAGCACAGGTCCCCGAAGCCGGCCAGCCTGAGGACGCGAGGCGCCGCGGCGAGGACGTCCACGTCCGCGAAGACCGCGAGCGCCTGGCGCGCGGGGAGCGTGCGCTTGACGCCCCCCGACAGGATGGCGGCGATGGCGGACGTGTAGCCGTTCATGGACGGCGCCGTGGGGCACGTGATGTAGGTCAGCTCGGCCCGGTGCGCCGCGAGCTTCGCCACGTCGTTGACCGTGCCGGCGCCCGCGGCGACGACCAGGGACGGCCGCGCCGCGGCGATGGCGGCGAGCGCCCGATCCACGGTCTCGTCGTCGGCGGTGGGCGGGTGCCCGTGGTGATCGGGGAGCACCAGGGCCGACGTGGCGACGCTCGCGCCCTCGAGGAGTGCTACGATGCGATCACCGGCGGCCGCCATGGTGCGCGTGTCACCCACCACCAGCGCCGCTGCGTGACCCTGCGCGGCCACCCAGGCAGGGACTCGCTCCAGGGCGCCGGCCTCCACGTGGACCGCTCGGGTGCGCGTCACGTGGGCGCGGCCGCATGCACAAGGGAGCTGGCGATCCAGGATCGATGCGATCATGCTCACGGTCGGTCCCTCCGGCGAGGTGCGGCTGGATGATGTCGCGCCCGCCAGACGCTGTCAACGCAGGGAGGAGTCGTGGAGCCCTACGGATCCCTCGAGAGCGCCGTGCGAGCGCTCCTGGACCAGCACGAGTGGGTGGCGCTGGCCGCGCTGGCGCTCTCCTCGGTAGTGGAGTACGTGTTCCCGCCCTTCCCGGGGGACACGGTCACCCTGGCGGGCGCCGTCCTCGTCACGGGGTTCGGGTGGGCCTTCCTGCCCGTGTTCGCCGCGGTCACCCTCGGCTCCATCGCCGGCTCCGCCCTGGCCTTCGCCGCCGGCCAGTGGCTCTACCGCCGAGGCTTCCTGAGCCCGACCGAGGGCTCCCGCGCCAAGGAGGCCCGGGGCACCCTGCTGCGCCTCGTAGGGCGCTTCGAGCGCCACGGAGAGGCGTACCTCATCGTCAACCGCTTCCTGCCGGGCATCCGCGCCCTGTTCTTCGTGGCCGCCGGGCTCGCGCACATGCGCCTGAGCCGCGTGCTCTTCTACTCGGCGGTCAGCGCCACACTGTGGAACCTGGCCATCATGGCGCTGGGGCTGGCCATCGGGAGCAATCTGGAGGCCATCGAGCGCGTCGCGTCGAGCTGGTCCCTCGTCATGGGCGTGGTGATCGGGGCCGTGCTCCTCTACGTCACCGTGAGGTGGGTGCTGCGGCGCCGGCGGTCACGCTAGCCGGGCCAGGGCTGCCCTCACCGCGGCCGGGTCGGCGGGGAGCTCCAGCGGCCGGTTGCCGTGCCGGGAGGTGACGTCCGGCAGCGCCCCCTCGTGGTAGCGCACCTTGTGCTCGGTGAACTTGAGGCCGTGGGCCGTGGAGACGACCACGGTCCGGTGGTGGGGCTCGATGACGCCGCGACGCACCAGGTTCGCCGTCGCGGCCAGGGCGACGCCGGTGTGGGGGTCGTCGTAGAGCCCCGCCAGGTCGCCGAGGGCGGCTGCGTTGGCCAGCTCGTCCTCCGTCGCCTGCTCCACGATGCCGTCCAGCTCCCGGAGGATGCGGATCGCCCGCTGGATGCTCACCGGCGCGCCGATTCGGATGGCCGTCGCCTGGGTGTCGCCGGCCACCATGGGCTCATACGTGGCGAAGCCCTGCTCGAAGGCGCGGTAGAGGGGGTTGGCGAGGGCCGCCTGGGCGCAGACGAGCCGTGGAGTACGGTCGACGAGCCCCAGATCCCGCGCGAGCTGAAATCCCCGGCCGAAGGCGTAGACGTTCCCCAGGTTGCCCCCCGGGATGACCACCCAGTCGGGGACCTGCCAGCCGAGCTGCTGGAGGATCTCGATGGCCGCGGTCTTCTGGCCCTCCAGCCGGAGCGAGTTCATGGAGTTGGCGAGGTAGATGGAGCCATCGGCCGTCACCTCCTGGACGAGGCGCATGCAGCCATCGAAGTCGGTGTCCAGGGCGAGGACGTGGGCCCCGTTGGCCAGCGGCTGCACGAGCTGGGCGGTGCTCACCTTGCCGCGCGGGAGGAACACGATGGCGGGGATGTCCGCCACGGCGCAGAACGCAGCGAGGGCCGCGGACGTGTCGCCCGTGGAGGCGCAGGCAACGGCGCGCACCGGCACGCCCTGGGAGCGCATCTCGACGACGGCGCTGACGAGCACGGTCATGCCCAGGTCCTTGAAGGAGCCCGTGTGGCTGTTGCCGCAGAGCTTGACCCGCACGTCCCCGACGCCGATGGCGCGAGCGAAACGCGGCACGGGCATCAGGTGCGTGGCGCCCTCGCCCAGGGTGACGACGCTGGACGGGGCGATTCCTGGGTAGACCCACTCCAGCTTGCCCCAGACGCCCGAGCCGGCAAACCAGTCCGTGCGACGCCACCGCTCCTCGAAGAGGGAGCGCCACGCGGCGCCATCCCGTTGGCGGAGCGCGGCCAGGTCGTGGTCCACGTCGAGGAGGGACCCGCAGCGGCGGCAGCGGTAGATCACGTCGGTGAGGGGGTAGGTCTCCCCACAGCGCTCGAAGCAGGCGAAGCGCGCACCTTGCGTCATGTCATGCTCCCGTGGGCGCCGAGCGAATGCTTTTCGCAAGGCGAACGCTATGATACCCTCACCGCCTCGCGTGGCCAACAGCCCCTGGTCCAATGGTCCCGGATGGGCTTGGAGGTGTGCTCCCGATGTCAGGCAACTTCCCGCAACAGTTCGGGAAATATTACCTCCTCAACAAGATCGCCCTCGGCGGCATGGCGGAGATCTTCCGCGCCAAGACCGTCGGGGCGGAGGGCTTCGAGAAGGAGCTGGTCATCAAGCGCATCCTCCCGCACTTCACGGAGGATGAGGCGTTCCGCTCCATGTTCATCGACGAGGCGCGCCTGGCGGCTCGGCTCGCCCACGCCAACATCGTGCAGGTCTTCGACTTCGACCTCCAGGACGGCATGTACTACATCGCCATGGAGTACGTCGAAGGCAAGGATCTCAAGAAGATACAGGATACCGCGCGCAAGGCCGGCCGACGCCTGACGCCGGGCCAGATCGTGTGGATCATCGCCGAGTCGTGTAAGGGCCTCGACTACGCGCACAAGTACAAGCACAGAAACGAGCCCATGCACATCGTCCACCGTGATGTGAGCCCGCACAACATCATGGTGAGCTACAACGGCGAAGTGAAGATCATGGACTTCGGCATCGCGAAGGCGGCGTCGCGGTACACGAAGACCCGAGCGGGCACGGTCAAGGGCAAGTGCGCCTACATGTCCCCCGAGCAGGCGAAGGGGGTCGAGCTGGACGGGCGGAGCGACATGTTCTCCCTGGCGGTGGTCGCGTGGGAGCTGCTGACGGACAAGCGCCTGTTCGCTGGCGAGACCGACTTCGAGACCCTCTCCAACGTGCTGAAGTGTGAGGTGACTCCCCCGAGCTCCATCAACTCGGAGGTGCCCCCGGAGCTCGACGAGATCATCCTGAAGGCCCTGGCCAAGGAGCCGGAGGACCGCTACGCCTCGTGCGCGGCCCTCCACGACGCCCTCAACCGCTTCTACTTCACCCACGTCAAGCACGCCGACGAGGGGCGGCTCGAGCGGGTCATGCGGGAGCTGTTCGCGGCGGACCTCCAGACCCTGGCGGCCATGCAGGCCCAGGAGAGGACCACCTACATCGTCGCCGCCAGCAACCCGGGCATGGCGGCCGCGAGTGCGAACGACCTGGCCGAGGCGCCCACCATGGCGATCCCGGCGAGCCAGGTGTTCGACAACGAGGCGAAGACCATGGCCGTGGACGCGGCCCAGATGCTCATGCAGCAGCGGGCCACCGGATCGAGCCGGCAGGTGGGGGCGCAGACGGGCTCCGGTGGGTTCGCGACACTCCCGGCGACGGGCACCCACACGGGGATGCCGCCGCGCCGCTCTGCCGCGGTCTACCTGCTCGTCGGGCTGCTGGCTGCCGCGGTGGCTCTGGCTGGGGTGTTCCTGTGGTTGGAGTACGGTGGCAATGGAGAGGCGGCCAAGGGGGGCACGGCCAGCGCCGGGACAGGAAGCAAGCCGACGTCGGGTGGGGAGCCTGGTGGCGACCCTGACAAGCCCGCGCCCCCGGTCGACCCGAAGACCGGGACGCTGACAGTGGTCGCCGTCCCGTCGGAGGCGACGCTGTTCGTGGACGGCGAGCCCCTGGTCGGCGGAACGTTGGCGGACGTGCCCATCGGCAGGACGCTGGTCGTCCGCGCGGAGCACGACGGGCGCAAGGCGGAGCAGAGCGTCACCATGAGCTCGGTCGCACAGACCGTAAAACTGGAGGTGCCCGTCGCGACCCAGGCGCCACCGGCGACCATCACCATCCAGGCGCCGGAGGACGTGCTCCTGCGGGTCGGAACGCAGGAGCTGGGCAAGGGCACCCAGAAGTTCACGGCCAAGGAGGGTGACGAGCTGCTGGTCGAGGCCTGGCGGGAGGGCGCGCCCCCCTTCAAGCGGCGGGTGACGGTCAGGAACGACGGGATGAGCGTGGTCATCGAGGACTCGGAGGTCCCCCAGAAGAAGGTGCTGACGAAGGTGACCATCGAGGTGTCCCCGGCGGACGCGACCGTGACCGTGGACGGCCAGCCCGCAGCCCCCACCGACGGCAAGCTGACGCTGGAGCGGGAGCGGGGAGGCAAGGTCGTCCTGGAGGCGAGCGCCAAGGGCCACCGCGCCGAGAAGAGAGAGGTAGAGCTGAGCTCCGCCGAGGTCGCCGTCCAGCTCAAGCTGCGCAAGGAGTCCTCCGAGCCCGCCGTGACCGGGACGGGCTACGTCACGATCAACGCGAAGCCCTGGGCCAACGTGTTCTACAAGGGGCAGTCGCTGGGCCCCACCCCCGTGCGCCGCCGCCAGTTGCCCGCAGGCCCCCAGCGCTTCACCCTTGAGAAGTCCGGCATCCGCAAGACGGTGACCATCGTCGTCGAGAAGGACAAGGAGGTCACCAAGCTGTTCGACATGACCAACTGACCCCCCACCCTGCGAGCGCTTCGAGCATGAACGATCTGACGCGACAGGTGCATGATCAGGACCCCGACGAGACCCGGGACTGGCTGGAGTCCCTCGACGCGGTGGTGGAGGCACAGGGGCCCGAGCGGGCGCACTTCCTGCTGGCGAAGCTCCTGCAGCACATGCACGTGGAGAAGATGCCCCTGCCGGCGCTGATCCAGACGCCCTACGTCAACACGATCCCGCCGTCCAAGGAGCCCGGCTACCCGGGCGACGAGCACATCGAGAAGCGCATCCGGCGCTACATCCGCTGGAACGCGGTGGCCATGGTGGTCAAGGCGAACCGCAAGTACGGCGGCATCGGCGGGCACCTGTCGACCTACGCGTCGGCGGCGACGCTCTACGAGGTGGGCTTCAACCACTTCTTCCGCGGGCACGACGATGGCCCCGGGGATCAGCTCTTCATCCAGGGGCACGCGAGCCCGGGCATCTACGCGCGCGCCTTCCTGGAGGGGCGCATCGGCCAGGAGCAGATGGAGCACTTCCGCCGCGAGGTGGGCCGGAGGGGGCTCTCCAGCTACCCGCACCCGTGGCTCATGCCGGGTTTCTGGGAGTTTCCGACGGTCTCCATGGGCCTCGGGCCGATTACAGCCATCTACCAGGCGCGCTTCAACCGCTACCTCCAGGCGCGCGGCATCGCGAACACGGAAGGGTCGCGGGTGTGGGCCTTCCTGGGGGACGGGGAGACCGACGAGCCGGAGGCCCTGGGGGCGCTGCACCTGGCGTCCCGGGAGCGGCTCGACAACCTGGTGTTCGTGGTCAACTGCAACCTCCAGCGCCTGGACGGGCCCGTGCGGGGCAACGGCAAGATCATCCAGGAGCTGGAGGCGGTGTTCCACGGCTCCGGGTGGCGGGTCATCAAGTGCATCTGGGGGCGGGAGTGGGACGCGCTGCTCGCCGCAGACCGGGACGGCGTGCTCGTGCGCCGCATGGGAGAGACCGTCGACGGCGACTGGCAGAAGATCGCCACGGAGACGGGCGCCTACGCGCGGGAGCGCTTCTTCGGGGCAGACCCCAAGCTCGCGGACATGGTCGCCCACCTGACCGACGATGACATCCGCCACCTGCGCCGCGGTGGTCACGACTTCCGCAAGGTCTATGCGGCCTACAAAGAGGCGTGCGCGCCGACGGGCCGGCCCACGGTCATCCTGGCGAAGACGGTGAAGGGCTGGACCCTCGGCGAGGGAGCCGAGGCCCGCAACACCACGCACCAGCAGAAGAAACTGGACCTGGAAGAGCTGCGGGCCTTCCGCGACAAGCTGCACCTGGACATCCCGGACGAGCAGCTCGCGGACCCGCCCTTCATCCGCTTCCCGGAGGGGAGCCAGGAGCACCGCTACCTGGTGGAGCGACGGCGCGCGCTTGGAGGCTTCGTGCCGCAACGCACGGTGCGCAAGCGTCCGCTGGGTGCTCCGGCGCTCGACGCCTTCGAGCGCTACCTGGCGGGCAGCGGGGACCAGGACGTGTCGACGACGGGGGCCTTCGCCCGCATGCTGGCGGATCTGCTGCGCCACAAGGAGCTCGGGCGCCGGGTCGTGCCGATCATCCCGGACGAGGCCCGCACCTTCGGGCTGGACGCGCTGTTCAGGACCTATGGCATCTACTCGTCCAAGGGGCAGCTCTACGAGCCCGTCGACGCCGCCATGCTGCTGTCGTACCGGGAGGCCAAGGACGGCCAGGTGCTGGAGGAGGGCATCACGGAGGCGGGCTCCACGGCGAGCTTCATGGCCGCGGGATCGTCCTACGCGACCTTCGGCGAGCCGATGATCCCCTTCTACATCTTCTACAGCATGTTCGGCCTCCAGCGGACGGGCGACCAGGTCTGGGCGGCCGGAGACCAGATGGTGCGCGGCTTCCTGCTGGGCGCCACGGCTGGGAGGACCACGCTCAACGGGGAGGGGCTCCAACACCAGGATGGCCACAGCCACCTCCTTGCGAGCGCCCACCCGCACGTGCGCCCCTATGACCCGGCCTACGCCCACGAGGTGGCGGTGCTGGTGCAGCACGGCCTCGAGGGCATGCTGGAGCGCGACGAGGACCACATCTACTACATCACGCTGCAGAACGAGGCCTACACGATGCCGGCCATGCCCGCCGGGGCGCGGGAGGGGATCATCGAGGGCATCTACCTGCTGGAGCGAAGCGAGCTGGAGGACCGACCTCGGGTGCAGCTCTTCGGCAGCGGATCCATCCTGGAGCAGGTGCGCAAGGGGCGCGACCTCCTTGAGAGCCGCTACGGCGTGGCTGCCGACGTGTGGAGCGTGACCAGCTACGTCATGCTGCGAAGGGAGGCGCTGTCGGTCGAGCGTTGGAACCTCCTGAACCCCGCGGAGGAGCCCCGGGTCCCCTACGTGACCCGGGCCCTGGCCGAGGCTCGAGGCCCCATCGTGGCGGCGACCGACTACGTGAAGACGCTGCCGGACATGATCGCGCGCTGGGTCGGACGAGAGCTGCTGCCCCTCGGCACCGACGGGTTTGGGCGATCGGACACCCGCGCGGTGCTGCGGGACCACTTCGAGGTAGATGCCGCACACGTGGCGGTGGCGGCCCTCAAGGTGCTGGCCGACCGGGGAGAGGTGGAGCGGGGGACGGTCACCAGGGCGATCGAGGAGCTGGGGGTTCGCAGGGACGCGGTGGACCCGGCGACGGCGTAGACCTCAGGGGCAGTGCAGACAGAGGCCGCCGGGGAGTCCCCGCGTGGCCCGGCGTCCCCCCGGCATCCAACTCGCCGCTCAAGCGCTTCGAGCGTACCGCCGATAGGGAGGCGCGCGGTCGGTCGGAGGGGACCCAACGACCGCGCCCGGAACGTTTCCAGGTGGGACCGCCTCCGTGACCCTCATCCCCCCCTCACGCGAGACTCACGAGATGAAGATGCGCCCAGAGCAGTGGATGAGCCACGAGCTGCGGACGCTGCTGAGCCTGATGGCCGCCCCGCTGGACCGGCTCGAGCAACGCTACGGCGACGATCCGGACGGCCTGGACCTCCTCGGCGCCCTCCGCGGCTATATGGAGGTCATCGGGCGCCTTGGCGACTCGTTGATGGACGGGTCCGGGGAGTCCGTGAGCGAGATGGTCGTCGAGACCATGGCCCCCGCAACCACCGTGCGCCATGTGGCCGACCAGCTCCGACCGATGGCTCTGGAGTTCGGACTGGCCTTCGACGTGGTGGCGACCGCGGCGGCGACGACCCCGGTCTCGGCGGACGTCAGCCGGTTCACGCGCTTCTTGTCCACGCTCATCGAGCTGTCGATCCGGAGGACGTTGCCACCCGGCCACGTCAGCGTGAGCGTCGATGCTCCCCTCCCGGGCGAGCTCCTCGTGACGGTGGAGTCTGCCCAGGCCCGCAATGACGTGGCCCTGCCGCTCACGACGCGCGTGGCCTCGGTGGAGAGGGCCCTGGCGCAGCTTGGCGGTCGTCTCGACACCTACGACGTCGCCCTCGGGGGCACGGTCTTCGAGCTCGTCTTCCCCGTGGGGGAGGCGACCGCTGGGGAGACGGTGGCTCCGCCAGCGAGCACGACGACGCGCCTGGTGTCCATGGGGTCGACGGTCGACCACAGCGACCTTCGAGCCCCGGTCGCCGTTGTGGTGGACGACGAACCTCACATCCTGGCCGTGTGGGTGCAGACGCTACGACGGCGATTCCGGGTGCACGCGGCCTCCAACGGCCTCGAAGCACTGGAGCTGATCCGGCGCTTCCGTCCCGACGTGATTCTCACCGACAACGTGATGCCCCTGGTCAACGGCCCCGAGCTCATCGCGGCGGTTCGCGCCGACTCGTCCGTCTGTCGCACGCCCATCGTGGCAGTCACGGCTTGTGTGACCCCAGACCTGCGCTGGGCCATGCAGCTCGACGGGCCTGGCGTGACCCTGGTGAAGCCGGTGCGGCCACTGGAGCTGCTCAACCGCGTGACTGCCCTCGCCGAGGCCAGACGAGCTGAGAAGTCCGCGCTCGCCAAGGAGCACCTCGACCCCCTGACAGGCCTGCTCACGGGAGCGCGGCTGCGCGCGGAGATGGAGCACACGCTCAAGGGGCCAGGAGCTGCTCTTGTGGTGACCGACCTCCAGCGGTTTCATCAGGTCAATGACCTGTATGGCCGGCTCGTCGGAGACCAGGTGCTCGCTCGGGTGGCCGACGTCCTGAGGATGTCCGTGCGCGAGATCGACAAGGTGGCGCGCATTGGAGACGACGAGTTCGCCGTGCTGCTGGTCAACGTTGATGAGGGGGAGGCATCCCTGGTGGCCGAGCGCATCGCCCGAGCCATCACCCAGGTTCATGCAGAGGAGGTGGCCGGCGCGGAGCGGATCGTCACCACGCGGCTGCGGGCCACCGTAGCCGTGACCGTGGCGCGCGCAGACGACAGCCCGGACCTCCTCTTGCGCCGGGGGCTGGCTGAGCTGGAGCGATCACAGTCGCAGCGGCGGGCCGTGGCGGCCTGAAGGGGCGCCAGAAACAAGAAAGCCCAGCATCTCTGCTGGGCTTCGTAGAGCGGGAGACGAGATTCGAACTCGCGACGTCAACCTTGGCAAGGTTGCACTCTACCACTGAGTTACTCCCGCACCAGCGGTGGCCTGTGGCCGCGCTGTCGTGGCGAGGTTTTTACGGCAGAAGGCGCCGCGGGTCAAGACACTTTTTTCAGGCTCTCACACTTTTCTCGGCGGACCCGACACCAGCTCCCCCATCACCCGGTCCACCAGGTCGTAGGCGTTGCGCACGCAGTCGATCATGGCGACGCCGCGCAGCGAGTTGCCCGAGAGGTAGAGCCCGGGCTGGGCACGCTCGACCTCCGCTGCCCGAGCTACGCGCTCGCCGTGACCCACGTCATACTGGGGGATCCCCCGCTCGTGGCGGATCACCCGCGCGAGCACCGGGGCCCCGCGGATCCCGATGAGGGGGCCAAGATCTCGAGAGACCGCCTTGAGCACCTGGTCGTCGCTCATTCGCACCGCGTCGGGGTCGGAGGCGCCCCCGATCATGGTCTGGATCAGGACGTGTCCGTCGGGAGCGCGAGAGTCGAAGATGGAGCTCGACCACAAGCTCCCGATGATGCGGAGGCCCTGCGAGCGGGGCGCCAGGAAGCCGAAGCCGCGCAGATCGTGCGCAATCGCGCTGCGCTCCCACCCGAGGGCGACCACCGTGATGGAGGCAACGGGGATTCGGCTCAATGCGTCCGCGGAGGGTTCACGAAGGGGCCGAATCAGTGACGCCGTGGCATCGGCCGGGGCACCGACGATCACCGCGTCAGCCGGCCAGTCCTGCCCACCGGCTCGCACTCGGAACGTATCACCGTCGCGCAGGATGGCCTCCGCCGGGGCGCCGCACACCAGAGCGGGCCCCAGGTGGCGCGCCAGGGCGTCGATGAGGTCCCCGACGCCCCCTCGGAAGCTGGTCAGCTTGCCTGAGGGGCCGCCCGTGGCGCTCTTGACCTTCTTCATGGCGACGGCGGCGGCGACCAGGCTGCCGTGGTCCCGCTCCATCTGCCACATGCGGGGGAACGCGCTCTTGAGGGACAGGCGCTCCGCGTCGCCGCCATAGATGCCGAGGACCAGCGAGCTGATCAGGACATCCGCCGCCACGCGGCCGACGCGCCGCCGGGCGAAGGAGGCGACCGATTCGTCCTCGTCGTCCTCGGGGGGCAAGGGGCCAAGCGGCTCGCAGAGCATTCGGAGCTTGGCCGAGAGGGGGAGGAAGTCGCCCGTGAAGATCTCGGGCGGCTTCTCGGGTGCCTTGCGTAAAGCCCCTGCGCGATAGATATACCGCCGACTGGCGCTGTCGTTGCTCGGCAGCAGGCGCGGCTCCAGCCCCAGGCTGGCGACGAGCTCGCGCATGCGCGGCTCGCGGTCCAGGAAGCCGTTGGGGCCCCACTCGACGACGAAGCCATCGGTGGGCTCGCTGCGGAGCTTGCCGCCCGGACGCGGGTCCGCCTCGAGCACGGTGACGCCCAGGTCACCGGGCAGATCGGCCGCTCGCTGTTGAAGCAGGAAGGCTGTGGCGAGGCCGCTGACCCCGCCACCGATGACCACGACTCTCTTCATGAGCCCGTCCTCCGCGCGGGACTATCGCCTCGCGCGGGTGGCGGGTCAAGCGGGGGAACGCTGGAGAAGCGGTGCGGGGGAAGGGGGCGTCACTCTACGCAGTTGCCGTAGTCGTCGTACTCGTAGCTCGGGCAGTCGCCGCCATCCCAACCGCTGCCGCCGTCGCCGCCGTCGCCGCCGTCGCCGCCGTCGCCGCCGTCGCCGCCGTCGCCGCCGTCATCCCAGCCGTCGCCCCCGTCGTCACCCCACCCATCGGTGCCCCAGTCGTCCCCGGCGTCCCAGCTGTCGTCCCAGCCGTACTCGTCGTCCATCTCGTTCCACCACTCGCCGTCGTCGTAGCCCTCCCAGTCGGCCTCGTCGTACTCGTAGCCCCAGTCGTCGGACTCCCACTCCTCGTAGCCGTCCCAGGTCCCCCAGTCCTCGTCGCTCTCCCAGTCCCAGACCCCGTCGCCGTCCGCGTCGAAGTCGCCGTAGAACTCGTCCTCCCAGCCCCAGTCGGCCCAGTCGTCGCCCCAGGCCGCGTCATCGTCCAGGTTGGGGATGCCGTCGCCGTCGATGTCGTCGTCACTCCAGTCGAAGGTGCCGTTGCCGTCCGTGTCGAAGAGGCTCGCGAAGGGGTTGTTCTTCACGATCACATAGGCCTTGCCGTCGCTCTTGCTCGCCGCGATGGCCAGGTCGCCGAAGTCGAAGTCCTCGGAAGCCGTGTTGACGTCCGGCAGCATGCCGGCCAGCGCGCCCTGCTTGGACTGGCTCTTCGGGAACTTCACGGGCATGCGCTGGCCGTCCTTCTCGACGATCAGCGACTTGGGCCCCGGCGGGAGGTCGCCAAGCATGAACTGGCCCTTCTCGATGAGCGCGGGGATGATCTTCTTGCCGACCAGGGCCGACACCTTGATCTTCCCCTTGCCCAGCCCCTTGAGCTTGCCAGTGACCTTGGTCAGGGACTTGCCGATCTTGCTTGCGCCCCCGCCGGAGCCGCCGTCTTCGCAGCTCGACAGGGGGATGAGCGCCAGGGCAGCCATGGCGACGATGGCAGTGAGCCTACGGAACTTCATCTCGAAAGGCCTCCGGGGCGGTCGAGCCGCCTGAAAGAAGAGTCGGGCCGCCCGCTCGGCGACCCAGGACACGAGGCCCCGCACTTGGCAGGGCAGAGCAGATACCCCCAAACGAGGTCAGTCGGCGATGGAGCACCACGCGGGGAAGGCCGCGGGAAGCTCCGTCAGGTAGGGCTCGGGGCTGACACCCTTCGGGTGATCGAGGAAGAACTCGACCACGGCCAGGTTCACGTCGGGGCTCCACTCGTGACCGAGCTCGTGCTCGCAGGCCACGACGAACTGCCCGTTGCCCAGGTAGTCCGCGATGAGGTTGGCGGCGAACGTGGCGAAGTTCTGCTCCGACGCGCCATCCTTCCCGTACTTGTCCTCCGGCCCGCCCCAGGTCACTACCGCCGGGAGCTTGCCGGACGGCTTGGTGTAGTTCGTGATCAGGCCGCCCGACATGGGCGCCACGGCGGCGATGACGTCCGCCCGCATGGACGACAGGAAGGCCGTGAAGAGACCGCCCGCGCTCATCCCTGTGACATAGACGCGCTCGAGATCCAGGTTGAGGCTCTCGTCGGCGCACTTGAGGGCGTCGTCGAAGAGGAACAGGTCCCGGTTCTGGGGATCCGTGGTCTGCTGCTCCCACTCGATGCCGAGGCCCAGGGACTCGGGCACGATGACGACGAAGCCCGCATCGGTCAGAGGCTCCACGATGCCCGAGTCGTCCACGATGCCCTGGGCGCTGCCACCCAGGCCATGGTAGAGGAAGGCCACGGGGGACGCCTTCGCCGTGTCGTGGTCGTCGGGCAGATACACGCGGAAGGAGCGGTCCTCGCCGGCCGTGACGAACCCGGTGTTCAAGCCCGCGGTGATGGCGGGGCAGGTCTCGATGTGCTCGTACTCGTCGCCGCCTCCGCTGGTGTCGCAGGACGCGATGGCCGGATCGGTCTGGGTGCCCCAGGGGACGGCGCCGAACGTGCTGCTCGCCAGATCGAGGCCGATGGCCGCCACGCTCCCGGTCACGTCGCCGCAGATGAAGTCGTCTCCCTTGATGGTCCCGTGGAAGACCACATCCACGAGGAGATCGCTGCCCGTGACCGTGTACTCGGCCGGGAGGGTCACGCCCACGAACTCGGCGAGGAAGGTGCCGTCATTGGCAACCGCGATGCCCTGGAGCATGGCGAGGTCGTCGCTGACGCTGAGCTTGTCCTTGCCTACGGCGCGGATGATCAGCGTGTCGATGGAGCCGCCACCCGATCCGTTGGCGCTGGAGTCGATCTCGAGCTGGAGGTCCAGGCGGAGGCCGCCGAGGGGCACGACCTCGACGGACGTGTACCACAGGCCATCCAGGATGAGCGGGTCACCGCCGCCGCCACCCGTGTCGCCGCCACCCGCGTCGCCGCCACCCGCGTCGCCGCCGCCCGCGTCGCCACCACCGCCAGCATCATCGCCTCCGCCGTCCTCCACACCGCCGCCGCCCGTGTCGTCCGTACCGCCGGTGTCACCACCACCGCCCGTGTCGGAGGCCGAGCCGTCCCCACCCGTCGTGTCGGTGCCCCCCACTGTGTCCGCCGTCTGGATGGACGAGTCGCCCCCGGAGTCGCACGCGACCCCAAGGACACATGCCGTCGCAACGGCAAGGATTCGCGTTCTCATGCTGCCTGGACCTCGCTGTAGTTGTGTGACCGGTGCCACGATACACGAAAGCAAGCCGCCTTCAAGAAGCGCGTCGAACCTTGCTCGTTGGCCGGAATGGGGGTTCCGGTGTTCTCCGAGTTCAGGGCCAGTCGACTCTGTCGATGGACACGCGCATGGCTCCGTCGCCCACGCTGATCGGAAGCACGCGACCGGAGGGCTCGCCCGTCTCCAACCTGAGGGCGAGCACCTCCGTCGCGATCTCAGCGCCGTGCACCTCGAGCGCGTCGCGAAGATCGGCGTCCTCGGTGGCCCAGCACACATGGATGCGGTCCTCCACGCGAAGCCCGACCTCCTTGCGGAGCTCCTGGAGAGCGCGCGTGATGTCCCGCGCCCTGCCCTCCCGGACCAGCTCCGGCGTGAGCGACGTCAGGAGCGCCACGGTCAGCGTCGCGTCCTGCTTGACGGCGAGATCGGCCCGGGGACGCGTCTCCACGAGGACGTCCACCGCGTCAAGGGTCACCGGTTCTCCATCTACGACGACCTCGACCTGCGCTCCTGCCGCCACCATCCGGGCAACCGCGGAGGCATCCAGCGCGTCGAGGGCGTCCTTGAGCAGCTTGACCTTGGGCCCGAGCTTCTTGCCCACCGTCTTGAAGTTGGGCTTCAGCGTGTGCTCGACGGGGAGCTCGGTCTCCCCCACGTGCACCTCCAGGGCCTTGACGTTGAGCGCGTCGGTCAGCAGGGGCGCGAAGCGCTGGACGGCCACGTCGACCACCGGATCCTTCGAAAACACCAGAAGCGAGGGCAGCGGCTGCCGCACGCGGAGCTGCGCGTCGTTGCGCGCCGACAGGGCCAGGGTCGTGACGGTCGCCACGATGCCCATGTGGCGCTCCAGGGTCCCGTCGAGGGCGGCGTCGTCCACCGTGGGCCAGGCGCTGAGATGCACCGACTCCTCGGCCGACGAGTCGAGGGGCACCACCACGTCCCGCCACAGGTGCTCTGCCACGAAGGGCATCATCGGGGCCACGAGCCGGAGCACGGTGCCGACGCACGTGTGAAGCGTCAGATAGGCGGCGGTCTTGTCCTGCGAGTCTCCAGACTTCCAGAAGCGACGCCGGTTGCTGCGGATGTACCAGTTGGACAGCTCCTCGACGAAGCCCTCGACCGCCAGGCAGGCGTCCCGGGTCGCGAAGCTCTCGAAGCCGACGCTCACCGTCGCCACGCAGCGGGCCAGCCGAGAGAGGATCCAGCGGTCGAAGTCGCTGCGCTCGGCGAGGGGCACGGACACCTTCGCCGCGTCGAAGCCGTCGAGCTTCGCGTACATCCCGTAGAACCCGGCGACGTTCCACAGGGTGTCGTACATCTTGTTGCGGGCGACCCGCAGCGAGCCGAAGCCGAAGTTCAGGTTGTTCGTGGTGTTCTGCCGGGTGTAGACCCAGCGCATCACGTCCGCGCCCACCTGGTCCACCGCCTCGTCGAACCAGATGGCGTTGCCCTTGGACTTGTGCATCTCCTCGCCGTGCTCGTCCTTGACCAGGGCGTGGCCGAGCAGGACCTTGAACGGTGCGCGCCCCTCCAGCATGGTGCTCATGGCGAGCAGCACGTAGAACCAGTTGCGGAACTGGCCCGGGAAGCACTCCACGACGAAGTCCGCGGGGAACCACTGCTCCCACCGGGCGCGTTCCTCGAAGTAGCCCATGGTGGAGAACGGCACGATGCCCGCGTCGAGCCACGGGTTGCCCACGTCGGTGACCCGCTTCGCGCGCCCGCCGCACTTGCAGGCGATGTGCACCGCGTCCACCCGCGGGCGATGGGGCGAGTGACCATCGAGCTGCTCCCAGCCGTCGACGGCGCGCGCCTTCAGCTCCTCGCGCCCGCCGATCACGTCGAAGTCGCCGCAGGACTCGCACACCCAGATGGGCAGCGCGAGGCCCCAGTAGCGCTTCTTGGAGATCATCCAGTCGCCCATGTTCCGGAGCCAGTCGAGCTCCAGATCCTGGCCGAACTCGGGGATCCAGCGCACCTGGCGGGCGCTCTCTTGGATCTCGGCGCGCCACGGGTCCATGGCGATGAACCACTCGTCGACGAGCCGGAACAGCAGCTCCGTCTTGCAGCGCCAGCAGTGGGGGTAGTTGTGGCGGTAGGGGGCAGTCCGGTAGAGGACGCCCTTGGCCGTCAGGGACGCATCGACCGCCCCGACCACCTCGGTAGCGCCGCTGCCCGTGAGAGGGCCGAAGCCCGGCAGGAACACGCCCGCGTCGTCGATGGGCGCCAGCGCAGGCAGGCCCTGCTCCCTGCCCAACTGGAAGTCCTCACGGCCGCAGCCGGGGGCGATGTGGACGATGCCGGTGCCCTCCTCGGCGCTGACGTCCTTCCAGAGCACGACACGGTGCGCGGCGGCTGCCTCGGCGGCTGCCGGCAGCTCGTCGAAGGGCCCGTCGTAGGTCCACCCCTCCAGGTCGGCGCCCTTGAGCGTCGCCTCGATGGTGAAGGCCCCCTTGGGCCCCAGCACGGCCTTGGCCACGGACGCCGCCAGATAGTAGAGCTGGTCGCCCTGGCGCGCGGCGACGTAGTCCAGCTCCGGGTGCACGGCGGCAGCCACGTTGCTCGTCAGGGTCCAGGGGGTCGTCGTCCAGATCAGGAGCGCGCCCTCGCGCTCGCGGAGCGGCAGCGCCACCGTCATGGTGGTGTGCTCGACCTCCTTGTAGCCCTCGTGCATCTCGTGCTGGCTGATGCCCGTGCCGCAGCGGGGGCACCAGGGCATGGCGTCGAAACCTTTATAGATGAGGCCCCGCTCGTGGCACCTCTTGAGGAAGGCCCAGATGGCGTAGTTGTTGCCGTCGGACATCGTGTAGTACGAGTCGTCCCAGTGCATCCACACGCCGAGGCGCTTGCTCTGCTCGGTGATGCGGTCGGCGAACTTGTGGACCCGCGCCTTGCAGTGATCCACGAATGCCTCGATGCCGAAGGACTCGATGTCGCGCTTCGTCTGGAAGCCCAGCTCCTTCTCGACCTCCACCTCCACCCACAGCCCCTGGCAGTCGAAGCCGTTCTGGTAGCGCATCGCGTGGCCGCGCATGGCGTGGAAGCGCTGGAAGGCGTCTTTGAGGGTGCGGCCCCAGGCGTGGTGAACGCCCATGGGGTTGTTCGCCGTGATGGGGCCATCGAGGAACGACCAGCGGGGCCCCGAGGCATTGCGCTCGACGAGGCGCTCGAAGATGCGGTGATCAGCCCAGAAGCGCATGACCTCGCGCTCCCGCTCCACGACGTCGGTCCAGGCTTCGAAGGGTGCGGTCATCTCAGTCCTCGCGGTCTGGTGTCAGGGCCGGTCTGCGTAGCACCCGTGCGGCGTCAAGTCAATCGGGGCGCAGCGCCTCGGCGGGCGGGGGCGCGCCGGCCCGAGGAGCGGCGACGGAGGGGCGCGGTGACACGAGCGGCTCCAACAGGCGCACGGCCCTGATGTCCCGCAGCCGGATGGGCGCCGGCTCATCTCTGGGGAAGACGGACAGCGGCGCACCCACGGGCTCAAGGGCCGCTGGCACGAAGGTCCGCGGGACCACCCGGCGGCCCCCGAGCGCGACGTGAACCTCCACGCGCAGCCCCGCCTCCGCGGCGACGCGGAGGAGCGCGGGCAGGTCCACCGAGAGCGCGTGGGAGAGGCGGCGCCAGGAGGGCGGGGCGTCGTCCCATGCCGCGCGCCCGGCTCGGGGGTCGGGAGTCGGCGGGGGCGGCGGGAGCGCCCGGGGGGCGCGCACGAGGAGCGTCGTCACCAGCCGCTCGGCCGCCTCCGCCGCCGCGTCGTCGGCGCCCAGCGCGAGCAGTGGCGGGTACACCAGGTCTTCGCAGCCTGGGAGGAAGCTGACCCCGTCCGCGGGCTCCAGCAGGTCGGCCAGGAGCGCGGCCAGGCGCTCGGGGAGGGGGCGCCAGTCGAGGCGACGGCTCGGAGCCGGCAACGCAGCCGGATGCGCCTGGCGCTCGCCGGTGAGGCGCACACCCCGCCCCCGCGCCCAACCGGTCAGGAGAGGCAGGGCCTGGGGATGCAGAACCGCCAGCGGGCCATGGCGCTCGAGCACCAGCGGGCCGAGCTCCGGGTCCGCCACGAGCTCGGCGAGGGCGTGCGCCCCCAGGCGGACCGGGACCCCAGCGAGCACCTCGCACAGGTCGTCGGGGCCGCGTGCGCCCTCCAGCCAGGCAGTGACAACGGTGAGATCTTCGTCCGGGCAGCAGTCCTCCACCCACCGGCGTGCCTGGGCCGGGTCGAGCCCTCCGTCCAGCGCCGCCTGGAGGCGAGCGGCGTCGAGGGTCCACCGGTCGACGTCACCGAACGACGCACACGCGCACAACGACGCGACCCTCAAGTAGGCCTCCGCCTGGCAGTCCGGTGGAAACTGGACCTCCCGGCCTCCCTGGACCACCGGCGACGACACGCTCGCGAGGCGGCGCTCGCCGCGGAGTGTCGCCCGGGCCTCCGGGTGAAGGAGGACATAGAGGTCCTCGCCATGGCGGGCCACCAAGACGACGCCGACCAGCGCAAGCAGGCCCACCGCGTCCCGGACCGGGGGCGGAGAGGCGGGGGCGGCAGGGTCCAGCGCGTGGACCCTGGGATCATAGGAGATAGAGAGGATGCCGTCGTAGATGGAGAGCGGCACCGCGGTCAGCTCCGGGAGGCTGGTGAGTGCCGCCAGCGCGGGCCCCAGGGGAGGGACGGCGGCGATCAGCGCCGAGACCACGACCGCGATCAGCTCCCGCCTCGTCGGGGCCCCTTCAGCGAGGGCCGACGCGTCGAGGCGCAGCCGGTCGCCCGACCAGCCGAGCCACCCGGCTCGGAGCGCGACACCGGCGAGCAGCCCCAGGGAGACGTCGTCGGCGCCGGCGGGATCGAAGCCGGGGAGGCGGTCGGCGATGCGGCTCGCGCACGTGCGGACCACGCCGCCGTCCTTCCGAAGCCGCGCCCCGACATCAGACAGAGCCGCCAGACAGCGAATCAGACGCGCCCCGGGCTCCAAAGATGGCGCAGTGGAGGCCAGACGAACGGACACACCCACAGATCGTGCCAGATGAGCCCGAACGACCGCAGACGTCACTTGGGGCACCAGGCGCCGCGAGGGTCCGCCGGCTTCGAAAGACGGCTCACCGAGCCACAACCCCGACGCATCCAGATCCGCCAGGTCGCCCGGCGATGCCGCGCCCGTGGCATCCTCGAACAGCGGGAGGGGCGCCACGGTGTCGGGACACGCCCAGGCCGCCACGGCCAGGGCCCGGCGCGCGGCGACGGGTAGGGACCGCGCCGCCGTGAGCACCCACCCGGGGTCGGCGATGCGTGCGAGGACCGCGGAGCCCAGGTCGGGGCGACCGGGATCGACGCCGACGGCGGCGGCGTACACCTCGAGATCGTCGCGAGCCATGCCGTCGATGATGAGCGCGGTCGACGCCGTGAGCCGGTTCACGGGCGGCTCCCCACGCTGGCTGTCAGGTGCCGCGGGACGTGGATCATGGCGGCCGGTGTAGCATGGGCGCGCTGCCGGCGGAAGGGTGAAAGAGGGCCTCCTTCCCGCTCGGGGACCCCCTGGGCGCCCTCACGGGCAGGTCAAGTGCAGCGGAGCGTCGCAGATGCGCGGAGCCGTCGATTGTGAAATACCGCAAGACCCAGGCTAGCTCCACGACCCGGCGAACACATCGCAACCAACTGATTATACAACATAAACACCTATTGTTACCGAAACTTCTCAAACTTCGGCGATGTACTGGACAACATCATCCTGAAATGGGAGATTCCCCGTGGGTTTGTTGGCGACGAGCCCCGTGAATACGCAGGTCCCGAAAAGAATGGCTTCGGGGCAGGAGAGCCTGAAAGGAAGCGCGTGGTGGTCCCGGGTCGTGCGGAGCAGCGTACACGATCAGGCCCCGTCGGAGCGGTGAGGCGGCCAGGCAAGAGGTCCGCTCCGCGCGAGACGATTCCAAGGCGTTCACGGTGCCGTCCCGACCAAGGTCCTCCCAGGAGGAGCAACTCATGAAGCTGAGACATGTGTTCAGAGCGATGGGTGTGAGTGCGGTGGTCGCGTGTGTGGCCCTCGCCGGAGCCTGCAGCGAGGGGGGCGATGGCCCCCAGGGCGAGCAGGGCATCCAGGGTGACAAGGGAGACAAGGGAGATCAAGGGGAGCCGGGCGTGGCCGGCGAGAAGGGGGAGCAGGGGCTGCCCGGCACCGACGGTGCGGCTGGCAAGCCCGGCGATCAGGGTCCGGCCGGAGAGACGGGCGCCACTGGGGCGCAGGGGCCCGCGGGTGAGAAGGGCGACCCCGGTGACAAGGGTGACCCCGGCGTCGCCGGAGCCCCTGGCGAGAAGGGCGACCCCGGCGAGAAGGGCGACCCCGGCGA
>BTVJ01000006.1:0-197185 GCA_045863395.1 Myxococcales bacterium
TGGCCCGTACGTCGATGACCCCACTGAGCGGGTCCGCGGCGTCCGGTGGGTGGACGGTGACCTCGTGGCCACGGGACTGTAGGCCCTTTGCCACCTCGCGGAGCAGGCGAGGATGCAGGGACGTCGCGAGGTCCAGGTCCACGGTGTCGCGGGGGAAGCGGTGTAAGGCAAGCGCCACGCCGCCAATGAGAAGGGCGGCCCCTCCGTGGGAGGCGAGCACGGCGGCGACCTCCTCGGCGACGCGGAGCGTGGCGTCGAGGCGTGCCTCACTCTCCGTCACTTCGCGTCTCTCGTGCGCTTCTCGGCCAGCGCCAGGCGCCGGCGCCCGAGCTCCAGGGCGAGCGCCATGCGCCCCCGGGGGCCGAGCGCGATGACGCGCTCCAGCTCCGCCTTGCGGGCCGAATCGGCGGAGCGGCTCGGCCTCGTGTGTTGAGGATCGACCTTGGGGTCGTGCTCCGTGCCCATGCGTGGGAGCGTGGCACAGGTCGCGGATCGGAGCAAGTGGACGCTCCGTCGACGTGGACCGGTCCAATGCGAGAGCAGGAAGCCTGACAGAGCGTTGTGGCAGCGATCTCTTCACCGGAACGTCCTGCCGTGCTATGGACCAAGTGGCGAGGTGCCCTCTCGGGAACAACGCGTAGCCGGAACGGCATCACGCAGGAGCCATGGAGGACAAGATGGCGGACGAGACCTTGATCGCCGGCGCTGACGGCTGCCGGAGCGGCTGGATCCTGGCGGTGCTCGACGGGGGTGCTGTGCGCCTCGAGCACGTGCCGACCGGCGGCCTCGGCGCGTGGGTGACGAGGCTGGCGGTGCTCGCCATCGACATCCCCATCGGTCTCCCGAGCGAGGGCTCCCGGGCCTGCGACCTGGAGGCGCGCCAGCGGCTCCCGGGGGCGGGAAGCCGCGTGTTTCCTGCGCCGCGGCGCGCGATGCTGGGTGCGGGGAGCTACAAGGAGGCGTGCGAGATCGGCCGCGGGATCGACGGCAAGGCCCTCTCCAGGCAGGCTTGGGCGATCACTCCCAAGATCAAGGAGGTGGATGCCCTGTGGGGAGCGCTGGACGAGCCCGGGCGCGTGCGTGAGGTCCACCCCGAGGTGTCCTTCGGAGCGTGGGCAGGCAAGGTGCTGGGCTCCAAACACAGCGCGAAAGGACGGGGGGATGGACGCGAGGAGAGGCTGGACCTCGTCAACCGCCGCTGGAGCGCCCTCGCAGCCGCGATTCGCGGTCTCCCGAAGTCCGGCAAGGGCATTCGACAGGAAGACGCCCTCGACGCCTGCGCCGCGCTGTGGACCGCGGAGCGCATCCTGTGCGGCGAGGCGACCGCGTTGGGTGGCGCCGCTCGCGACGCGAGCGGGCGCCCCATGGAGATCGTGTACTGACGGGCGGCCATGGCTCGGTGTGGCGCTCCTGCGGCCACGGGGTTGAGCCCGGCGCCTGCCGCGAACGCCCGCGCTTGCGCATCGGGTACTGAGGATCCGCGGCTTCTTCTGGGGCCGCGTCGCGCCCCCTCGGTGCCGACTGCGTGCCCGTGGGGTCTCCGCTCGTTCAGGCGCCCCGTGCCCCTCCCCAGGCCCCGCTTGATCTGGATCATGCGCGCCGCCGGGCCGGCGCTCGCCCCTCCCCGGCCCCCTCCAATGCGGGCTCGACCGCACCCCGCAAGGCCCTCCCCGCGGTCGGGCGCCTCGCGCGCCACCCGCCGGTTACAACCCGCACTTCCACGCCCCCCACGCCCCCGTCCTGCTCCTTGACCGGGAAACCGTACAGGCACTATCAAGACCTCCGGGTTGGGAAATGTGTAAATCCTCTTCTGGGTCGGCAGGCCTCGCCGGAAGGAGCGCTGCATGAGTGACCACGAGCCGGGTGGCGATCACGGATCGTCCCACAAGGGACCGGGCGTCCTGTCGCAGGCGTACTCGCGCCGCATCTTCGGGGTGCTGTTCATCGTGGTCGTCGCCGGACTGTCGGTCCGGGCGGCCCTGGTCCCCGAGGGCTTCGGGGTGGACGGACACTACCGCGTGGCCGCGCCGAGCGAGGCCGCGGCGCAGGAGCCCGTGCACCAGGGCAAGATGGTGTGCGGGTCGTGTCACGACGACGAGCTGAACGCCCACGAGAAGGACGTCCACGTCAGCGTCCAGTGCGAGGCCTGCCACGGCCCCGGGCGGGAGCACGTGAAGGCCCGCGAGGGGGACGCGCCCGACGACCAGGGCCGCATGTTCCGGGAGCTGGAGCAGGCCAACTGTCTTGCGTGCCACCGGCGCCTCCTGGCCCGCCCCAACCTCTTCCCCACCATCGACGTGGACAAGCACTTCGCGCTCGTGGGCGTGAAGGACCCGGCCACCAAGTGCCAGGACTGCCACAGCCCCCACGAGCCGCTCTTCCTCGAGCGGACCGTGGACGAGGCGCGCATCCACCCGCTGATCCACCCCTGCAGCGACTGCCACCACGACGCGGTGGACGAGACGGCGCCGCTGCCCGCGGGCCACGTGGTCACCTTCCGGTGCCAGGACTGCCACGCGGACGTGGTGGCGTCGGCCAAGGAGAAGGCCCACGGCAAGCTCGACTGCCGGACCTGCCACATCTTCCGAAAGGACTCGGAGTTCTCGGGGCGCATCTTCAAGAACGGCAACCCGCGGTTCTGCCTGATGTGCCACCAGAACAAGCCCTTCAAGGACGGCGACCGCATCCCGCTGCTCGACTCCTTCGAGGCGCACCGGGAGGAGATGGCCGACTCGGACGAGGACAAGACCAAGCGCTGCGCGGACTGCCACCTGTCGGGGGCGATCCACGACGTCAGCGGACGGAAGCGGTCGGTGGTGACGCCGCCGCAAGGCACGCCGTCTCCCGACGGTACAGGAGAGCAGCCATGAGCGACGAGAGCAAGGTCGACCGACGCGACTTCCTGAAGGCCGGGGTTGCGGGCGCCGCCGCGGTGGCGCTCGGCTCCGGGACGGCCGAGGCAGAGCCGGCCTATGACCGTGACGCCCACAACTGGGGCTACATGGTGGATCTGACCGCCTGCATCGGCTGCGGCGCCTGCGTGCGGGCCTGCTCCGCCGAGAACGACGTGCCGGACAACTTCTTCCGCACGTGGGTGGAGCGCTACACCTTCACCCGGGACGGGAAGGTCCATGTGGACTCCCCCGACGGCGCCCGCAACGGGTTCAAGTCGGACCCGGAGGGCGTCGACCCGGAGACGGTCACCAAGAGCTTCTTCGTGCCGAAGCTCTGCAACCACTGCGTCCAGTCGCCGTGCGTCCAGGTCTGCCCGGTCGGGGCCTCCTACGAGACCAAGGACGGCGTCGTGCTGGTCGACCGCAACCACTGCATCGGGTGCGGCTACTGCATCCAGGCGTGTCCGTTCGGCTGCCGCTTCCTGAACCCGAAGGGCTACGCCGACAAGTGCACGCTCTGCTACCACCGCATCACGAAGGGCCTGCCGCCGGCGTGCGTGGAGGCGTGCCCAGTCGGCGCGCGCCAGGCCGGCAACATGAAGGACCCGAACAGCCCGATCCGCAAGCTGCTCGACACGAGCCGCTTCGGTGTCCTCAAACCCGACCTCGGGACCCACCCGAAGGTGTACTACGTCGGCCTCGACGCAGAGGTGATCTGATGCACCCTGAGGTAGTCCAGGAGCTCAGCGGCTTCGTCTTCCCGAACGAGATCCACGTGGTGTGGACGGTGATGATCGTCCTCTACCCGTACATCACGGGCCTCGTGGCGGGCGCGTTCATCGTCTCGTCCCTCTACCACCTCTTCGGGGTCGACTCGCTCCGACCCGTCGCCCGGTTCGCCCTCTGCTCGTCGCTCGCCTTCCTGCTGTTTGCGACCGCGCCGCTGGTGCTGCACCTGGGCATCCCGCAGCGGGCCTTCAACATCATGATCACGCCGAGCAGCACCTCGGCCATGGCGGGCTTCGGCATCGTCTACCTGACCTACATGATCATCGTGGTGCTGGAGGTCTGGTTTGCGCTGCGGGAGGACATCGTCAAGCAGGCTCAGGTCCGCAAGGGCTTCGCGGCGTGGATCTTCAAGATGCTGGCCTTCGGCGACCTGACGGTGAACGACAAGACGCGGGCCATCGACCACAAGGTCATCCGCTTCCTCGCGGCCATCGGTATCCCCGTCGCCTGCTTCCTGCACGGCTACGTGGGCTTCCTCTTCGGGTCCATCAAGGCGAACCCCTGGTGGTCCACGCCGCTGATGTTCATCATCTTCCTGCTGTCCGCCATCGTGTCCGGCATCGCGGTGCTGCTGTTCCTCTTCTTCTTCATCTCGTGGCTCCGCAAGGTGCCCGTGGACCGCGGCGTGGTCATGACCATGGGCAAGTACCTGTGGGGCTTCATGATCGTGGCCATCACCCTCGAGATCATGCAGGTGCTGTCGATCATGTACGAGCAGATCCGCGGCTGGGAGGCCCTGGCGGTGCTCATCCACGACAAGCTCTTCTGGTCCCACGTCGTGCTGCAGCTCCTGATTGGCTCCCTCATCCCGTTCCTGTTCCTCGGGGCCAACGCGATCTTCAAGCTGCGGGCGTCGCTCTCCAACGTGCTGGTGTTCTCATCGTCCGTGCTGCTGCTCATCCAGGTGCTCTCCATGCGCTGGAACGTGGTCATCGGTGGCCAGCTCATGTCCAAGAGCTTCCGGGGCTACACGAGCTACACCCCGGGGATCTGGGACCAGGAGGGGCTCGTCCTGGCTGCCATCGTGTTCACCGTCCCCTTCGTGCTGCTGCGCCTGCTGGACGGCCAGATCTCCCTGTTCCCCGACGATACGCCCATCGGGCGGTTCCGGACCCGGCGGGGGTAGGCACTTCGGGGAGGTGGCGGATGGTCGAGCCGGGTGAGGGTCTCGAGTCGCGCGTGGCCTCCCTGGAGGAGGCCGTCCGCTCCCTGGAGCAGCGGCTCGCGGCCGCTGAGCGCGCCATCCCTCGCACCTTCTGGAACATCGCTGCCGAGGCGGAGGAGGCGCGGCGCGTGGCGGAGGCGCGGGCCGCGGCCGGGCCGGACGCGCCCGCGGCCCCCTCGACGGACGCGACCACCGCGGGGCTCGCCGCCCTCGTAGGGCGCACCCTGGTCGTGCTCGGGGGCGCCTTCCTCCTGCGGGCCCTGACGGACGGGGACGTCCTCTCGAAGCCCCTCGGAGTCGCGGTGGGGCTCGCCTACGCCGGCATCTGGCTGTGGGCCGCGGCGCGGGCGGCACGGCTCGGGCGCCGGCGCGACGCGGCCTTCCACGGCGCGACCACGTCGGTCATCGCCTTCCCGCTCGTCTGGGAGGGTGTCGTGCGCTTCGGGGCGCTCAGCCCGCCGCTCGCCGCCGCCGCGACCCTCGTCTTCGGTGGCGTCAGCCTGTGGGTGGCGTGGCGGCGGCGCCTCCGCGTCCTCGCGTGGGTGTCGGTGGTCGCGCCCATCGTCGTGGACGCCGGGCTGGTGCTCGTGACCGGGGCGGTGGTGTCCCTCGGTGGGGTCTTGTGCGTTCTCGGTGCCGCGGCGGTGGTGGTGTCACATGCTCGGTCGTGGGTGCCGCTGCGGTGGACGGTTGCGCTCCTGGTGGCGCTGACCCTCGTCGCGCCCCCGGTGACCGCCGGGTGGCGCCTGACCTCGGTGGATCCCGTCGCGCTGGCGGGCCTCCAGCTCGCCGTGCTCGCGATTGCGCTCGGCGGCATCGGGGCGCGGCTCATAGGGCTCCGCGCGCGGGTGACGGCCTACGATGCGGTCGCTGCAGGGCTGTTCCTCCTCATCGGCTTCGAGCTCGCCCCCCGCCTGCTGGTGCCGGGGGCGCCCCGGGTGCCCGCCTTTGGGGTGGCCGCCTTCGTGCTGCTGGGCGGCGTGGTCGCCGCGACGCGCCTCGAGCGGGTGCGCGAGCACCATGCCAACGTGGGGTGCCTGGTCGCCGTGGGGACCTTCCTGGTCGTCGAGGGCTTCCGCCATCTGGTCGGTGGGCAGGAGGCCGCGGTGGCGTGGACCCTCGTCGCCGTCCTGGGCGCGTGGTTCGGGGCCGACCCGGCTCGCCCGGCCCTGCGGGGTGGGGCCGCGGCGCTGCTCCTGGCCGCGGCGGGTGGGTCTGGGCTGCTCCGGCAGATCGCGGGGGCGCTGCTCCTCGGCGCCGCGGACGCCTGGACGCCCCCATCCATGGGGATGGTGCTGGTCGTCGTGGGGGCCGCAGTAGCGTATGGGCTGATCCGGTGGGACGTCTCCGGGGAGCGCGGGGCGAGCTTCTCGGTGCCTGCCTTCCTGGTGGTGTTCCTGCTTGGCCTGAGCCTGGCGACGTTGCTGGTCGCGCTCGTTGCGCCCGCGCTCACCGGCGCGGGCACCCTGCAGGGCGACGCGGGGGCCCTCGCCGTCCTGCGAACGTCCGTGCTGATCGCGCTGGCGTGGGCGCTGGCCTGGGCTGGGCGAAGCCGCACGCGCCCGGAGCTCCTCTGGGCGATGGGAGTGGTGCTCGGCATCACGGCGCCCAAGCTCGTGCTCGACGATCTCATCCACGGGCGCCCCGCCACCCTGTTCGGGACCTTCGTGCTCCTCGGCGTGACCTTGATGGCGCTGCCCCTGCTGCTGCGCCGGAAGGAGGCCGAGCCGGCTGCCTGACCGTCTCCGCTTCGATGGGGCACACGCTGGAACGGCGCGGGTGCTTCCAGCCGTTCGTCCTTCATGATCAAGGCGTTGTGGCTGCGTTCTTGTGTGCAGGACGGTGGTCTGGTACGTGATCCGTCGCACCCTCCTCTCTGTGAATGACCCTGGAGGCGCCGCCGTGCGCCGGGAGTATCCCCATGCTGCGAACCCGCTGGATCGTTTTCGCCGCGCTCGTCCTCGCGGCCTGTGAGGGCCCCGTGCCCGTCGAGGGGCCCGACGCCTCTCTCGCGATCACCGAGGGGGCGCTGACCACCCTGTGCGGAGGGCCGAAAGGCCTCGCATGTCCGCAGGGCTCGTGGTGCCAGGCCCGCGCCGGGGCGTGCGACACCACGGCCAGCTTCGGGCAGTGCGTGCCCACCCCGGCTGGCTGCGGCGCAGTGTGGGCGCCCGTGTGCGGGTGCGACGGAAAGACCTACGGCAACGACTGCATGCGCCAGGCGGCGGGGGTCTCGGAGGGGGCGCCAGAGGACTGCGAGGTCCCCTGTGGTCCGGGCAGTCCGTGCGGCGGTGGTGAGCTGTGCGACCAGCGCTCCTGCGCCGGAGACGGCGTGTGCGTCCCCGCGCCCGGCCCCTGCTCGCATGTGTGGGCGCCTGTGTGCGGCTGCGACGGCAAGACCTACGCCAGCGACTGCAAGCGCCTCGCCGCGGGCGTGGCCCTCAAGCAGGTAGGGCCGTGCCCTCCCCAGTGTGGTGGCCCCAACCAGGTGCCGTGCAAGCAGGGGTACGCCTGCATCCAGGACGTCGGTGTCTGCGATCCCGACGCCATGGGCTGGTGCCAGCTCGTGCCACGCAAGTGTCCCGCTGATGAGACCCCCGTGTGCGGGTGCGACGGCCAGACCTGGTCCGGCGAGTGCGCCGCGACGAAGGGCGGCATGAGCCTCGCGGGGACGGGGGAGTGCCCGGACCTGCACTGTGCCCCGTGCCTGACCGACGCGGACTGCGGACTCACAGTCGGGCTTCTGTGCGTGTCCCGAGGCGACGCAGGCTCGTTCTGTGCGAAGCCGTGCCTCTCCGGGTGCCAGGCCGGTACGACCTGCCAGAGCGGGACCACCGCGACCGGGCAGCCCGTCCAGGCCTGCCTGCCCCCCGGTCCGTGCGGCTGCACCCCCGACGCCATCGCGGCGGGCGCCACGACCACCTGCGCCACCAGCAACCAGTTTGGCACGTGCGGAGGGACGCGCGCCTGTACGGCTGGCGGTCTGTCTCCGTGCAGCGCGCCCGCAGCGACTGCGGAGAGCTGTGACGGCAAGGACAACGACTGCGACGGCCTGGTGGACGAGGGCAACCCAGGGGGCGGCGCGACGTGCAGCACGGGCAAGCCGGGTGTCTGCGGAGCGGGCACGACGGTCTGCACGCCCGGCGGCTTCGCGTGCCAGCAGACGGTCCAGCCGAGTGACGAGACGTGTGACGGCAAGGACAACGACTGCGACGGGGCTGTAGATGAGGAGGGCTCCCAGGGCTGCACGACGTACTACGCAGACATGGACGGTGATGGCTTCGGCGTTGTGGGCGGGGCGAAGTGCCTGTGTGGTCCGAGCGGGGTCAACACGGCTACGAAGGCTGGCGACTGCAACGACATGCAGCCCACGGTGAACCCGGGCGCTGCGGAGAAGTGCAATGGAGTGGACGACAACTGCAACGGCCAGGCCGACGAGGGCAACCCTGGCGGTGGTCAGACATGCACGACCGGCAAGCTTGGCCCGTGCGCAGAGGGGACCACTGCGTGCGTCACTGGCACGATCCAGTGCGTGCAGACGGTCCAGCCGAGTGACGAGACGTGCGACGGCGAGGACAACGACTGCGACGGGGCCGTCGATGAGGAGGGCGCCCAGGGCTGCACGACGCACTACATGGACATGGACGGTGATGGCTTCGGCGTTGTAGGCGGGGCGAAGTGCCTGTGCGGCCCGAGCGGGGTCTACACGGCCACGAAGGCCGGCGACTGCAACGACACGCAGCCCGCGGTGAACCCGGGCGCGACGGAGAAGTGCAACGGCTTCGACGACGACTGCGACGGCCAGGTGGACGAGGGCTGCGCCGCGCCCGTGACCTGGACCAACGACGTGAAGCCCATCTACCAGGCCAAGTGCGCCGGGTGCCACACGGGGAACACGCCGGGGACGTGCTCGGGCCAGGGGTGCTACGGTTCCTTCTACGAAGACACGCAGAAGCCCTCGTACTACTGTCCGGGAAAGACCAAGGGCGCGTGCACCATCGTGCGCATCCAGAACGGCTCCATGCCCTTGGGAGCAGGCTGCACGGGCAACCCCACCATGGACGCCGGCAAGCCCGCCTGCCTGACCGCCTCGCAGCAGGCCACCATCCAGGCGTGGATCGACGGGGGGCAGCTCCCGTAGGGTCATTCGGGGCGGCGAAGACCCACCGCCGCGAGCGCCTCTTCCACGGACAGTACGTCCAGGCGCATGGTCCTGCGGTTCGGGGCGGTCAGCGCAGCGAGCCTCCGCGCGACGTCGCTCCAGGCCGGCTGGGCGGCTCCCCGCGCCATGGCCAGCAGGCCGAGCACCTGGACGCCGAAGCCCTCGACCGGGCACGCCGCCGCCGCCTCCACGTCCAGCGCCTCGGAGGGGGAGGGCCTGCCATCGGCCGCCAGGGCCAGCGAGCGCATCAGGAGCGGCTCCCAGCGGCGGCCCATTCCAGTCCAGATGGCGTCCGCCTCACGCGCCAGGGAGGCTGCGGCTCCGCCGGCGCCCACACGGAGGGCGACGGCCGCCTCGGTGGCGCACACCTGGGCGAGGAGATCGGGGGCGCCGATGGCTCGGGTCGCCTCCAGCAGCTCCAGGTCCACCGTGGACGTCAGGCCCTGCCTGTAGAGCGCCGTCCGGTAGAGCCACGCGCTGCGGCCCTCGAAGACCGCGTGGCGGAGCGCCGCGGCGAGCTGGCCCGCCTCAGCCGCGAGGGCCAGGGCCTCCCCGGTGCTGCCCGCCTCCAGGAGGGCGGCCGCCGCGTTGAGCAGGGCGCCGACCCGCAGCAGCGCGTCCCCGTCACCCCGCGCCGGTCCGAGCTGACAGGCCGCCGCCTCGTCGTAGCGACCCCGCCGGTAGTGGTCCATGCCCCGCCAGAGTGCCGCCCGCAGCGCAGCGTCCGGCGTGCGCGTCTGGCGGGCCCACGCCTCCCCGTCCCGAAGGGCCGCCTCCTCGAGGTGGCGATCACCAGCGCGGGAGGCGCGGATCCGCGCGTCCTGGCGCGCTCCCTCCAGCTCATGGTCCTCGAATGGCGGCAGGGCGTCGACGGCGCGCAGCGTGGCGTACCCCACCTCGCGCCGCGCCCGCAGTGATACCCGGAGGAGCCCCTCCAGAGCGGCCACGCTGGGACCCGCGCAGCGGGCACGCCCCAGCTCGTAGAGCGCCCGATCCAGCGCGCGCACGCTGCCGTCCGCGAGGGCGAGGCGGGTCCAGGCGTCCAAGAGGAGCGCCTCGCCGTCCATGTCGTCGTGGGCCCTGGCGGCGGACAGGCCCTCACCCAGGGCCGCGGCGGCGAGGCCCAGCCGGCCGGCGCTCCGGTGCGAGCGGGCGAGGGCCGCAGCCTCCTGGACGATCTCCTGGAGGCGGCCGGCGGCTACCAGGTGACGGATCCGTCCCGCGCTCCCTCGCTCAAGGGTCTGGGCCATCGCCCCATGGGCCTGCCGGAGCCTCCCTTCGGGCCAGCGCTGCCAGGACTGGGACGCGGCCGCGGTCAGAGCGATGGCCCCGTCTCCGGCGCGGATGGCCAGGCCCAGGGCCACGAGCTCCTCGAGCTCTGCCTCCACCCGCCAGCGGGGCTCGCCCATGGCGGCGGCAAGGAGGTCCGGGCGCGCCTGGGGCCAGGCGACGTGGATCCACTCCAGCAGCTCCCGGTGGTGGGAGCGAGTGGGGCTCCGGGAGTCGAGGCGCAACAGCTCGCCCTCAGTGGGGGCCACGGGGACGGGCCCCCAGGCCGGCACGAGGCGCACCCCGGAGGCCAGGCGGTCCAGGGCGGGGCGGTCCACGCGCAGGAGCTCCCCCTCCCAGGCCGCGAGCCCGGCGCGCACCCATGCGCCCACCTCGGCGGCGACCCGGGCCGGGCTCCCCCCCGTGCGCTGATGGAGCTCCTGGGCAGCGTCCTCCCGGAGATGGAGCAGGCGGTCAGGGCCATGAAACAGGGCGCGCAGGTCCCCTGCGGCGAGGGGAGGCACCGGGACCTCCCGCGCCTCCACCGTGGGGTCGGTCGTCAGCACGGGGCCACTCCGCGCTGCGCGGGCCAACGCGGCGCGGGACCACGGATCCAGGCGCTCCGCGTCGTCGGCGGCGATGACGCCGGCGACGAGGAGCCGGGCGAGGCGCTCGTCCACCAGGGCAGCCACCTCGGCCACCGACAGCGTGGACCAGGCGGCCTCTGGTGGGACGAGTGGCTCCAGGCTGGCGAAGGGCAACGCCGCAGGCGATGCCCACCACACCTGGGCCCCGCGGGCCTCCTCCTGCGCCACGACCTCGCGCAGGACCCGGGTCCGGCCGGAGCCGCCCGAGCCCGTCACGCGCACGGCCCGCCCCTGTCGTAGCAGCGCCATCGCCTGGTCGATGGCGGCGCGGGGACCGAGCCACGGCAGCGTCAGGGAGGCTCCCTCCAGGCGCCGCCCGAACAGGGCCTCGATGACCGCGTGGGCGGTGCGGGGGCGCTGCGCGGGGTCTCGGGCGAGCAGCGCGTCCACCACCTCCGCGACGGCGGGAGGGACCTGGGGCGCCACGTGGCGAAGCGGCGGGGCGTCGCGGGCGACGCGCTCCAGCAGGAGGTCACGAGCCGACGCCTCGGAGGCAGGGCGCCTGCCCGCCAGCGCCTCGAAGAGCATGACCCCCACCGCGTACAGGTCGGCGGTGGGGCCGACCGCCTCGCCGAGCACCTCCTCGGGGGAGACGTAGGCGGGGGTCCCGAGGACCACCCCGTCCTGCGTGATGGTGCGCCCGACGGCGGGACCCGCGGCGAGCCCGAAGTCCAGCACCACGGGGCGCCCGGTCGCCGTGACCAGGATGTTGCCCGGCTTGAGGTCGCGGTGGACGATGCCCGCGGCGTGGATGCGCGCCAGGGTCTCCAGCAGGCCGTGGGCGATGGGCGCCAGCTCGCCCCACGGAGTCTGGCCGGCGCGCCCGGGGAACGGGGTGCCCTCCACCAGCTCCATGGCGATGTAGTAGCGCTCCCCGTCCACGCCGTCGTCGAGCAGCTCCGCGACGCCCGGGATGCGGAGCAGGCGCAGGGCCGCCACCTCGCGGCGGATCCGAGCGACCGTGTAGTCGTCGAGGCCTCGGAGCAGCTTGACGGCCAGGTGGCGCCCGGAGAGCGCGTCGGTGGCGCGGACCACCACCCCGAAGCTCCCGGCCCCCAGGAGCTCCCCCACCACGTAGCGCCCGCCGACGTGAGCGGGCACCGTCCCGGGTCGGGCGGCGAGGTCGGCCGCGCCGAGTGTGTCGGCGCCCAGGGTCGGCAGCGACGCGTCCTGGGTCACACCGGCCTCCCCGGGTCAGAGGGCGATGGTGGTCGGGTCCGGGTTCACGAGGCTGTTCACGGCGAGGACGCTGAACACTGAGTCGTGGGCCCAGGTCTTCGTCTGGATGTACGCCAGCGCCTCGGGGAGGCTCGTCACATCGCTGTTGCCGTCGTATGGGACGGTCTCGAAGCCGCTGCTCGTGGCCGTGAGGCGGATGGTGGGGTCGATGAGGAACCAGTACTCCGTGGACACGGGAGACCCGCCTGACCTCCGCGTGAAGACGTAACCCGGGGCCGAGTCCGCCTCCGTCGACGACCCTGGAGCTCTCAGGAACACGAACCCTTGCTCGAGCTGCGATCCCGCTCGGACGTCACGAAGGTCGAACGTGGGGAGCGCTGGAACCTGGATGTCCTGCACCCGCTGCGGCAGGGTGTGGGTCGACAGCTCCGCCGCCTTCACATAGGTGAAGTCGAGCGCGGCGTGCCGCAGGGCGGGACTGTATGGGTGAGCCCCGTGATGGCTGGAGTGTGGCGCGGCCCGCATCCGGTCCGTCCAGTCCTGAAGCGACCACGTCCCTTCGGAGACCGGCGTCCACGCGACGGTGGGCCCGGCAGGCGGCCCGCTGTAGGGGCTGTGCAGGATGTAGCGGTGGGTCCCGTCATTTCCGGCGCCAAGCCCAAAGCCGCGCACCTCGCCTCCCTGAACGAGCTGCAAGAACACGCGTCCGATGGGTCCGACTGGCTGAGTCATGACTGTCCTCCCGTGTGGGTATCATTGAGCCGCAAGCGAGCGTAGCGCACAGTCCGCCTGCCGACAATCGCCTTTTCACGCCCCGTTGCGCCTCATGGCCATGTCACGAGGGTCGGCTCCGCGAGGATGACGCCGGGTCCCAGCTCGTCGCTGCCCCAGCACAGGGCGTCACCGCCTCGAAGGCCGCAGGCGGCGAAGGCTCCCACGGAGACGCTGGTCCAGTCTGATGCTGCGCCGACGCGGGTGGGTCGGCCCAGCGGGACGTCCACGGACGAGGGCTGCCCCAGGGCGGCGCCCTGGCCCACGTCCCCCCAGCAATAGAGCGCGCCGTGCCGGACTCCGCACGACCAGAGATCGACGGAGGTGGACTGCCACCCGCCTGGCGGCATGACGGGGGCCGGCGGCTGGGTCGGTGGGCTCGCCCAGGGAGTTCCCAAGACGCCGTGCTGGCCGCTGCCCCAGCAGGTCAGCTCCCCGTCGCGGATCGCGCAGGTGTGGTCGGCACCCGCGGACACGGCGCTCCATCCGGCGCCCGTGCCGAGCGGTACCGGGACTTGGCTCGTCGCCATGGCCACGTTGTCGCTCCAGAACTGCCCCCAGCAGTGCAGCGAGCCGGAGCGGATTGCGCAGGCGTGAGTGTGACCCACGGTGAGTCCCGACCATCCGGACTCGTCCCCCATGGGTACAGGGATCTGGGCGTACCCGGCTCCCCACCCGCCGGCACCCGCGTCCACGTGGGCGCCCCAGCAGTAGAGTTCGCCCGCGCGAATGCCGCAGGCGGTCGCGTCCCACGCAGCCGCGGCCACCTCGGTCCAGCCGGTCTCCTCGGAGATCTGAGTGGGCGTGAGGCTCTGAAGCTCGACTCCGACAGGCAGACCCGAGTCTGGCACGCTCATGTCTCCCCAGCAATACAGCCTGCCGGCGCGGACTCCACAGGTGAACCGGTTGCTGGTGGCTATCGCCTCCCAGTCAGTCTCATCACCGACCCGCAGCGGGAGGGCGCCGCCGCCCTCCGTGCCCAGCTCCCCGTTCTCGTTCCGGCCCCAGCAGTAGAGGGCGCCGTCTCGAATCCCGCACGCGTGCAGCATCCGATGTGACACGGCGGTCCATCCACCTGGAGTGCCCACGAGCGACGGTGTGCTCGCGTCCAGCGCGTACCCGAAGGGCCCCGCGCCGGGTCTCCCCCAGCAGTGGAGCGCGCCGCCCCGGACGCCGCACGAGAGCTGGTGGGACGCCGAGATGGCCTGCCAGTCGGACCCGTCGCCGATACGCACGGGCGCTGCGAGGGTCCTCGCGACGGAGGGGCCGCACTGGCGGAAGGTGTTGTCTCCAAAGCACCACAGCTCGCCCTCGCGGAGGGCGCACCCGTGTCTGTTCGAGAGCGCGACGTCGGACCAGCCCAGAAGGTCGCCGACCTGAGCGGGCGCGGTGCCCTCGCTCCAGCACGAGTCAGTCCCGGAGCCGAGCGGGCAGCCCCAGCAGATGAGCCTCCCGGCGCGGACTCCGCAGGTGCGCCCGTGCGACGCAGAGACGCTCTGCCAGTCGGCGCCGTCGCCGATTCGGACCGGCTGGGTGCGCTTGACCTTCGTCCCGTCGCCGAGCTGTCCGTGGGTGTTGTCGCCCCAGCAGTAGAGCTCGCCCGCGCGGATGCCGCAGGTGTGCCTGAACCCCGCCGAGACCGAGACCCAGTCGGTGAGTGAGCCAACCTGAGCTGGGACTGTCGCACCACTGGCTGGAGAGCCCAACTGCCCCGACAGCCCGGAGCCCCAGCAATACAGCGCGCCAGCGTCGATTCCGCAGGTGTGGTGGTCGCCCGCCGCGATGCCCTGCCACGTCTGGCTCGTGCCAACCTGGGTCACGCCCGCCTTGAACCCACCGGCGGTCACGCCCAGCTTCCCGTCCACGTCGTGGCCCCAGCAGTAGAGTCGACCCTGGCGGACTCCGCACGTGTGGTCCTCTCCCGTCGCCACATGCGTCCAGCCGGTCTCTTTGCCGACCCGCATGGGCTCGTACCGGCTCGTGGAGGCCACTCCGAGCTGACCGGTCCCGTTGAGGCCCCAGCAGTGGAGAGTGCCGGCAGCCGTGATCACGCACCCGTGGGAGTGTCTGGCCGCCACGTCCACGATGGGCGAGCAGAGTGCGGCGGCTCCGAAGACGTCGGCGGTGCCAGGTGGGCAGACGCAGCCCCCAGCGGAGCACTCTGGCGTCACGGTCTCTCCGCAGGCGCCACCGCAGCCCGTGCTGGCGCAAGACTCCTGGCAGGTCAGCGGGTCGGCGGACAGTCTCTCCACCAAGGCGGCCAGCAGCGCCTTGGGCGTCGTCGTGCCGGGGGTGAGCTGGGCGAACAGCGCCGAGGAGCCGACGGTGGAGGCGTGGCCCGGTATGTGGAGGCCCACCATCAGCGCCTCACCGCCAGCGACCAGCAGCGCCTCGGCGCCCGTGAGAGGTGCGAGGCGGTCCCAGGGGCGTGATGCGGTGGCGGGCGATGGCGGCAGCAGCGTCTCTCCTGTGAGCGGTCCCGGGAGCGTCACTGCGAGGGAGGTGAGCGCCGGCCCCCCTTTGGCCGTGGCGCGAATGCCGAACGCCAGCCCCAGACCCGTCGGGGAGCCCCACCAGGCGTCGGCGCCCTCCAGGTAGAGGCGGCCTCCTGAGGAAACGTAGGTGGCGAGCGAGGCCTTCTCCTGCGCCGAGGGCGTGTAGGTGGCGGGCGGGGCCCCCAGGGACCCGAATACGCCGGCGAACGCCCAGAGGTCGGCGCCATCGAGGCTCGTCACGAGCTGCGCCTCGGCGCCCAGCTCCGCAAGGGCGGCCCGGATCGCCTCCCCTGCACCAGGAGTGGCTCCCACGGGGGCCCACACGAGCCATGGCTTCGTGGCCCCGAGAGGTGCGTCGCTCTCAACAGGTGCTTCGCAGGCGCTGCCCGCCCCGCACCCTTCCGCCGTGCCCATGGCGGCAGCCGCGAGCCCGAGGTCCGGCGCCCCCTCTCCCTTCGGCCCCTCTGGCGCACACCCCGCCCACATCACGACCGCCGCAAGTGCCGCACACAACGTCCGCTCGAAAAGGTTCCCCTTCATGGACTCGTCCTCCTCCCCGCGGTCTGCGGGCGCTGCTCCTCTCGGGTGCGTGGCTCCCCAATCCAACCGAGCGTTGGGCTGCCATCGGGGCGAGCACCTCCCGTGAAGGTGCGTTCATCGGAGAAGTGTGGACTTTATGTTGCCTTGATGCACCCACCAAACGCCCGGCGTCGCGGGCGGAGGTTACACCGCGCCGCAGCGGACGCCGTGAGGTCCCGGGGCGTCGCAGTGCGTCATGGCCAGGGCACGGGCGTCGGATGGACGAGCACCGTGCAGGCGATGTGCTCCGATCCCATGCAGTAGAGCTCACCGGCGCGAATGGCGCAGGTGTTCTCCGGGCTCACTGCGACGTGGCTCCAGTCGGACTCGGGGTCCACCTGAACTGGCCGCCCATACCACGCATACAGCCACTTGTCGGGCGGCCACGGCTGATAGACCGGATACGTTTCGCCCCAGCAGACCAGGGCCCCGGCGCGAATGCCGCACGTGTGAACGTCGGTGGAGACTGTCTCCCAGAGCCCAGAGGGAATCACCGGGATGGTAGGTGTAGCGATGATGCCCGCTCCAGGGATACCGAGGGCACCGTACCCGTTCCAACCCCAGCAGTAGAGCGCTGTCCCGCGAGTCCCGCAGGTCTGTAGGTAGCCGGCGTCGACGTCCACCCAGTCCGTGTCGTTTGTGACCGCCTGGGGTGTAGAGGTCGCCCCCCAGGCGGAGAGGGGGAGCTGTCCCCAGCAGTGCGCGGTGCCCGACAGGACTCCACAGGCGTGCTCGAAGCCCACGGAGGGTGAGCTCCAGCCCACCGAGGTGCCGACACGCAGAGGCGTCGCGCTGCCGTCGATCTCGTTCGTTGGGATCCCCAAGAGACCGTGCGTATTGGAGCCCCAGCAATACAGCTCTCCGTCGCGGATGCCGCAGGCGGTCGTGGGTCCGTTCCCGGCCGAGACTGTTGACCATCCAGGCGACCCGTCAACGAGCGTCGGGGTGGGGCTATGGAACATCGATGTCGTGACCTTCATTGGGAGCCCGAACTTGTCAATGGTCCCCCAGCAGTACAGGTAGCCCGCGCGGATCCCGCACGAGAAGGTGATGCCCGTGGTGATCGCCTCCCAGTCGTCGTCGTCGCCGATGCGCATCGGGTACGCACCCTCGCCCTCGACGCCAAGCTGTCCCCACCAGTTGAGCCCCCAGCACCATGCGCCGCCGTCGCGGATCCCGCAGGCGTGGTCGACGTTCACTGACACCGCGGACCACCCGTTGCTCGTGTCGATGCGAAAGAACGTGCGCTTGTCCTCCTGGCTGTAACCCAAGGGGCCGGACTCGAGTCTGCCCCAGCAGTGGAGCCGGCCCTCCCGCGTGGCGCAGGCATATAGGCCGCCTGCGGCCACACGCTCCCAGCCCACCGCGTCGTCTACCCGGGTCGGACCCTGGATGGTGCCCAGTATCGACGGCCCGCTCTGGCGGAAGTAGTTGCTGCCCCAGCACCAGAGCTCGCTGTCGCGAAGGCCGCACGCCTGCCCCGAACGGAGCGCGACGGTGGACCAGCCACCGCTCGGTCCGACGGGAACGGGTAGGTTTGACTTCTTCGCGCCCGAGCCCAATGGGACTCCGATCAGGGAGCCCCAGCAGTACAGGTCGCCCGAACGGACCCCGCAGGACGTGTTCATCCCCAAGGCGACTGCCCCCCAGTCCGCAAGGCTCCCCACCTGGGTCGGGGTCGCGCGCTGGGTCGTAGTACCGTCCCCGAGCTGACCATGCTCATTGCTTCCCCAGCAGTAGAGGTGGCCCGCACGAATGCCACAGGAGTGGCCCGAGGCCACTGCGACCGCGTCCCAGTCCGAGTCCAGCCCGACCTGGGTCGAGACAAATGTCTCCGGTGCCACGTCCCCCTGCGCGGGCCAGCCGGTGCCAGTCCAGCAGTGGAGGGCGCCGGCCAGGATCCCGCATGTCTTGTTCGACTGCGTAGAGACAGCCTGCCACTGGTCGCCCGTGCCGGCCTGTGCGGGCTTGAGCACGTCCCGCTTGGCATCCGGTTCGTTGTAATTGACCCACCTGTAGCCCCAGCAGTACAGCCGCCCGGCGCGGATCCCGCATGTGTGGGTGTACCCCACGGCGACGTGCGTCCACCCGACGTCCTTCCCGACACGGACTGGGTGGTACCGGTCCGTCCTGGACCCCACGCCGAGCTGACCGTGGGTGTTCTTCCCCCAGCAGTGGAGCGTCCCCATGGCCGTGATCGCGCAGCCGTGGGCCTCATTGAGCGCCACCTCGACGATGGGGGAGCAGAGCTTCGCGTCACCGTTGATATCCGCGGTGCCCGCCGGACACGCGCAGCCCTTGTGCGTGCAGAGGGGATCGACGCACCCTCGGCAGTACCCCCCGCAGCCGTCGGGGCCACACTGGCCGTGGCAGGAGGGCACGCACGCTCCCGGGGAGCCCTCCGCGCGGGCCATCTGCGGCGCGATGATCGCGCCGCCTGTCACGAGCGCCACGGCCAGAGCTGCCACAGTGCCGGCGCGCCTGCAGCCGGCATTGACATCACCCCCGAGGGCATGGCGCCGTCGCTTCTCACTGATTGTGGTCTCGCGCATGGCTCTCCTCCGTCAGCCCCGGTCCGCGAGGATGCGCCGCGCCGCCGCGCGCCCGGACAGCATCGCGCCGACGATGCCGTGGCCGGCGCGGGTGGAGGCGCCGCAGAGGTAGAGGCCTTGGACCGGCGAGCGGTAGCCCGGGCGGCTCTTGTTGAACTGGGCGGGGGTGGCGGCGATGCCGTAGCCCGTGCCGAACGCGGCGCGGGTGAAGCGGGTGTGGGTGAGCGGCGTGGCCGACTCCCGAAAGACGATCTTGCCGGCCACCCCCGGGAACAGGGCGTCGAAGCGCGCGATCAGCTCGTCCTCCACCCGCTGCTTGAGGCCGGCGTAGTCTGTATCGCGCTTGTAGCCCCAGCCGGTGGCGCCCTCGTGGGTCGCGCCCCAGAAGCGGGCGTCGCCGGGGAGCAGCGTCATGATCTCCGCGCTCTGGACTCCCGGCGGGGCGTGGTGGGGGCTGCCGGGCTCCTTCAGCGACGCGCTCGTGATGTAGGCAGCGTGCACCCGCATGTCCTCGGGGCGCTGTGGCAGCCGATAGACCTCCTCCATGTCGTAGGTGTCGAACTGCCAGTAGTTGGTGCGCTTCATGCCGAGCGCGGCCAGGTCCCCCTCGATGCCCAGGAAGGTGATGAAGATGGCCGCCGCCATCTCGTAGCGGTCCACCCTCTGGCGCCAGTCCAGGGGAGCGTCCTCCGGCGCGAGCAGCTCCAGGGCCGTGGCCCGCAGGTCCGCGTTGGAGAGCACGACCCGCGCCCGCACCTCGTGGGACCCGCCGTGTCGGGGCTCCGTTCGCACCCCGACCGCCCGGCCTCCCTCCACGACGATGCGGGCGATGCCGTGGCGCAGGTGGATGCTGCCGCCCGCCGCCTCCACCGTCTCGGCGAGGCGATCTGCGATCACCTGGCCCCCGCCGCTCGGGTAGTACGCGCCCTGGAAGTAGTGGTCGGCGAGACCGCAGTGGAGGATCGCGCTCACCTTGCTCGGCGGCAGGCCGTAGTCGCCGCTCTGGCCCAGCATGATCGCCCGGAGCTTCGGATCTCGCGTGCAGGTGTCCAGGAACGCGCCGATGGTCGCGCCCTGGTTGGCAGCGAGCAGCCGCCCCCGCAGCAGTACCTCCAGACCCACCCGGGCCGTGAGGCGCCCGTCGGCCCGCTGGATGGAGCGCCCGATGACACCCACCTCCCGCACCAGGCGCACGTAGCGGTCGATGCCGCGGCGCTCGGAGGGGAACTGAGCGACCAGGCGGTCCCGGTACAGGTCCAGGTTGGCGGGGATGCGGAACTGGAAGTCAGGGAACACCAGCGTGTCGAAGCCATCCTGGTCCATGGGCACGAAGTCCACGTGGGCGCCCACCTCTCGAAGGATGGTCGGGATGGCCCCCTCCGGGCCGCAGTCCCCGATGTAGTGGAGCCCCACGTCGAACCGGTAGCGCTGGTCGCGCCCTCCCCGCTGGAACTGGGTGGCGCAGCCCCCTGCCACGTAGTGGTGGTCGAAGATCGCAACGCGCAGCCCCTGGCGGGCCAGAAACGCACCGGCGGTGAGCCCGCCGAGGCCCGCGCCGACGATGGCGACGTCCACGTGCTCGGGGAGCGGGGCCTGCGCGCGGGCGCGGGCGACGGACGCGGGGAGCGGCTCGGGGGCGGTCACCATGGGGTCCTCCGTCGTGCCGGGGAGCTGGCGTCTGCCCCCCCGGGCTGTGGTCCGCGAGCCTGGCATCGTTGGTGACGCCGAGCACCAGGGTCGGCGCGCCGGGGCTCCGCGGCTCAGGTCCCCGTTCTACACCGGGCGGCCGGTCGAGGGAAGGACAACCCCAGCCAGCGGTCCATGATCGCCGAGCATGGCTCCACGAGCCACCTTTCCCGACCCGAGGTCGAGTTTTGTTGTCATGCGCGCCCGAAGCGTGTATCCATGGCCGCACCGAAGACATCGACCGCCCCTCACCGATGACCGCGCGCTCGACGGCGAGCGCTGGCCCGGTCGCAGCGGGCGGCGTCACGACTGGGGAGACGGAGAGATGAGCAGGACCTGTGGGATCAGCGGAATGAAGCTCTACGTGCCGCCGCAGCGCGTGGACCTGGAGCGGTGGTGCGACTGGACGGGCACGCGGTGGGACAAGGTGCGCGCGGTGGTCGGCACGGGCTTTCGCATGGCGGGACCGCACGAGACCATCTACACCATGGCGGCCAACGCCGTGCTGCGCCTGATCCAGGACTACGAGGTCGACGTGGAGCGCGTCGGCATGCTGGCCTTCGGCACCGAGTCCAGCACGGACAACTCGGCTGGCGCCATCATCGTCAAGGGCATGGTGGACCAGGCGCTCCGCGACCTTGGACGCCGGCCGCTGTCCCGCCGCTGCGAGGTGCCGGAGCTCAAGCACGCCTGCCTGGGCGGGGTCTATGCCCTCAAGGCGGCGCTCCGCTACGTGGCGTCGGACGGGGCGGGCCGGCAGGCCATCGTGGTCTGCGGTGACATCGCCGAGTACGCCCGCGGGAGCTCCGGCGAGCCGACCCAGGGCGCAGGGGCGGTGGCGATGTTGGTGGAGGAGGACCCGGCGCTCCTCGCCCTCGACCTTCGCAACGCCGGGAGCGCGAGCGACTACCGCGGCCCCGACTTCCGCAAGCCCTTCGCGCGCTATGCGGAGCGCACGACCGACGCGCCGGGCGGCAAGGTGCACGACTACCCCCGGTTCAGCGGCCCCTACTCGACCACCTGCTACGTGGACGAGGTGATCCAGGCGGTCGCGGCGCTCCGTGCCAACCTGGGCCTGTCCGCCGAGGCCCTCTGGCACGAGGTGGACGACGTCTACCTGCACCGCCCCTACCACCACATGCCCCAGAGCGCGATGGCCGCCCTCCACGTGTGGGGCCTCGCAGAGGACCCGTCCCGGCACGCGGAGCTGCGGCGCCTGTGCGAGGAGGGCGGCTGCGACCTCGACGCGGCGCTGGCGGAGACGCGCGCGACGCCCTCGCTGTTCGATGCCGTGCTCGGTGGGAAGCTCGACGGCGACGTGTACCCGAACGCGCTGGCCGCAGCGCGCCGCTTCCGGCGCACGTCGGCCTTCGGAGACCTGGTCGCGTCCCGCATGAGCCGCGGCGCCGGGAGGATGATGGAGCTCGGCAACCTCTACACCGCGTCGCTCCCCGCGTGGCTCGCCGCCGCCCTCGACGAGGCGGCCGGGCGTGGCGAGGATCTGAGCGGGCACCGCGTCCTGCTCATCGGCTACGGGAGCGGCGACGCAGCAGAGGCGATCCCCGCGACGGTCCAGCCGGGCTGGGCGGCCGCCGCGCGCCGCATCGGCTTCACGGCCTCGCTTGCGGGAGCCATCGACGTGGACCGCGCGACCTATGAGGCGCTGCACGCGGGCCTTCCCACGGGTGACCTCGGCCACCGCCCCTCCAACGAGCTCGTGGTCGACCACGTGGGGGATCGCAACGACCCGGAGTTCCAGGACGCGGGCATCGAGTACTACCGCTACGTTCCCTGAGCGACCGCGCCGTGTCTCGCTTTCGGCGGACGTGGCCGCTTGACTGGTCCCTGAAGTTGGGCTAGTTGATGGTCATGATTCGGATCAACATCGCCGAGGCAAAGACGAACCTCTCGAGACACCTGATGGCGGTCGAGCAGGGTGAGACCGTCCTGATCTGCCGCCGCAATGTGCCAATCGCGGAGATTCGCCCGATCCCGCCGCGCTCCCTTGCGCCTCGGCCGGTCGGCGTCGATCGGGGGATGGTGATCCCCCAGAGCTTCTTCGAACCGCTGCCCGACGACCTCATTGAGGCGTTCAACGGTGAGGCATCGTGAGGCTGCTGGTCGACACCTGCACATTCCTGTGGCTGGCGGCAGACGATCCGTCCCTCTCGACTCTGGCCCGTTCGGCGTGCGCCAACCCCCACAACGACGTGTATCTGAGCGCCATCTCGGCGTGGGAGATCTCCATCAAGTATCGTCTCGGGCGCCTGCCGCTCCCGGTCCCCCCGTCGTCCTACGTTCCGGATCGGCGCCGCTGGCTCCAACTGGAGGAGTGTGCCTTCGACGAGCGAGCCGCCGGCCACACCCATTTGCTGCCGGACATCCACCGGGACCCGTTCGACCGGGCCCTCGTGGCGCAGGCGCTCGTACTTGGGCTGACCATCGTCACGCCGGATCCCCTGATCCAAGCGTACCCGGCTCTCACGCTCTGGTAGCTCGGCACGGCCGGTGACGCTCGGCTGGGACGTCGCCGCACGTTCCAGGTGGTCGGAACCCGGGTCGCGCGTCAGAGGCCGGCGTGCCACCGGGCGGCGCTGTCCACCATCGCGTCCAGGTCCCTCCACCGGGGCTCCCAGCCCAGCTCCTGGCGCGCACGCTCGGCGCTTGCCCAGAGCTCCGCCGGGTCGCCCGGCCGCCTGGCCCCCACACGGCGGGGCACTGGGCGCCCCACCACGCGCTCCACGGCCGCGAGCAGCTCCAGCACCGACGTGCCGTGCCCGAGGCCCAGATTGTAGACGCGCCCGAACCCCTCCCTGAGGTGGTCGAGGGCGATGACGTGGGCGGCGCACACGTCCTCCACGTGCAGGTAGTCGCGGATGCACGTACCGTCAGGGGTCGGCCAGTCGTCGCCCAAGATGGTCAGAGGGTCACCGCCTCGGGCGGCGGCGATGGCCAGCGGGACGATGTGGGTCTCGGGGTCGTGCCGCTCGCCGAGGGTCCCGTCCTGCGATGCTCCGCAGACGTTGAAGTAGCGGAAGGCGACCCACGAGAGTTCCGGCCAGGCCACCGAGGCGTCCGCGAGCATCCGCTCCACGAAGAGCTTGGACGCTCCATAGGGATTGATGGGGCGCTGCGGAGTGTCCTCGACGATGGGCAGGGCGTCGGGCACCCCGTAGGTCGCGCAGGAGGAGCTGAACACGAGGCGGCTCACGCCCGCCTGCTGCATGGCGACGAGCAGGCTGGCAGACCCGGCCGTGTTGGCGTGGTAGTAGGCCAAGGGGCGCTCGACCGACTCCCCCACATAGGCCAGAGCCGCGAAGTGCATGATCGCGTCGATGCGAGAGGCGCGGAGAGTTTCGGTCAGCCAGGCAGTGTCTCTCACGTCGCCCAGCACGAAGGGCACCTCGGGGGGCACGTTGTCGCGGTGGCCCCGGTCCAGGCAGTCGAAGACCACCGGCTCATGACCCTGCTCCAGCAATCGGCGGACGGCGATGGAGCCGATGTAGCCTGCCCCCCCCGTGACCAGAACCCGTGTCATGGCGCACACTCCGCTTGAATCTTGGCGCTCACGAGCTTGCTCAGCTCGTCGAGCAGCAGGGTCGAGCTGGCGTCGGAGACTGCGACCGCCTCACCGCCGCCCCACCCGGCGATCGTCTCCGCGTGCCCCCGCTCGTAGCCCACGGTCACCACGCTGACCGTCACGGGGATGGGTTTGCCCGCCAGGTCCACCAAACGCTGCACCCCGAGCGGGTCCGAGTAGGTGCTCTCGTCGGCGACACAGGAGGCACCCTTGCAGTCTCCGTCCGTCTGGCACCAGACCCCCGTGTCTGCGCAGAGCTTCTCCGTGAGCGAGACGGACCCGCTCTGGCAGGTCCCGCCAGCGCAGGTGGCGCCGCCGCCGCAGTCTCCGTCGCTGCTGCACCCCAGGCCGTAGTGGAGACGTTTCGCCTGGTTCCGCGGGTGAAACCAGCTCTCGAGGCTCGTGTCCACGGACTCGGCGCCGTCGGTGAACAGCAGCACCATGAAGCGGCGGCAGGTGCGGCCCGAGTCGTGGCAGGTGCCGCCGACGCAGCCGTGAAACGGCGTCCCGCAGTCTTCGGCCGACTGGCAGGGGCGGCCGTCCACAGCGACGTGGTGGCGCAGCAGCTCTCCCGCGTAGAAGAGGGAGCGCCCGAGCGGCGTCTGCCCGACGGCCCGCAGCTCTGGGTCGTCGTGGATGTGGCAGCGCTTGACTCCGTCCTGCCCCGGCGCGCAGAAGCCCGGGCAGTCTCCGTCGCCCTGACACTCCGCATCGGTCTCCACCGCAGTCTCCACGTCGTCGAGCCACCGCTGGATTGCGGGCAGGTCCGTGCCGTTGGTGGGAAACGCGAGAGTCACCTGCTCCATGGACTGCGCGAACCAGCCTCCGGGCTGAGTCTCGTGCTCGTCCGGATCACCGTCCATGGTGGGCATCCCGGTGTAGAACCCCGACTTGCACGACGGCCCGCCGGCCCCCGTCTCACGCTGGGGGAAGCGCATGAGCGCGAAGTGGGCCTTGCCTGCGAACGCGGCGAAGAGCTTGGTGAACACTCGCTTGGAGCGCCCCATGAGGGTGAGGCCGTCCGTCTCGGCCTCGCACTGGGGCCAGGGCGGCACGCAGGTCACCCCCAGAGCAGCACACTGCTCGGGAGCCCCGCCCTCGGGGTAGCCCCACATGGAGCTGCTGGTGTCGAAGATGACGACGATCACGGGTGTCGGTGCCCGGCAGCCCCCGTCCACGCACGTGGACCCTGGCGGACAGAGCACCGTCGCCAACGCTGTTCCCCACGGGTTGCACTGAGCGTAGGACGTGTCCGAGGCGCACTCTCGGGCGCCCGGCTCGCAGATGATTGGGGCGCACCGGGCCTGGACCGCGCCGCCGACCGCTGGCTCGCACCGCCAGCCGCCGCACGAGATGGCCTCATACCCGGACCCGCTCAGGGCGCACTGGGCGATTGCCGAGTCTCCCTGGCACTGCGGCGCGACGGTCTCCGGGACGCAGACGTCGGGCTTGCACACCCCACCTCCGCAGTGGGCGTCGACGGGGCAGTGGGCGTCCACCAGGCAGTCGACGCAGGTGCCGTTGCAGTGCATGGTGTAGGGAGCGCAGTCGGTCGGGGTCTCGCAGGGGATCACGCCGCTGCGGCAGACCTCGGCGAGGCAGACCCCCTCGCAGTCGGTGTCCGCCTTGCAGTCCACACAGACGCCGCTCGGCCCGCAGACCCCGGTGGGGCAGGGCGCCTCGCCGGCGCACGCCTCCGCGGCCGCGCACTCCCCGGCGCGGCATACGGGCGCCGATGCGGGGCACTGGCCGTGGACCAGGCAGCCGAGGCAGTCCCCGGTGACCCGGTCGCAGAAGCGGGAGCCGCAGTCGTCGTGGGTCTTGCACCCCCCGGTGCCGGCGTCCGTGCCCGTGTCTCCAGATGGGGTCAGGAGCTCGCCCCCCGGCGCCAGGTCAGGCTTCGTCGATGCCGAGCCCGCGTCCCCAGGCGGCACATCGACTTCACCGCCACAGGAGGCGAGCAGGTGCAGCGCGATGACGAGGCGGATCATGCCCCGGAGGATAGGGCCTCCCGGCGGCTCACCGCAATGCGGCCCTGCCGGGTGACGCCGGTGATCTTCACGCGTACCAGGTCCCCGGGCTTGGCCACGTCGCGCATGCTGGCGGTGCGGCCCTCCGCCCAGTCGCTGACGTGGAGCACCCCCTCGGTGCCCGGGAAGAGCTCCACGAAGGCCACGCTGTCGGTGAGGTTCTTGACGCGGCCGTCGATGATCTCGCCCACCACCGGCTCGCGGAACATGGACCGGATGCGGTCGAGGGCCGCCTTGGCCGCGACGGCGGTGGCGGCGGAGACGGTGACCATGCCCGTGTCGTCCACCTCCACGCGGGCGCCGGACTCGGCCTGGATCTCCTTGATGTTCCGGCCCCCGGGCCCGATGAGCTCGCCGATGCGGTCCGGCGGGATCTGCGTGCCGAGGATGCGCGGCGCGTGGGGGGACAGCTCGGGGCGGGGCCCCGCCAGCGCCTCGTGCATGCGGTCGAGGATGTGCAGGCGCGCCGCGCGGGCCTGGGCCAGGGCGCGGGTCAGCACGTCCTCCGTCAGCCCCTTGACCTTGATGTCCATCTGGAGCGCGGTGATGCCCTTCCGCGTCCCGCACACCTTGAAGTCCATGTCGCCGAGGTGGTCCTCGTCGCCGAGGATGTCCGTGAGCACCACGTGCCCCCCCGCGTGCTCGATGAGCCCCATGGCGACGCCCGCCACCGGCGCCCGGAGCGGGACTCCCGCGTCGTACATGGCGAGGACGCCGCCGCACACCGACGCCATGGACGAGCTGCCGTTGGACGAGAGGATGTCGCTGATCACCCGCACCGTGTACGGGAAGTCCTCCACCGCCGGGAACACGGCCTCCAGAGCCCGCTGGGCAAGGGCCCCGTGGCCTATCTCGCGCCGTCCGGGCCCCCGCAGGGGCTTCGTCTCCCCGGTGGAGAACGGCGGGAAGTTGTAGTGGAGGTAGAAGCGGGAGGCGACCTCGCCGAAAAGCGTCTCGTTGATCTCCCGGTCCGACGGTGAGCCGAGCACCGCTGTCGCCAGCGCCTGGGTCTCTCCCCGGCTGAACAGCGCCGAGCCGTGGGTCCGTGGCAAGAGCCCCGTCTCGCACCGGATGGGGCGCACCTCGTCGAAGCGCCGGCCGTCGAACCGTGTCCCGCCGACGATGACCGCGCGCGCCACCTCGTGCTCCAGGTCGCCCCACGCGGCCAGGCCGTCCGCCCCCAGCGTCGCATCGACCGCCGCCCGCACCGCAGCGACCGCGGCCTTGCGCTCGGACTTTCGCGGAGTGGCGTAGGCGCGGGCCAGGGGCTCGCGCCACGGCTCCAGGCGCTCCAGGGCCTCCGGCGTCTGCGGTACGAACACCAGCTTGTCCCGCCCCCGCAGCTCCCGCTGCACGGCGAGCAGCGGCTGCATCGCCCGGTCCGCCAGCAGCAGGGCCTCGACCACCCGCGCCTCGCTCGCCTCGGCCGCGCCCCCTTCGACCATCAGCAGGCCGTCGGGCCCCGTGCTTACGATGAGGTCCAGGGTCGCGCCCTCCCGCTGCGCCTCGGAGGGGAAGACGACGAGCTGCCCGCCGACCTCCGCCACGCGCACGGCCGCCGCCGGCCCTTCCCAGGGGAGCGATGACAGGCACAGCGCCGCCGACGCCCCCGTGACCGCCAGCACCGACGGGTCCAGGTCCGGCTCGGCGGAGAGCACCTGCGCAATGACCTGCACGTCCATGCGGAAGCCGTCCGGGAACAGCGGCCGGATGGTGCGGTCCGTGATGCGGCTGCCGAGGACCTCCTGGTCCGACGGGCGGTTCTCCCGCTTCCGGTAGCCGCCCATGAAGCGCCCGGCCGCCGCTCGCCTGGCACGGTACTCGACGGTCAGGGGGAAGAAGTCGGTCCCCTCCCGCGCCTTGGCGCTCGTCACGGTCACGAGCAGCACGGTGTCGCCGCAGGTCACCGTCACGGCGCCATCGGCCTGCCACGCCATGCGGCCGGTCTCGATGGTCAGCGTGCGGGTGCCCACCTGGACGGATCGCGAGAGGACACCCGCGGAAGTGATGTCGGTCATGGGGCCTCGTCAGGTGTGGAAGGAGGGTCGGGCGCGGCTGGTCAGTGCGAGTGGTCGCAGCCCGGGCCGTGCTCGTGCTCGCCGCCCTCGTCCTCGTCCTCGTCGTCGTCGTCGGGGAACAGCAGGTCCGAGACCAGCAGGTAGCCGAACACCTTGAGCTTCGTCGTGCGGTTGGGCGTCTCGGGGGGCGCCATGTCCGTGTCCAGCAGCTCGGCCAGCTCGGCCTCCAGCATGTCCAACGTCTCGGCGTCCACCGGCAGGAAGGCGCCCAGCTCGGCCCCGTCCGACCACATGTAGACTCGCGCCAGCAGACCGTCGCCCTCGGCCAGCACGTCGACGACGTCCTCCATGACCTCCACGGAGACCTCCGTGTCGTCATGGACGCGGAGCAGCGACACCACGCCGCGGTCCTGGTCTACGTCGGTGACCCGGTAGAGGTCATAGTGGGTCCGCTCCATGACCAGGGTGGCGGCCTTCTCCTCGTCGGTGAGGTCGGGCTGCCCCTCCCGGAAGCGGGCGAGCACGCCCTTGCCCTCGTGCCACCGCCAGTCATGGACCAGATAGTCGCGGGCCATGTTGACCGCGGCCTCCATGAAGGCGGCCTCCTGGTCGTCCTCGGGCTGCTCGTGGGTCGCCTCCATGTCCATGACGTCGGACATCGCGAGGGTCACTTCTCGCCAGGGCAGCGACTTCTCGATCCAGTCGGAGAGGCGCTCCCACAGCGTGTCTCCGGCCAGCAGCGACGGTGCCCCCTGGGTGCCCTCACCCCGCAGGGGGTCGGGCACCGCCGGCAGGTCGAGCACCCAGTACAGCTCCAGGTCGTCGATGGCTGCCGTGATGCCGTACAGCCCGTCGTAGGCGGTCATCTCGGAGTCCTCGTCGGCCTCGGGCTCGGCCTCCAGCGCGGCGCGCAGGGCGCACAGCTCGTCGAGGGCCTTCTGCCGCGCCTCGTCCGAGGTGAGCTCGCCCGCCTCGCCCGCTGCGCCCAGGCGGTCGAGCGTCTCGCGGACCTGAGCGTACAGGGCACCAATGCTAGCGTTGGGGGTTCCGAGGGTGGCCTCGTCGGTCATGGGATCCTTCCTCCGTAAGACGCGGCGGCGGCTGTCTGCAGCCGTTGCGGACTGGCCTGCCGTCACCCGCGTGCCGCGCCTACATACCCCACACGCCTCGGCGGTGCAAGCGCATGACACGGGCGAGGGTCGCCGCTATGCTGTGCCGCCCCGGGGCCCGCCCGGCGGCCCCCATGTGGAAGCTCGCGAGCAGGCGAGAGGTGACGGTATGGCGGACAAGCCCAGGATGGTGTTCTGCGACGCGCAGGGCCGCATCTACGACCACCCCAAGCTCCTCCTGGCCGTCGACGACGGCTCGGGCCCTCGCCCCGCCGAGGCCCACGAGCTCATCGAGCTGCCGCGGGGCAGCGACGTGTTCACCCTGCCTGGCCGCGCCCCCATCGGCATCGACCCGCGCTCCGGTGAGCCCGTGGTGTTCGACTCCATGAGGGGTCACCCCGTCGACGGCGTCGCCGCGTTCATGGCCCCCGCGTACACCCAGTCCGCGCGCCCGTCCTTCCGCGCCCGCACCGGCGCGCCGCCGCTCTCCATCTACGCCTACACGGCCATGGGCTTCCACAAGGGGCGCTTCGTCGTCGCGGGCCTGCGGGTGGACGCCGACAAGCGGCAGGACCCCTACCGCTTCGACCGGGCCGAGATCGAGCGCCGCGTCGCCGAGCGCAACAGGACGCTGGGCGACAACCGGGTGGTGGGGCAGCTCAACCGCTGCGCCCTGGAGTACGGCTGCCGCGCGGCGCAGAACTACTTCCTCGACCGCTGGGAGGCCCCGCTGCCCATCAGCGTCGCGTGCAACGCCCAGTGTGTCGGGTGCATCTCGCTACAGCCCGACGGTGAGTTCAAGGCGAGCCACGATCGCCTGAGCACTGCGCCGACCCCGCGCGAGGTCGCCGACCTTGCGCTCGGCCACATCCGGCGCGTGGAGCAGGCCGTGGTCAGCTACGGCCAGGGCTGCGAGGGGGAGCCCACCCTCATGAAGGATCTCATCGTGGAGGCGACGCGGCTCATCCGGCAGGAGACAACGGACGGCACCGTCAACCTCAACACCAACGGCGGGCGCCCGGACGTGGTGGCGCGCATGGCCGAGGCCGGGCTCGACAGCATCCGCGTCAGCATGAACAGCCCACGGGAGTCCCTGTACCTGCCCTACTACAACCCGCGGGGGTATGGCCTCGCCGATGCCGTGGACTCGCTGCGCGTCGTCAAGCGCGCGGGTGGGTTCGCCAGCATCAACCTCTTCGTGTTCCCGGGCGTGACCGACACCGAGGAGGAGGCTGTGGCCCTCGAGGCGCTCGTCGCCGACGTGGACCTGGACATGATCCAGCTCCGCAACTTGAACATCGATCCAGACAAGTACGCCGCGATCCTCCCCCCAGGATCCATCCGCCGGGGGATGGGAGTCCGCGCCCTCATGGACCGACTCCGCGGGCGCTTCCCGCACCTGCGATTCGGATACTACAATCCGCCCAAGGAGCGCTATCGGACGTGGCGTGAGCGCGCCGCGACCGAGCGGCCGGTCTGACCAGATCCCCTCACCGACCGCTGAGTCAGTCTCTGGTGCCTGTGAACTGCGCACATGAGCCGAACTGACTCCCGAGTCGGAGTGACATTGCGGAGTTGACACGCTCGCGAAGGCGCGTGAAACTGGCCCCGCAGTCGAGGTCCGGTCCAACCCTGACTCCACGTTGGGAGCATGCTGAACCTACGGTCCTTTCGAGACTATCCGGACGTGTTCCGGGACGGCGGCGAGGACGCGGTCCTCTCCGACCGAGAGAAGGAGGCCGCGGCTCTGCTGGCTGTGCGCAGCCGGCGGCAGCTCTGGGTGCTCGGCCGCCTCACCGTCAAGGAGCTGGTACAGCGCTGGTATGACGAGCACGGCGCCCAGGTGCCTGGCGCGCGGCAGATCAGCGTGCTGCCGGCCCCCGGCGGTGCGCCGACCATCCGGGTGGAGGGTGACCCGGTGCGGCGCCTGTCCACGAGCATCTCCTATTGCGACGCCCACGCCTTCGCGTCCGTGCGGGACGCGGACCCGGGCCACCGCTTCGCCGTGGTCATGGACCGCATCGAGCCCCTGTACCCCTTCTTCGACGACTCGCTGTTGACGGAGGACGAGGTGTCTCGCGTGCGCCACGAGGAGGCGGCCACCCAGAACCAGCTCCTGACCGCGTTCGGGTGCCTGAAGAAGGGGGTGGGCAAGGCGCTCGGGCTGACGTCCGCGGCCCCTGCCTCCCACGTGGAGGTGCTGGCCGTCACGCCTGGTGGCGAGGCCACGGTGCGCTACGATCCCGAGCTGTTCGGCGGGGACACGCGCCCGGTGGTGCGCGGCCGCGTCTGGTTCTACGACACCTACGTACTCGCCTTTGCGGGGCTGTGGCGCAGCGAGGAGGCCGCTCCTCCCGCCCTGGCGCGCATCGAGGAGGAGCCGGTGCTGCCCGACTCCCGCTACACGGAGTGGAGCCGCTGACCGCGGCGGAGGCCCCGAGGGCCCGAGAGGTTGCCATGGCGGTGTCGGTCCGCGAGATCATGAACCTGCCGGAGCACCGGCCCGTGAGGGCGACCCTGGTCGTCGACCAGGGGGACGGCGCCGTCCGCGTGCTGCGAGCCCTCCGGGAGGCGGGGGTGGACGCGGTGCTCCTGAGCGGCCGGGGGCACGCTGCTCCGGAGCGCGCGCTGGCGCATCGGATCGTCGCGCTGCCAGGCTTCCCGTGGAGCGCCCACCGCCAAGGCGACCCGGCGCGCCTGGTGGACGCCATCGTGGACGCCGCGGACGCCTGCGGCGTGGACTCCATCCACTTCGGGTATTCCCCCGCGGGCCATGACCCGCGGGTCGTCGGCGCTCTGGAGCGGCACGGGCTCGTCGTGCTCGGCCCGAGCCGTGCGACGCTGGAGCGGGAGCTGGAGCGCTCGGCCGAGCCCGCGGCCGCGCCCGTGGTCGGCGTGGTCGTGGCCGTGGATGCCTGGGGCTCCGCCGTCGCGCTGGGTGATCGGGACGCCATCGCCCGCGCCGACGGGCGCGTCGTCGCGGACTGCTCCCCCTCCTCCCTCGGAGACCGGGACAAGGTGTGGCGGGAGGCCGTCCGCGTCGCCCTGGCCGTGGGTCTGCGCGGAGTGGGGACCGTGGACGTGGCCGTGGACGACGCGGGCGCCCCGCTGGGAGTGCGCGCGGTTCATGGCGGCCTGCACCCCGGGGACCTGGTCGTGGAGGAGACCACGGGCATCGATCTCGTGGCCGAGCAGCTCCGCCTCGCCTCCGGCCACCCCGTCGCACTCCCCACGGACGCCCGCGGCCACGGCGCCGCCGTCCAGTGCCGTATCCTCGCCATCGACCCGCTCGACGGGGAGACGGCGGACCGTGGCGTCATCCGGGGCCTCACGCTGCCTTGTGGGGCTGGCGTCCGCGTGGAGCCGAAGGTCGCGGTGGGCAGCGCGGTCGACCCGGCGGACCCGGTCATCGCGCGCATCGCCTGCAGGGGGCGCGACCGGGACGCCGCGCTCCGCCGCCTGGACACGGCGCTGGCGACCACGTCCGTCGTGGGAGTCAGGACCAACGTGCCGCTGCTGCGCGCCGTGATCGGCGACGGCGAGCTGGATGCCGGTGGCCTGGACGACGCACTTCGCCGCGCCGGCCAGCGCCTCGCGCAGCCCGATCATGAGACGGAAGTAGCCATCGCTGCCCTGATCGCGGCGCACTGGGTCAAGGCGCCATCGAAGCCCGTCACCAGCCGCTGGCACGCCCATGGGCGGGTCCTCGACATGGGCGGGGTCTGATGCCCCGCCCGACCACCTTGCGGGTCACGCTGGACGGCGAGCGCACCTACGACGTGGAGCTCCGGCAGGTGGACGGGCGCACCGTCGCGCGGGTCGATGGCCGCGACCTGGTCGTCGAGCTGCGGGAGGGGACGCTGGGTGGCCTCGTGGACGGCCGCCCCGTGGAGCTTGCGGCTGGCGACGGCGCGGTGTTTCTCCCGGGCTGTCGCCCCCTGCGGCTGGAGGTCGCAGGTACGGCGCCCGTCCCTCGCGTCGAGTCCCATCCGCCTGGCGCCTGTGAGGTCAAGAGCCCTATCACCGGCATCGTCGTGGCGGTCCTTGCGACGCCGGGCTCCCTGGTGGCGCAGGGCGAGCCGCTGCTGCTGGTCGAGGCGATGAAGATGGAGAACCGCATCCGCGCCCCCCGCGCCGGCCGGGTGGCGCACGTCGCAGTCGCCCAGGGAGACCTCGTGCGTGCAGGCCAGCCGGTGGCGGGCCTCGCGTGACCGAGCGGCGGACCACCGCCGCGGACCGCCTGCGGCTGCTCTTCGACGGGGAGTACGAGGAGCTGGACGCCCAGGTGGTCCACCGGGCGGCGGACTTCGGCATGGATCGCCGCCACCCGCCCGGAGACGGGGTGATCACTGCCATCGGGCGCATCCACGGCCGCGTCGCCTGCGCCTACAGCCAGGACTTCTCCGTCCTCGGCGGGAGCCTCGGGGAGGCTCACGCGGCGAAGATCCGCAAGGTGCAGGACCTGGCCGGCCGCGTCGGCTGCCCCATCGTCGGCATCAACGACTCGGGCGGCGCACGCATCCAGGAGGGGGTGTTCTCGCTCGGCGGCTACGGGGACATCTTCCTCCGCAACGTGCGCCTGTCGGGCGTCGTGCCTCAGCTCTCGCTGATCATGGGCCCCTGCGCCGGCGGCGCCGTGTACTCGCCCAGCCTCACGGATCTGGTGGTCATGACCCGCGGCCTCGGCACCATGTTCGTGACGGGCCCCAAGGTCGTCCGCGCCGTCACCTTCGACGACGTGGACACCCAGGCGCTGGGCGGCGCGGAGCTCCACGCCGAGGCCACGGGCGTCAGCCACTTCCTCGCGGACACGGAGGCCGACGCGCTCGTCATCGCGCGCGCGGCCCTCTCCTACCTGCCGTCGAACAACCTGGACGACCCGCCGCTCCTGCCGAGCCACGACGACCCGGAGCGTCTCGTGCCGGAGCTGGCGGAGCTCGTGCCGGCGGCTGCGAACCAGCCCTACGAGGCCGTGGACGTGGTCCGGTCCGTGGTGGACCTGGGCACCTTCCTGGAGGTCCACGCGCGCTTCGCCCGCAACGTGGTGGTGGGCTTCGCGCGCCTGGACGGCCGGCCGGTCGGCGTGGTCGCGAACAACCCGGGTCACCTGGCCGGGGTCCTCGACATCGACGGGAGCCGCAAGGCCGCCCGCTTCATCCGCCTGTGCGACGCCTTCGGCCTGCCTCTGCTGTCCCTCGTCGACGTCCCGGGCTTCCTGCCGGGGCTCGACCAGGAGCGGGGCGGCATCATCAGCCACGGCGCCAAGCTGCTCTACGCCTACTGCGAGGCGACGGTCCCGAAGCTGAGCGTCATCCTGCGCAAGGCCTACGGCGGCGCCTACATCGTGATGAGCAGCAAGCACGTGGGGGGTGACTTCAACCTGGCGTGGCCCGGCGCCGAGATCGCGGTCATGGGGGCCGAGGGCGCGGCGGAGATCCTCTACAAGCGCGAGATCGCAGAGAAGGGGCTCGCGTCTCCCGAGGTCCAGGCACACATCGCCGCCTACCGGCAGCGGTTCACGTCACCGGCACAGGCGGCCTCGGCGGGGTACATCGACCAGATCGTCGCGCCCCAGGACACCCGCCGCCGCCTGATCCGCCTGCTCGGCGCCATCGAGACGAAGCGCGAGGCCCCCCGGCGCAAGAAGCACGGCAACTGCCCCATGTAGCCCCCTGGACCGCACGGAGCCGAGCGGCTACAGTCCCCCGCTGGACTCACCTCTGCGAGGATGAAGGAATGCGACTCGCCCTGGCTCTGCTGTTCGCCCTCACCGCCTGCGGGGACGACACCTCCGGCAACGCGATCATCGGCTGTCTGGACCCCTCCAGCGGGCGCTACGTGTCCTGCACGGGGGACACGCGGTGCGTGGACCCGGCCTCCGGTGTTCAGGTCCAGTGCCTGGCCCCCGGTGGCGACACGCCGTTCCAGAGCGGGGGCGACGGGGCCGGTGGCGCCGTGGACGCCGTCAGCGCCGACGCAGGGGGCTCTCCAGACGCGGGTCCAGCAGGAGACACCGGGGGCGCGGTCGCGCCGGACCTCGGCGGGTCCCCCGGTGGCACCCTGACCTGCGAGCAGGTGTTCGCGTGCTTCGACGCGTGCGCCGGCGACGCGGCCTGCCAGAAGACCTGCACCGACGGCGGCACGCCCGCCGCCCTGGCGGGCTTCTCCCTGTTCACGAGCTGCTCCAACACGAACGGCTGCGCGGCCGCCCTGTCCAGCGGCTTCACGGGCGGCTACATCTCCTGCGTCTATCGCTTCTGCCTCGGCGAGTACCAGGGCTGCTTCGGCGCGCTCATCGCGGGCACCCAGACCTGCTCCCAGATGGTCACCTGCATGAACGGCTGCCCGGAGGGCTCCGCGGTCTGCCTCAAGACCTGCGGCGAGGCGGGCACCCTGGACGCCCAGCTCCTGTACTTCGACATCCTGTCATGCGGCGAGAAGGCCTGCCCGGGCAAGGTGGGCCAGGCGTGGGCGGACTGCGTGAACGCGAGCTGCACCGCCGAGCTGACCGCCTGCGGCAAGTAGCTCACCCCGCGAGGATCACCACGACCGTCAGCGTGGACCCGGCCGGCGCGTCCATGTCCAGGTGGACGCCGACGCCCACCCGGTGGTAGCCCTCGGCGCCGGCCTGCGGCGGGACCGCCACGTCGTCCACCTCGGAGACCTGGTGGACCCAGGCGTAGGCGCCGCGGCTGGTGAGCTTCGCCCTGTCGGCTCGCTCCAGCGCCGAGTGAACGTCGGGGCGGGCGCTCCTGGCCTCGGCGTCGGCCACGAGCTGCACCCGCGGGTCCTCCTGGAGCGGGGCCAGCCCCGCCGCCTCTCGTACCTGGTCGATGCGGTCGAGGATCCGCTCCCGAGCGGCGTTCACGTCCACCGCGACGACGGGCCGCGCGAAGACCTGGGTCACGTACCACGTGCGGCGGCCGTCCTCTGCGCTCGGCACCGCGGCGACGCCCACGTGGGTGTTGTGCGTCGACAGGATGTTCTTCCTGTGGCCCAGCGAGCGCATCAGCCCGACCTCCGCGGCCCAGAGGCTGGTGTTGCGGGCGACGTTCTCCGCGAAGCCGAGCGCCTTGTAGCCCGCGTCCTCCAGGCGGTCGCCGACGCTCCCGGTGGTCGGCGAGACGTGGCCGAAGAAGCCGCTGCGCTCCATGTCGGCGCTGTGACCACGCGCCACCTGGTCGAGCACCCGGTCCCGCTGGAGGGTCGGGAGCCCGAAGCGGGCGCGGTCCGCGTCGATGAGGGCGTAGACCAGCTCGGCGGCAGCCTCCGCCGTCTCCAGGTGCGACTCGTCGGGCGGGTAGCGGCCCGTCCACTGGGTCGGGGGCGCGCTCCCCACCGTCACGAGCACCTGCGCCAGGGGTGTCGGTCCCGTGGAGAGGGTCGCGAGCAGCTCGATCCACAGCTCGCCGGGCTCGTCACCCACCTCGACGGGCACCTCCACGCGCCGCGCGACCGCCTGCACCTCCAGGTCGCGGACCTCCAGGTCGGGGCCCATGATGAGGACGTGGGGCCTCGTCGCGTCCGGCGGCAGCTCGGCGCTGAAGGTCAGGGTCTGGCCAGGGCGGGCGCTGCGTGGCAGCGGGCGCATGCGGAGCTCGCTGCGGCTGACCAGCACGGCGATGGTCCGTGGCGGCACCGCGCCCAGCTCCCAGGCCTCGCCCACGCCCACGCGGATCGGGCGCCGGTCGTGGGGCTCGGACAGCACGAGCGCCTTCACCCGCTCGACGATGGCGGCGTCCCCCTCCGCAGACGTCGCCGTGAAGCTCTGGCGCACCCCCCAGTCGGCCGCGCCGGCGGAGAGGAGCAGCCACTCCAGGGCCTCTCCGGGGATGAGGCCGTCCTCCACCGAGTAGAGGTGCGCCAGCTCCCGCGCCGCGTGCCCGAGCGCCGGGTCGTACTCCACCTCCAGGCCCTTGACCAGGGTGGCGTACTTGCGGTCGGCCTCCGTCCACTCGGGGCGTCCGTACCAGGCCGCGGGGGGCTCGATGAGCTCGAAGGAGAGGGTGGCGCCAGCCTCGGGGCTCCGCGCGCGCGCCGCAGTGTCGCCTCGGTCCGCGCGGCGGGCCTCCTCCGCCTCCCGGGCGAAGCGCCGGACCCGGCGCGGGCTCTCCGGTGCGTCCCCCTCGAGGGCGGGCCGCACCACGTCCCACAGCCGGACGGCGCCGACGGCGAGGGCGGCGAACACCAGCAGCGGGAGCAGGCGCTTCACACCGACGTCAGGACTTCACGCGGATGTGCAGCTCGTCGAGCTGTCCCGTGTCCACGGTCGTCGGGCAGTCCAGCATCAGGTCCGTCGCCTTCTGTGTCTTGGGGAAGGCGATGACGTCGCGGATGCTCGGCGCGCCCGTCAGCAGCATGATCAGCCGGTCCATGCCGATGGCGAGGCCCCCGTGGGGCGGGGTCCCGTAGCGCAGCGCCTGCATGAAGAAGCCGAACTTGTGCTCGGCGTCCTCCGGCGTCAGGCCCAGGATGCGGAACATGTCCGCCTGGGTGTCGGCGTCGTGGATACGGATGGACCCGCCTCCGAGCTCCGTGCCGTTGAGCACGACGTCATAGGCCTGCGCGCGCACCTTGGACGGGTCGGTCTTCATGGTGTCACGGTCCTCGGGGTGCGGGCTCGTGAAGGGGTGGTGCATGGCGTAGTACCGCCCCTCCTTGGCGTCGTACTCGTAGAGGGGGAAGTCCGTGACCCACAGGAAGGCATACTTGTCCGCGGGGCGGAGCCCGAGGCGGTCGCCCAGGTGGTTGCGGAGCGCCGCCATGGACGCGTTGCAGATGGCGTGGTCGTCGGCGACGAACATGGCGATGTCGCCCGGCTCGAGCTCCAGTGCCGCGGTGAGGGCGGCGCGCACGTCGTCGGAGAGGAACTTGACGATGGAGCCCTGGTGGGTGCCGTCCGGGTTGACCTTGAAGTAGGCGACGCCCTTGGCCCCGTAGGGCTTGACCACTTCGGGCAGGCCGTCCAGCTCGGAGCGGGACATGAGCGCCCCGCAGCCCTTGGCGTTGATGCCCTTGACCAGGCCGCCCCGCTCGACGGTCTGGACGAAGACCTTCATGTCGGAGCCCGCCATGATGGCGCTCACGTCCCGGAGCTCCATGCCGAAGCGCAGGTCGGGCTTGTCGATGCCGTAGCGGTCCATGACCTCGCCATAGGTCATGCGCTGGAACGGCGTCGGCACCTCAACGCCCAGGACCTCGCGCCAGATGCGCGCGAGCAGCCCCTCGATGGTCGCGTACACGTCGTCCGGCGCGACGAAGCTCATCTCCACGTCGATCTGGGTGAACTCGGGCTGCCGGTCGGCGCGCAGGTCCTCGTCGCGGAAGCAGCGGCAGATCTGGTAGTAGCGGTCGTAGCCCGCGATCATGAAGAGCTGCTTGAAGGTCTGCGGCGACTGGGGGAGCGCGTAGAAGTGGCCCGCGTGGACGCGCGACGGCACCAGGTAGTCGCGCGCCCCCTCCGGGGTGCTCTTCATCAGGATCGGGGTCTCGAGCTCCAGGAAGGCGTTGTCTGCGAAGTAGTTGCGGGTGATGTTGTTCACCTGCGACCGCAGGATGAAGTTGCGCTGGAGCGGCCGGCGCCGCAGGTCCAGGTAGCGGTAGGTCAGGCGCGTGTTCTCGTTGGTGTCCAGGTCGTCGCGGATCTCGAAGGGCGGCGTGTCCGCCTTGCTGAAGATGGTCATCTCCAGGGCGCCCACCTCGATCTCGCCAGTGACCATGCGCGGGTTCACGTTGGTGCCCCGGTGGATCACCGTCCCACGCACCCCGAGCACGAACTCGTTGCGGACCCGGTCTGCCAGCGCGTGCGCCTCGGCGCTGATCTCGGGGTCGAACTTGACCTGGGTGATGCCCCAGCGGTCCCGCAGGTCCACGAAGACGCACCCGCCATGGTCCCGATAGCTCTGGACCCAGCCCATGAGCACCACGTCGGCCCCAGCGTCCGTGCCGCGGAGCGCCCCGCAGTTGTGAGTTCGCTTCCAGTCGTAGAGGAACCGTGCCACGTTCGTTCTCCCGCGTTCGTGGGGCCAGATTCCGGCCCCGAAGGAGGCGCATCCTAGCCTGCAATTTTCACTGCGTCGAGGGTCCGCGGAGAGTGTCTCTAGAAGTCGGCGCCGATGTGGAGCGTGTAGGTCTGGAGGCCGTCGGTGATCGCGATCTCGGTGCCCACGCTCACGTAGGTGACGATGAGCTGGAAGCCAATGACGGCGCGGTGGACCACCTCGGAGACGTCCTCGAAGATGTCCACCTTGGAGCACAGGGACCGGTCGTCGCCCGCCGCGCAGTTGTCCACGAAGAAGGCGATGGGGTGGCTGTTGGCGTAGACGTAGACCAGGTTGTAGCCGGCGTAGGGGGCGAGGTGCACGACCCCGCCGATGCCGAAGTCCTTGCTGATGATGAAGTCGCCGCCCGCGGTCAGGAGGTTCAGGTCCTTCTGGCCGAGCACCGTGTGGATGTTGCCGCGGAAGGACAGGTCCGGCAGGTCCCGGTAGCCCTCCAGCGCTGCAAACTTCAGGTCGAGGCCCACGCCCCAGAGCTGGCTCTCGAAGAGGTGGGTCACGGTGCCGCCCACCTCCAGCGAGAAGGGGAGGCCCTTGCGGAAGTGGAGCTGCATGGTGTTCAGGGTGTTGCCCGGGTCGTCGACCGCCGCCTGCCAGTAGCCCGAGTCATCCTTGATGTTCGTGAAGCTGGTCTCCAGCGCGATGTTGAAGCCCAGCGACCCGAGGGTGCTGGCGGGCCCGAAGTACTTGGGGGCCATGGCGACGCCAAGCTCCCGCACCACGTTGTCGTAGGCGACCTGGTCCTTGACGACCGTGACCTTGGTGCCGGCTCGGGTCGCCTGCCCGAGGCGCGACAGGCGGAGGTCGTACTTTCCTTCGGCGCGCGCAGGGCCTGGCAGTGCGACCCCCGTCGCTACGACGGCCAGCAGGGCGACTCGGAGGGCGTAGGCTCGCATGAATCGCATGGTCCGTTCCGGCTCCGGTGGTGAGGGACGCGATGCGGGCGCGATGGTAGCACCCCCCTCATCGCAGTGTCAAGAAAAGGGACAGGTCAAGAGCCCTGTGAATTCAGTGGGTTGTGTCTGTGTCGGGTGTGCTGGGGCGCTTCGGCGGGAGCCCCAGGTGCGCCTCGATGGCGTCCAGGCGGGCCCGCAGCTCGGCCAGCTCTTCCTCGGTACGCCGCAGGTGCGGCAGCGCCGTGACCAGGAGCCGCACCCGGTCATCGAGGCGCCGCTGCACGTCCTCGATGGCCACCTGTGTCGTGTCCACCCACTCGCGGATGGCCGCCATCACCTCCTCGACGCCGTCCTTCTCTCGCCGGATGAGGCGGGTGACCGTGCGCTCCGCCTCCTCCTTGAGCGAGTGGATCGGCTCGGTGACCGTGCGCTGCAGGAACTCGCCGCCCGTCTGGATCACCTGCCGCAGCGCCGTCAGCGGGACGGCCCGCTTCATCTTCTTCTCTTCCTCGTAGATGATCTGGGCGAGGGTCAGCGCGGTCAGGTCGGCGTTGGTGTTGTTGTCCGTGACCTTGATGTTGACGCCGTCCTTGATCAGCGTCGCGATCTCTTCGAGGGTGATGTACCGGCTCTCTTCGAGGTCGTAGAGCTTGCGGTTGGCGTAGCGCTTGATGTGTCGGAGGGGTTCGTCGCTCATCGGGCGTGGATTGTGCCACACTCCCCCCCATAGCCAAAGCCTTTTCGCGCCACGATCTGCCGCGACGGGCGCCTGTTGTGTCCGGGCGCGCGCCGTGGCATGGTGGCGCCGGACAACGAACCGAGGGCTGAGCATGAGTATCGAGCAGGAGCTGACGCAGCGTCTCAAGGACGCCATGAGGTCCAAAGACCAGCGGGTGCTTGGGGTCGTCCGCATGATCAAGTCGAAGATCATCGAGGCACGCACCGCCAAGGGGTTCACCGGAGAGGTGGACGACGCGCTCTACCAGCAGGTGATCGCCGCCTACTCCAAGTCCATGCTCAAGGCCATCGAGGAGTACGAGGCCCAGGGCGAGCGGTCGAAAGAGATGGTCGAGCAGCTCCGCTTCGAGGTGGACTACCTGGCCGAGTTCCTGCCGCGAAAGCTGGACGAAGAGAAGACCCGCGAGCTGGTGCGCGCCAAGATCGAGCAGCTCGGAGTGCGGGACCCGAAGCGGGCCGGGCAGATCATGGGCGCGCTCATGAAGGAGCACAAGGACGCCTTGGACTCGGCGCTGACCAAGCGGGTCGTGGAGGAGGAGCTGCGGTAGCGCAGCGGGGCAAGCCTGCTCAATTCTCATTGATTGGCGCGCCAAAATATGAGAACTGAGTAGGCTTGACCCCCGTCTCGGATCCGCTCAGTCCCGAACGCGAAGCTCTGCGTATGGGCCCGCCTGCTCCGCCCAGGTCGCGGCGCTGCGCCCTGCGGCGACGTGCGCGGCGGCTGCTCCGGCCATCGCCAGGCAGTGATCGATGTTGCAGTGCAGGAAGAGGCCCTGGCGCCCCACGGGGACCGTGCGCCCGTCCGCGGTCGCCGCGGTCAGCGCCGCTCGCCACTGCGCCTGCCAGCCGCGCTCGTAGATGGGGTAGACACCCGGGAGCCAGAGCTGGTGGGCCGCGACCGGGCCAGGCACGCTCCGCCCGAGGATCCCCGCCGCCCGGAGCTGCTCGACCAGCACCGGCGCCTGCGAGACGAAGTCCCGGCCGCGGCCCCACGCGCCCTCCGGGATCTCCAGGCAGAGCACAGACTCCCGCCGGTTGTGCATGGAGTCCGAGTAGTTGGAGGCCTCGCTCACCCGCCCGAACCAGTAGGCGCGCTCGGGGACGTAGAAGGTCTCCACGTCCGACAGGCGCGGCACGGGGAAGGCGAGGAACACCAGGTAGAGGCCGCGGTGGCGCAGCCCATGGCCGGGAGCGAGCTGGGCGAGGGGCGCCGTCCAGACCACGCGGTCGGCGTCCGTGTCCCGTGAGGCGCGGCGACCGGTGTGCACGCGGACGCCGGCATCGCGCGCCATGCGGTCCAGCCCCGCGAGCAGCGCAGCCATGCCGCCGCGCGGGTAGGCGTACCGCTCGCCGCGGAGCCCGCGGGCGAGCATCGCCGCCGGCTGCGCCGTGGACACGCGCTTCTTGGCCACGGAGCGGGACAGGGCCGCCGGGTGGATGCCCCAGACCTTCTCTGCGTAGGGGCGGTAGAAGGCGTCGTAGGCCGCGTCGCCCACCCGGGAGCGCACGAAGGCGTCGTAGCCCTCGTCGTGGTCGCTCCTGCGGCGGTCCCGCTCCCAGGTCGCCAGCGGCGTGCGCCCGAGCCAGCCGGCGGCGAAGGAGGCGGCTCGCGCGAGCCCGAGGCCCCGCAGGAGGCCGATGGGCGACAGTGGATAGGGCAGGTGTCGCCCACCGAGCACGATGCGACCGCGCCGCGGGCGGCTCTCGAACGGCACCACGCGAGCCAGCTCACGGAGCAGGGGCTCCCCGAGCGCCTCCGGGTGGAGGCGGTGGGACCCGAGGTCGCACCCTACGCCGCGGAACGGCGCAGGGCGCACCATCCCGCCGGTCGCTTCCGCGACCTCGTGCACCTCCACCTGGAAGCCCGCGCGGCGCAGGTGCAGCGCGGCGGCGAGTCCGGTCACGCCGCCGCCGGCCACCACCGCGCGGCGGGCCCTCACGGCGCCCGTCGCACGAGCCACAGGGCGCCCAGGGTCCAGAGGATCATGGCGCTCCAGGACAGCCCCATGGCTGCGCCGGTCACGGGCATGAGCCACAGCCACCCGCCGGTCTTCCAGATGATCACAGGGGCAAGCACGTGCACCAGCGAGGACAGGCCTGCGACGACGATGACCGATCCGGCGACCGCCGCGTGAAGCCCGCAGAGCATGAAGAGGTGGGCGAGGATCAAGAACACCACGCTCACCGAGAACAGGTGCTGGTGGAACACATCCAGCACCCACGGGCGCTTCAGGTCCTCCGGTGGCGCCAGCGCTGGCGCCGCCTCCGTGGGCTCGGGCTCCAGGTCGAGGGCGGGGCCGCCCAGCCCGCCCTCAAGCTCGGCGCCCACACTGGGACCGACCGGTCCTCCCACGGGCCGGTTGACGTACCGCTCCTCGACGCTGGGCTCCCCCGTCGGGCCGGACAGCTCGGGTCCGATGCGGTCCGCGTAGATCACCCACGAGGACCAGACCCCGACGGCGATGAACACCAGGAACAGGGTGTAGACGAGCTTCGCGGGGACCGGGAGGTTGGCGGCCTGGTAGCCCTTGCGGACGAACAGCTTCACGGCGCAGACGTGCTCGCGAGGGTCTTGAGGCCCGGCTTGATCAGGAGCTCGTCGACGAGCACCAGGGCGCGGCGGGCTCCGTTGGCCATGGACTTCGACGAGATGGTCGCCCCCGTCACCGCGACGATGTCCGCCCCGTGCCGCACGGGGTCGGAGGCCTTCCGGCCCACGAACTGGCGCCGGAAGCGCCCCTCGCGCACCTCGTCGCCGTGGGACTCGCGGTAGACCATGATCTCCAGGCGCTTCATGGCGCCGTCGGTCCCGATGAGGACCCCGAAGGTAATGGGCTCGTGCTGCCCGAGCTCGTTGTCGATGATCGCGAAGCCGTCGACCGTGGTGCCCGTCATACCGTAGTAGACCGTCACCTCGGCGGGCGGGCGCTTGCCGAGGCGGTTCTCTACCGCCGCTCGCTGCGTCGCGTCGAGCGCGAGCTTCTTGAAGGTCACGCGCTGGGACGTCGAGAAGAAGTCCTTGAGCAGGGACGCCCGGTCCCAGTAGACGGCCTGCGCGGTGGCATCACTGCTCCAGGCTCCCAGCAAGAGGACCGCCATCGTCGTCGTCAGGATCTTGATCATCGCTCTGATTCCGTTGCTATTGAAAATCAATTTCAACAAGTCGTGCGGATGATAACGAGCCTCGCCGCGTCACGCAAGCACTTTTTCTGGAGCTTCGTATCCAATTTCAGTCGTCCGTTTCTATTGGCCTTTCACGGACCATGGCGCGCTCACCCCGTCAGGGGAGCGTCGACAGCGCCGAGTCCGCGGCGGCGTCCATGTAGGCCCGGTAGTCCATGTCTGCGCGGTAGGTGCGCACCGTCACCGCCTTCGGGCCGTTCTCGCCTGACCACAGGACGGCGCCGTCGCGCCCCACGAGGCGCAGCGCCAGGTCGACGACCACGCGGCTCTGCGTGCGCATGTGGCCCGCGTCGAAGGCGCGGAGCTCCGACAGCAGCACGGCGTCCACCCCGAGCCGCTCGGCGAGCACGCCAGGGGCAGGGCGCGGTCCCTCCCTGTCGATGGTCATGAGCGCGTGGCGCATGACCTCGGGGGCCATCACCGGGTAGCCCTCCGTCGCTACGCCGGACAGCAGCGCGTCGTGGAGTGCGTCCCGCGGCCCGCCGCTGCCGAGGATCACACGCAGCGTGCTCGTCTCAGGCGCCCGCGCCACGACACCCGGCGCCACCTCCACGGGTAGCACCGCCACGTACAGCGGGCCCGCGCCGGAAGGTGAAGGCAGTGGCGCCGTGCTCGCGCACCCGACCAGCAGCACCGCGAGGAGCCACCGCATCAGAAGAGCCACGCCATGGACGCCACGAACTTGGGCTCCGGGTCCCAGTTGCCGCTGAACAGGTTGCGCGACACGCCCCCTGCGCCGTTGGTGACGAGCTGGACCTCGGTCTTGATGACGTAGGCCTCGATGGGACGGAAGTTCAACCCGAAGGTCAGCTTCTGCACGTCGTTCTCGTCGACGCGGTCCAGATCCGTGTCCGTGTCCTCGTAGCGGATGACGCCCGTCATGGTGGCGTCCGCCATGTCCGGCGGGAACAGGTCGAACAGCCCGGGGATGGGGAAGTGCATGTTGGCCTGCACGTAGAAGCCCTGCATGGCCCGGGGGACCGCCTCGCGGGTATTGGTGGGGCTGCCCGGCGAGAACCCCTCGACGAAGCCCTCGTCGATGAACGCCCGCACGTACTCGCCCAGGAACTCGAACCAGCCGAACTGCAAGGTGATGTCCGCCCCGACCATGTTCACCCGGTTGTCGGCGTCGTCGTACACGCCCGTGTACCCGCTCACGCCGACGTCGATGCCGAGCATGGGGCTGAGCCCGATGCGACCGACCACCGCCTTGTCGTCGTTGTTGTCCTCCAGCTTGGAGCCCACCGCGCCCTTCATGCCGTGCTTCCGGTCGATCTTCGCGTCCAGGCCGTTTATCACGTAGACCTCGTAGTCGAGGAAGACGTCCGCGCCGAGGTCGATGTCGCCGAGCAGGCCGAAGCCAGCCTCGAACCACGTCGTCGGCGTGATGGTCGTCAGGGGCTTGGGGCGCTCCGTCAGGTCGCGGGTCGGAGCGTCGTGCCGGATGTTGAAGGCCCCGAAGGGCACGAGGATGATCCCCCCGCGCAGGATCATCCAGTCGTCGATCTTGAAGTCGACGACGCTGAACTCCAACAGCACCTCACCCGCCCCCTGCACGCCGTCCTTCTTGAGGGGCGAGCCCGCGAACTCGAACTCGATCTCCGTGGACGTGGAGATGCGCTCCGAGAGCTGGCTGTAGACGAACAGCACGTAGCGGTGGGCGACGAACTCGGAGTCCTGCCCCGCCGCGTTGTGGTACTCGATCTCGCCGTAGCCGCCGATGACGGTGCGGTCCACGATGCGGCCGACCCGCGTCGTCAGGTCGTCCCCTATCCGGGCGTGCTCGGGTGAGGGGACGTCACCCTCCGGCGTGGTGGTGTCCACCGTGTCAGAGCCGTCCAGCTCCAGGACCGGCCCCTCGTCAGCCTCCTCGCTGCGCACCGCGGTCGGCAGGGTCAGGCCCAGGGCCACCAGCCCCGCTGCAATCATGATCCGCATCGTCGCTCCTCGTGGGCTTCTGTTAGGGCTACTGGGTGCAGAGGGCAGGCACGTCGAGGCCGAAGACCGTCTTGACGGCGCCGATCATGAAGGCCGTGTCGACGGTCTCGGGGTCGTCCTTGGCCACCTCGGCGGCCATCTTGGCGGCCAGGGCTGCGTCCACCGATGCGATGTACGGCTCGAGGATGTGGAAGAACATGCGCCCCTCGATGACCTTGATGAAGGGCTTGTCCCCTGCATCGATGCCGATGTACTCGCGGGCAAAGGAGATGGCGAAGACCTCGAGGAGCATGCGGTCGATCTCGTCGATGGTCTCCTGCAGATCCGCCGGGATGGTGTCCAGGGCGTCGGCGTCCCCCGACTTGCCGGCGGCCTTCAGCGCCGCGTCGAGCTGGTCGCGTCCTTGGATGAGCGCCGCGTGCAGGTCGCGGGCGTAGGTCGTCCCGCAGTTGGTGTCGCGGGTCGCCGCGGTCTTGCCGATGCCGGATGCCTTGGCCGGGTCGCCACCGAAGTCGAGGCCGGAGTACCCGAAGCCCTCGTCCCACTTGGCCCGCGCCCCCTGGACCAGCTCGTGATGGACCGACTGGTAGAAGAAGTGCTGGAGGCCCTTGTCCAGCACCTGGGAGTGCCAGCCGAGCCCGTTCAGGTCATCTCTGCCCGTGGTGTCGGGGACGGCGCTCCCCGCGGCGATGGCGTCGCAGATGCGTCCATGGATCTGCTTGCCCACCTCGGCGCCCAGGTTGAAGGCGTGGTCGTCCTTGCGGCCCGCCACCTTGGCGGCGAGCTCGGCCGTCTCCACGTAGAGGCTGGCGAGCTTCGTGGGGTCCGACGGCGTGGTGACGTCTCCGCTCCACTGGTCGCACGCCCCCCCGAAGTCCGCCGCCTTGAACGACTCCCCTTTGCGGATGGTCTGGATCTGCTCGTAGGCGCCCACCCGCAGGAGCTGGTTCTGGAGGTTGGCCTGCGAGAACGGAGCGTACGTGGTCGACGGGCCGCCCGTCGCGTCGCCGCCTCCCTTGCCGCCGTTGCCGCCGCCACCGGTGTTCGTTGCGGAGTCGTCCGACGAGTCGCAGGCTCCGAGCCCGACCGCCAGGCAGATCCCGATGATGCCGCCGATGGTGCCGATGCTGCCGATTCTGCCAAAGGATCTCAGGGTCATGGCGACGCTCCTGTCACTTGCACACGTGGGCCGGGGTGGTGCACTGCGCGCCTCCCTGGCAGTCCTTGTCGTCGAAGCACGCGAACTCGCGGTGGGCTGGCTTCCCCTCGCACTTGGGCGCCGCCGGTGAGCCGGCGAGGCACCGCTTGATGGAGAGGTCGCAGCAGTGGCTGGTGTGGCAGTCGGAGGCCTTGATGCAGCAGATGCCGGCGCACGCGCCGGAGCCCGGCTCCTCCACGCAGATCACGCCCGTGCGCACGTCGTCGGAGACGCCCACGAAGGTGACCGTGCCGTAGTAGGGGTCCACGACCTTGCGGCCGGGGTCGCCCTGGTTGGTGTCGTAGTACTCGTAGATGCCCGGCGCGGTGAAGGTGTGCCGCCACCAGACGTAAGGCTTCCCGTCCGCCTCGGAGAGGTTGTAGGGCTCCACCAGGCTCGGGGAGTAGAGCTCCGGCGGCTCTCCGAGGCTGGTCACGTTGGTGGGGATGTTGGGCGCCTGGTTGCGCCACTCCACCGTCTGCCCGACCTGGATGGTCAGGCAGGGCACCCCGTGGGTTCCCTCCGACGTGATGGGGACGATGTTGCCGCCCGGGTCCGCCATGCTCGAGTGCTGCACGTAGGGCGGCGTCTGCTGGGTGCTGCACGCGGCCAGGGCCAGCAGCGTCAGGATCTGAGGCTTCACTGCGAGATCTCCTTGGCGTTCGTTGCCAGGATGCCGGCGTCGGCGAGCGACGTGTTTGGACGCCACTCCCACACCACCAGGAACGGCGCGTGGGGATCGACGAGCGGGCTTCGCTCGAAGCGCGCTCGCTCGACGAGGCGCCCCGGCAGGGACGCTGCGCCTCGCACCCCCGACGTCACGAGGATGGTCCGCGGGACGTTGCCGCGGTCGGTCACGTCGCGCAGGACGTCTGCCGCGTCCCGGACCAGGACGGACCTGTGCGCGGGGGCGTTGAAGCGGAGCACGCCGGTCTCTTCACCTGCGTAGACCTGGAGCTGCTCTGGCGGGCGCGCCGCGAGCCACGCCCCGGCCTGGGCGGCGGGCGAGGGGCGCGACGCCTCCACGAGGTGCGGGAGGGTCACCGCGGCGATGGCGATGGGCGCGAGGGCCAGCGCAGGGCGGAGGCGTGACCCGACACGCGCCGTGGCCGGGGCGGCGCCGAGGACCAGCAGCGGGAGGAGCGGCAGCAGGTGGCGAGGCTTCTCCGGGTTCTGCCCGATGGCCACCCAGGCGGCGTAGGGCAGCGCCAGGGCGAGCAGCGTGAAGGTCCAGCGACGCCCTGGGCGGGAGGCGGCCAGCAACACACCCAGGGTCGCCGCTGCTGCAGGACCGAGCAACACGGTGAACAGGTTGTGGGCAAGCAGCGTGAGGCGCTCCGTCGCACCCGGGGCTCCGGCGGCGAGCGCCGTGCCCCCCCACGCCTCGAAGTGCCCGCGGGTGAAGCGGGCGCCAATATCGATGAGCGCAGCGGGACCGCCCGCGAGCGCGACCAGTGGCGCGAGCCACGCCGCCGCCACTGCCGCCGCCAGCCCGACCCGAACCAGGCGCTCCCGGCGGTTGGCGCCGGCGAGGGTGAGCGCCAGCCCCACCGCGGCGATGAGGACGCTCGATGCGCGAATGCCCGGCAGGAGCGCAAAGGCGACCACCGCAAGGCGCGCCCACGGCAGGCGGCCCCAGATGGGAGCGCCGGTCGTCCCCGCGCCCGATGCGCCGGCGAAGAGGGCCGCTGCCCCCAGCGCAACGAGCTGCGCCCCGAGGCCGTCAGAGAGCGGGGTGGCGTCGGCGACGCAGAGACCCGGCAGCGTCGCGACCAGGGCGGCTCCGAGCAGCGCGGAGGCCCGACCGTAGCGCAACAGGGCGGCGCCGGTCGCGGCGACCGTCACGGCCGAGAGCGCGACTGCCGGCAGGGCGAGCGCGACGGCAGGGCTGAGCCCGATGGCTCGCAGCGGCCACGCCAGGGCGAGGAACACGGGGTAGCCCGGAAAGTGGGGGCGGTGCGCCTCCAGGTCGAAGCGATCCAGCCCCAGGGCGAAGTTCACCGCGTCGTGGTCGGGGAGCGTGGAGCCCATGGCGATGACGCGCAGGACGACGGCAGCAGCGCCCAGGGCGGCGAGCCACGCCCAAGTCCTCCAATCGTCTCGCCAGCTTCGCTCCACCGTCGCCTCGTTATCGAAGTTGAAAGTCACTTTCAACAACGACGCATTTATAGCGGCGCTCTCTGGCGGCTGTCAACGAAAAAAATCGGGACAAGTCGACGTGGAGATCTTTTTTTCGCGGGGCGCTGTGAAGGGGCAGGAGCGGCCCACCGGCTTCACACCTTCTACGTGGCAGGGGCCCAGGGATCAGCCCGCTACGCGGCCTCTCGGCACGCGGCGCAGAGGCCGTAGAGCTCCATCTTGTGGTGGGTGAGCTGGAAGCCGTGCTCTGCCGCCATGCGGTCCTGGAGTGCCTCGATCTCGGGGTTCTCGAACTCCACGATGCGCCCGCAGCCCGTGCAGATCAGGTGGTCGTGGTGATCGTCGTGGGCGGGGTCCGAGGGCTCGAACAGCGTGGTCTTGTTGCCGAACTGGGCGGCCGCGGCGAGCCCGCACTCCTCGAGGAGCTTCAGCGTCCGGTACACGGTCGCGTAGCCGATCGACGGATTGCTGGCGCGCACCCGCTGGTACAGATCGTCGATGTTGACGTGCCGCCCGGCGCCGGTCGCGAAGAAGGCCTCCGCGATGGACATCCGCTGCGGCGTCAGGCGCAGCCCGGTGTCCTTGATGTGGCGCCGCAGGGTCTCGCGCCAGTCCTCGTGCTCGGTCATGGTTCTCCTTCTGGAGGCGAGAGCACGACGACCCCCTCCCACGCCTGGCGGATGACCGTGTCCTCGGCCCCTGTGGTCGCACGCTCGACGCGGGTGTCCATGGAGTAGCGCAGCTCGGCGCCATCTGGCAACCCCTTGGCCACCGAGAGCCACAGGAGCAGGCGCCCGTGGCCCTCACCCGAGACGCGGACCACCGTGTCGCTGTCCTCCCCGATGTGCGCGGACTGCGCCAGGCGTACTTCTCCCACGACCACCGCGCAGTCCCCGGAGAGGACGCGGCAGGGCACCGTGCCCCGCAGGGTCATGGCGCGCTCGACGGTGAGGGGCGCCGCACCTCCCAGGGCCCCCACCTCCACCCGGTCGCCCCAGGTGTCGCCAGTGGACACGGGCTCGGCGGGCAGCTTGGGGAGGGCGAGGCTCAGGGACGCGGCCCAGGTGGCGGCGATGGGGGCGACGGCGTCGGCCACGGCCAGCACGTCTGCGATGATGGCGCCGTCCCGCGTCCTGGTCAGGCGAAAGGAGGCCTTGGAGGCGAGGCCCACGAGGCGAGAGGCCGACGTGCCCAGGGGCGGCGTGAGGGTCATCACCGGGTGCGTCAAGCGGAGCAGCAGGGCGCCGTCCTGCGCGCCGTCCGGCTCCAGGATCACCGCGGTGTCCGACCGGGTCACGAACTCGGCCGAGGGCCCAGAGTCACCTACCAAGGACTGACGGAGCGCGCGCCGGGAGGCCATGCCCAGGGTCGTGAGGTCGGCGTGGCGGAGCTGGAGCCGCAGGTCCTTCGCCGGCGTGCCCTCCACGTCCAGCTCGAGGCCCTTGTCCAGGGAGGCGAGCAGGCGCCTCTCCACCTCGGGCTCGGGCTCCGCCCGGCGGCAGCTCCAGGTCGCGACGAGGGCGACCAACAAGACCAGGCGGATCATCATGGGACCTCCGCCACGAAGCGCGCGGTCGTCGTCTGGAGCTGCTGCACCGTCACGCCCTCCGCGGCCTGGCGAGCCTCGAAGAGCGCCGACACCGTCGCGTCTGCCGTCTGCACGACCCCCTCTCCGTCGGTCACCACCTGCGCCGAGCCGAGGGTGCGACCGGTCACGTCCGCCGATCGACCCCCACCCGTCGCCCCCTCGAACCGCAGGCGTGTCGCCAGCCGTGGCCCCTCGGAGCGGCGCTCGGTCGCGACGCTCACCCCCAGCTCCACCCGGCCTGCCAGCGCCGGCACCTGGAGGCGCTCGCCACAGAGGGCGCCGGCGAAGAGCCACGGCACGGCCGCAAGCAGGTCCCCTGCCGGCGCCGGCGGCTGCGGCTCGAACCGCAGGGCGCCCTCGACCATCGTGACCGCCCCGGAGGTGCCCGCCAGCGCGCGCTCGATCTCACGGGCCCGCCCAGGCACGTCCGGCGACAGGCGCACCCGCGCGGACGCCACGCGGACACCGACGCCGCAGGGGCGGTCCTCCAGGGTGACGGTCGCCTCCATATCCACCCGTGCGTGGAGCTCGATGCCTCCGGTCGCGAGCTGCTCCACATCCGTCGACACGGTCAGGGTCCCCTTCACGCCGAGGCGGAGCGGGACCTCGCGCTCGTGTGGCGCCCAGGCAGACGTGTCGGCGGCGTCGAGGGAGGGGGCCCGCAGCGTGAGCGTGGCGGTGCGCTCCTGGCGGCAGCCGGCGGCCAGGGACGCAAGCAGCAGGGCGGTGACGAACGAGCGCATCGGGACCCTTTGCAGAGGAAGCAGCGCCCACGCTCGTATCATCGGCCCCGCCGGCATGTCAAACCTCGGGGGCACGCCTCGATCATCGGACACCCCCCCGCTACCGCCCGACGGCGGCCCCCTCCCCGCGAGGATCGCTGGCGCCCGTCAGGCGGCCGGTCTTCGGGTCGACGGCGATGGCCTGCACGTTCGTGCCGAACGTCGAGACGACCACCTTGTGGCCCAGCGCCGTCAGCGCCGCGCGCTGCGCTGCGTCCAGGGCGTCGGGCTCGAGCAGCACGTCCTCCGGGGTCCACTGGTGGTGGATGCGCGGGGCCTTGACGGCGGCAGCCACGTCCATGCCGTGGTCGAGCACGTTGATGACCACCTGGAGCACGGTCGTGATGATGCGCGAGCCGCCAGGGCTGCCGGCGACCAGGCGGACCTTGCCGTCCCTGGTCACGATGGTCGGCGTCATGCTGGACAGGGGCCGCTTGCGCGCAGCCACCGCGTTGGCCTCGTTGCCGACGAGCCCGAAGGCGTTGGGGACGCCCGGGGCGGCAGCGAAGTCGTCCATCTCGTCGTTGAGCACCACGCCCGTGCCCTCGGCGACCAGCCCGCTCCCGAAGCCCAGGTTGACGGTCTGGGTGCACGCGATGGCGTTGCCGTCCCCGTCCACGATGCTGAAGTGGGAGGTGTGCTCCGGCTCGCGCGCCCCCTCGACCTCGGAGACCGGCAGCGCCCGGTCGGGCCGGAACCGGGCGCGCTGCTCCTCGGCGTACTTCGCCGACGTCAGGCGCTCGACGGGCACCTCGACGAAGTCCGGGTCCCCCAGCAGCCGGCTCCGGTCCGCGTAGGCGAGCTTCATGGCCTCGATCATCGGGTGCACGGTGGCCGCCCGGCCGCGTCCGGTCTTTGCCAGGTCGAAGCCCGAGAGGAAGGTGAGCATCTGCACGAGGTGTACGCCGCCGGAGCTGGGCGGCGGCATGGACCACACGGTGTACCCCCGATAGGCCCCCTGGATGGGGGTGCGCCAGACGGGGCGGTAGCCCCTCAGGTCCTCCGCCGTGACCAGCCCGCCCGCCGCCTGGACGGCCGCGACGAGCTTCTCCGCCACCGGCCCCTCATGGAAGCCGGCATCGCCCTGTTCGCCGATCGCCTGGAGCGTGCTCGCCAGGTCCGCCTGTACGAGGGTGGCGCCCACCTCGGGCGCCTTCCCCCCAGGCATGAACACCGCCCGCGCCGCCGGGGACAGCCGCAGGCGCGACGCGCCGATGCGCGCCCGCAGGAGCGGCGTCACCGTGAAGCCATCGCGGGCGAGGGCCAGGGAGGGCGCGACCACCCGGGCCCAGGGAAGCCGCCCATGCTTGCGATGGAGCTCGCTCAGGCCGCGCACGAGCCCCGGCACCGCCACGGCGAGCCCGCCATCCTGGCTCAGCGACGTGTCCGCCTTGCCGCTCCGCAGGAACATGTCGCGGGTGGCCGCCGCGGGCGCCGTCTCGCGGAAGTCCAGCGCCTCGGCCTTGCCCGCGATCCAGACCACGGCAAACCCGCCGCCGCCGAGGCCGGACGAGTACGGCTCCACCACGGACAAGGCGAGAGAGGTGGCGACTGCGGCATCCACGGCGTTGCCACCCGCGGCGAGGACCTCGTCGCCTGCCTTGGACGCGAGGGGGTGCGCCGACGCCACCATCCACGTCTTGGCTTCGGTGGGTGCGGCGTGGGTGAGGGGCGCCAGCCACAGCAGGGCCAGGGTGACGGACAGGCGCAGGAAGGGCAGGGCGCGGCTCATGGTCGACCTCCGGGGGAGACCTCGGCAGTAGAGCACAGCCCCCGCAGGATGCACAAACCACCGCGTTGCGCCCCCTGCGCCCATCTGCTACAACAGCGCGCGACTCTCCGACCCCCAACGCAGGAGGCGACACATGCCCAAGGTCAACGTCAAGAAGCGCCACGCGGTTCCGCTGGACGACGCGAAGGTGCGTGTCAAGGCGCTGGTCGACGACTTCGTGAAAGAGTACTCCTCGGTGGTCAAGTCGGTGACCTGGTCGCCAGACGGGACCAGCGCCAGCGCCAAGGGCACCGGCTTCGAGGGAGCCTTCCGGGTCGACGGGAGCCAGGTGACCGTGGACGTGGACCTGAGCTTCCTGCTGTCCCCCATCAAGGGGAAGGTCGAGGCCACCCTGCACAAGCGCCTGGACGACTCCTTCGGGAATGCCTGACGCGCATCCCTTTCGGACGCTGCTGCGCTGCTCCGTCCTCGCGGTCCTGGTCCTGCCCTTCGCCGGCTGCGCGGGCGAGAGCGGGATGGACCGCATCTCCTGCCCCACGCTGGGCGCCGGCACCCCGGCGCTGGTCAGCCCGATCACCGCGCTGTCCTTCGACGCGGCCCAGAAGGGCTCGTTCGCCGGAGGCTGGTTCGTCGGGTACGCCTTCGTCCCTCCGCCGGACGTCACCATCACGGCCTCCCTCGCGGGCGCGGCACCCGGCGCGCGGGCCCTGCTCATGCTCTACGGCCCGCGGACGGCCTACGGCGACTGGGGCATCTGCCAGCGGGTGTCGGACCCGGCGTCGGACGGGAGCACCTCGCTGAGCGTGAGCATCACCGGGGGCGTGTCCGGCGAGCTGCTGCTGGTGGTCGCCACCCAAGACCCCAAGGCCGCCGCGGGCACCAGCTTCCAGCTGACGCTCGCCTGCGAGGGGGCCTGTGCCGTCGAGCCCGCCTGCCCCGAGCCCCTGGCCGCGACCTGCGGCATCTCCTTCTGCCCGACCGGCTTCGCGCGGGATGGCGACTGCCCGACCTGCGCCTGTGAGACCGGCGTGTCTGCATGCCCGCCTGGCTTCCTCCTCGTAGCGGGGGCGTGCGTCGACCCCTGCGCCCTCAACGTGACCGGCGACCCGGTGTGCGGGTCCGATGGCCAGACCTGGCCCAGCGCCCAGGCCGCCCTCTGCGCTGGCGTGCCGGACACGAAGGCGGGGTCCTGCGAGGCGGCCTGCGGCTCGTTCTCCTGCAACAAGGAGTGTGGGGCCTTCGCGGTGGACCCCGACACCTGGTGCCCGCTGTGCGAGTGCCGCGCCCACGACTGCGCGGCGTGCCCGGGCACCTGGAGCCCCGTGTGTGGCTCCGACGGGGTGACCTGGCCCAACGCCTGCCGCGCTGCGTGCGCCGGGGTGGCGGCCGTCACCCCTGGGGAGTGCCTCGCTGGCTGCCCCATGCCCACCAAGGAGTGCGGCGACGACTTCGGCTACGACGCCCTGTGCCCGACGTGCTCCTACCCTCCGTCCGCCCTGGGCGGTCCCGGCGCCTGTGCGCTCCTCTGCGACGGGGAGGAGTGCGAGACCAAGGCCTGGCGCGCCTTCCCGAGCGCCAGCGCCGCGAAGAAGGCGGCGGCGCTCGTGGCGGAGCGCCCGTGCGCCCTGCTGGACTGCACGAAGGACGCCGACTGCGCCCCACCAGGAAAGGCGCCCGAGGGGCACCAGTACACGTGCCGTGAGGTGAAGGGGGTCCCGGTGGGCACCTGCACACACACCGTCCCCTGCGACAGCGGCAAGTGCCCCGCCGGGCGGGAGTGTGCCACGGTCCAGGGCGCGAAGCTCTGTGTCTCCTCGTGCTCCTGCCCCGTCGTCTACGACCCGGTGTGCGCCCTGGCGGGCGGCGAGGCCACGGCCTTCGACAGCGCCTGCGACGCCCACTGTGCGGGGGCGACGATCATCCAGGCGGGGTCGTGCTGCAAGGCTCGTGAGGTCTCCTGCAAGGACGGGGAGGTGCCGGAGCTGGACGCGATGGGGTGTCGCACCGGCGGCTGCGTGGAGGCCCGCGCCTGCGAGGATCTGTGCAGTGAGGGTGGGCAGTGCGTTCATGTGCTCGATGCGCCCGACACCGCGCCCAGCGCGTGCCTCGCCCACTGCGCGGGGCACCAGGTGGACCCCACCGCGGAGTGCACGCCATGAAGCGATGGTGGGTAGCGCTCCTGCTGGCGGGCTGCGGAGACCTCTACTCGTCGCAGCACATCCCCCTTCGTGAGTACGCGACCATCGAGCTCGAGCCCGCTTGCGTGGAGGCCGACGGCCAACCGTGGCTCCTGACGGGGACCGCGGAGCTTGGGCGCCCGGGGTTCGTCCAGCGCGTGCTCTGGGACGATCTCGACCTGGAGGTCCAGGCGTGGCAGGCGTCCTGCGAGGACCTGCTGCGCGGCACCGTTCCCGTCGCGTCCGACACCCTGGAGGTGTGCTTCGTCGTTGTGGCAGCCCTGGACGCTGCCGCGGGAGACCGCGACCTGACCGTCTACCTGGAGGCGGGCGACGGGCTGATCGTCGCCACCGCCACCCTCGGCGTCCGCGCCGACTGCGGGGCTCCATGAAGGCGTCGGCTCGTCACCGGGGCTCTCGGCGGGGGCGGTTCGGGTCGCGCGCTGCGGCCGTCGTCCTGTCGCTGGCGCTGCCGTCCCTGGCGAGCGCCCAGGTCCCTGGCGCCGCGGGCGCCCTCGTGGACGAGGGGGTGCGCTGCTACCAGGCGCTGGACTACGGCTGCGCCATCGACAGGCTCCAGAAGGCGCTCCTCGACCTGCAGACGGGCGGGCACCTGGAGCCAGCGGCGGAGCTCCGGGCGCGGCTCCACCTGGCCTTCGCGCTCCTCGCGGCGGAGCGGGTCGAGGACGCCCGCGGGCAGCTTCGCCGCGTGCTGGTCTTGGAGCCGCGGTTCTCGCTGGATCCGGGCATCGTCTCGCCGCGGATCGTCGCGACGCTGGAGCAGGTGCGGCGGGAGCTCCTCGCGCCGGCCATGCCCGCCGACCTGGACCCGGGCGACCCCTTGCCGCTGCCCGTGCGCCCAGACCCGCCCGACGCGCTGCTGCGCCCCGTGCGCATCGCCGCAGCGGGCGCCTCCCTCGACGCCGACGAGGACCCGCGCTTCCAGGTGGACCTGGGGGGAGGCGTCCAGCTCCTGACAGGGACGGACGCCGGGCGCTACGACGCCGGCCCGGGCCTCGTGACACGGTTCCTGTGGCGTGTCGACGACCTGTGGGCCATTGGGCTCGGCTCGTCCGTGTTCCTGCACTCCGTCGGCGACCTGGACCTGGGCCAGAGCGCCCCCAACTCCCTGTGGGTGCTCGGGGTGCAGCCCCAGGCTGGCATCGCGACGTCCGTGACGCCGTGGCTCTCCCTGGAGGCCCTTGCCGTGCTCGGGGCGGTGGTGTTCGGCCACGACGGCCTGGACGGGGGCGCAGGGCTGGAGGTCGGCCTCGTCGCGGGCGCACGCTTCCGCATCTCCCGCACGCTCTCGGTGGCCCTGCACGTCACGCCGCTCGTGGCCTTCGGCGCCGTGGGTGACACGAGCGCCGCGTCTATCTCGGTGCCGCTCACCGTGGAGGCCGGGTTTGCTTTTTGACCGGCGACTGAAAAAAAACGTTGACCCCCTCTCGTGAGGTCTTGTATAAGCCTCTCCACCGCAGCGGCGGTGAGGGCGAATAGCTCAGTTGGCAGAGCATCGGCCTTACAAGCCGGAGGTCACAGGTTCGAGCCCTGTTTCGCCCACCAGCGTACAGTGCGTGCCTGAGACGCGGGTTTCATGGAGTGGTAGTTAAGTCGGTTATAACGCCGGCCTGTCAAGCCGGAGGCCGCGGGTTCAAGTCCCGTCCACTCCGCCAAGCACGACCGAAGAGCCCCCTGGCAGCCGCCTGGGGGCTTTTTTCGTTTCGGGGCGGTGCCGCCGCCGCCGTTGACGCATGGGCCTCGGGGGCTACACTGCGCAAGGCTCGACGGCGGGCCCGACGGGGGCCCGGGGAGCGGGACGGATGAAGAACAAGGACTACTACGAGATCCTGGGCGTCCCACGCGACGCCTCGGCGGCCGACATCAAGAAGGCCTTCCGGAAGCTCGCCAAGGAGCACCACCCCGACAAGAACCCGGGGGACGCCGGCGCAGAGGAGCGGTTCAAGCAGATCAACGAGGCCTACGCCGTGCTGAGCGACGCGGACAAGCGCCGCCAGTACGACCGGGTGGGCACCGACGCCTTCCACCGCCAGTACTCGACCGAGGACATCTTCCGCGGCTTCGACTTCTCGTCGATCTTCCAGGACATGGGCATGGGCGCTCAGGGAGGAGCGGACCTCTTCGCCAACCTGTTCGGGCGTGGCGCGCGGCGTCCGGGGAGGGGGGCCGACCCCCGCGGTCCCCACCTGCGCAAGGGCCAGGACCTGAGCCACGACATGGAGATCGGCTTCGAGGAGGCGGTGACCGGCAGCGAGCGTCGCATGACCTTCCGCACGGGCGACGAGGAGCACTCCTTCAACGTGCGCATCCCCGCGGGCGTCGAGGACGGTCAGAAGCTGAGGATCCGCGGCAAGGGGGGCCCCGGCGGCGCGGGAGGGCCGGCTGGCGACCTGATCCTCACAATCACCGTGAGCCCACACCCCCTCTACCGGCGGGAGGGGAGCGATCTGCTCGTCGACGTGGAGATCGGCGTGGCAGAGGCCATTCTTGGCGCGACCATCGAAGTGCCCACCCTGTCCGGCCCGAAGCGCCTGCGCGTCCCGCCGGGCACCCAGCCGGGCTCTCGGCTGCGGCTCCGCGGGCTGGGCGTCGCGCGACAGGGGCACGCCGCGGGGGACCTCTACGTGGTGCTGAAGGTGCGCGTCCCATCGCCGGACGAGCTGACCGCGGAGCAGCGGGAGGTCCTGGAGGGGCTGCTCGTGGGGTGAGCGGGGCACCTGGCGCTGAACGCAGGCCAGCGTCGGTCAGAGGCACGCCCCATCGACGCACTGGCCCGGCTTCCCGGCGGACGTGATGCACTTCACGATGCCGCAGGCGTCGGTGGGCGGTGTCCCCAGCGGCTCGCACACGGCCGTCCCCTGATTGGGGGGGGGCTGAGGGCAGTCCGCGGCAGAGTCGCACTCGAGGGCGCAGACCCCGGACTTGCAGACGCTGCCTTTGTACCCGCAGTCCTTCGGCGATTCGCAGAGCCGCCCGATGGGTACGACCTGGCCCACGCACTGGATGGCCGCCAACGTGCAGATCGTCGCCGGCGGACACTCGCAGATGTCGGGGACCGTGCACGCGTTGCCGTCGTTGCACGCCTGGCCCACGGCCGGGACCGGGGTGCAGCTCCCATCTTCGGGCGAGCACACGGCCTTGTGGCACGGGTTGGTGGGCTTCGCGCACTTCGAGTTCCCAGCACACACTCCGCTCGACGTGCACTTGTCGAAGGTGGTGCACTTGTCGCCGTCGTCGCACAACGCGCCCACGTCCGGGGTCTGAACGCAGGTCCCCGTTTCCGGGTCGCAGGCCGCCTTGTGGCACGGGTCGGCGGTGCATTCCATCGCGACGCCGGCGCAGGTGCCGTCCCCCAGACAGGAGTCCTTCTCGGTGCAGTTGTCGCCGTCGTCGCACCCGGCTCCGACCTGCGGCGCGCTCTTGCAGCCCGTGACCGGGTCGCAGGAGTCGGCCGTACACGGGTTCTCGTCGTCGCAGCTCACGAGGGAGACGGCCACGCAGAGCCCGGCGGCGTTGCACCGGTCCTCGAAGCACGCGTCGGTCACGCCGCAGGGGACTCCCACACCCAGCTCCACGAGCCGGCACTTGGCGGCCTTGCACTGCTCAACCACGCATGCGGTGGGCTCCTGGCCCGGCTCGTCGCAGGGCTCGCCGTCCGGCATCGCCCCGGGCGAGCACGCTCCATCGATGCACCGCCCCACCACGCACTCAGGGAGCGGCCCCGAGGGGACGCAGTCCTCGTCCACCGTACAGTCGGGCGGGAACGACACGTCGCCCACCACGATGTCCACCGGCTCGGTGTCCGGGGCGTCTGCGCCGTCCGCGCCGTGTGGGACGTCGGTGGACCCGTCAGCGATTGCGCCATCCACCGGCGGGACGTCGGGCAGCGCGGAGTCCGGCGGCGAGCCCGAGTCCTTCGCCGCGTCCACCACTGGTACGTCGGAGGTGGTCGTGTCCGGGACACCGTCGCTCTTGCCCGTGTCAGCGGGCGCGGACGCGGAGTCCTGGTAGTAGGACTGGGGGATGTCGATGGTGCAGCCCGCTGCCACGAAGAGCGCCAGCAGGGCAAATCCAGGTGTTGCTCGCCGAATCACGCGATCCTCACGTCTGCGGGGGTCTCCAGCGTTGCCTGCGCCGGTGCTTCCTCTGTAACAGCCACTGCGCCGTTCGGCAAGCTCACCGCTTGTACGGTTCGAGCTCGGCGCACGCCTCGGGCAGATCGCCGAAGGCGTCCTCCAGCAGCAGGGCGAGGCGCCTGGCACACCGCCTCAGCTCCGTGAGCAGGGCCGCGTGGGGCGCCTCGAAGGCGCGCTCCTGCAGGTCGACCCGCACCAGGTCGCCAGCCACGCTCAGCGCCACCTCCAGCCGCGTGTCGGGCAGCTCGACGGTGACCTCCACGGTCTCCCGCACGGCCTCCAGGCCGTCGATGAGCCGGGGCAGCGCCTGGTCGAGCCGGTCCCAGTACCGCTCGTCGAGGACCTCGCGCCCGCCGACGCTGACGATGAGGGCGCCGTCGATGCCGCCCTCCCGCAGGTCCTGGCGCAGCACGGCCGGCTCCGGGAGGTCCTCCTCGCGCACGAAGTCGGCCCCGAGGCCCAGCGCGAAGGTCACGCGCACGTTGCTCATGGTGTCTCCGGGGTGGCGTCGAGGGGGATCGCGTACTGCTCCTGCAGGTCGGGTTCGAAGCAGCGCCGGCACCGGGCCTCGTAGGTGCCCGTGGCTCCGACCAGGACCCGGTCCGCGTTGGCGATGAGGCGCTGCGTGCGGTTCGCCGGGGCGCCGCAGCGCGCGCAGATCGCGAGCGTCTTGGTGACGTACTCGGCGACCGCCATGAGCTGGGGCACCGGCTCGAAGGGGAGGCCCCGGTAGTCCTGGTCGAGGCCCGCCACGATCACGCGCCGGCCCATGTTGGCGAGGCGGGTGCACAGGTCCACGACGCCGGCGTCGAAGAACTGCACCTCGTCGATGCCGACGACCTCCGTGCGGTCGTCCAGGGACCGCAGGATGTCCGCGGTGGTCCGCACCACCGTCGCCGGGATCCGCTGCTCGCTGTGGCTGACGATCTCGTCCGCCGCGTAGCGGTCGTCCAGGGCCGGCTTGAAGATCTGGACGCGCTGGCGCGCGATCAGGGCGCGGCGGAGGCGCCGGATCAGCTCCTCGCTCTTGCCGCTGAACATGCTGCCGCAGATGACCTCGATGCTCCCGGCCGGGACCCGGTAGTGCGCTTGCATGGACGGCGTTATAGCACGCACGCTGGCACCGTCCAACGGGCTTGTGCGCCGGGGGGATTGTTGGTAGGGATCGCTCCGTCCCAACGCAGAGCACCCCCGACGGAGGCGTGATGAGCGACGAGCAGAAGGCGGAAGAGGCGACTGGCTACCCCTTTGCCGCCATCGAGGCGAAGTGGCAGGAGCACTGGGTCACGAACCAGACCTTCAAGGTCGAGGACGGCGACGAGAAGCCCAAGCTCTACGTGCTCGACATGTTCCCGTACCCATCGGCCGCGGGCCTCCACGTGGGCCACCCCGAGGGGTACACCGCGACGGACATCCTGACCCGCTACAAGTGGATGCGTGGGTACAACGTGCTGCACCCCATGGGCTGGGACGCCTTCGGGCTCCCCGCCGAGCAGCACGCCATCGAGAAGGGCATCCACCCGGCGATCATCACGGCGAGCAACGTCGCCAACTTCCGGCGCCAGATCCAGGCGCTCGGCTTCGCCTACGACTGGTCGCGGGAGGTGGACACCACCGACCCCAAGTACTACCGCTGGACGCAGTGGATCTTCCTCCAGCTCTACAAGAAGGGCCTGGCCTACCAGTCCGATGCGCCGGTCAACTGGTGCCCGGCCCTGGGGACCGTCCTCTCCAACGAGGAGGTGGTCGACGGCAAGAGCGAGCGCGGCGGGCACCCGGTGGTGCGGCGGCCCATGCGCCAGTGGATGCTGAAGATCACGGCCTACGCCGACCGCCTGCTGGAGGACCTGGAGGACCTCGACTGGACCGAGAGCATCAAGCAGATGCAGCGCAACTGGATCGGCCGGTCCGAGGGCGCCGAGGTGTCCTTTCCCCTCGCCGAAGGGGAGGGCAGCATCCGCGTGTTCACGACCCGCCCGGACACGCTCTTCGGCGCCACCTACATGGTGCTGGCGCCGGAGCACCCGCTGGTCGCCGCCATCACGACGGAGGAGCGCAAGGCCGAGGTGAATGCCTACGCGGAGGCCGCCTCGCGCAAGAGCGACTTCGAGCGCACGGAGGTCGCCAAGGTCAAGACCGGCGCCTTCACGGGGGCCTGTGCCATCAACCCGGTCAACGGGGAGCGGATCCCCGTGTGGATCGCCGACTACATCCTGGCGACCTACGGGACCGGCGCCATCATGGCCGTGCCCGCCCACGACGAGCGGGACTTCGAGTTCGCGCAGGTCTTCGGCTTGCCGGTTCGGCGCGTGGTCGCGCGGACGCTGGAGGACGGGGCGCTGCCGGTGGAGCGGGCCGAGATCGAGGACGGCGTCGCGGTCGACAGCGGGGAGTTCACGGGGATGCCGACGCCTGAGTTCAAGCGGGCGATCATCGCCTGGCTCGAGGAGCGCGGCATCGGCACGAAGATGGTCAACTACCGGCTGCGCGACTGGCTCTTCTCGCGCCAGCGGTACTGGGGCGAGCCCTTCCCGGTCATCACGCTCGAGGACGGCACGGTGAAGCCGCTGCCCGAGAGCGCGCTGCCGGTGCTGCTCCCGGACGTGGAGCGCTACGAGCCCACGGGCACCGGGGAGTCGCCGCTGGCGGCCATCGACGCCTGGGTGAACACCACGGACCCGGAGACGGGGCTCCCCGCCCGGCGCGAGACCAACACCATGCCCCAGTGGGCCGGCTCCTGCTGGTACTACCTGCGCTACCTGGACCCGCACAACGACGAGAAGCCCTGGGACCCCGAGATCGAGAAGAAGTGGATGCCCGTCGACGTGTACGTGGGCGGCGCCGAGCACGCGGTGCTCCACCTGCTCTACGCCCGCTTCTGGCACAAGGTCCTCTATGACCTCGGGTGGGTGTCCACCAAGGAGCCCTTCCAGCGCCTGGTCAACCAGGGGATGATCCTCGGGGAGGACGGCGAGAAGATGTCCAAGTCGCGGGGGAACGTGGTGAACCCCGACGAGGTCATCCGCGAGTTCGGCGCCGACTCCATGCGCCTCTACGAGATGTTCATGGGGCCGCTCGAGACCGTCAAGCTCTGGAACACCCACAGCATCAACGGGGTGAAGCGCTTCCTCGACCGGGTGTGGCGGCTGTTCGAGCGGCCCTTCGTCGACGAGGCGCCGCCGGACCGCCAGGTGCGGTCGCTCCACAAGGCGGTCCGCAAGGTCACCGAGGACCTGGACGTCATGCGCTACAACACCGCGATCAGCGCCATGATGATCCTGCTGAACGACCTCTCGAAGGAGGAGACCCAGCACCGCTCCGTGCTGGAGGCCTTCTGCAAGCTGCTCGCGCCGTTCGCGCCGCACATCGGGGAGGAGCTGTGGACCGTGCGGTTGGGGCATGCGCCGAGCGTGTGCAAGGCGGCGTGGCCGACCTTCGACCCGGCGCTGACCGTCGACGAGCAGGTGACCATCGTCGTGCAGGTCAACGGCAAGGTCCGCGGGCGCTTCGAGGCGGCGCTGGACGCCGGCGAGGACGAGGTGCGCGAGCGGGCGCTCTCCGACGAGCGGGTGTCGTCATGGCTCGACGGCAAGGCCGTCAAGAAGGTGGTCGTGGTGCGCAACAAGCTCGTCAGCATCGTCGCCGCATGATGGGGGACCCGCCATGACAGGTGCCACCGACGTCCGCGCGAACACCGACTCCTTCGAGGCGGCCGCCCGGGAGGCGCACCCCGAGCAGGGGCCGACCCTCGGCCAGCGCCCCCCCTTCGTCGGGCGGCGCGAGGAGCTGGAGCTGCTCTACAACGCCGTCCGCGACACGGTGAAGAAGAGGCGCCTGCACCGGGTGAACATCGTGGGCGACGCGGGCACGGGCAAGACCCGGCTCGTCGACGAGTTCTTCGACCTGATCGAGAGCGGCAGCAAGCGCCTCCACGTGGTCCGCTGCGCGGTGGGGGAGGCGGACGGTGACGGCCCCCTCGGGGTCCTGGCGGCGGTGCTGCGCGGGTTGTTCGGGGTCGAAGCGCGTGACGAGGAGGATGTCGCCCGCCGCAAGATCACCGACCGGGTGCTCTCGATCCTCGGGCGGGCCCGCCCCGAAGACGTGCGGATGCTCAGCGCGCTCCTCGGGCACGGCTCGGCGCGGGAGGCGCTGGCCGGTGAGCCTGGGGGCGAGCCGGGCTGGGAGGCTGCGGTCCTGTCGCTGGGTGGGGCGCTGCTGACGGCCGACGCCCAGCGGCGCCCCCTGTTCCTGGTCATCGACGGGTTCCGCTGGACGGACGCGGGCGCGCTGGCGCCCGTGGAGCGCTTCTTCGAGGCCGTGGACCGGCTGCCCGTGCTCGTGCTCCTCGTGTCGCGGAGGCCGCTGCCGCCGGCCCTGGACAAGGTCCCGGGCGAGCGTCGCTCCATCGCGCTCGGCCCGCTCAGCGCGGCAGACACGGAGCGCCTGGCGCGCAACGTCCTCGACGGCGTGCGCGGCGACGTCGAGCCCATCGTGCAGGCGCTGGTCACCAAGTCCGGCGGGGTGCCTGGCCTCCTCGTGGACATCCTGCGGGTGATGGCGCTCCGCGGCATCGTCGGTGTGGATGGGGTCGGGGCCTGGAGCGCCGAGCCGGAGCGCCTGGCGCGCACGGCGCTGCCCGGCACCATCGGGGACGCGTCGCAGCTCCGCGTGCGGGAGCTCTCCGAGCGGGAGCGCGGCGTCCTCGAGAAGGCGTCCGTGTTTGGCGACACCTTCTGGTTCTCGGGAGTCCTGTCGCTGATGCGCGTGGAGCCCGAGCCCGAGCCCCAGCTCTGGTGGGTGGAGGACGTGAAGCAGGCGCGGCTCAACAAGGTGCTCCTGGACCAGCAGTCGCGGGGAATGCTGGAGTACCGCGGCGCCAGCGCCCAGGCCGGCGAGCCGGAGTTCGTGTTCTCCAGCAGCCTCGACCGTGAGGCCCTGCTTGCTGGCATTCCCGAGAAGCGGCTCCGGCGCTTCCAGCGCCTCGCGGGGCGGTGGATGCTCGGCCGGCGCCCGTCGACGGGTGGCATCCGGTGGTTTCGGACTGCCGGTGAGCTGCTTCGCGCCGGGGGTGACCCGCTGGGGGCGTCCGACGCGCTGCTCGCGGGCGCGCTGGCCGCCAGCGAGGCTCTCAACGGAGACGCCGCGCTGGACCTGTGCACGAGCGCGAGGGAGCTCCTGGAGGACGACGAGGCCGCGCGTCTCCTGGCGATCAACCGCTGCCTCGCCGAGACGTTCTGGTCGCGGGGCCAGTGGGGGGAGGCCGCCGCGGCCCTGCGGGAGGCTCTGCGCCTGACGGTCGTGGTGGGCGACAAGCCCGACGGGGCGCACACCTGGATGCGCCTCGGCCAGGCGCTGGGGAAGGCGGGGGACCGGGAGGCCGCGAGGCAGGCCCTGGACGCGAGCGTGAAGCTCCTCGTGGACGTGGGGGACCTGGACGCCTCCGCGGAGGCCCAGCGGATGCTGCGGGAGCTGACCGGGCGGGCCCCCGCGGGCCGCATCCGCACCGACCGCCGGACTTGACCGGACCGAGGAACGCCCCATGACGCACTGGAAGGACCTGCACCTGGTCGTGGTCGACACGGAGACCACCGGCCTCGACGCCAAGACCGAGCGGGTCATCGAGGTGGGCATCATCCACTTCGAGGGCGGCCAGGTGGTCGACCGCTATGGCACGCTCATCGACCCGGGCGTGCCCATCCCAAGCGAGGTCGTCACCCTCACCGGCATCAAGGACGAGGACGTGGCGGGCCAGCCGCGCTTCGCCGACGTGGCCGCCGAGGTGCACCGGCGCCTGTCGCTGGGTGTCATCGTCGGCTACAACCTGGCGTTCGACCGCGGGTTCCTGGTCGCAGAGCTGGAGCGGGTCGGGCTGTCGTGGCCTGACCGCCCGTGCCTCGACCCGCTGATCCTCGTGCGGGAGCTGCACCGGAATCAGGGGAGCAAGAAGCTGGGCGTGGCGGCGGCGCGCATGGGGATCACCCTGGAGGAGGCCCACCGTGCGACCGCCGACGCGGAGGTCGCGGGCCTCGTCCTGCTGGAGCTGGCGGCGCGGTACGGAGAGCGGCTCCCTCCTGGGTTGGACGACCTCCTCGTGCTCCAGGCCCACTGGGAACAGCAGCAGGCGGCGGAGCAGGCGGGCTGGCGCAGGAACCGGGGGCGCGGGGAGGCGGAGCTCCTCGGCGCGACGGCTGGCCCGGCGCTGACCGTGGACGACGACGGGCTGCCGGCCCTGGGCCCGGCCTACATCTACGGGGACGACCCGGACCCGATGCGCGCCCTGTTCGCGGGACTGCCCGACATCGGGGCCCGCCGGTGACACCGGCGCGTGCGGTCGCCATCCTGGAGCCCGTGTGCGTCGGTCTGGTCGCGCTTGCGGCGTTCGGGTGGGCCCTGCTGGACGCCCCCGGGGTCACGGACAACGATGCCTTCTTCCATATGCTGATGGCGCGGCGCATCGCCTCGGGCGAGCTGTGGCCGAGCATCGACTCCCTGCCGCTGACCGTCCTCGGGAGCGCCGGCCCGGACCACCACTGGCTCTGGCACGTGGTCATCGCCCCGATCGCGCTGCTCGCGCCGACGGTTCAAGGGCTGGAGTGGGCCCAGGCGATCACGGCGGCGCTGGTCCCGGTGGTGCTCGTGATCCTTCTGCGGCGCTGGGGCGCCCCCTGGCCCGCGCTGTGGGCGGCGCTGGCGGTGACCGGGGCGCTGATCATGCCGTTCCGGGTCTCGGAGCTGCGCGCGCAGAACGTCGCCATCGTGATGATCGTGGCCGCCCTGTGGGCGCTGGATCGGGAGCGGCCCAGGGCCCTGGCGGTGATCGCGTTCCTGTTCGCGCAGGCGTACCACGGTGTCGTCATCCTGGCGCCCCTCGTCCTGCTGCACCTCGGCGCGGTGCGCCTCGCGGAGGGACGCTGGACCTTCAGGCCCGCGGTCCACGCGCTGGTCGGTGTCGTCGCGGGCTTCGCGCTCAGCCCCTGGTTCCCGGAGAACCTCGACTACCTGCTCTTCCACACGCTCTACAAGGTGAGCAACCCCCAGGGCCTGGATGTGGGCCGCGAGTGGCTGAGCCCGCCGCTCACCCATGTGCTCGGCGAGTCCTGGTCGGCGTTCGTTGGCCTGGGGCTGGGCGTGGGGCTCTGGGGGTGGGCGCGCGGGTGGAGGGCGCGTTCGGCCACGACGCTGCTGCTCGTCGCGGCGACCGTGACCATGCTGTTGCTCTATCTGAAGGCGTGGCGCTTCGTCGAGTACTTCGTGCCCGTCGCGGCGGTCACGGCGGCGCTGCTCGCCCGCGACGCGCTCCCGGCCCTGCCGCGGGTCGCTCGGGTGGTGTCGCCCCTCGCGCTGGCCCTCCTCGTCGTTGCCCAAGGCCAGGCGGGCATCCGCTACGTCCACGACAAGTCGGCGTACAAGATCGAGCCCTTCCTGCCCATCGGCGAGGCCCTGGAGCGCCTTGGCGAGCCCGGCGACATCGTCTTCAACACGGCGTGGGCGGACTTCCCCCTGCTGCTCTGGGTGGCGCCGCGCATGCGCTTCGTCACCGGCCTCGACCCCACCTACCTCCACTTCCAGGACGCCGGCCGCTCGGCCCTCGTCCGCGGCCTCCGCGCCGCGACCCCCGAGGACCCGCACGACCCCGCCCCCGTCATCGCGGAGCACCTGCGCGCCCGCTGGGTCGTGGTCGACCCGACCGCCCAGGGCCTCGCCGTCCAGCTCGGGCGCAGCCCCGCGGCGAAGCTCGTCGCCTTCACGCCTGTGGGGGCGCTTTTCCGACTCGACGTGCCGCGAGAGTGACGGTACCCGTCCGCTCCATGGACAACCTCCTCCAGATGTCGATCCTGACCTGAGGTTGCCGACAGTGGGGTCCGGCCTACGTGGTGGGGCGCCCGGTGGACGGACCCGCGGGGGGCTCTGGGCGGCTCGTGCCCGGAGGTGACGTCATGGGCCCGATGGCCAGGTGGGGGGCGGTGCGCGGCTTGGGGGTCGCCGTACTCCTCATGACGGCGGTCGGGGGGTGCAAGGGAGACGGAGCGGGGGGCGGCGATGCCGGGGGGAACGGCGGCGCGGTGGACCGGCTCGTGACGGCCGTGGGCGCCGGCCAGGAGGGAGGCGCCTTCCTGAGCTCCGACGGTGTGGGCGCCTGGTCCGCCAGCGGGACCCTCAGCGTCCCCGCCGGGGCCACCATGGTGGTGGGCGCGTCCGGGGTCAACGCGGATCTGGACGGTGCGCAGGTCACGCTCCGCTCGCCGGACGGCCACACGATCACGCTGGGCGGTGGCGCGGTGGCCCTGTCCGGCTTCCAGGCGCAGGACCTGGCCGAAGCGTCCGACCCGGCGCTGGAGGCGTACTTCGAGGACGTGCTGCTCCTCGATCTGCCCGACCCGGCCACCGAGCAGGACTGGAGCGACCTCTTCGACCGATGGAGCGGCGCAGACCCCGAGCACCCCATGCCCGAGACGCCGGACGCCATCATGCAGGGCCTCGACCAGGTGGCGGCGCCTCCGGCTGGGACGGTCGCGCTGGCCGATGCCGCCAGGCCCCGCGACGGGCTGATCGTCTTCGGAGCGGCCCAAGGCACCTGGAGCATCGAGGCGAACGCTGCCGAGGGCTCGGGCCCCTTCCAGCTCATCGCGTGGGCAGCGCCGGACGGCGGCGGGCGGGAGTCCATCGAGCACGTGGCGGCCGCCCTGGCCGCTGCCGGCGGCACCGTGAGCGGGGCGCTCGGCATGGGCGAGGGGGAGGACCCGGGCGGAGCGTGGCACCTGGAGCAGTTCCGCTACCCGCCGCCGGACACGCTGGAGTTCTACCGCGCCCAGGCCATCGATGTGACCTACAAGGTGGTCCAGTGGCTCACCCTGCGCGGCCTGTTCACGAAGGCCATCGACGTCGTGCTGAAGTTCGCCGGCGTCGAGTCCATCGTCGCCGTAGGGCTCACGAAGGACCGGCTGAAGGTCCTGGCCATCTTCGTGGTCGCGACCGTCTATCGGGAGATCCTGCGCTACAGCGCCATCGCCGACCTGTGGTTCTGGCGCGCCGCCTACTGCCTCAACGGGCCCGACTACTACTTCCAGATCTTCAACCTCGGGCGCATCGTCGAGAAGCTCGGCTTCGAGAGCTACACGTGGGACCACGAGGAGATGCTCTTGGACCTCAACGACTTCGAGGAGATCCGGCTCCTCGGCGGCAACATGGTGCGCGAGAAGATCAAGCGCGAGTGGTGGGGCATCGGCGGCCCGTTCAGCTCGCCGCGGGTCGGCAAGTGGAGCATCACGCCGGCGACGCTGGCGCAGCTCGACGTGCACGGCGAGAAGGACGGCGACTGCACCGTGGAGACGCTCCTCGGGACGACGAAGCCCGGCAGCGGCCAGCTCACCGTCGTGGTCGCTACCCAGCCGGCCAAGGTAGTCATCCCCGTGCGTGTGGCCGCGCCGCTCACCCTCGAGCCCGACCCGGCGCGCCTCGGTCCCGGCGAGTCCGTGACGCTGACCTGCGAGGGGCACGAGAGCGTCGCGGGGACGCTCGCCTTCGCGTGGTCCGCCGGGGAGCTGTACGGGACGGTGAGCGACGGGCGGGGCCACGGGGGGACGTCGTTCGAGTCGGCGAGCGACCACGTGACCTACACCGCCAACGCGGACGCCCACGACGGCGCCAACGACTGGGTGATGGTCACCGTGTTCCTCGAAGAGGAGGGCGGGCGCGTCAAGGTCGGTGAGGCCCACGCCGACGTGCAGATCCGCGAGAGCGCCGCGCCGTGCAAGGTCACGCTCGCGACCTACGTCGCCCCGACAGGCTGGAAGTGGGGTGACCCGAACCCGAACGACGTCACGTGCGAGCTCGCCTCGGGCACGTGGGTCATCGACCCCGACTCCATCGGCGGGTGCGTCACCGCGGCGGAGTGCCAGGGCCAGTGCCTGGGCTACGGAGAGCACCGGACCTACGGCTACGGCATCCAGTGGAGCACGTACGACGCGGAGGGCACCTCCACGGGCGGCAACCACTGTGTCACGTCATCGAACGCCAGCACCTGCGAGGCGGACGTCGAGCGCTTCGCCAAGGCCTGCGGCGAGAACCTCTGCTGGGACCCCTCCGGCGACTTCTACTGCGGGGGCTGCGGCTGCGCGTGCGGTGGCGGCAACTGCTACCCGTGGAAGGGACCGGGGAGCATCGTGTTCGACGCGCCGGTCAGCGTTCCGTGCACCGACGCCCACGACTGCTACTACTTCCACGAGCCGTCGGAGGTGAAGGGCACCTACACCTTCACGCTCGTCCACTGCGGGTCGGTGGACGACGCGCTGCCGAACTGCCCGGGCAACGTGCCGAAGCCCAACCCCCGGTAGTGACCCCCAACCCTCGCCCGGGGCCTGCCAGGTCGCTCAGCGGGTCTTCTCACCCACGAACTTGTCCCTGTCGTCGCGGAAGAGCACGTTGAACGTGGTCATGGAGCCGTAGCAGCGGGTGATGTACTGCTGGAGGTCCACCTTCTCGGCGGCGTCCAGGTGCTCACTGCCGTTGATCTTGGCCTCGAGGACGCGCAGGCGGTCGCGGAGCATCACGATCTTGTGGAAGAAGGCGTCGATGTCCACCTCCTTCGCCAGGAGCTCCGGGTTCTTGGGCTGGATGAGGATCTTCCCCCCACGGAAGCGGTCGGCCATGGGGACGGGGACGAGGCCCATGACCTCGACGGCGACCTCCCGGAGCATGCGGCGCATGTCGTCGCGCAGCATGGAGAGCGACGCCACGCCGGCCTCCGCGGCCTGGGCGACGGGAGCCGCAGGAGCGGTCACGGGCGCCGACGTCATCGTCGGGGTGTCGGCCCTCGGTGCGGGGGCGGCCGCCACGGCCTGGATCGGCCGGTAGGTCGGGCACTTCCAGGCGTCGTCCGTGATGGCGCCCGTGCGCGGCTTCACGCCACAGTGCCCGTAGGTGACGCCCTTGTCCTCGTCCGTGAAGTCCTCGCGGAACTCGCGGCACGAGCCGCAGCGGTCGGCGACTCTGCGCACGCCGGGCATGGGCTAGACCTCCACCGGAGCCGCCGGGCTCCCTTCCGTGATGAGCGGGTCCGGCGGCGTGACCGCCGGGGCTTCGTGCTCCTTGTGGGCCTCGCCGTTGGTGCCGGACGTGCGCGCCTGGCGACGCGGCTTGGGGACATCAGGCCCCGCCGCCGCCGGCTTCGCCTGCGCGTCGGCAGACTTCGCGCGCTTCGTGGCGCCCGCGTCCGGCTTGGGCGCCGCGCGGCGCATGGTGCGCTTGCGGGGGCGGGAGAGCTGGAGCAGGATGCGCGGCTCGTCCGTCGACCCGAGCCTGGCTCCAGCCTTGGCGCGCTTCCCGTGCTTCTGGTCCGGCTTCGGGTCCGCCGCCTCCGTGATCGGCTCCGGGGCCGGCTCGGCAGCAGCGGGCGCGCCCCGCCTGGAGCGGGCGCTGCGCTTCGGGCTCGCGGCGGTCGCCTCCGCCGCCGGCGCCGCAGCCTCTGTGGTTGCCGGCGGCTCGCCCTCCATCGCGCCGAAGATGAGCGAGGCGGCCACGGTCTGCTCCGTCGCCTCGCTGCCCGGGTCCGCCTGCGCCTCGGAGGGGGGCACGGCGACCGGTGGGCCGCTCTCCTGCGCGGTGGCGCCGTCCGCGGGAACCGCCAGCCCGGCGTCCTCCAGGGAGGCCCCATCGGGCGCGCTCACGACAATCTCTTGCGCCCCCGCCGCTGCGGACTCCGGGAGCTCGACGGTGCCACCGGACGCCGCCTCGGTAGCGTCTGCCGCAGCCACGGCAGCCGGAGGTCCGTCGCCGTCGCCCGAGGCCGCGGACGGCGCGTCCCCGGCGGCGGCACCCGCGACCGCAGCACCGTCGCTCACCCCCTTCTTGGCCTTGGAGCGGCTGGCCCTGGCCTTTGGAGCGTGGGACGGCTTCGGCGATGCCTCGGCGCCCGCGGGTGCCTCCCCTGCCGCCGCAGCGGCCTGCTCCCCCGCGCCCTCCCCGACCGGAGCGCCCTCGGGGGAGCTCGCAGGCTCCGCCGCCTTGCCGCGGCTCTTCGGCGCGCGTGGGGCCCGCCGCTTGCCCGCGTCGTCTCCCGCCACATCCGCGTCCGCCGGCGCCTCCACCGCCGTCGGGAGCTCCGGCTCCGGGACCACGCCGAGCACCGACTCCTCCAAGGATGGCGCCGCCGTCCCCTCGATGAGCGCGGTCACGGCCTCAGAGGTCTCCACCCCTTCCTTGAACGGAGACGACAGGAAGGTGAACGCGTACACCGTGAAGCCACTGGAGCGCGCGGTGACCTTGAGCACACCGGACCGCACCCGGTCGTGCTTGATCAGGCGGTACACCTTGGGATCGTGGATCAGGACCTGGCTGCGGCGCTCCTCGCCATCCTCGACGAGCCTGACGTGCGGTCCGGCGTTCGCCTCCGTGAGCGGCTCGCGGTTGTCGTACACGTCGACGAGGAAGCCCTGGTCCCCCGAAGGGTTGACGACCATGCACACCTCGGCCGCCGTGTAGGGCACGTGGATGGACGCCTCCGTCCCCTCCGCCGCCTTGGCGACCGCCGCGCAGAAGCGGTGGTTGAGCCACTTGCCCTCCAGGTAGTAGCTCCCCTCCTTGAGCGGGCCGTCCACCTCTTCGTAGAAGACCACCCGGTGCGGGTCCGAGCCCTCCGAGTTGCCGATGGAGCCGCGGTCGTAGCCGGTGTAGACGTTGGCCGTCACGGGCCAGGAGGGGACGCCCGGCTCGTCCCGCGGCCGCAGGGGCTCGCACAGATCGGGCAAGGGCCCCGTGGCGCCCGCCTCGCGCAGCAGGTCCTGCAGCACCGACTCCACGCCGAGCCACGCCCCCTCCCCGACGTCCGAGTAGCGCAGCACGCCGCGCGCGTCGATCAGGTGATACGACGGCCAGAACGTGTTGCCGTAGGCCTTCCAGAGGTCGAACTTGTTGTCGAGCAGGATCGGGTAGTGCAGCTCCAGCGCCGTGACGGCCGATCGGACCGCGCCCCGGGTCCTCGCGAAGGGAAACTCCGGGGTGTGGACGCCCACCAGGGCCAGCCCCAGCGACGTGTACCGGGAGTACCACGCCCGGATGTAGGGCATCGCCTCCAGGCAGCACACGCTCGTGTAGTCCCAGAAGTGGAGCAGCACCACCTTGCCCGCCAGGCTCTGCATGGAGAGCCCGTCCGTGTTCAGCCAGGTGGCGTTCCGCGGGAAGTCGGGCGCGGCCGGGAGCGTCGCAGTGTTGTTCTTCATGAGGCTGCCAGCCCTTGCTCAGCGGTGAGCGAGCTTCTGAACTTCAGGGGGCGCAAGCATAGCAGAGGACGTGGTGCCTGAGAAGAGGGATCGGCGTCGTCCCTCAGTCTGCGCCACCACGCCGCTCGCGACCCGCGCATCAATGCAGCACGTTGAACAGGCGCTTCCAGTCGTCGGCCCACCAGATGACGAAGGCCTTGCCCTTGATGGCGTCCTGCGGCACGAGACCCCAGTAGCGCCCGTCGCTGGAGTTGTCCCGGTTGTCGCCCATCACGAAGACGTGGGCGGGCGGGACCAGCATGTCCGGCCAGGCGTCGTTGCCGCTCTTCGCCCCGAAGTAGTCGGCCACGCCGAACTCGGGGGTCTCCAGGGGCCAGTCAGGGGCGGTCAGGCACCGGAAGTTGGGGAAGGGCTCTGCGGCGATGCGGTGCTGAGTGATGTACGACGTTCCGGGCACGGTCTCCCGCTGGCGGACACACCGGCAGTCCTTGTGCGTCCCGTCCTCGCAGTCCACCCCGGTCCCGACGACCTCCGTCTCGATGGGCTCGCCGTTGACGTGGAGCACGTTCTGGATGAGCCGCACCCGATCACCGGGCACGCCAATGACGCGCTTGATGAAGTCCTTGCCCTTGTCGTCGCCTTCCTTCGGGAACTCGAAGACCACGATGTCGCCCCGCTGCGGCTCGCTCCACTGCCAGGGCCGGATCTGCGTGAACGGGACGCGCACCCCGTAGATGAACTTGTTCACGAAGATGTGGTCGTCCACCTCGAGGGTGGGGATCATGGACCCGGTGGGGATCTTGAACGCCTCGAACAGGAACGTGCGGATGAACAGGGCGATGAGCACCGCATAGACGATGCTCTCGATGTACTCGCGGGTGACCGACTTCCGCGCAAAGCCCAGGTGCTCGTCGAGGGTCCGGTCGAGGCGGGTCGTCGCCTCGGCGAGCGCCGCCGGCTCCCCCTTCTTCTGGCCCAGCAGCTCCTTGAGATCTGCCGCCTCCCTCGCGATGCGCTCCGCCACCTCTGCCGCCACCCGCTTGCGCTGGGCCTTCAGGAGCCGCGGCGCCTCCTTGACGAGGTGCCTCGCCCGCTGCACCGTCTCCCGGTGCTGCTTGCGTGCGCTTCGGTCCATGACCTCGGCTCGGGGCTTTGTCAAAGGGGCTCCTCCCATGGAGTCTGTCAGTCGACCTTCAGGATCGCGAGGAAGGCGTCCTGCGGCAGCTCGATCTGCCCCACCTGCTTCATGCGGCGCTTCCCCTTCTTCTGCTTCTCCAGGAGCTTGCGCTTGCGGGTGATGTCGCCCCCGTAGCACTTGGCGGTCACGTCCTTGCGGAAGGCCTTCTGGGTCGTCCGCGCGATGACCTTGCTGCCGATGGCCGCCTGGATGGCCACCTCGTACTGCTGCCGGGGGATGACCTCCTTCATCTTGACCGTCAGGTCCCGCCCCTTCTGGTAGGCGCGGTCGCTGTGGCAGATCAGGGACAGGGCGTCCACCGGCTCGCCGTTGATCAGGATGTCCAGGCGGACCAGGTTGTCCTGGCGGAAGGTGAGGAACTCGTAGTCCACCGAGCCGTAGCCGCGGGTCACCGTCTTCAGCTTGTCGAAGAAGTCGAAGATCACCTCGGACAGCGGGAGCTCGTAGGTGACCATGAGCCGCGTCGGCGACAGGTACTTCATCTCCCGCTGGATGCCCCGCCGGTCGTTGCACAGCTTGAGGATGGCCCCCGCGTACTCGGACGGCGCGTGGATGGTCGCCCGGACGATGGGCTCCTCGATGTGCGACAGCTTCTGCACGGGGGGCAGGTTCTTCGGGTTGTCGATGCGGAGCTCTTCGCCGTCCTTGGTGAACGCCTTGTAGATCACGTTCGGGGCCGTCGTGATCAGGTCGAGGTCGTACTCCCGCTCCAGCCGCTCCTGGATGACCTCCATGTGCAGCATCCCGAGGAAGCCGCACCGGAAGCCGAAGCCCAGGGCGCCCGAGCTCTCCGGCTCGAAGGTGAACGAGCTGTCGTTGAGCGACAGCTTCTCGATGCTGTCGCGCAGGTCCTCGAAGTCCGCCGAGTCCACGGGGAAGATGCCGCTGTAGACCATGGGCTGCTGGCGCTTGAAGCCGGGGAACGGCTCCGCCGTGCGGTGCCTGAAGTCGGTGAGGGTGTCGCCGACCCGCAGGTCCTTCAGGTCTTTGATGCCCGTGATCACGTAGCCGACCTGGCCGGGCATGAGCTGGTCCATGGGCACCGGCCGCGGTGTGAAGACCCCGAGCTCCTGGATCTCTGCCTCCACCTTCGTGCCCATGATGAACAGGCGCTGGCCCTTGGACAGGGTGCCGTCCAGCAGCCGCACCAGGATGACCACGCCCCGGTAGGAGTCGTACCAGCTATCGAAGATCAGGGCCTTGGTGGGTGAGCCCGGCTCCGTCTTCGGCGGCGGGATGCGCGCGACGACGGCCTCCAGCAGCTCGCCGATGCCCTCCCCCGTCTTGGCGCTTACGAGGATGGCGTCGTGGGCCGGGATGCCGATGCCGTCCTCCAGCTCCTCGATGATCTCGTCGGGCCGGGCGCTGGGTAGATCGATCTTGTTGAGGACCGGGATCAGCTCCAGGTCCCGGTCCAGCGCCAGGTAGATGTTCGAGACGGTCTGCGCCTCCACGCCCTGGGCCGCGTCCACGACCAGGATGGCCCCCTCGCAGGCTGCCAGCGACCGTGACACCTCGTAGCTGAAGTCGACGTGCCCGGGCGTGTCGATGAGGTTCAGGTGGTAGTCGTGGCCGTCCGCCGCTCTATAGATGATGCGGCAGGTCTGGCTCTTGATGGTGATGCCGCGCTCACGCTCCAGGTCCATGCTGTCGAGGAGCTGCGCCTGCATGTCGCGCTGCGCGACGGAGCCCGTCACCTCGATCAGCCGGTCCGCCAGCGTGGACTTGCCGTGGTCGATGTGCGCGATGATCGAAAAGTTGCGGATGCGGTCGATTCTCATGCGGGGGTGCCGGGCTCCTCTTTCGCGAGCGCATCCACGAAGTACTGGTAGGTGATCTCCAGCCCCTGCTCCAGGCTGACGACGGGCTCCCATCCCAACAGCGAGTGGGTGCGCGTTATGTCCGGCCGGCGGGTCTTGGGGTCGTCCTCCGGCAGCGGCTCCTTCACGATCTTCAGGTTCGGTGCGTACCGGTCGCGGATCAGCTCCGCGAACTGCATGATCGTGAACTCGTGGGGGTTTCCGACGTTGTACGGCGAGTGGTCGCCCCGGGTCAGCACCCGCCAGATGCCCTCCACCAGGTCGGTCACGTAGCAGAAGCTGCGGGTCTGGGCCCCCTCGCCGAAGACCGTGAGGGGCTCGCCGCGAATGGCCTGCGACATGAAGGCCGGGACCACGCGGCCATCGTTCAGGCGCATGCGGGGTCCGTAGGTGTTGAAGATGCGCACGATGCGGGTGTCGACACCGTGGAAGCGGTGGTAGGCCATGGTCATGGCCTCGGCGAAGCGCTTGGCCTCGTCGTACACGCCTCGCGGCCCCACCGGATTGACGTTCCCCCAGTAGGTCTCGGGCTGCGGATGAAGCAGGGGGTCGCCGTAGACCTCGCTGGTCGAGGCCAGCAGGAAGGTCGCCCCCTTGGCCTTGGCCAGGCCCAGCGCCTTGTGCGTGCCCAGCGAGCCCACTTTCAGGGTCTGGATGGGCAGGCGCAGGTAGTCGATGGGGCTGGCGGGCGACGCGAAGTGGAGGACCGTGTCCAGCTCACCGGGGACATGGATGTAGTCCGTCACGTCCAGCATCAGGAACCGGAAGCGCGGCTTGCCCATGAGGTGGGCGATGTTGTCCAGGCTGCCGGTGATCAGGTTGTCGACGCAGATGACGTCGCAGCCCTCGGCGTGGAAGCGCTCGCAGAGGTGGGACCCGAGGAAGCCGGCGCCCCCCGTGATCAGGACGCGGCGTGGCTGGTGGTTCACTCCGAGCCTCCTGGCTTCTCGAGCAGGTCGAGCTGGGTCGGCAGCAGGTGCTTGTGCTGCTCCAGGATCAGGTCGATGCCGGCCCGGATGTACTCGGCGACCGGGCGCTCCGTCCGCTGGGAGAGCAGCTTGAGGCGCTCGTCCTGGCGGGTGGTGATGTAGACGGTCGTCGAGATCTTGCGCCGCGCCATGTGACCTCCTTGGAGGGCGTCTGCGGGTGCCCCTCTGTGGGCGGGAGACACGGGGACCACCCCCGGGGACCGGGCCGTGAGCCGGCGTACACTACTCGCCGCGCCATATAGTGTCAAACCCGTTCGAGATCGGCCGGGAGCTTGCGGTGCGGGTGGTTCCTCCGCTACGTTTGGCCTCCGCACGCAGGACACAGGAGCAGCCCCGATGAAGTCGATGCCCGTTGTGCTCTTCACAGTCGTTGCCCTCTCAGCCGCCGGCTGCGGAAAGCAGCAGGACACGCCGGCGGCGCCCGCGCTTGCCCCGCAGGGCGCACCGCCCGTGACCGGCGTGGCGCCCGCCCCGAACGCCGCCCCGGAGCCCTCGGCGGGCCTGGAGGCCCTGCTGCGGGACCGGGCGACGCGGTACGCGCCCAGCGCGCTCTGGAAGAACCGTCTCGGGCGCTTCCTGTTGGCGCGCGGGCAGGGGGACGAGGCCGCGCTGCTGCTGGAGGCGGCGGCCGCGGCCGACCCGGGGAACGCGGACTTCCGGCTGGACGCGCTCCTGATCCGCGCGTCCCGCGCCGGCTCCATGCAGGGGCCCGACGTCGCCCAGGTCAGCGCGCTGCTTGGGGAGCCCGCGCCCCACGCGCAGGGGGCCGTGGCCGGCTCCGCGGCCGTGGGGCCGGCCAACTCCATGGCGCCGCCCCTCGCGCCGGCGCCGCCGGGCGCCGCCGTGGCACCGCAGGCGGTGGCCGGCGCCGCGCCGCACACCCCGCCCGGCCTCGCGGCCCAGCCCCCCGTGATGCCCGGTGCCGCACCCGAGGACCCACAGGCTGCCGCGGTGCGCCTCGCGCCGGTACCGCCGGTTCCCGCAGCGGCCGCGGACGCGCAGCCCGGGTTGCCGGGAGTGGGGGCGGTGCCGCCCGAGGCTCCGCCAGCGTCCTTCGAGGCGGCAGCGACCCGCGCCCGCGCGGCCGTTCAGAAGGGTGACCTGGCCCAGGCCGGCGCCATGTGGCAGGAGGCCCTGCGCTTCGACGGGCAGAGCGCCGAGGGCTGGCTCGGCCTGGCGGACGTGACGCTGATGCGCGGCGAGTCCAGCGCCGCCATCGGGCACTACAAGGAGGCGCTGCGGCTCGCCCCGCAGAACGCGGTCGTGGCCAAGCGGCTCGGGGATGCCTGCTTCCAGGCGCGCCAGAGTGACTGCGCCTTCTCCGCCTATGAGGTGGCCACTGCCGGCGAGCCCGTCTCCACCGACGGCTACGTCTGGGTTCGCTGGGCCCACGTGGCGAACCAGCTCGGGAAGCGCGCTGTGGCAGAGAAGGCGCTCGCCGCCGCCGAGAAGCTCCTGCCCTCCGACGACCGGGACCTGGCCACCGTCCGCAGCCTCCTGTCGGTCCCCGGCGAGTAGCGGGGCGCCCGGCTTGACTCGGCGGTGCGTCGGGGACACACTCGCCCCACCAGACGGAAGGGGTCACATGATCGAACAGAGACGATGGACGGGGGTGGCGTTGGCCTTGGTGGCCGCCGGGTGCGCGAGCACGGGCACAAAGGGGGGCTCACAGGGGGAGCAGGGCATGGGGGTCCTCTCGTCGGAGGTCTCGGCGGACCTGGTGACCGAACGCTTCGACCTGAATGGCGACGGCAACGCGGACGTGTGGAAGCTCTACGAGGTGAAGGAGGGCGACGACCCGAACGCGCCGCGCCGTGTCGTGCGCAAGGACCTGGACATCAACTTCGACGGGCGGGTGGACATCCGCAAGCACTACGCCCCGAACGGCGAGATGACCAAGGAAGAGATGGACCTGGACTTCGACGGCCGCATCGATGCCATCAGCAACTACCGCGAGGGCAAGCTGTTCATGAGGGAGATGGACATGGCCTTCGACGGCAAGCCCGACGTCTGGAAGTACTACGAGAACGGGGAGCTGATCAGGAAGGAGCGGGACTCCAACGGGGACGGCGCGCCGGACCTGTGGGAGTACTACCAGGGGGGCAATCTGGTCCGTATCGGCAAGGACATGGATGCCAACGGGGAGCCCGAGTACTTCGAGGACATCACGCCGGAGTGAGCGGCGTTCGCGTCGCGGGGAGCACACCATGAGCTGCATCTTCTGCAAGATCGCCGAGGGCACTATCCCGGCGAAGGTGCTCCACGAGGACGACCGCTGCGTCGCGTTTGCCGACCTGAGCCCGCAGGCGCCATTTCACGCACTGGTGATCCCGAGGGAGCACATCGCCGGCCTGGGCGACGCGGGTCCCGCCCACGAGGCCCTTCTAGGCCATCTGGCCCTCGTCGGGTCCCGCCTGGCGCGAGAGGCCGGCCACGCCGCGTGGCGGATCAACGTCAACACCGGCGCCCAGGCTGGCCAGTCGGTCTTCCACCTGCACCTGCACGTGCTGGCGGGCCGGTCCTTCGCGTGGCCCCCGGGCTGACGGCACTCGGTCTGCGCCCCTGGAGCCGCTGTCAGAGCTTGTAGACCTTCAAGTTGTCGAACCAGAGCGGCGTGTCCCAGTTGTTGAAGCCGAACGTCCGGCCGCGCACCGGGGCCTTGTCGGGGTAGCTCATGAAGAGCTTGCCGTCGATGAACCAGTGGAGCGTGTCGCCATCCCGGGCGATGGCCCAGCGGTAGGTCCGCCCCCGCTCGACGAGCCCGTCCGTGGACGTCAGCCGGTCGTTGCCGTGCTCGTCCTTGCGGGCGATGATCGACAGGGTGTTCTTCCAGCCGCCCTGGATCAGCACGTAGCCCGCCTGGTGGGTGGGCCCCTCCGCGAAGATCTCGCACTTGATGTCCCCGTCGGGCCCCTCGCTGCGGGCGTCGAACTCCACGCGGGTCTTGTCGGGGAGCTGCTCCAGGAGCCACAGGCCGCCGTTCTTGTCGGTGGGTGCGTGGACCTGCCCGTCCACGATGCGCCAGTTGCGCCCCGCCTGGCGCCACTTGTCGCCCAGCTCGGCGCGGTTGAAGTCGTCTTCGAAGACCAGCGTGCCGCCCGTCAGCAGCTTCTGCGGGTCCGTCCCCGGCGAGGCGGTGCCCTGGGGCTTCGTGCAGCCGGCGAGCAGCGCGAGGAGGATCAGGCAGCGGACCATGTGATGACCTCCAAGTGGGTGCAGGTGAGCCCGGACGCGGGCGACGCCGGTGCGACGAGCCTACGGCTCGGGCTTCGGGATGGCGGGCGGCGCTGGCGGGCGAAAGTGCTCCGTGACGGGCTGCGGGCGGGGTGGCGCGGGGACTGCGGACAAGGGCAGGAGGTCCGGCGGCACCTGGTCAGGGTCCGATGCCCCGCTCTGGGTGATCTCCTCCAGATCGTCCACCACCGGCAGGTCGTCACTGTCCCGGTCCATGACCGGCAGAGGGGTGAGCAGGCTGATGTCCGAGGGGGGCAGCACGTCCATCCAGGCGGCCATCAGATCTTCGCCGGTCATGCGGTCGGACGCCTGCATGGACTTGACCTTGGACAGCTCGTCGGAGGTGCGCCGGAGCCGGATGGTCAGCGCCTTGATGAAGCTCCAGAGCATCTTCACGGCGATGGTGGAGTTCTTGCGGAGCACCCCGTAGAAGTCCTTGCGCGTGATGGTCAGGACCCGGACGTCGTCGCGGGCGACGGCGGTGGCGGAGCGCGGCGACGAGTCGACCAGCGACATCTCGCCGAAGTGTACCCCTCGCTTGAGCACCGCGATCTCCACGTCACCCTTGCGGATGTCCACCGTGCCTGCGAGCAGGATGTAGAGCACGTCCTCGGCCACGCCCTCCTCGAAGATCAGCTCGCCGGGGCGGAAGGTGCGCTCCCCCGCGATGTTCATGACCTTCACGAGCTCCTGGTAGCTCAAGTACTTGAACAGGGACAGGCCCTTGAGGGTCTCGAACTTCAGCTTGACGTGCTCGTAGTCCCCCTGCTTGTCGTCCTCCGCCACGGTCAAGTAGATGGCCGTGATGTTGTCCTTGCCGCCCTTGGCGTTGGCGAAGGTGATGAAGTCTTCGACGATCTTCTCCAGGTCGTCGCCCTTCGTCTTCTGGAGGATGATCTCCGAGTCCGTGTACCCGGTCAGGCCGTCCGAGCACAGCAGGTAGCGATCACCTGGCAGGATGTCGAAGTCGAGGGTGTCCACCTCCACCGACTCGTAGACGCCCACCGCGCGGGTGACGGCGTTCTTGAAGCGGTGGTCGATGTCCTTGAGGCTCTTGACCTTGCCGTGCTTGAGCAGCTCGTTGAGCAGCGAGTGGTCCTCGGTGAGCTGGTGTACCTGCCCCTGGCGCACCAGGTAGACCCGGCTGTCCCCCACGTGGGCGACGAAGCCGCGGCCGCCGGCGACCAGCATCATGCTGACCGTCGTGCCCATGCCCCGCTGGCGGGGGTTGGCGAGGCCCTTCTCGAAGATGCGGTAGCAGGCGTGCTGAACCGAGTGCTCCAGGAGCGCCAGGATGTCCCGGCGGGTCACCGACGGGTCACCCTGCTCGAACTCCTCCAGGATCTCCCGGTTCTTGAGGATGTTCTCGCGGATGACGTTGACGGCCGTGGCGCTCGCCACCTCACCGCAGGCGTGCCCGCCCATGCCGTCGGCGACGATGTAGAGCTGGTACTTGCGGTCGACGAGGAAGTTGTCCTCGTTGTGCTGTCGCACGCGGCCAACATCGGTGCGGGCTGCGAACTGGACTTGCATTGCTCCCGTCCTCACGTCTCCGCCCCGGAGCGTGCGGTCGCACGGGCCCGGGCAGCGGTCATGCTGGCTCGGAACGTGGGTGCTGCGGGGGGCTGCCCTGTGCTCCGACGACGGCTCAAGGTACCAACGGCGCCGGTTCGCGTCAATCCTGCGTGAATCCCGGGGGATCGGCAGCGGGAGAAAGCCGTAAAGGCGGCCGCGCCCGCTGCCGATGAGGGTCGCGTTCACCTCGGAGCGCCCGGGGTCCTCTGGCTGGGAGGGTGCATGAATCCATCGACCGTAATCGGAATGCTCGGCGGCGCCGCCCTTGTCGTTGGCACCATCTCCCTGTCGTCGGTCAGCGCCGGCTCCTTCTGGAGCGTGTCGAGCGTCTTGATCGTGCTCGGCGGCACTCTGGCCGCCACCTTCGTCAGCTACCCGCTGCGCGAGGTCATGCGCGTGATGCGGGTGTTCGGCATCGTGCTGCGCAACGAGCGGCTGTACGCCCAGGACGACATCGACGAGCTGGTCCAGGTCTCGAAGGAGTGGTTCAAGTTCGACCTCTCCGGCGTGGAGCACAAGGTGCGGAGCATCCGCAACCCCTTCCTCCGTACTGGGGTCCAGCTCGTCATCGACGGGACCCCCATCGACAAAGTGATGGACCTGCTGCGCTGGCGCATCTCGCGGCTCCAAGCGAGGGAGCGCGCCGAGGCGGCGCTGTTTCGCACCATGGCCCAGTTCGCGCCCGCCTTCGGCATGCTCGGCACCCTGGTGGGGCTCATCAACATGCTGTCGGGCCTGGCGACGGCGTCCGTGGGCGACATCGGACGCAACATGGCGCTGGCGCTGATCACGACGTTCTACGGCCTGATCCTGGCCAACATGATCTTCAAGCCCATCGCCGTGAAGCTGGAGCGGCGCACCGAGCGGCGCGTGATGCTCATGAACATGGTGCTCGAGGGCATCGCCATGCTGTCCGAGCGGCGCAGCCCCGGCTTCGTGAGGGAGACGCTCAACTCCTTCCTGACCCACTACGAGGACGAGCTGCGGCAGGATCCCCACGGCGCGCCGGTCCTCGCCGACGACCCGGCGGGGCTGTGAGGACCACGATGGCTGAGGAGGCGCGAGACGAGCGGGAGCGGGAGGAGCCTTCGGGACGGGAGGAGGCGCCGAAGAGCCCCGAGGCGTTGCGACAGGAGGCCCACGCGCGGGCGGCCCTTGCGGCCAAGGCGGCCCGCTGGGAGTCCCAGCCCGCCGGCGAGGAGGACGAGAACGGGTGGGCGGTGACGTACCTCGACGTGCTCACGCTCCTCCTCACGCTGTTCGTCGCGCTGATGGCGCGGGCAACGCTGGACGTCGCGGAGACCAAGACGCACGACCCGCAGCCTGTCGTGGTCGCCGAGGACGAGGCCGCCGTGCAGGTCTCCGTCGTCGCCGCGCAGCTCCAGAAGGAGGAGGAGTCTCCCCCCGAGGAGCTGGAGGAGCTCGCCCGCGCGGGCCTGGGGGACAGCGTGGAGGTGCTCGCCGTGAAGGGGGGCATCCAGATCCGCATCGACGACAGCCTGCTCTTCGCGCCGGGCAAGGCGGACGTCAAGAAGGAGGGCCTCGCGCTCCTCGACAAGCTCGCGACCTCGCTGCTGGCGCGTGGAAACGCGATCACCGTGGAGGGTCACACGGACGCGACGCCCATCCGGAGCGCGCGGTTCCCCTCCAACTGGGAGCTCTCCGCCGGGCGCGCGTCTGCCGTGGTCCGCGCCTTCGTAGACCGGGGCATCGCCCCGACCCGCCTCCGGGCCATCGGCTACGGAGACACCGTCCCCATCGCGAGCAATGACACCCCGGACGGACGGGCCCGGAACCGCCGCGTCGTGCTTACGCTCTCTGCCGGCTCCCGGGTCCGGCGATGACTCACACCACTTTGGAGGACCGACGATGAAGTCTCGTAGAATCGCCCTGCTCACCCTGGCCTTCGGACTCGTGGGCTCCGCCCCCGCGGCTGCTCTCGACAACCTGTGCGATCTGGACCTGGACGGCCAGGTGACCGCGTCCGACCTTCAGATCGTGCAGGGGGCCTGGAGCGGTCACGGCGCCTGCCCCGGTGACTGCGACGTCACCATGGACGGGGCGTTCTCCGTGGCGGACGTCGAGGCCGTCGCGAAGCACCTGCTCGGCATCGAGGCCTGCCCCCTGACGCAGCAGTCCGCGGTGACCGCGGTGACCGCGCTGATCGGCACCAAGGCCCTGGTGTACGTGCGGGACGCCAGCGGGCTGAACTACTACTTCGTGACGAAGGTCGTGGCCGCCGCGCCGGCGTCGCTGCCCCACGGTCGTGCGGTGGGCCTGGACGTCACGGGCGACGACCGGCCGGACACGATGGCGTCGCTGCCCCTGGCGATGAAAGAGCCCGTCCCCGTGACCATCCCAGGGCAGCCGCCGGCCGTGATCATCGCGTTCACCCACGGCGAGGTGCTCGCGTGGAAGCGCTCCATGCAGTCGGCGAAGGCGCCGCCGCGGATCCTCGTGGACCTGGACGAGGATGGCATCACCGACGCGAGCCTGGTCACGGTCGGCGCCTGGGGCTGGTAGAGCACCTCCCCCCAAGCGTGAATCAGTACGTAGCCTCAAGGGTGATCCACACCCAGTCGATGCGGTCGTCGCCGCGGAGCTTCGCCGCAGACTGGTCGGGGATGAGGAAGCTGTAGCCGACCTGGAGGCTGGCCCAGTCCCACGGGGTCCAGGTGGCCGTCAGGTCGAGCTCCTCTCCGAAGTGTGTGGTCTCGTCCGTCTCGGGCCGCCCGTCGCCCAGGCCGAAGCGGGTGCCGAAGGGAGTGACCAGCCACAAGGAGTACAGCTCCGCCTCCAGAGAGAAGTCATCCAGGAAGGTGACCCCGACGCGTGGGCCGAAGGCCATGAGGTTGCGCAGGGACACCTGCTCCAGCTTCCCGTAGTGGGTGTACTGGTTCGGGAACAGGGAGTCGAAGTCCACGTCCCGGTCGTCGGCCGGGTTGCCGTCACCCGACGCCGTGGTGAACATCATGGACAGGTCGAAGGGGACCGGCCCCGTGCGGAGGCGGTAGCCCAGCTCGGCGGCGTACATCACGGCCAGCACGTCCACGGCGCGCCGTTGCCCGAACTGCACCGCCGCCTCCAGCTCGCCGAAGAGCCCGACCTCGAGGTCCATGGCCATGCGGGCCCCGACGGTGCCGACGGTCTCCTCGCTGTCCGCCGCGTTGTCGTTGGAGAGCAGCGTGTAGAGGTCGAAGGTGAACCCGTCGAGGGCGTCGGTGGTCATCCACAGCCCGTACAGGTCCCGGTCCCGGTCCAGCGGAGTCGCCCGCTCCGCCACCTTCGCCACGAAGGCGTCGAGGGCGATGACGCCCTCGCGGTGGTACGCGAGCCGCACCGCGTCGAAGGAGCGCGAGGCGATGGCGAAGTCGCTGGTGCCGATGAGCCGCCCACTCCCATAGGCCATCTCGAAGCGGCCAGCCTGGAAGCTCAGGCCGTCGGTGAGCAGGTCGTCGAAGCGCACGTACCCTTGGTGGAGTCCGAGGCCCTCGTCGTCGGCCATTGTGTCCTCCTCGCGACCCCAGCGCCGGACGTCCTGCACCTGCACGTAGAGCGACGCCGTCGGGATGGGGTGGAAGCGGAGCCCGGCACGGATCCGGTGGGCGAGGAAGGTCTCCTGATCGTCGAAGTCGCCGTCCAGGTCCCGCTGGTTGGCGATGGACTCGAAGTCGACCCGCACGGAGGCGTCCACCGCGAACATCCCCCCGAGCAGTCGCCGGGCGGCGAGGTCCTCCGCCGCTTTGGCTGCCTCCGCCTCCACTCTGGCCGCGTCCGCCGCGCGCGCCTCCTCGACGGCGACCAGACGGGCCCGCAGGGCTTCGTTCTCCTTCTCCATGGCGCTGAGCCGCTGGAGGTCGGCCTGCTGCTTCTTGCCCGCCGCCTCCAGCGCCTCGATGCGCGCCTTGAGGTCGTTCATCACCTTGAAGTTGCTCTCGATGGTCTCCTTGAGGAGGGTCATCTCCTCCTCGAAGACGGCGGCGAGGCCCGCGTTCATGCCGGAGCGCTGCTGTGCTGCAGCGGGGGAGAGGGTCGCAAGGGTCACGGCCAGGGCGAGAGTGAGACGGACCATGGAAGCGCCTCCTGCGGTTTCGCGGCGACCGTAGCACAGGTTTCGGCGGTTGCCAAAGCGGCGCGGGGGAGAGGGGGAGCGGAGCGGCGGGCGGCGTCTGCGGAGGACGGCGACCCCCGTTGGCGCCCGGGCGCGACCGTGGTAGCCTTGCTCACCCCAGGAGGTCTCGACATGACGCAGCCGACGGTCGCCATCCTCTCAGAGCCGGGTTCCGAGAGCCACGAGCTGGCGCGCGCGGTGGAGTCCGCGCTCAGCGCCGCCGGCGCGGAGCTGGCGGTCCGCCACCAGGCGGGCGGTCTCCGCGACATGTTCGGGGCGGCGACCGCGCCGCCCGACTGCATCGTCGCCATCGATCCAGGTGGCCTGGTGGGCATGCAGCCAGGGGTCGCCCGCGGCCAGACCCTGGTGGTGGCGGTGGTGCCGGACCTGGTGGTCCCCTCGGCCTGGGAGCGAGTGCCCGCCCCGCACGCGGCGCTGGTCGCCCACAAGGACCTCGTGCGCCCCTTCGCAGCCCTGGGCGTGCCGGAGGCGGCGGTGGTGGCGACCGGGGTACCCGTGCCCCCCACCCACGCGCCTGTCTCGGACGTCGCCTCCGAGCGCGCCGCGCTCCAGGTGGGGTCGAGCCGCGTCGTCTTCGTCGCCGGGCGGGGCCTCGGGGTCGGGCGCATCGACCGGCTGCTGGTGCAGCTCGGGATCCTCGCGCCGGACCTGGAGCTCTTCGTCGACGTCGAGGACGGGGACGTCGGCATCCTCGCGCAGCGCATGAAGCTGCTCGGCGTTCGCGCGCGGCGGCTGCGCGACGTCGGCATGACCGGCAGGATCACGTCCATCGCGGACGTCGTGGTCGGCGCGCCGTCGCCCCTTCAGGTGCTGGCGGCGCTGGCCGCGGGGCGCCCGGTCCTGGTCGCGGAGCCGCGAGGCGCCGAAGAGATCGGGCGCGCTGCGTTCCTGGAGGCCCACGGCGCCGGTGGGGCGCTCGTCGGGTCCGCTGTGGCGACCGCCCGCCTGCGTGCCCTGTTCGAGGACCCGGGGGCCCGCGAGCGGGCGAGCACCGCCGCCAGGCGCCTGGTCGTCCCGGACGCGGGGCGCAACGTGGCCCTCGCGCTGGACGGGCTGATCCGCAACCGCCAGCGCCTGATCGGCTACGCCAAGGAGGCGGGGAAGGTCCGGGCCCGCGTGGAGGAGGCGGTGCCCGGGGGCCTCGAGGACATCGGCGCCGCGGCGGAGGAGGTGACGGCGGCACGGGACCGCGCCGTCGACCGGGCGATCCGCGAGCTGAACGTCGACCGGGAGCTCCAGGAGCTCAAGCGGCGGCTGACCCAGGAGTGACGCGCGAGCGCCACCAGATCGCCGCGAGCCCGCCGACCGCCGCCCCGCCCAGGTGGGCGACGGCGGACACGTTGGAGCAGCCCCGGACCTGCGCCCAGGCCCCCAGGAGCTGGAGCACCACCCAGACCAGGAACATCACCCACGCGCGGGTGCGCAGCCAGACTCCCCGCAGTCGGTAGCGGATGTACCACCCGAGCCGCGCCCGCGGGAAGGCCACCGCGTAGAAGGCCAGGAGGCCGCTGATGGCGCCGCTCGCGCCCACGACGGGGACGTCGGAGCGCGGGTCCAGGGCGACGTGGGCGAGCCCGCCGGCCAGCCCTGCCACGACGAAGAGCGCGAGCCACCGGGCCTGGCCGAGGGCGTCCTCCACGTTGTCGCCGAACACCAGCAGGAAGTAGAGGTTGCCGAGCAGGTGGATCACCCCCGCGTGGAGCGCCACGGAGGTCAGGAAGGTCAGGCCGCCGTGGCGGAGCGGGGTCGCGGGCACCAGCCCCCAGGAGGCGATGGCGTCCGGGTCCGCGAAGGCCGCCACCGCGAGCAGCGCAATGAGGATGGAGACTCCCCACGTGACGGTGGGGTGGGCAGCGAAGACCTGCTCGTCCAGCTCGCCCGGGAGGCCGAACCAGGCGGCGGCGGTCTGGACGGCTCCTGGGGTGGACGCGGCCGCATCCACGAGGCGCTCGGTCTGCTCCCGCGCGCGGGTCGCGTGCAGGCGGGCGAGCAGGGCGCGCGCCTCCATGGGGAGCTCTGGCTCCCGGGGAGCCGCGGGAGGCGGGGCGATTGCGGACAGCCGCTCGACCTCCCCGCCGTCGAACCACACGTGCTGGCACGGGCGGCACACGTCGAGCCACAGCGGCGTGTCGGCGAGCGCGACCAGGGACATGGGCCGTGCGCAGGTGGGGCAGGGCGCGCCGGTCTGGGGCGAGCCCTGCGCGTCGCGCCAGAGGGCAGCGACGCGGTGGGGATCGGCGGATCGCCGGAGCGCGGCCAGGGGCATCACACGCCCGCCGCATCGAGGGCAGGCGACGCTTCGCCCGCGGGCGACCGTGACCCGGAGCGTGGTGTTGCAGGAGGGGCAGGCGCTCATGCCGCAGATTCTGAGCCGTCACAATTTGCGATGCAATCGCTGCGGCGAGCCGCTACCATGGCGCGCACTCGCGAGTCACAACCAGACACGACCATAGGGAGAGACCATGGGAGCGAAGATTCACGGGGGGCGCCTGGTCGCCCGGGCGCTGGCCGCGGAGGGGGTCGAGTGCCTGTTCACGCTGTGTGGCGGGCACATCCAGTCCATCTACGACGGGTGCCTCGACGAGGGGATCCGGGTCGTCGACGTGCGCCACGAGCAGACCGCGGCCCACGCGGCGGACGGCTGGGCGAGGGCGACGGGGCGGCCGGGCGTCTGCGCCGTCACTGCGGGCCCCGGCGTCACGGATGCCGTCACCGGGCTCGCCAACGCGTACCGCGCCAACGTGCCGCTCGTGATCTTCGGCGGCGCGGGCCCCCGCGTGTTCCGTGACATGGGCTCCCTCCAGGACATGAACCACCTGGAGCTGGTGCGGCCGGTGGTGAAGTGGGCCGCGTCCGTCGACGAGACGCGGCGGCTGGCGGAGTACGTGTCCATCGCTTTCCGCAAGGCGACGACGGGCGTGCCGGGCCCGGTGTACCTGGAGGTCCCCCTCGACGTGCTCATGGAGTTCGTGGACCCCGAGAAGGTGCCCATGCCCCGCAACTACCGCACCGAGGCCCGCCCGGCCCCGGACCCGGTCTACCTGGAGCGGGCGGTGAAGCTGCTCTCTGAGGCGGAGCGCCCCATGGCCATCGTCGGGTCCCAGCTCCGGTGGTCGCGCGAGCCCATCGCGACGCTGACCCGGTTCCTGGACACGACGGGCATCCCGACCTTCGTCAACGGCATGGCCCGCGGCATGGTGGATCCGGACGGCCCGCACTTCCTGAACCGCTCCCGCAAGGCCGCCCTGAAGAGCGCCGACGTGGTCGCCATCTTCGGCACGCCCTTCGACTTCCGGCTGAGCTACGGCCAGTCGACGGGGATCCACCCGGGGACTCAGTCGGGGGGCTCCGGCAGCGTCATGCTCCAGCTCGCGAGCCCCGTCATCAACAAGAGCGCGAAGATCATCCAGGTCGACCTGGATCCGGACGAGATCGGCCGAAACCGCGTCGAGGGCGTCGAGGTGGGCTTCGTGGGGGACACGGGGCTCACGCTGGCGGCCCTGGCCGACGGGCTCCCGGGGAAGGCTGGGGCGTTGGTGGACTGGAACGCGAAGCTCCGCGCCGACGAGCAGAAGGCGTGGGACAAGATGCTCGTCCAGATGGCCGCCGAGGGCGATCCGCCGAACCCCCTGCGGGTGTGCGCGGAGGTGGGGCGGTTCCTGTCGCCGGGGGACGTGGTCGTGGGGGATGGCGGCGACTTCGTGGCGACGGCGGCGTACACCATGAAGGTCTTCGGGGTGGGCACCTGGATGGACCCGGGGCCGCTCGGCACCCTGGGGGTCGGCCCCGGCTACGCCATGGCTGCCAAGCTGGCGCGCCCGCAGGCGAAGGTCGTGCTGATGTACGGGGACGGCTCCTTCGGGTTGCACGCCATGGAGTTCGAGGCCATGGCGCGCCAGGGGATCCCGGTGGTCGCCGTCATCGGCAACGACGCGGGCTGGACCCAGATCCTGCGCGGCCAGCGCGACATCTACGGCGAGGCGCGGGTCGTCGCCACCCGCCTCGACTACACACGCTACGAGAAGATCGTCGAGGCGTGCGGCGGCCACGGCGAGTGGGTCGAGACCTGCGCGGACCTGCGCCCGGCCCTGGAGAGGGCCTTCGCGTCGGGCAAGCCCGCGTGCGTCAACGTGAAGATCGGTTCGAGCGACTTCCGCAAGGGCTCGATCAGCGTGTGACGTGCATCGGAGGGACGACCGTCTCGCCCGTCAGGCTGCGAGCCGCCGGTCGTGCGCCCGCTGCTTGAAGTGCTGGCCGATGAGCATGAACAGGGTGGCGAAGGCCGCGGGCGCCACGACCCAGAGTGACCAGGGCAGCACTCCGGCGATGGCGGCCAGAAGGAACATCATCACGAAGGCGTCCTTGCGGAAGAGGGTCTTGAAGAAGCCGAGCGTGCGGTGGAGCCACGTCGCGGCCTCCCTCTCTTCTTGCGTGAGGGTCTCCGTCTGGAAGGTCCACTGGAAGGCGAGGATGTCGCCGCGCCCGTTCTGGATGCACCACCTGTAGTAGTAGGCGGTCACGAGGCCCATGGGCACCGCCGTCGCGGCCCCCAAAGCGAGCCACGAGGCGTCGCCCGTCATGCGCCAGGCGCCGATGGCGACGCCGATGAAGAAGGCCTGGTTGGAGAGATCGTCGCTGATCGTGTCCAGCCACTCGCCGAGCACGCTCGCCTGGATGCGCATGCGCGCCAGCTCCCCGTCCACGCCGTCGAGGATCGAGTTCGCCTTGAGGAGCGCCGCCGCGATCAGGAACGGCCAGTACCCCCCCATGGCCGCGATCACGCCGCCCGCCAGCCCCAGCGCCAGGTTCAGGAAGCTGATGTGGTTCGGGTCGATGCCGGTGTGCGCGATGCGGCGGCTGATGAAGAGGCTGACGTGGCGGTTCAGGTTGCGGCTGACGAAGCCGTCCAGGGGCTTGCGGCAGCCCTCCCAGAGCCGGTGGGCCGCGGCCTCCAGGGACGCCCGGTCCCGGATGCGCCCCGCCAGCTCCTTCGCGGGGAGCTCGCGCGCCGTGGGCGCCTCCGCCGCGTCGGGCCAGGTGGCCAGGAGCGCGCCCAGCGGTGCCCCGGGTCCGGCAGCAATCAGCGTGGCGGGGCGGCCCTCCACCGTGGTCACGACAAGCTCCCCGGGGCGCGGCGTGAGCGACAGGGTCCGCGCCGTGGCGCCGCGCTCGAAGACGTCCCAGACCGACGTGGCGAGAAACGGAGCGTCCTGGGCAGCGCACCAGCGCTGAATCGCCCCAGGTGCCTCTGATGGGTCGGAGACCGTGAGCCATCGCACCGGCGCGGGGGCGAGGCGCCCCGCCAGCGACGCGGCCAGCGCACCTTGCGCCGCGGCGGCGCACACGATGGTGACCTCGCGGGCGCCGACCGCCTGGGCGAGGCGTGTCTGCCGCTTGAGGAGCGGCACGCCCCCGACCGGGGTCTCGAGCAGGCTGGTGTCGCCGGGGGCTGAACCAGGGAGGGGCAGGGCGAGCAGCAGGGCGCGGTCCATGGGGCGAGCATACTGGGCGTCGCTCCCGCAAGAGTCAATGAATCACCCTTGTTTGGGACCTTGAGCGTGGTGTAGCGTGCGCCGCGGCTCGGAGGCGGGCCACTCTCTGCGCGGAGGTCCCACGGACATGCGGCCGGACGTGAAGGCGGTCATCCTGGTGGCGGGCATCGGCAGCCGGCTTCGGCCGCACACCGACGACCGGCCGAAGTGCCTGGTGGAGCTCGGGGGAGAGCCGTTGCTCGGGCGGCTGCTGCGGCAGGTGGGGGCCGCCGGATGCTCCGAGGCGGTGCTGATCACGGGACACATGGACGAGGCCATCGACGCGTGGCTCAGCCGCACGCCGCTGCCGCTCCCCGTCGCCACGGTCTACAACGCCGAGTACGCGACGCTCGGTAACGCCCACTCCCTGCTCATGGCGCAGGGGGCCGTGCGCGGCCCGTTCGTGAAGCTCGACGGCGACCTGGTGATGAGCGATGGCCTGCTGGAGCGGCTCGTGGGTGCCTCCGGCTCCGCGATCCTCCTCGACCGGACCGTCGAGCTGGCGGACGAGGAGATGAAGGCCGAGGTGCGCGACGGCCGCGTCGTCGCCATGGGCAAGTGGCTCGACCCCTCCACGGCGACGGGGGAGTCCATCGGGGCCGAGCTGATCGCTGGCGAGGACGCGGAGCGCCTGTTCCGGGCGCTGCGGCGGGTCGTCCACGAGGAGGGGCGTGGCGGCGTCTACTACGAGGACGTCTACCACGAGCTGGTGCAGCAGGGGTGGGAGCTGGGCGCAGTGGACACGGCCGGGCTGCCGTGGACGGAGATCGACACGCCGGAGGATCTGGCGCGGGCCACGGCGATGCTGAGCGGGCGGGGGGCGTGACGTGGCCGAGACCAAGGAGATGTTCAAGCCCAAGGACGTCGAAGAGCTGATCGACTGGTACTTCCACCGCCCCTTGGCGGCGCACCTGGTCCGGGTGGTGGAGCCGACGCCGCTGACCCCGAACCAGCTCACGGTGCTGGCGCTGATCTTCGGGTCAGCCTCGGGCTTCGCCTTCTACGCGGGGGGCACGAACAACGCCTGGGTGGTCGTTGGCGCCATCCTGTTGTTCTCCTCCATCATCTTCGACTGCGCCGACGGCCAGCTCGCGCGGGTGCGCGGCACGGCCAGCATGCTCGGGCGGGCGCTCGACGGCATCGCCGACTACTTCCCGACCATCAGCGCCTTCTATGGCCTCGCGTTCTTCATCCAGCAGCGCATGCCCGAGCTGGGGTGGTGGACCTGGATCCTCGGCTACTCGGCGGGCGCCAGCATGATCTGGCACTGCTTTCTCTACGACGGCATCAAGAACGTCTACCTGCGCAACACCAAGCCCCCTGTGGACGGCATGTCCATGGGGTGGCTCGACATGGAGCGGGTCGAGGCGGAGTGGGCCGAGATCAAGCGCAGCGGTCGGATCCTGCTGTGGGCCATCTACTGGCTCTTCGTGGTGAACACCCGCGCCCAGCACAAGCACATCGCCAAGGAGCACGCCAAGGACGGACCGCTGACGAGCAGCCCCGAGGAGCGGGAGATCTACCGCGACGCCTACTTGAGCTCCATGCGCCTGTGGTCCCACCTTGGCCTCGGGACCCACCTGTTCCTGCTGGTCACCGCGTCGCTGCTCGCAGCGATTCACCCTGGCGCGCCCCTGGTCATCTGGCTCATCATGATCGTGCCCATGAACGCGCTCACCCTGTGGCTGCTCGTCACGGCTCCCCGGCGTTACCGCCGGGTGCGGGCGACCATCCTGCAGAGAAGGGCTCTCGAGGCCGCGCGCGCAGCGTAGGTCGGGGGTGAGCGCGGGGGCGTCGGTTCCGCCTGGTGCGCCATGTGGAGGCTCGCGATGCGGCTCGCACTCCCGTTGCTTGCGCTGCTCACCGTGGGGCCTGCGGCGGCGAGCCCCCTTGGACCGAACCGCGGCGACATCACAGGGGACGGGGCCGTCACCGTCGTTGACGTCAACTGCTTCATCGCTGCGGCGCTGGCCGCCCTCAGCGCGGATGACGCCCCGGCCTGCCAGGCAGTTCCAGACGCACAGGCGGACATGCAGTGCGACGGCGTCATCAACGTGGCGGACGTGCAGCGCGTCATCGTGGTGCGGTTGAACCTGCTGGCGCCGGGGCCGGAGCTGGAGGCGCTGCTCGGCCCCGGTGACGCCGACCTGGACGGCCTCCACGACGCGTGCCCCAAGGACAAGGACAGCGACGGCGTCCTCGACGGAGTGGACGTGTGCCCGGAGGTCCCAAACCCCGGCCAGGAGGACATGGACGGCGACGGCGTCGGCGACGCCTGCGACGCGGACAACTGCACGGGCGTCGTGTGCGCCGATGGAGGACCCTGCACGCTGCCGGTCTGCGTCCCGGAGACCGGCGCGTGCGGGGTGGTCGCCCCCGACGGTCACCCCTGTGACGCGGACGGGAGCGGCTGCACCGCGGGCGATGCCTGCGTGTCGGGGCAGTGCGAGGCCGGTCCGGCGGTGGACTGCGGCGCCGCGGGCGACGCGTGCTCGGTGGGCCTCTGCGTCTCGACGGGGGCAGCGAGCTTCCTGTGCGCCTCCGACCCGACCCCTCTGGAGGGCGGGCCGTGCGACGACGGCGAGCCCTGCACCATGGCGGACTCGTGCGAGGGGGGCTCCTGCGGCGGCCCGAGCTGGCCCGCGTGCGAGGACGCCACCGCCGGGCTCGTCTGCCTGCTCTCGGGCGCTGCGGGTGCTCAGGTTGCCTGCGCTGTCCACCTCGTCAGGGCCACGCAGCAGGAGCTCCCCGCGGTGAACCTCCAGGCCCACTGGAGCTGGGACACGGGCGCCGCGACCCTCGACGTGTTGCAGGACGGCACGAAGTGCTTCACGCCCACGTTCTGCGTCCCATGGTTGATCCCCACCTACTTCACGGCGCTCCAGTCGAACCACCAGGTGAGCCTGACCCCGTCGAGCCCCGCGGCGTGGACCGGGAGCGGCTTCATGCTCATCGCAAACGCCCAGAGCACGAACGCGCCGCTCACGGACGCGTGGCTCGAGGGCCCGGTCGTGCAGGGAGACCCCGTCCTGCTCACCGCGCTCTTCACTTTGAAGGTCGACGTCGATGCGGCCGCGCCGGTCCCCGTCACCCTGTCCGGCATCGTGATGACCGACAAGGAGCTGCAGCCGCTCCAGGTGGACACCCTGAACCTGGTGATTCGGACCTCCCTGGCGCCATGAGGCCAGGCGCCGGTCACAGTCGATACCGCTCCGTCGCCTCTCGGGACAAAGTTCGGGTTGTGAAATCCGGCCGAGTGGGCATCCTAGTCACCGTCGGCGCGTTTCTGCCGACCGCGGTGCGCTTGCCCTTCGAGGGGGAGGCCCCCGCGAGACCCGTGTGGAGGCAGGATGACAACGCTCCGAGTCGCGGTCCTCGTGACGCTCGTGCTGGCGACGACCGCGGCGACCGCGGCCATGGGCCCCAACCGGGGCGACATCAACGGCGACGGCGCCATCACGGTCGTGGACATCAACTGCTTCATCGGGGCGACCCTGGCTGCGGCGAGCGGCGGCGCCACCCCGAGCTGCCAGGCGTCCGCCGACGCGCTGGTCGATCTGCAGTGCGACGGCGTCATCTCGGTGCTGGACGTGCAGCGGGTGATCCTGATTCGCCTCCATCAGCTCGCTCCGACGCTGGACATCGAGGCGCTGCTCCGAGTGGGAGACAGCGACTTCGACGGGCTCCACGACGGGTGTGAGGCGGACACGGACGGTGACGGCGTCATCGACGACGACGACCTCTGCCCGACGGTCCCCGACCCGCAGCAGCTCGACGTGGACGGCGACGGCGCCGGCGACGCGTGTGACCCTGACAACTGCACCGGGACTGTCTGCGCGGACGACGGCAACCCCTGCACCGCGAGCGCGTGCAACCCCGCAACGGGGCTCTGTGCGGAGCCCCTGCCCGACGGGACGGGCTGCGACGCGGACGGCGATGGCTGCACCGTCGGAGACGCTTGCGCCGACGGGGTCTGCGTTCCTGGTGCGGCGCCGGACTGCTCCTCGCTGAGCGACGCCTGCAACCTGGGGGCCTGTGTGTCCGGCGGGCCGGATGCCTTCGCGTGCGCCGCGGCGCCGTCCGCCGGTCCGTGCGACGACGGTGACGCCTGCACCAGCGGGGATGCGTGTTCTGATGGAGCGTGCGTTGCGGTCCCCATTCTCTGCCCAGACGACGGCAACCCCTGCACGTCCACGACCTGCGACGCGGTGTTCGGCTGCCTGGACCTGCCCAACAGCGACCCGTGCGACGACGGCGAGGTGTGCACCGCCAACGACACCTGCGCTGAGGGACAGTGCGTCGGTGTGCCGGACCCCGCCTGCCAGTGCGCGGGGACGGCCGACTGTGCCCAGTTCGAGAACGGCAACCTCTGCGACGGGACGCTCGTCTGCCAGGCGAACCAGTGCGTCGTGGATCCGTCGACCGTCAAGTCCTGCGCCCCCACCGGCGTCCCCTGCCAGGTGGCGGTCTGCCAGCCTGCCACGGGCCTCTGTCTGCCGCAGACGGCCGCGAATGGCGCTTCCTGCAACGACGAGGACCCGTGCACCCTCGGCGACATCTGCTTCGGGGGCTCCTGCGGTGGGACGTCCAAGTTCTGCCCCGACGATGGCAACCCGTGCGTCCTCGACGTGTGCGACGCTTCGACGGGCGCCTGCGGAGTGACCGCCGCCGCGGGGGCGCCCTGCGACGACGGGGACCTGTGTACGACCGGCGACCAGTGCGCTGGCGTTACGTGTCTTGGCGCTCCCACCCAGTGCGCCGACGACGGCAACCCGTGCACCACCGACGCCTGCGATCCGGCGACTGGCGGCTGTGGCGTGCCCACCGCCGGCGGCACGCCATGCGACGCGGACGGAGACGGCTGCACGGTCGCCGACGCCTGCGACTCGGGGGTGTGTCTGCCAGGGGCGCCCGCCGACTGCTCAGACCTGTCCGACCCCTGCAACGTGGGCGTGTGCGCGGCGGATGGGCCTGAAGCGTACTCGTGCAGTGCTCAGGCGGTCGCCGGTCCCTGTGACGACGGGGACCCCTGCACCTCGGGCGATGCGTGCACCGCCGGCACCTGCGTCGGCGCGGCCGTCACCTGCGGGGACGACGGCAACCCGTGCACCACCGATACGTGCGACCCCGCGACGGGTGGCTGCGGCGTGCCCGTCCCCAGCGGTACGCCCTGCGACGCGGACGGCGACGGCTGCACCCAGGGCGACGCGTGCGTGGGAGGGCAGTGTCTCGCCGGCCCGCCCGTGGACTGCTCGGCGTCAGACGACGACTGCAACGTCGGCGCGTGCGCGTCGACGGGCCCCGAGACCTGGGCCTGCGCCCAGGACCCGGTCCCGCTGGAGGGAGCCCCCTGCGATGACGGCGAGGTCTGCACGTTCCCCGACACCTGCGGTCAGGGTGCCTGCGGGGGCGCGACCTACCCCGCGTGCGAGGACCCGGATGGTGGGCTGATCTGCCTGCTCTGGGGCCAGTCGGGCCAGACCGTCGCGTGCGAGCTGCACCTGGCGCGCGCCACCGAGGCGTCGCCCCCGGCGGTCAACCTCCAGGCCGACTGGGCCTGGGACGCGACGGCGGCGAGCCTCGATCAGCTCCAGGACGGCGAGAAGTGCTTCACGCCCGAGTTCTGCGTGCCCTGGCTCATCCCGTCGAGCTTCTCGGCGCTCCAGTCCGGGCACTCCGTCAACCTGGACCCGACGACCCCCGCGACCTGGACCGGGGCCGGTCACATGCTCCTCGCCAACGTCCAGGCGGCGGACGTCCCGCTGACGGAGGCGTGGCTGGAGGGCCCGATCCTGCACGGTGAGTCCCATGTGGTGACGGCGCTCTTCACGCTGAAGAAGGACATCCCGGCGTCGAGCCCGGTGCCGGTGAGCCTCTCGAACCTCGTGATGTCGGACAAGGACCTCCACCCCCTCGCGGCGCAGGCGCTCCAGCTCCTGCTGCGCACGAGCCCTGCCCCTTGAGCGAGGACCCCATGACCGCTCTGGCCGATCGTGACTGCCGCCGCTGCCGCACCGCCACCCTGGACGCCTTCGGCATCGATCCGCTCCTGGCCGAGCTCTCCGACCGCTGGAGGGTCGTCGGCACCGACCGCCTGGAGGGGGACCTGGTCTTCCCGGACTTCGCCGAGGGGCTGGAGTTCGTCAACATTGTCGGCGCCATCGCGGAGGCCCAGGATCACCACCCGGAGCTCCACCTGTCATGGGGCAAGGTGCGCGTGATCCTGTGGACCCACTCGGCGGGCGGGCTGACGGAGGCAGACTTCGTGCTGGCGGCCCGCATCGACCGCGCCTTCGAGGAGGGCTAGCCCTCGTAGGCGGCGTCGGCGATCTTCAGCGCGTCATCGATCATCGCCATGCCCTCGTCCAGCTCCGCCTCATTGACGCAGAGCGGGGGGACGGTGAAGATCCAGTTCCAGCGCACGAAGGTGTGCATGCCCAGCTCTCGGAGCCGCGCCGCCACCTTGCCCATGGCGCCCATCTGCGCGGCCGTCGCGTTCCAGGGGGCCAGGGGCTCGCGGGTCTCGCGGTTCTTCACGCACTCGATGACGCCGAACAGGCCGATGCTGCGCGTGTCGCCCACCGACGGGTGGTTGGCCTTCAGCTCCGCGTGCCGCGCGGCCATCTTCTCGCCCATGACGCGGGCGTTCTCGACCAGCCCGTCCTCCTCGTAGACCTCCATGGTGGCCAGCGCCGCCGCGCAGCCCACCGGGTGGCCGCTGTAGGTGAGGCCGCACATCAGGGGCTTGTCCTCGAAGAAGTCGGCGATGTGCTGGCGCACGATGACCGCCCCGAGGGGGACGTAGCCGCAGGTGATGCCCTTGGCGCAGACCATGATGTCCGGCACCACGTCGTAGTGCTCGATGGCGAACATCTTGCCCGTGCGCCCGAAGCCGCTCATCACCTCGTCGGCGATGATCAGGATCCCGTGCTTGTCCGCATACTTGCGCAGCGCCTGCCAGTAGCCCTGCGGCGGGATGATCAGGCCGCTCGACCCGGTGACGCTCTCCATGAGGATGGCCGCCACGTTCTCGGGCCCCTCGAACTCGATGGTCTGGATCACGTGGTCGATGTAGACCTGCAGGTTGCCCTCCGGCGCGTAGCCGAAGGGGCATCGGTAGGCGTAGGGGTCGTGGACGCGCACGATGCCCGTGATGCCCGGCTCGTGGGGCAGGCGCCGCGGGTCGCCGCTGGCGGTGGTCGCGCCGTAGGTCGCCCCGTGGTAGCTGCGGTAGCGGGTGACGATCTTCTGGCGACCGGTCACGTCCCGCGCGATCTTGATGGCGTTCTCGATGGCCTCGGCCCCACCGAGCGTGAACAGCGTCTTCGTCAGGTCGCCGGGCGCGAGGGACGCCAGCTTCGCGGCTGCCTGCCCCTTCACCTCCGTCGCCATGCCCGGGTAGACGAAGGCCAGGCGCTCCGCCTGCTCCTGGATGGCGCGGATGATCTTCGGGTGCCCGTGCCCGACGTTCATGTTCATGAGCTGTGACGAGAAGTCGATGTACCGCTTGCCGTCCACGTCCCAGATGTAGACCCCCTTGGCCCGGTCCATCACGATGGGGTTGGTCGCGGCCTTCTGGGGCATCCACGAGAAGAACACGTGGTCGCGGTGCTGGGAGAGGATCTCTGCGCGTCTGTCCATGGTCAGCCCTCGCTCGGGGTGGTCAGCCAAAAGAAGCCTCTCTCTAGCCCTTTTTGCCGCGACGGGCAAGTCGCAGGGTTTCGATTGACGGCGCCCGGACGGGAGCGGTACGGTCGGGCCCTTCGACGGCGCGGCTACGCGCAGGAGGTCTCCCATGAGCCCAGCCATGGACTCGGAAGCGCGGTTCCGCGACGCCCTCGCCCGCGTGAAGGCGCTCCCCCAGCAGCCGAGCAACGTGCTCCTCGATCTCTACGGCCTGTTCAAGCAGGCGTCCGACGGCGACGTCAGCGGCAAGCGCCCCGGCGTCCTCGACCTGCGGGGCCGCGCCAAGTGGGACGCCTGGGCCGCGCGCCAGGGCATGACCCGCGAGGCCGCGATGCTCGCCTATGCGGAGCTCGTCGACCGGCTGTGTGGCAGGGGGGCGAACCCATGACGGACGCCCCGCCCCGCAACGCGAAGGGCTACCTGACGGCCCCGGACCACACGCTGACCGGGTGGCCCCCCGGCGTGCCCTACATCATCGGCAACGAGGGCTGCGAGCGGTTCAGCTTCTACGGCATGAAGTCCATCCTTCAGGTCCACCTGACGGCGCTCGGCGTCATGGTCCTGCTCACGCAGGGCATCGCCGACGGCACGGTGGAGTGGGTGGAGACCACCTTGGGGCGAATTCCGCTGCTCTCGGCTGCCGCGCGCGAGTCTGCCGCCCAGGAAGCTCAATACGTCGTCCACCTCTTCATCGCGGGCGTCTACGCCTTCCCGATGATCGGCGCCATCCTCGCCGACCGGCTCTGGAACAAGTACAACACCATCCTCTGGCTGAGCCTGGTCTACTGCGCGGGCCACGCGGTGCTCGCCGTGGGCGAGAACAGCCTGGAGGGCATGTACCTGGGCCTCGCCCTCATAGCCATCGGGTCGGGCGGCATCAAGCCCTGCGTGTCCGCCAATGTGGGTGACCAGTTCGGGAAGGCCAACTGGAGCCGGCTCGAGCGCGTCTTCCAGATGTTCTACTTCATCATCAACTTCGGGTCCTTCTTCGCCACCCTGCTCATCCCGTGGGTCAAGGAGGTCTACGGGACGAGCGTCGCCTTCGGCATCCCCGGCGTCCTCATGTTCATCGCGACGGTGATCTTCTGGACCGGGCGCAAGAAGTTCGTCCACGTGCCCGCGCGCCCGGGCGGCGCCTTGGGGGGCCTCGACTTCCTGAGCTCGGCGTTCATGTTCATGACCTTCGGGTCGCTCTTCTTCACGGCGACCGCCCCCTTGTGGGTCATCCTCGTCACGTCGGGGTCCTGCCTCGCCGTCGGCATGGTGCTGTTCTTCGCGCGGCAGCAGCGCCAGCCCGACGACAGCTTCCTGCCCGTGTTCCTGTACGCGGCCTCATCCTTCCTTCGCGGTGAGCGCGGCGAGGGGCGCCCGGTCCGGGCGGCGGGGGACGACAAGCCCGCGTCCGAGCGGTGGCTGGACCAGAGCCGCTTCTGGGGCGCCGCCGTGCGCCGCTACGGGCACGCGACCGTCGAGGGGCCGGTGGCGGTCCTCAAGATCATCAGCATCTTCGTGATGGTCAGCGTGTTCTGGGCGCTCTTCGATCAACACGCCTCGTCGTGGATCCGCCAGGCCGAGGTCATGGACCGGACCTTCGATCTGCCGTTCATCGGGGCCTTCACCGTGCTGCCCTCGCAGGTGCAGGCGCTCAACCCGGCCCTCGTGATGATCCTCATCCCCTTCGCGGGCTTCGTCCTCTACCCGGGCATCGGCAAGCTCGGCTTCACCATGACGCCGCTGCGGCGCATGACCATCGGCATGGCCATCGCCAGCGCCGCCTTCGCCGTAGTGGCGCTCATCCAGGCGCGCATCGACGGGGGCGAGCACGTCCACGTGGTCTGGCAGATCATCCCCTACATCATCATGACCCTCGCCGAGGTCATGGTGTCGATCACCGGCCTGGAGTTCGCCTACAGCCAAGCGCCGAAGCGCATGAAGTCCACCATCATGGGCTTCTGGCTGCTCACGGTGGCGCTCGGCAACGTGCTCGTGTCCTTCCTGAGCACGTTCAAGGGGCTGGCGCTGGTCGACTTCTTCTGGACCTTCGCGGCCTTCATGGCGGGGGCGGCGCTGCTCTTCGGCCTGCGGGCGGCCTTCTACCGTATGCGGGACTACGCGCAGTAGGCAGCCAAGCTCGTCAGGCTCGACGGGGTCAGGCGAGCTCGTCCTCGATCTCGGCGAGGAGCTGCTCGCACTCCAGGCGGGGCCCGCTGTGGCCCTGGGCGATGGCGAGCTTGATGGCGGCGCGGCAGGCGTCCCGGGCGTCGGACCACCGCTCCAGCTCCATCAGGGCCCGGGTGCGATGCACGTGGGCCATCATGTAGTCGGGCTTGATGGCGGCGACCTCGGCGAAGGTCGCGGCAGCCTCCTCGAAGCGCCCCGCCTCCAGCAGCGCCTGGCCCAGAGAGAACCGCGGGAGCTCGCTGTCCGGGAACTGGGCCACGAGGGCGCGACACCGGTCGATTCGTTCGCTCATGGTGCCTTCGGGGGGGGCGTCGCCTCCGCCTCTGTTGCAGTGCGGGCCTTGTAGCCGGCCTTCTCGATGGCTTGGATGATGTCCGCTGCCTTGAGCTTCGCGGGGTCGAACGTGACCCAGGCCCGGGCCTGTTCGTGGCTGGCCTTGGCCTCAGTGATGCCGTCGACCTTGGCCAGGGTCTCTTCGATGTGTGTGGCGCAGCCCTCGCAAGTGGTCCCCTCCAGCACCAGGGTTACGCTCGCTGCCTTCGCCTTCGCTTCCGCCACCGTCGCGGCCTTCTCACCGCCGCACGCGATCAGCGGCAACGCCAACCACGCCAGCACCACGAAAGTCTTCATGTTCACACCATCTGCTCAGGCACGGTGGCCTTGTCCTTGCTGCTCTTGCCGGTCTGAAGGATCCGTGTGCCGAGGTCCGACCGGATGAAGATATAGAGGATCGCGGTCAGCGCCAGGAGCACGCCGCCGGCGAGCCACGGGTTGTACTGCTCCTGCAGGTAGATCTTTCCCTCGCCCACCGGCGGGATGAACGGCGGCTCGATGGGCAAGCCGAACCGTTGGGCCAAGATGGCCGCCTGGATGAGGTGGATGACCGGCACGCCCTCGTTGGAGAAGCGGACCATCACGGAGTCGATGGTCGACGAGCCCGACGGCGTGGCGCGGTTGAGGCCCGCGCGGAACATCTTCTTGCCGACGCTGGTGCCGACGGACGCGGCGCCGCCGCCCACGTTGACGTAGGCGGCGATGGGGCGCTCCCCCGCGGCCTCGCGGTACACGCGCATGCGCTCGACGACGCTCTCCTCGTAGTTCGCGGGCTTGATCAGCGGGATGTTGTTGCGCTCGATGGACTCCAGGAGCATGGCGCGCCCCTGCTTGGACATGCCGAAGCCCCGGTCGTCGATGCCGCCCATCGACGCGGCGACGGACCGGATGCTGAACACCCCGTGCTGGCTCAGGATTCGCTCCATGTCGAGCCAGGTCAGCCCCGGGATGTTTGCTCCCCACTGGGAGGCCGCAACGGACGTCATGACGATGCACCGCAGCTTGAGCGCCGTGCAGGCCGCGTAGCTCCCCATGTTGAGCGCGGGGAAGGAGCCGGACGCGCCGACCGCCACCGTGTCGCCCTCCTCGACGCCCGCCTTCTTGAGCAAGTGGACGATCACGGCGCCCCAGTTGGGGTTGATCGAGGTGCGCTTGGCGGGCAGGTGGCCGCTGTTGGACGTGATCGGCGACATGAGGATGCCGATGACGCCCGACTGGGCCGGGTCCGCCTCCAGGTCCACCTCGGGGCCGAGGCGAAGCCGCTCCTCCTTGATGACCTCCAGCGCCTGCCGGGTGAGGCGCGCCGCGGCCATCTTCTCTGCGTGGAACGGCTGCTTCGTCTTGACGAGGAAGTTCTCGACGGACCACAGGGCCGTGACGGACAGCAGCGCCACCAGGAGGAGCACGTTGCGCGAGACCTTGTTGGGCCGCCAGTAGAGACGCTTCATGCCGACTGGAGCTCCGTTCCGACGACCAGGATCAGCACCAGGCGCACCAGCACGGACACCGTGAGGAGCGTGGTCACGGTCTCGACGACGCCCTGGCGGTCGAGCCAGATGCCGATGAGGCCGGGGATGATGAAGCCGATGATCGCCCACTCCTGCCCGAAGGTGGTGATGTTGCCGTGGAGGACCATGCGCAGCCCCATGCCCAGCAGGTAGCCGACCAGGATCATCAACACGGTGCGTCGCCGCCCGTAGAGGATCAGCACCGACCCGAGGGCGTGGACGATGGCGAAGGTCGCGAAGCCGGCGCCGATGGTCAGCGCCACGTCCATGGGGTGGACGAGGCGCAGGGCGAAGTAGCCAGGCACCACCATGCCGCCCGGCGCGACGCCGAACAGCTCCGAGAAGACCAGGCTCACGATGAGCCCGACGCCGATGGCGAGGGGGAGAAGCTCCATGTCAGGCGGCCCTCAGTTCCTTGTGGATGATGCTGCGGTTCTTGAAGTGGCGCACCAGGGGGATCCCCTGGCCGCCGATGTTTCCCATGCCGACGATCAGCGCCTCCTCGCCGGAGACCCCGATGAGCGTCTCGAAGATCTGCTCGACGCCGAAGTCGTCTGCGATCACGTACTTGGAGTAGTCCGCGCCCCTGTCGACCGCGGCCTTGCTGAAGATGTACGTGCCCGTGCCCATCAGCGCCACGTGGTCGGCCGGCTGCCAGTCCACGCACGCCTCGCCGAGCTGGATGGACCGGTCGGGGCGGTCCGCGCGGCAGTTGAAGAGCATGATGCGCCGCTTGATGTGCGGGTACTTGGCGATGGCGATGTTCCAGAGGCGCTCGGTGGACTCCGGGTCGTTGGCCGCGAAGGCGTTGACGAACACGATGCGGCGCCCGAAGAAGTCGATCTCGTAGTCCATCAGCACGCCCGGGTCCGGCTGGGCCTGCCACATGCCCCGCAGCGCCACGTTCCGCTCGACGCCCAGGTCCGCGCACACCTTGAGGGCGAGGGCCACGTTCTCGGCGTGCTCGATGTAGCTGAAGCCGGCGAGGTCCTCCTTGGAGATGTCCGCGACCTCCTCCTCGGTGGTGCCGAAGAACTGTGACTTGCGGTCCGCGGCCGCCACCTTGAAGATGCCGTCCAGGTCTCGCTCCGCCGTGAAGAACTTGCCCTTGGTGGGCATCATGCCGGCGAGCGCCAGCGCCACGTCGTCCTCCGTGGGCCCCATGACGTCCAGGTGGTCGGGGCGGGCGTTGGTGATGACCCCGTGGGTCGCCCGCACGATGCGCGCCTCGCACAGCCACTGGAGGTAGGGCACGAGCGCCATGCACTCGATGACCAGCGCCTGGGCCTCGTTGGCCTGGGCCGTGGCGACGATGCGGAGCTGCTCGATGACGTTGGCCCGCGCCGGCCGGAACACGGGGTACTCCTTGCCGTCGGGCATGATCATGCGCGGCAGGGTGCCGGTGGTCTTGGCGCAGGTCCTGATGCCCCCAGCGCGCAGGCCCGCGGCGATGAGGCGAGTCACGCTGGACTTGCCCCGCGTCCCGTTGACGTGGATGCGGATGGGGATCTTGAAAAGGCGCTTGCGATGGAGCCACAGCTCCGTGACGCCCAGCACCACTGCCACGACGGTCGCGACCACCAGGACGATGTAGCGTGTGGGATCCATCGAGCTCCCGCGGCACGAGGGGGACCGGCGCCGCAGTATTGCGACGCGCCCCTGGACTGTCAATGGACGGGGTGCAACCGTGAGGTGGGTTCGGGTCCGGTGCCCGGATCGCGCGACCGTGGGTAGATCCTTCCGCGCCGGTGTGCGTCCCCACCCTCCGTCACGACCCTTGATGGAGGAGCCCCATGAGACGCCTGCTTTCGATCACCCTCTGTGCCGCCGCCGCCACCCTGCTCGCCCCCCAGACCGAAGCGCGGAGTCCCCGCGACGACGACGAGGAGCGCCCCTCGCCGTCACCAGCTCACATGAAGGTCTACGACTTCTCCAGCATCGAGGTCATGGGCGAGCTGGGCGTGACCGCCGGTGGCGCCCAGGACATCCGCTTCTTCCGGGACCGCGCCGCCTCTGGGGAGGTGCCCCACCCGGCGGTGTTCACGCCCGAGGGCCTCTTCAGCGAGCACGACCTGCCCTTGGAGTCGCGTGGCCCGTGCCGCGAGCTGGTCTGCGCCTTCGGTGAAGCCAGCGACGCCCGCCTGCTGGTGCAGCCCGAGGTGCTCTGGCTCGCGCAGCTCGGCTTCTCGTCCGGAATGGATCCCGCCACGTTTCGACGCGCCCCGCTGAACCTCGTCGCAGTGGTCGACAAGTCCGGCTCCATGAGCGGGCAGCCCATGGAGATGGTGAAGAAGGCGCTCCACAAGCTCGCGGACCAGCTCGACGACCGCGACCGGCTCCAGATCGTGCTCTACGGGGACACCTCGCACGTGCACCTGGAGGCGACCGGGGGCGCCGAGAAGGGGCGGCTGCACAGCGCCATCGACGCCATCGCCATCAACGGGTCCACGTACATGGAGGCAGGCCTGAAGCTCGGCTTCGCGGAGGCCCGCAAGAGCGCCGCGCGCTTCGACGGCCTGACCCGCGTGATGCTCTACACCGACGAGCGCCCGAACGTCGGGCGCACGGACGCCGAGTCCTTCATGGGCATGGCGGAGGCCAACTCCCGGGCCGGCATCGGGATGACCACCATCGGCGTGGGGGTCCAGTTCGGGGCCGAGCTGGCGACGAAGATCAGCAGCGTCCGTGGCGGCAACCTCTTCTTCTTCAATGACGACGCGGCCATCGAGAAGACCTTCGGCGAGGAGCTCGACACCATCGTCACCGAGCTGGCCTACGACATGGCGCTGGAGGTGCGGCCGGCGCCAGGCCTCAAGATCGCGGGCATGTACGGGATCCCGGGTGAGGCGCTCCAGTGGACCCCCGAGGGCGGGCTGAAGGTCCAGATCGCCACCATGTTCGCGAGCAAGCGGGCCGGGGCGATCTACGTGGCGTTCTCGTCGGAGGCGGGGCCGAACCTGCCTGCGCGTCGCCTGGAGCGGGGGGACTCGGCGGGCTCCGTGTCCCTGGTCTACACGCTGCGCGACGGCCGGGTGGTCTCGGGGGCCGCGGACCTCACGTATGTGGCTCCCGGGCAGACGAGCACGGGCTTGTTCCGGGGCGCGCTCCTCGTGAACCAGGCGACCGCGCTGAAGGAGGCGACGCGGCTTCATCACGAGAAGAACGACCAGGAGGGCGCCTACCAGCTCGTACACGCCGTGGCGTCCATCTACCGGCAGATCGCGGACGAGGAGCTGCGGTCGGAGGTGGAGCTCACGGAGAACCTGGAGCGGACGCTTGCGAAGCTGTCCGGGCACGAGGGCGAGCCGTCGAGCGTCCGCCCGGGCCCGCGAATCAACCCGGTGACCGGGCTGCCCGCCGAGGACTGAGCTCCTCCCACCCAGTGTCGCCCTAGCCAGACACCAGGCTGAACAGCCACCCAAGGCCCACCCAGGCGCCCATGGCCGACCCGAGCGTCGAGGCGACGGTGACCAGGAGGACACGGGTCGCGCGGTTCGCGTAGATGCCGCGGAGGCTCTCGATGGCGTGGGGGATGGCCTCCGCGTCTTCGACGGTGGGCTTTCGCAGCCACGCCTCCAGGAGTCCCACGACCAGACCCGCCGGGACCATGGGGTTCAGGGACGTGATGGGTGAGGCGATGAAGCCCGCGAGCACCGACAGGGGCTTGCCGCCGGCGATGGCGGTCAGCAGGGCGCAGAAGATGGAGTTGGGCAGGATCCAGGCCGTGAGCACCTGCCGGAAGGACTCGACGTGCTGCGCCTGGGCGCCCCGCCAGAACAGGTAGAGGATCAGCGCCGGGAGGATCCACTTGACCACCTGGGTCCACCGCGCCGGGGGAGGCAGGACGTCCAGCTTGGCGCGGTCCACCTCCGTGTGGAGGTGGCGGATCATGCCCCCCACGTGGGCGGCCCCCACCACCGCCACCAGGCGAGCGCCCTCCGCAGCTCGGATGCCGGCGATCATGTAGCGGTCCCGCTCGTCGATCAGCGGCTCCTTGACCTCGGGGAGCATCTTGCCGAGCTCCTCCATGGCCTGGGAGAGGCTGGCGTTGTCCTTCAGCTTCTCGATGTCCTTGGACTCGATCTCGCCCTCCTCGCCGCCGGCCAGGAAGGCACCGAGGAGCTTCGCCTTGCTCAGGAACGACAGGTTCCGCCACGTCCGCTTGAGCGTGATGTGGACGTCCCGATCGATGAGGACCACCTTCGCGCCGATGGCGGTCGCCTCCTCCGTCGCCGCGAGCAGCTCGGCGCCGGGTTTGACGCCGAGGCGGTCTCCCAGGCGCTTCTGCCACGCCGCGATGGCGAGGCTCACGAGCAGGAACAGCGTCTTGCCCTCGCGGATGACCTTGAACACGTCCAGGCGACGCCACCGGCTGTCGTCGGTCAGGGCCTCGTAGCGGCCCTGGTCCAGCTCCACGCAGACCGTGTCAGGGCGCAGGTCGCGGATCACCTGGCGTACCTCGTGGACGCTCGCCTCCGAGACGTGCGCCGTGCCGACCAGGTGCACGAGGCGCCCGTCCACGTCGATGATCCGGATGTTGTCGGGGAGCGCCGGCGCGTCCTGGTCCATGTTCCCTCTCCGTGTGGACGCGACTGTCTATCACCGACCGGTGGATGCGGCAACCACCGCAGGGTGGACAGCGCCGGCGCCTTCGGGCAGGGTAGGGCGCATGGGCATCCTGGCGCTGCTGTTCATCGTCGTCCCCATCGTGGAGCTGAGCCTGCTCGTCCGCATCGGCGCGCGTATCGGCTTTCTCCCCACCGTCGCGCTCGTCATCGCGACGGGCGTCCTCGGCGCCGGCCTGGCGAAGTGGCAGGGCACGGGGGTCATCCGCCAGATGAAGGGGGAGCTCCTGCGAGGCCACCTGCCGGCGGAGTCCCTCGTCGATGGGGCCATCCTGCTGGTCGCCGCGCTCCTGCTGATCACGCCCGGTGTGCTAACGGACCTCGTTGGGCTCCTGTGCCTCGTGCCGCCGATCCGGGCCATGGTGCGGGAGCGGGTGTGGAAGCAGGTCAAGGAGGCGGTGCGGGTGCAGCAGGTGCGCATCGTCGGCGGGGACCCCTTCGCGCGTCCCGGCGACGTGATCATCGAGGGCGAGTCGGAGGTGGTGGAGTCACACCGGGATCCGCGTCTTCAGCCCCCGAGGAGCGAGTAGACGACGTCGGCGCGGCGCACCAGCCACTCGCTGCCCTGTTTGCGGAGCTGGAGGCGGATTCGCCGGTGCGCGCGCACCTCCGCGTCGTCGGGATCCACGCGGCCCCCCTCACCCGCCAGGTCCACGCGGATCTTGACTGTCGCCGTGCCCGCGTCCTTGTCCAGCTCGATGTCCAGGTTGCTGATCACCACGTCAAGGGAGTCCACCCGGTCCGTGATGCGGAACACGCGGTCCGTGATGCCCTCGCGGTCGTGCCCATACGGATCGGAGTAGTCGAGGGTGAGCCCGTCGAGGAAGGCGTCTGTGTCGCCGTTCTCCACGGCGGCCTCCAGCGCGGCGACGCGGGCCTCTATGGCAAGCCGGTCCGGGTCGGGCCGGGTGAGCCACGCCCAGATGCCCCAGCCCGCCAGCACGGCGATGACCGCGATGGCCACGTGGCGCGGCGAGATGGTCATCTCAGGGGGCTCCGGGGATGGGGGGTGCCGAAGGTGGGACTCGAACCCACACACCCTTGCGGGTACCGGATTTTGAGTCCGGCGCGTCTACCGGTTTCACCACTTCGGCATGGCGGGCATGATCTTCGCGACCGTGGAGCGTGTCAAGAGGCATCCAGGCTTTGGCCGCCGTCCACGTGCAGAGTCGTACCCGTGATGAACTGCGCGGCCTCAGAGGCAAGGAAGGCGACGACGGCGCCCACCTCCCACGGAGTGCCCAGGCGGCCCACGGGGACGTCGGGCTTGTCCACGCCGTCCGCCTCCCAAGGGCAGCGCTCGAAGGCGCTCGTGTCGATGGCGCCCAGTGCCACCGCGCTCACGCGCACGCCCTGGCGCACCCAGCGGCCAGCCAGCCGGCGCGTCAGCTCCTCGATGGGGGCCACCCGGGCGGCGCGGGTGTCGTCGCAGCAGGCGTCCACCAGGTTGACGATGGCGCCGCTCGCGCGGGAGAGCAGCGGCTGAACGGCCCGGCAGTAGGACGCGACGCCCTCCACCACCGTGTCGAAGGAGCCGTTGCCTTCGTCGTGGCGGGCGACGGTCACCAGCAGGTCCAGGTGGCCGTGGACGGTCTCCAGCTCCTCCACCAGCTCGCCGAGGGAGTCGGCGCTCTGCGGGTCGGAGTCGAAGCCGGACACGGGGCCGCCCTCGCTCGTGAGCTCCCGAAACCAGGTGTCCAGGCCGCCGATGCGGGACCCGGTCAGGATCACCTCGGCGCCCAGGCGGGACAGGACTGCTGCGATGCCGCGGCCGATGCCAGAGTCGCCGCCCGTCACCAAGGCGACCTTGCCCTCCAGCAGGCCCTCACGGAACGGCCTGGGGCCGTCGCTACCGTACACGATGGATGTCCTCGTCGCGGGTTTGTCCCTCGGGGCGGTGCGCCGCAGCCTCTCCGAGGAGCAGCCAAGCCTAGTCGAGTCCCGCGCGGGGTGTCAACACCGGCGCGCAGGGCGACACCGCGCAGGCGCCACTGGCGGGGCCGTCGCGCGGCCCCGGGTTGATCCTGCGAGGCCACGGGGGGCATAGTGGCCACCCTGCGACAGGAGGCGACACATGCTCAGGACGAGGCAGCTCGGGGTCATCGGGGCGGGGAACATGGGGGAGGCGCTGCTGCGCGGCGTCCTGCACGGTGGGCTGATCAACGCAGATCGGGTGCTGGCGTCGGCGCGGACGGAGGGGCGGCTTCGTGAGCTGCGGGACCGGCTCCACGTCCGGACCACCCTCGACAACGCCGCTGTCGTCGATGCCTCCGACGTGGTGGTCCTGGCGGTCAAACCCCAGGTCATGCCCGAGGTGCTGGGCCCCCTGCGGGGTCGCTTCCGGGCGAATCAGATCGTGCTCAGCGTCGCCGCGGGCATCACGACCGGGACCATCGAGGAGGCCCTCGGCGTGAGCGCTGCGGTCCTGCGGGCCATGCCGAACACGCCCGCGCTGGTGGGAGAGGGCGCCAGCGCCTACTGCCGGGGCCGCTGGGCGACCGCCGAGCACGCGCTGGTCACCCAGGCGATCCTGGACTCGGTGGGCATGGCCGTGGAGGTGGACGAGGCGCTCATGGACCCGGTCACCGCGGTCAGCGGGACGGGGCCCGCGTACATCTTCTATACGTTGGAGGCCATGATCGGCGGGGCCGTCGCCCTCGGGATCCCCGACGAGCTCGCCCGGCGCCTGGTCAAGCAGACCGTGCTCGGCGCCGCGCGGCTGGTCATGGACGCCGGCGAGGAGCCGGACCAGCTCCGCGCGAGGGTCACGTCCAAGGGTGGGACGACGGAGGCCGCGATCACGCACCTCGGGCAGAACGGGTACGCGGCGCTCGTCCAGGCCGCCATCGGTGCGGCCTGCCGGCGGGCCAACGAGCTGGGCGCCCGCAAGGAGGGAGCATGAACATCGAGGCGTTCGCGCGAGCATTTGCAGAGGCCGAGGCCCCGGGCATGCTCGCGGAGCTGGAGGCGGTGGTGAACGTCAACAGCGGCACCGCCAACCTCGCGGGCAACCGGGTCATGCTCGACTGCTTCGAGGCGCTGTTCCGGCGTTCGGGGCTGGAGCGGGGCGGTCAGGTGGAGGCGCATGGGCGCCCGCATCTGATCCTGACGGGCGGGGACGGGGACCGCCACATCCTGCTCGTTGGGCACGTGGACACCGTGTTCCCCGAGGGCCACCCCTTCCAGCGCTTCGAGGTGCGGGGTGAGCGGGCGCACGGGCCTGGCGTCAACGACATGAAGGGTGGGCTCATCGTGGCGGCGGCGACGGTGCGCGCCCTCGGCGAGCTTGGGGCGCTGGGGCGCACGCGGGTGACGGCCTTCCTGAATAGCGACGAGGAGGTCCAGTCGCCCACGTCCAAGGCGCTGCTCCTGGATCTGTGCGCCCGGGAGCGCTTCGACATGGCGCTGGTCTTCGAGGGCGGCCGCAAGACCGGGGCGCTGGTCAGGGCCCGCAAGGGGGTCGGGAAGTACGTGCTCGCCTCGCAGGGGCGGGCGGCTCACTCGGGCATGAGCCACGAGGCCGGCATCAACGCCATCGAAGAGCTTGCGGCGAAGGTCGGTCCCATCCAGGCGCTGACCGACTATGACAAGGGGGTGACCCTGAACGTGGGGACGTTCCACGGTGGGGTGGGGCGCAACACGGTGCCCCCGGAGGCCCGCTGCGAGGTGGACGTGCGCATCTGGCGCCCGGAGGACGCCGCACCGGTGGACGAGGCCCTGCGCAGGATTGCTGCGCAGGTGCGGCTCGCTGGGGCTTCGACGACCATCGAGGGCGGCATCGGGCGCCCGCCCTGGCCGGTCAACGAGGCGAGCGACCGCCTGGTGGGGCTCTGGGCGGCCGCTGGCGAGGCACTTGGTGTGTGTGTGGAGGCGGAGGCTACCGGAGGCGGCAGCGACGGCAACTTCACCCACCAGGTGGGGATCCCCACCCTCGACGCCCTGGGACCCCAGGGGGGGCACCCCCACACCCCGGAGGAGTACATCGAGATCGCGAGCCTGGAGTCCCGCGTGGCGCTGCACACGGTGGCGCTGGCGCGCTGGCTCGACTGACGGTGGGGGACTGCGGCGAGGGTCCCTCTGTCACGCTCCCCGACTCCGCCGCGCCTCCCGGACAAGCTGCGCGACCTGACCCCCGAGGCCGTGGTGGGCGGCACCGACGCGGGCGACGCCCGAAAGAGTGTGGACACTCGGTAGCTTGACGAGGAACCGCTTCGCGGCGCGGGCTCTGTCGTGTATGAGCGACTCCCTACCCCTTCAACGGAGCAGCACCCATGAGACCGTTCGACCTGCGCCAGTGTATGCGATATGGACTCGGGGTCGTGGCCACCCTCTCTCTGCTCGCCGGCTGTGCGTCCGAGGACGAGCCGAGCGGCGCGGCGGATGCGGGCGTGGCCGATGCCACCACGGACACCGGCGGCACGGACGGTGGAGTGGACGGGGGCGCGGGAGACACTGGTGGAGCGGACACAGGGCCGGCGACGGACACGGGCCCTGTGACGGACAGCGGCCCAACGGACACGGGCCCCGGGGCGGACGTGACGGATGCGGGAGGGGGCGGCACGGATGCGCAGGTCGACACGGTGCCGAGCGACGCAGCGGATGTCGCCGCCGACGCAGGCCCTGGGGTCCTCTGCGGCACGGGCAGCGCGGCGGCGCTGGCAGCTTGCGTCGATCAGCAGAAGTACGTGGCCGACCTGGAGGCCATCGAGGGGCACCGCCCCACCGAGTCCTCTCATTGGCAGGTGGTGCAGGACCTGTGCGCGACGCGCCTCGAGGAGCTCGGCTTCCAGGTGGAGCGCCAGGCCTACGGCAACGGCGTCAACGTCATCGGGACGCTGCTCGGCAAGACGCAGCCGGACAGCACCGTCCTCGTGGGGGCCCACTACGACGGCCAGCCCGGCTGCCCCGGTGCCGACGACAACGCCACCGGCGTGGCGGGGGCCCTGGAGGTGGCGCGCGTCCTGTCCTTGGCGGAGCACGACCGCACGCTGGTGGTCGCCTGCTGGGACGAGGAGGAGCGCGGGACCTACGGGTCCAGCGCGTGGGCCAACCAGGCCGGGGCCGAGGGCCGCCGCATCGTGATGGTCTTCAACTACGAGATGATCGGGTACTTCTCCAGCGAGCCGAACACCCAGACGTTCCCGCCGGGCTTCGGGGCCCTGTTCCCGGAGGCGGAGCAGACCATGATTGCGAACGACTGGCGTGGCGACTTCATCGGGCTCATCGCGGACGACTCCGCTCAGAAGCACATCGATGCCATGGTGAAGCACGCGGCCGTCGCCGGGATCCACGCGGAGCCGGTGATCCTCAAGGGCGGTCTGAAGGAGAGCGCGCTGCTCAGCCAGCTTCGCCGCTCCGACCACCGGGCCTTCTGGGACCAGGACTACCCGGCCGTGATGATCACCGACACGGCGGACTTCCGGAACAAGAACTACCACTGCCAGGGCGGTCCAGACGCGGTGAGCACTCTCGATCACGCGTCGACGGCTCGGGTCATCGCGGGGACCGTGGGCGCGGCGGCGGAGGCGCTGGTCGCCGGCGACCCGACCGAGGGGGGGGCGGGCCGCCCCTCCGTCTGCGACCCGGTCGCCCAGGACTGCGCCGGCGGCAAGAAGTGTGCGGTCACCGTCAACCCGGTGAACGTGTGGGTCAACGCTTGCGTGGACCAGCCAAAGGAGCCCGTTGGAAAGGGGGAGGTGTGCGTGCGGCCGACCAACAAAGTCGGAATCGACACCTGCGCTCCTGGCCTCTTCTGCACCTGGTGGGGTGTCGCCATGGCGGAGCCGCCCATCCGCCGCTGTTTCTCCACCTGCCAGGGCAGCGCCGACTGCACCGGCGACGAGGCGTGCATCCGGCCTCCGGCGTCGGCGCACAGCGGCCTGTGCCTTCCGACGTGCGATCCCTTCGACTCGGGGTGTGGCGAGGGGCTCACCTGCGCGCACCGGTTCCTGGCCTATGATGACGCCACCACCGTCTACGCCTGCGAGCAGGCGGGGGCGGTGGGCGAGGGGGGCGCGTGCGAGCCGGACCTGAGCGAGTGCGGCGTGGGCCTCGCCTGTGCCCTCCACAAGGAGGAGGGCACCTGGTCCTGTCGTACCTGGTGCGACGCCGCCCATCCTTGTGCGGGGGCGCAGGACTGTGTGCCGATCATCAACCCCGGCGCCAAGCCGGGCATCGGGTTCTGCTGGCCGAAGTAGCCGGAGCCATCCCGACGATCCTGCGAGCCGTGGCTGCCCTCGTGCGCCGAGGTGGCGGAGCCGCTGCGGGTGGAGATCCTTTGCGGGCCTCGACCGTGTCAGGCACGGTCGGTTGATGCAGACCCACGGAGGATGGACACCATGAGGAAGATGCGCTGGCTGGTCGTCGCGGCCATGGTCGTTGGTGCGTGCAAGGGGGACGCGAAGGGGGAGAGTCCTGTCGCAGGGGCAGGGGAGCCGGGTCCGGCCAAGGGGGCGCTGGAGTCGGGACCCACGAAGGCGCGCCCCGAAGTTCCGCTGCTCGTCGCCCCGCTCAAGCCGGGGGAGGACGCGGCCAAGGCGCTGGGGCTGCCGGCCGCCGAGCGCGACTTCGGCGCGCCGGAGGTCGCCGACGCCAGGGTCTCCGAGCTGGCGCGCACGGTGATGACGGAGCCGGGAGACATCCCGCGCCTGAAGGTCGCCGTGGACGGGAAGCAGCTCGAGCTGCCCCTGGAGCACACCCATGTCCAGGCCGAGCTGACGGGCTTCGTCGCCCGCGTGACGGTCACCCAGACCTACCAGAACCCGTTCCCTGAGCCCATCGAGGCGATCTACGTCTTCCCGCTCCCTGAGAACAGCGCCGTCGACGACATGAAGCTGCGCGTCGGCGACCGGCTCATCGAGGCGGAGATCAAGAAGCGGGAAGAGGCCCGGCAGGAGTATGAGGAGGCGAAGCGGGCGGGTCACACGGCGGCCCTGCTGGAGCAGGAGCGGCCCAACATCTTCACCCAGTCCGTCGCCAACATCGAGCCCGGAAAGAAGATCGACGTCGTGATTCGCTATGTGCAGGACCTGAGCTACGACGCCGGCACCTACGAGTTCGTGTTCCCGATGGTGGTCGGCCCGCGGTTCATCCCGGGCAACCCGACGGACTCCACCGGCGCGGGCTGGTCGAAGAACACGGATCAGGTCGCCGACGCCTCGCGCATCACGCCGCCCATCATCGGCGGCGGGCGCCGCACCGGCCACGACATCGGCATCGAGGTCACGGTGGATCGGAGCCTGCCAGTCATGGACCTGGATGTCCCCACCCACGACGTGCAGGTCAGCGAGGTGGACGGCGACTTCCTGGTGGAGCTCGCGGATCACGACACGCTCCCGAACCGCGACTTCGTCATGCGCTACCGGGTGGACCGGGACGAGCCCCAGGTCTCGGTCATCGCCCACAAGGACAAGCGCGGCGGGTTCTTCTCCGTCGTGCTGCAGCCGCCGACCGCCGACATGGACGCCGTGGTCGGTGACCGGGAGCTCGTGTTCGTCGTCGACATCTCCGGCTCCATGTGGGGGGCGCCCATCAGCATGTGCAAGCAGGCCATGCAGGAGGCCATCCGAAACCTGCGGCCGACGGATCTCTTCAACGTCATGACCTTCGCGGGTCACACGGCCAAGGCGTTCCCCGAGTCTCGCCCGGCAAACCAGTCCAACGTGCGGCTGGCACTCGACTTCGTGATGAACGCACAGGCGGGGGGCGGGACCAACCTGGCGGACGCCGTCGACGCAGCGCTGTCGCCCGCGGCGTCTGCGGGGAGACAGCGCCACGTGTTCTTCCTGACCGACGGCTACGTGGGCAACGAGGCGCAGATCATCGCCAAGACCCGCGCCTTCACGGACGCCGAGGCCGCCGCGGGGCGGCGCTCCAAGGTGTTCGGCATGGGAGTCGGGTCGAGCGTCAATCGCTATCTCCTCGACGGGATCGCCGACGCCGGCCGGGGGTTGACCGTCTACGCGACCAACCGGGAGGACCCGTCTCAGGCAGTCAATCGCTTCTATCACTACGTGGATCACCCGGTCCTGACCGACGTGCGCCTGAGCTGGGGAGACCTGGCCGTGGCCGATGTCTACCCCACCGAGATGCCGGACCTGTTTGCGAGCCGCCCCCTGATCCTGCACGGGCGATACACCTCCGCGGGCGCGGGGACCCTGGTCATCGAGGGGATGCAGGGAGACAAGCCGGTGAGACTGACCGCGCAGGTGACTCTGCCGGAGCGTGAGGTGACCAATGAGGCGCTGGAGACTCTCTGGGCCCGCGCGCGCATCGATCGAGTGGAGCAGAATCTGTGGTTCAGCCAGGATCAGAAGTACATCGACGAGATTACCGCCCTCGGGCTCGACTATCGCATCGTGACCGCCTACACGAGCTTCGTGGCCGTGGACCGCTCGAAGAAGGTGGGCAATGGCGACCCGACGACGGTCGTGCAGCCCGTGGAGGCGGCCGAGGGGGTCGCGGCGCCCATGGCCGCGCCGCCGGCGGCCTTCGCTCACGGCGCCATGCCGGGTGGCGCTGGGTATGGGGCCGGGGGCAGCTCGATGCCCGTGCCCACGCGCGCCGCGCTCCGGGAAGGGCCCATGAAGAAGGTGCAGGCGATGGCGGCAGGGGACGCTGCGGCCCTGGTCGTCCCCGACCCGAGCCCTGAGGAGGAGCCGCGGGAGATCGGCGTGCGGCTCGTCTCCGTGACCGTGGAGAAGGGCACCCTGGGTACGGCGCAGGCGCGGGCGCTCGTCGAGGCGCGGCTCGCGACGTGCAGCGGGTGCCTCGGCGGTGCGCCGGGGGCGGGGACCATCACGCTGCGCCTCGTCGTGGATGGGTCCGGGACCGTAAGCGAAGTGACCGAGGTCGAGACGACCCTGTCTCAAGCGCTGGCGACCTGCATCCGCGATGCCCTGAAGCAGCCCCGGGCGGCCGCCCTGAAGGGCGAGGTCACGCTGCTGGTCACGCTCACGGTGGGCTGATCGCGCCGCCGCCGCTGTCCCGACGCCCCCTTCCGCCCCCTCTCCTTGACACGGGTCTGGTCTACGCGCCAGCCTGACATGGCCATACCACACGGGCCTTGCTGAATCGGAGGCGCGCCATGGTGACCCTCTCACGGCTCCTGTGCTCCCTGTTGGCGTCCTGGGTGCTCGCCCTGGGGACGGGCTGCTCCGACGACGATGGGGGACCTGGGTCCAGCCAGGACGCCGGGGGATCGGAGGGCGACACCCGTGTCACCACGGGCGGCAATGCCCTGCTGCGGGGCCCGTGGCCCCAGGCGACCGGCGCGCCCGGGGCCGACCCGGAGCGCCCCCTCGCCGCCACCTGGCGCATGGCCCGCGGCGGCACGCCAGGCAACGGCTTCGTGACGGTGCCCTGCCGCGAGGGGTGCTACGGCCCCTGCGGCATCGCGTGGGAGGTGCCGTCTGATCGCCGCATCGCCGACGCGCAGGTGGTGGTGGGGGCCGGCGACGCAATCTTCGTGCACGTGCTCGAGGGGCCGGACGCCGTCGCGGGGAGCGGCCCCGACGGGTATGCCTCCACGGTGCTGCGGGTGTCGGCTGCTGGAGACGACCTCTTCGCGCGGGAGCCCGTCCCGCTCGACCCCCTGGGTGTGCTCGCCGCGCTCGCCGTCGACGCAGACGAGGCGGTGCCGCTCGTGCGCGACATGATCTCTCTGGAGACCGAGGACGGACCCGCACTGGTGGTGCTCATGCACATCGCCTGGCGGGCGGGGGGGCAGTGGAGCGTGCGCGACGTCATCGTGGGGATCGATCCTGCCGTGGAGGCCCGCCGGTTCCTCTACGGCTTCCCCCAGGAGGTCTTCACCCAGACCACTCCGTTCATGCCCGAGTGGGGCGCAGAGGCCATCCGCGTGGACGGCCTCGGGCGCCTGGTCGTGCTCAAGAAGGGGCGCATCGAGCAGCAGGGGCGCCTGTACGCGGCGCCCCTGCCGCGTCAGGGCGAGGGGCTGGCCGGGGCGGGGCTCGTGGCGGAGGTGGTCGAGATCCCCCTCGAGGGCACGGGCGCCCCCTACGCGATCGACGCCTTCGAGGTGGACGACCGGGACCGCCTGTGGACCGTGGGGCGTGAGAGCGTCTCGCCTCCGCTGTGCACGGACGACCGCCGCTTCGAGCAGCTCCGCCTGCGCGTGTTCGCCCCGGACGGCGCGCTGCTGGAGGACCGCCCGGACCCGGCGCACACCTTTGTCTCCGTGTCCCGCGTCCATGTGGAGCGGGACAGGGACAACGGCGCCTTGCGGGCCATCCTGCTCGGGTCGCTCCCGACTGACCCCACCTGCATCGACCTGGTGCTGCACTACCCCAAGGCGGCGGACCAGTTCACCGACGACGAGGACGACCCCACCCGCTGCCCGCGGCGCTTCGAGCAGGCGTGCACAACCGGCGGTGACTGCCCGTGCCGGGGCTGCGAGGGGATGCTGCAGATCTGCCCACCGCCGCTGTTCGGAGGGGCGCCGCCCGGGCTCGCCGAGGTCTGGTGGTACGCCGACGACACCGACGTCGCCGTGCTCGTGGCGTCCGGCAAGCGCGCCACTCCCGTGGTGGCGCCCGGGCGCGTCGTCACCGACGGCCGCGGCCTCGCGATGCTCGGAGGCACGCGGCTCCAGGTCATCGACATGAAGGCGGACGCGGGGGCCCTGATGCTGCTCTCCGCGGAGGAGTGGCACGTGGAGTCCTCGCCGTGGGCGGACGGGATGCAGTCCCTGGCGTCGGTGGCCGGCGGGTGGCAGACGCCGCTCTTCGGGGCCCCGGTGGGGGGCGCCGTCCCCTTCGTGGCTGCCCTCCGGTCCACGGTCACGGACGAGTCCGTCTCGTTCGAGAACGCCGGGATCATTCGACATGCCACGGAGTGGGGCAACCTGGTGACGGGAACCGTAGCGGGGCACGCCGGGCTCACGAGCCGCACGGTCGCGCGTCGCCGCGGACCCTTCGAGGACTACTACGTCGCCCACGGGGAGGTGGACCGGGTCTATCCCCTCGACGGCGGGCGCCTGCTGCACGTGTTCCACTGGGCGGGGCCCGCCGCGAAGAAGAGCGGCGCGAGTGGCGGGGCCAACGAGCGGCGCCTGGAGCTGCGCATCGCCGTGCCTGGCGGCGGGCTCTGGGAGGGGCGCGATCTCCAGCCTGCCGCCGGGGCGCCCATGCCGCTCGTGCCTCCCTGCGTAGACGGCGACCCACCCGAGACCTGCCGCTACCCCCTCGGCACGACGGTGGTGCCCGAAGAGGTACAGACGGTCGCGGTCCACGAGGTCTCCTGCCTGCTCACGGACTCGGCGGGGGCGGCGCAGGTCGGGTGCAGCCGCGACGAGCTGGTGCGCCAGTGGGAGGGGAGCCAGGCCGCGACCCTGGCCCAGGCATCCTCGGGCAAGGTCCGTCCGCTGTGCCTGGCGAGCGGGGTGCGCGAGCGCCGGACCACGGCCGAGGACGGGAGCGTCACGCTCCACGTGCTCTGCGAGGCGTTCACCGAGACCCTGGCGCCGAGCCACCCAACGGGGCTCGTGAGCCTGGTGCCACGCGACCACGCCACCACCTGCGACGCCTGGGGGGAGCCGCTGCCGCTGCGGACGGTGGGGCTCGCGTCCGTCATCGATGTGACCATCACCGACGCGAGCGGCGCCCCCGTGACCAGCGTGGAGGTCGGGCAGGCGGTGACGGTGGTGGTGACCACCACCGGGTCCGTGCACATCGAGGTGCTCTCGGGGGGCGCGACGCTGAACGGTGGGGTGGAGGCTCACGTCGGGGGCGGTGAGCCCGTGCTCCTCGTCGCCACCGCAGAGGGGGTGGTGGTGCTGCGCGTGACGGTGACCGATGCGTGGGGCATGGTCGTCGGGACCCGCCTCGTGGCCATCGCGGTGGAGGGGCCGGGCGCGTGTAGCGGGGCGGCCGACGGCAGCACCTTCTCGGTGTGCCACCCCCTGCTCGAGGTCGACGCTCCCGACGGGGAGGACACCTACGAGTCCCTGGCGGATCCCGCCGTTGTGCGAGAGGTCCTGCTCCACGACCGGAGCCTCCTGCACACCGCCGTAGACCACCGGGTGGAGGGCTTCGGGCCCTCCGTGGTGCTCGCGCGCACCCACCGGAGCGGGGTGCTGCCAGCCAAGGGCGGCATCATGGGTGGGTGGCACCTCTCCCTCGACATGCGTCTCTCCCCAGTGGCGGCGCCTGGAGACGACTCGTGGCTCCTCAGCGAGTCTGATGGGAGCGACGGCGAGGTGCGGGTTCACGACCTCGCGCTCATGGACCCCACGGGCCGCGTCGACGTGTGGCGCCACCCGGGCGTGAGCGAGCTGGTCCAGTTTGGCGGATCAGGCCCCGACTTCTGGGTGTGGGACCCGGCCGCGCTCAAGGTCGTGGCGCGCCCGTTCAGCGCGCGGGTCGTCACCTTCCAGGCGCCCCGGGGTCGCTTCGCCGCGCTGCGCAGCTACACCCTGGTGCTGGAGCCGGGGGTGGCGGCCCACCAGAAGCACCCTTACTACCGGCCGGATCGGGGCTTCCACACGGCCGAGCGCCGCTTCTACGAGCTGGTCGAGCCCTCGGGGCTGCGGCGCATCTTCGACTGCAAGGGCAGGCTCGCGCTGATCATCGATCCCCAGCACCGGGAGGTGGAGCTGCTCTGGGAGGGGCCGGTCCACCCGCTCACCCACGTGAGGGCGCTCAGCGGGATGGTGGACGCGGCCGGGCGGCGGTGGGCGGTGGAGTGGAAGGACGTCGCCGGGATTCCTCGAGTGTGGCGCGTGACGGACCCCTTCGGGCGCAAGGTGGTGTATGGCTACGAGGCGCTGCCTGACGAGGGGGCGCGGCTGCTCACCGTGACCAAGGACTTCGGCGACGGCGAGTCCACCCACTACACCTACGACGAGGGTCGCCTCACGAGCGTGACGCGGCCCGGGGCCAGCGAGCCCTGGCTCCGCGTGGAGTACGCGGGCGGGGCGGTGGTGCGCCAGGTCGTCGGGCGCGAGGCGCCCCAGGCCCCCGGGGTCAGCGACGGTGGGGTCACCACCTTCCTGGCGGTGGGTGGGGGCGTCCGCGTCACCGACGGGAGAGGGACTGCGCGCACGTACGCCCTGGAGGCGCTGCCCGGCGGGGGGCCCGTGGTGGTGGCGTCCGAGCGGTGGGTGCGCGAGGTGGCCACAGATGGTGACCCCGGCCCCCGGCTCCTGCCATCCCGTGCTCCGGTGGAGGTGGCGCGGACGTTCACCCACGAGGCGAGCGGGCTGGTGGCGTCCATCACCCACCCGTCGGGCCGGGTGGAGTCCTTTGTGTGGAGCCCCGGCGGGAGGCTCGCGGAGCGGCGCGAGGACCCCGTGAGCGGTGGGGCGGCGCGGGTGGAGAAGTGGACCTGGGAGGCGATGGACCCGGGGTGGCCCGGCTTTGCCTGCGAGGTGGAGACGGGCTCGCTCAGCGCGACCGGCGCCAAGACAAGCCGAGTGGTCGCGCCCCTCGACCCCGCGATGCCTGGCCTCGCCTGTACCGCGGTGGCCAGCGACCTGCCTCCGGTCACGGCGGCCTCAGGCGCCAAGGTGGCGGTGAGGGTCGAGGACGACCTGGAGGTCGGTGGGGTGCTGCGCGGTGCCCTCAAAGTGCGGCGCCTGTTGCAAGGGGGCGCCCTGCACGAGAGCACGCGGGTGGAGCACGCGGTCGTGGCGACGCCGACGCCAGCCGAGGTGGCGGCGGCGCCCCAGGGCAAGGTCGCCATGCCGGCGCTGGGCCACACGGTCGCCATCGAGGTGCACCGACCCCGCCCGCCCGAGTGTCCGGCCGACACCGCCACGGACGCCCGCACGGACATCGAGAGCGACGAGCGCGGCAACCCGGTGCGCACGGTCACGTCGTACACGGGTGCCCCCTGCACGGCGGGCGCTCCGTGCCCCGCGGGGGTGTGCGAGGCGGGCCGGTGCCGCACGACCCTGGTCATCGAGAAGGAGGTGGACGGCCACGACCGGGTGGTGCGGACGGTGGTGGACGCCGGCGGGGCCGCGCATGAGTCGAGGGCGCGCTACGACTCCCGCGGTCTGCCGACGGAGCGGTCCGTGCGGGTGGCGGACGACGTGCAGGTTGGCGGCCCTCCGTTCCAGTGGACCCCGCCCCGGTGGGTGACCACCACCGTCCACTACGACCTGGCGGGGCGTCGTATCGCCTCGGTGGTGGAGGCTCCCGGCGAGCGCAGCTTCGAGCTGACGGCGCTGGATGCCGAGGGTGGCGTGGTGGCGACGCTCGTGCCCGGCCCGGGGGCGGACGACGCCACCGTAGCGGCGGTGGTGGAGGCGGTCCGGGGTGGTGAGTCGCCCGCAGAGATCCTCGCGGCGTGGGGCCCCGAGGCCCTGGGGCCCGGCAACTTCGCCAGCGTGGCGCCCCACAGCGGAGTCCTGCTGGACCCGCGCGTCGTCCTGCGAACCACGGAGCGAGACGCCGACGGCCTGCCGATACGCGAGACGGTGACCGACGGGCAGGCAGGATGCGCGGTGTGTGCCGCGATCCACGGCCACACCACGGAGCTCTGGCGGGACGCCGAGGGGCGCGTCGTCTACGAGGATCCGGGCCGCGACGACCGGGCCGCGGACGGTCGCCGGGTGCTGGTGGAGACCACACGGGACGGCCTCGGGCGCCCGACGGAGCGGGCGGTGCGCGACCCCCTGGGCTGCGCCGGCCCCGACACGGTGGTGCGGCGGGAGCTCTCCCTCGACTATGGCGCGCATGACACTCCAGCACTGACAGAGATCCGGGGCGACGACGGCAGGGCGAGCGTCACCGCGGGGTCCCTCGACGTGGTGGCGTGCGACACGGGCGCCCTGCTGAGCCGCACGGAGGCGGAGCGGGACGCGCGGGGCGACGTGGTCGCGCTCGTGGAGCACCGCTTTGCGCTGCTGGCGCAGGACCAGGGCGCCCCGGGCGCCCAAGGGGCTCGCACCACGCGATTCGGGCGGGACGCCCAGGGCCGCGTGGTGGAGGAGCGCGCGACGGGGGAGGGCCTGAACCGCCGGGAGCGCACCGCCTACGGGCTCCAGGGTGGGGCGTGCTGGAGCGCCGTCGGCACGGGGACCGACGTCACCGTGGAGACCCGCGCCGTCGTCGATGAGGGCGGTCGCGCCGTGACCCGGGAGGTGATCCATCGGGGAAGCAGCGACGAGGTGACCATCGGCGCGCGCTTCGACCATGACGCCGTGGGGAGGCTGCTCCGCGTGGCGGACGGTCTCGGGCAGGTGCAGCGGGAGCTGGCCTGGGACAGCCTCGGGCGCCTGCGCGCAGAGCGCGACGAGCGGGGCTCGGTCACGGAGACCCGCTGGGACATGCTCGGCGCGGCACAGGAGACGACGCGGACGCTGCCGGGCGGCGAGCGGCGCACGACGCTCTTCGCCGCGACGCAGGGGTACCTGCGCGGCGAGGAGGCCTTTGGCGAGGGCGGCGGGGTCACGCCGTTGGGCGAGCGGCAGACCCTGTATGACGCCCTGGGACGGCCAGCCGTCGTGTACCCGCACGGCCTGGGCTCGCCGCAGACCGCCGAGGAGACCCTCGCCTGGGCAGGGGGCGCCGCCTGGCGCCGCACGTCGAGCGGCGCGACGATCACGAGCGAGATCGACGCCCTGGGGCAGCCACTCGAAGAGGTGGCGCAGGAGCCCGCGAAGCCGCAACCCGGGTACGCCCCAGCGGCGGTACGCACCGCGGTCCGGTCCTTCCGCTGGGACGCGGTCGGGCACCTGACCATGGCGCGCAACCTCTCCACGGACGACCTGCCGGTCTCCACGGTGCTCCGGGGCCACGACAGCCACGGGAACCTGATGCGCGAGGACCTCCACCTGCACCTTGGGGCGGGGGGCGAGCAGCACACCCGCACCCTCGCCACCTGGGACGACGGGGGCGCGCTGGTCAGCCTGGTGCCTGAGGCGGGCCCCGCCAGCGTGCTCATCGAGCACCAGCGTGACCCGCTCGGGCGCCTCGTTGCGACCCGGGTCGCGCCCACGACCGGAACTGCGTTCGCCTACGCCTACCCGAAGGCGATCACCTACACCTGGGCCGGGGAGCTGCTCCGCAAGCGGGTCGCCACTCTCGACAGCACGTTCCAGCCAGGGGAGGTCCCGTTCACTACCACCTTCGAGCACGACGAGCGGGGGCAGACCTGGCGGGTGGTCAACGCGGGCCCCGGCGGCGAGCTCTGGCGCCAGGAGCGCCTCTTCTGGCAGGGGGACGCCGTGGTGGACGTGACCGCCTCGGTCAAGGGAGGGGTCCCGCAGGCCGACCTCGCGCCCATCGAGGCGCTGGGGCGGGCTGGGGTCGCGCGGCTGCTGGCGCCCCCGACGGACCTCCTCGAGGCGCAGCCTTCCTACCAGGGCTGGCCGGACACCGCGCTCGGGAGCGCCGTCGCCGTGCGGGCGCTCGACGGGGACGGGGAGCCCGTCCGGCAGACCGTCACGCGCTGGGCCAAAGGCTACGGCAACCCCATGCTCTCCGGCACGTGGACCACGCGCCGTGGAGGGCGCCTCGCCGAGGAGGCGTCGCTGCTGTGGGAGCCCGAGAAGGGCAAGGCCATGGAGGCGCGGCACCTGACCGTCGAGGCCGCCCCCGATGGCACGGACCGGGCGGTCGGGGCGGCGCATCGCCTCGTCCGCAAGGTGGCGGCCCCCTTCGCGAAGCCGGCTCCCGGGGGGAGCGCCGCGGCCCCCACCCTCGCGGGCCACCCGACGAACCGCGCCGACCACCTGGCCTTCGAGCACGGCGGCCCGGGGGTGCTGGCGCACGACGGCTGCCCCGGGGCGTGCGCGGACGGGAACCCCCGCCATCGCTACGGCTATGACGCCTGGGACCAGCTCGTCCGCATCGCCGCCGACGAGCCCGCCGCATGCACCGCCCCAGGCCCCGCCATGGACGACGTGTGGCCGGTCGCCACGGAGCTCGTCGTCGTGCGTGACGCCCTCGGCCGCCGGGTCGCCGAGCGGTGGGAGCTGCCGCCGGGCTGCGCGACCCCGGAGTCCACGCTCCGCGGGGAGCGGGACCGCACCTTCCACTACCTCGGCGACACGGAGGTGGGCGAGCGCATCGAGCAGAGCACGGGCGACGGGGTCGTGACGCTGCTGCAAGGGCCCGAGGGCCTCGCCTGGGTCGCCGTCGCCTTCCCCTACGACCACGACAATCAGTACGTCGTGCTGCCGGACGCCACGGGTGGCCACGCAGGCGTCTGGGACGTGCGCAACCAGGGGCTCGCAGCCCCTGACTCACCGTCCCCCTGGTTCCGCCCCCACCCGATGCTCGCCATCGATCCGGCGGTGAGCTGGTCCTGGCGCTGGCTGGGCGGCGGCCTGGAGACCCAGCCCTTCGGCGCGATCACGTGGATGCAGGGCCGCGAGGCCGCCCACGACCTGCGCTCCAATCCCCTTGCCGACCGGTGGTACGCCACGCTTCACGCCACCGAGGGCTTCTGGGAGTCGGTGGGTGAGAAGGCGCTGGTGGCCCTCAACCTGTTCGCCGCGGCGGTGGGGTTCGTGCCCTTCGTCGGGGACCTGGTGGGGCTGCTCGCCGACGCCGTCTCCATCGGCGCGGACTTCGCGGCGGATGGCATGAGCTGGAGCCTCGCCGGCAAGGGGCTCCTCGCCGTGGGCCTCGCCGCGGTGGGCATCGGCGCGAGCCTGGCCGGGCCGGAGGGGTGGGCCGCCAAGGGCGCGGCGCGGGCTACGATCAGCTCGGCACGGGCGGGCCGGGCGGCGGCCCTGACCGCGGACGGCATCGGGGCGGCGAGGGCGCTCGATGCTCCCGGCGGCGCGGCCCAAGCGGCTCGCGCTGCGCAGGGGGGCGCCCAGAGCGCCATCCAGGCGTCCCGGGCGGCAGAGGCGGCGGCGGCGGCCCGCCTGGCACAGGAGCAGCGCACCACGCACTTCCTGGGGAGGCTGTTTCGGGGGTACGTCCGGAGCCGTGGCGGCCTGGCGGGGGCTCCCCTGCCCGTCGCGCAGCGGCGCCTCCTGAACCAGGACCAGTGGGCGACGCGTGGCTTCGACGCCTGCGGGCCGACGGCCCTCGCCATGGTCCTCTCCGACTACGGCGTGCGCCTGACCGACGGGGCCCAGCGGCTTCTGAGCCGCGTTGTGGGGCACGGGGTCGTCTTCGGTACGCCCGCCGAGGGGTTGGCGCGCGGCGCAAGCGCGGCGGGCCTGCGCGCCGTCGTCCGCGAGATCCACGATCAGCGCGAGGCCTTCGAGGCGCTCCGCCGCGCCACCCAGCGGGGCGTCCCGGTCATCGCCTGGGAGCGCATCTTCGACCAGGGCTACGCGACCCGCCGCCTCCAGCAAGGCCGCAATGTGCGCGGTGCCCACTGGATCGTCGTCGACCAGTGGGTGGCGGAGACGGCCCACAGCCCGGCGGGCTTCTGGGTCCGCGACCCGGCGATCAGCTCGCGCTACGGGGTGCTGGAGCCCGCGTTCGTGCCCGAGTCCGAGATGCGGGACCTCATCGGGCATCAGCTCATCGGGCTGTTCAGGTAGGGGCGCGCCGGGGGCGGGAGCAGGAGGTGAGGGCGCGCCGGCCGCTCCGCCAGGGGAGCGGCCGGCGCTGGGGCTACTTCTTGCCGCCGCAGGACGACTGGGCCGCCGTGGACACGACCACGCCGTGCTGCACGCCCGTGATCAGGCCGAGGCTGACCAGCGTGTTGGCGCTGTGCGCCACGCACGAGACGTACTGGCCGTGGTTCTTCCACGCCGTCGTCGTCCCCCTGGGCCCGCTGCAGGGGCAGAGCTGCGGGATGGAGCAGCCGTTGGCCGGGTCGACCACTGCGCCAGCGAGGGTGCTGGGGCACAGGTCGCCGCCGTCCGCCACTCCGTCGCCGTCGTCGTCGTCGTCGCAGGCGTCACCGAGGCCGTCTCCGTCGTAGTCCGCCTGCGTCGGGTTGGCCACCAGGGAGCAGTTGTCGCCGCCGTCGAGGACGCCGTCGTTGTCGTCGTCCGCGTCGCACGCATCGCCCTGGCTGTCGCCGTCCGTGTCGATCTGATCCGCGTTGCCGAGGAACGGGCAGTTGTCGACGCCGTCGATGATGCCGTCGTTGTCGTCGTCCGGGTCACACACGTCGCCGAGGCCGTCCCCGTCGTTGTCCGCCTGGTCGCCGTTGGACCCGAGCGGGCAGTTGTCGTCGCCGTCCTCGACGCCGTCGTTGTCGTCGTCCGCATCGCAGGCGTCTCCCGCGCTGTCCCAGTCGTTGTCCGCCTGGTCGTCGTTGGCCGTCAGCGGGCAGTTGTCCGCCTCGTTCTCGACGCCGTCGCCGTCGATGTCGCTGTCGCAGGAGTCGCCGAGGCCGTCACCATCGAGATCGGTCTGGTCCCCGTTTGGCGCGAGCGGGCAGTTGTCGTCCGCATTGAGAACCCCGTCGCCGTCGGCGTCGTCGTCACAGAGGTCGCCCTGGCCGTCGCCGTCCGTGTCGGTCTGACCAGCGTTGGCCGTGAACTGGCAGTTGTCAGCGCCGTCGAGCACGCCATCGTCGTCGTCGTCGGCGTCGCACGCATCGCCGTCGCCATCGCCGTCGTTGTCGCTCTGGTCGGAGTTGCCGTCGAAGGGGCAGTTGTCGGCGGTGTCCTCGACCCCGTCGTTGTCGTCGTCCGGGTCGCAGGTGTCGCCAGCGCCGTCGCCGTCGTTGTCGCCCTGGTCACCGTTGGCGTCGAAGGGGCAGTTGTCGGCGGTGTCCTCGACCCCGTCGTTGTCGTCGTCGTCGTCGCAGGCGTCTCCTGCGCCGTCGAGGTCGTTGTTCGCCTGATCCGCGTTGGCTACGAACGCGCAGTTGTCCGCACCGTCCTCGACGCCATCGTTGTCGTCGTCCGGATCGCACGCGTCGCCCGCGCCATCGCTGTCGTTGTTGCCCTGCCCCGGGTTCGCGGTCAGCGGGCAGTTGTCAGCCCCGTCGGCCACGCCGTCGCCATCGTCGTCCGCGTCGCAGGCGTCACCCTCGCCATCGCCGTCCGTGTCGACCTGGTCGGCGTTCGCCACGAGATCGCAGTTGTCGTCCACGTCATCGACGCCGTCGTTGTCGTCGTCCGCGTCGCAGGCGTCGCCGATGCCGTCGCCCTCGCTGTCCTCCTGGCCCGCGTTGGCGCTCACCGGGCAGTTGTCGGCACCGTCGGCGATGCCGTCGTTGTCGTCGTCCGGGTCGCAGGCGTCGCCGAGGCCGTCGCCATCCGTGTTGGTCTGGTCCGGGTCGGCCACCCATGGGCACACGTCGCTGCCGTTGGCCACGCCGTCGCCGTCCACGTCACCGTCGCAGGCATCACCGGCCCCGTCCAGGTCCTGGTCGAGCTGGTCCGCGTTCGCCGTGAACTGGCAGTTGTCGATGGAGTCGATGACCCCGTCGTTGTCGTCGTCGGGGTCGCATGCGTCGCCGGCCCCGTCGAAGTCGTTGTTCGCCTGGGTCGGGTTCGGCACGAGCGGGCAGTTGTCGCTCGTGTCTAGCACACCGTCGTTGTCGTCGTCCGGGTCGCACGCGTTACCCAGGGCGTCACCGTCGGTGTTCTGCTGCGTGGGGTTTGCCACCAGCGGGCAGTTGTCGAACTGGTCCTGGACGCCGTCGTTGTCGTCGTCCGGGTCACAGGCGTCGCCCAGGGAGTCCCCGTCCGTGTTGAGCTGGTTCGCGTTCGGCACCGTGGGGCAGTTGTCGGCGGTGTCCGGCTTGCCGTCCCCGTCGGTGTCCGGGTCCTGGCCGGGGCAGCCCGTGCTCGCGGGCTGGCCCGTGGGAGCCCCGACGTGCAGACGATCAACGACGGCGCCCGCGTTCAAGACGTTGTCGTAGCGGTCCGACGCCTGGAAGCGCAGCGTGATGGTCTGGCCCTGGTACGCCGAGACGTTGACGACCACGTGGCGGGTCACGAGGCCCCACTCGAAGGCGCTGTTGCCCTTGTAGTACCCGAGCTCACACGAGAGGTACGCCTGGGCGATCAACGTGCTCTGGACACCCGCCACGAGGTAGACGCGGAAGGGGTCCTCGTAAGGGACGTAGTCCCACTCGAAGAACCGGTAGTCGAACTCGAGGTGCGTCGCCCCGAAGGGGATGGCCAACCCCACGTGGAGACCGCCCTGATTGCACAGCGTCCCGAACTGCGCGTCGGACGTGCAGCCCCCCATGGAGGTGCTCGACACGGTGCTCGACCCCACGCCCGGGATGATGTTGCGCGCGTCACCACTCGCAATGATCAGGTAGCTCGACCCGTGGGTGGGGAAGCCACCGGCAGGGACGGTGGTCACCTGCGACTGGAAGTGGGCGCCGTGGTCGCTCATGCCCACGATGGCGTTGGATGTCTGGGTGTTGGCCGCCAGCGCGCTCCTGAGGGCCGTGAGTGTGTAGTGGCTGCTGTGGGCCTCGGACAGGTCCTCCGTCCCCTCCGGCGCCGGGCGGGCGAAGGAAGGATCGGGCGGGACCGCGTCCCCGGAGTGCTCCCCCTCGTGCGCGAAGGCCAAGGGCGCCTGCAGGACGGCGAGGGCTGCGGCCCAGCGCCATGGTGCTTTGAACATGGACATACCTCGACGGAGCAAACGGTCCTCAAGACCGGTGCGTCTGAGCGTGGGGGCGCGTAAGTCGCGTCCCCACTTGGATGACCCAGATTTCGGGATCGGCGGAGATGCTCGCACGGGTCCCGAGCGGACGTCAAGGTACTTTGCTGCGTGTGGCGCTGAAGTGGACGAAATTTCGGCGTTCTTCGGTGTCTTGCGTGGCTGGACCGCGACGGTGGGGGCGCCAAGGCGAGCCCAGCGGCGCTCGGCTACAGCGGCTCGAACCTCCCCTGGAAGAACCGCAGCTTCGCCGGCTCGTAGACCAGGCGCAGGCCCCCGATCTCGTGGCGACGCTCATGGAGGCGGATGATGCCCTCCGCGACGGCCCTCATGTGGTCGTTGGTGTAGACGCGCCGCGGCAGGGTCAGGCGCACGAGCTCCAGGGCGGGGCGGTAGTTCTGCCCCGTCTTGGGGTCGCGGCCCTTGGAGACGTTGCCGCGCTCCATGGCGCGGACCCCCGTCTCCACGTACAGCTCGGCGGCGAGGCGCTGGGCGGGGTACTCGTCCTGGTCGACGTGGGGCAGGAAGCGCCTGGCGTCGAGGAAGATGGCGTGGGTGCCGCTCGGCTCCACCACCGGCACGCCCGCATCGCGCAGGAGCTGCCCCAGCAGGTGGGTCTGCCGCACCCGCGAGCGGATGTACCGGTCGTCGATGGCCTCCTCGATGCCCCGGGTGGTGGCGGCCAGGTCCGCCGTCGAGAGCCCGCCGTCGGTGACGTTGCCCTCGTGGATACGCAGCAGGTGCCGCGCCTGGTCGGCGAGCTTGCCGTCCTCGCGGAAGGCCAGCAGGCCCCCGATGTTGATGAGGAAGTCCTTCTTGCCGCTCACCGTGCAGCCGTCGCCGTAGAGCATCATCTCCCGCACGATGTCCCGGATGCGCGTGTCGTGGTAGCGCGGGTCGTGGAGCTTTATCATGTGCGCGTTCTCGATGAAGCGCGTCGCGTCGAAGTACACGGGGATGCCGTGTCCGCTGCACAGGCTGTAGACCTCGCGCATGTTGTCCATGCTCACGGGCTGGCCGCCGGCCATGTTCACGGACAGCTCGAAGGACACGTAGGCGATCTTCGCGGCGCCGTGCTCGTCGATGAGCGCCCGGAGCTTGCTCAGATCGATGTTGCCCTTCCAGGGGAAGTCGCTCTCCGGCTGGTGGGCCTCGTCCACGATGACGTCCGCGAAGGTGCCGCCCGCCAGCTCCTGGTGGAGCTTGGTGGTCGTGAAGTACATGTTGCCGGGCACGAGCTGGCCCGGCTTGATGCAGACCGTGCTCAGGATGTGCTCGGCGGCTCGCCCCTGGTGGGTGGGGAGGATGTGCTCGTAGCCGAGCAGCTCCCGCAGGAGCCCCACCAGGCGGTGGTGCTCGTCGCTGGCGGTGGCGCTCGCCCGCGCGCTCTCGTAGGCCGCCCACTGGTCGGTGCTCATGGCAGACGTGCCCGAGTCGGTGAGCAGGTCGATGGCCACGTCCGCGGAGCGCAGCAGGAACGTGTTGTAGCCGGCCGCCCGAATCGCCGCGGCCCGCTTCTCCCGGCTCAGGGTCGCCACCTTCTCGATGCTGTGGATGGTGTAGGGGAAGGTGTCGAGCTCCGTGGTCTCGATGGCCGGAAAGACGCCGTGGTAGGCCATCTGGTCGCGCCAGGGTCCGCTCTCGATGGCGTGGAGCCCCGGGATGGACGCGCGCTGCTCGTGGAGCCGGATGATGGCATCGGCCACCGCGTCGAGCTGCTCGTTGGTCAGGGCCAGCCGCGGGATCTGGACGGGGACCAGGGTGTCCCGGGCGACCAGGCCATGGGCCACGGCCCGCACGCCCGAGGCCAGGTAGAGCGCCGCAGAGAGCGTGTCCTGCTGGTGGGCGTCCAGGTGGGGCAGGAAGGCGTCGGCTCGCAGGTAGGCGCCGTCACACCCCCGCTCCAGGGGGACGCCGGCGTCGCGCAGCCGCGCGGTGAAGCGCTCGGTCTGCGCCATGACCCACTGGACCTCGGGCTCGTCGCACATCTCCGCGATGCCGCGGCAGAGCTGCTCCAGCGTGCGGCCGGACATGCCCCCGTAGGTGTGCAGCCCCTCGAAGACCACCACCTCGTTCATGAGCTTCTCGTGGTCGGCGGGGTTGTCCGTGGTCAGGATGCCCCCGGTGCTGCACTTCGGGTCCTGGGCGCCGTCGAGCTGGAACACGTGGCTGGTCTTCACGATCTGCCGCACGATCTCGCCGATGGAGCGGCTGCCTTGGCCCGGCTCGTGCTGCTGGATGTACCAGGCGTTCTCGATGACCCGCGAGCCGTCGCAGATCAGGCGCTTCCCGTAGGTGTCCGCCAGCACCCGCACCGCGCGCAGGTTCGCCAGCGAGAAGGGGTGCTGGCCGTCGGCGAAGGCCTGGAGCCCGACCAGGGCCACGTTGCCGCCTTTCAAGATGGCCTCCAGGCGCCCGAGGTCCACGTTGCCCGTGAACACCGGGGCCTCATGATCGCGCACGTCGGGGTACTCGACGCGCAGGGAGGCGAGCTGGTCGAGGCGCGAGCGGGCGTTGCTCGGAAGGATCGAGCCCGGCGGCACCATGGTCGACACCACCAGCTTCACGCACCCGAGCAGGTTGTGGGTGGGGCACACGTAGTGGTGGCCGAGCACCTCGCGGACGACCCGCTCCAGGGTCTCGAAGTTGCGCGACCCCGCGTAGGCCTCGTCTCCGATGCGCTCGCCCGCCACCTGCTCCTGCGTGACGGCGCTCGTGCCCATGGAGCACATATCGAAGGTGACCTGGCTCGGTGTCAGGTGCCACACGTTGAAGCGCGCCCGCGCCAGGTTGCGCTTGCGCTCGTCGAGGGTCGGGAACGGGATCAGTCGCACTGTCTTGATCTTGTGGGGCTCGTGGCTCTGCATGGTCCGCCTCGGTTGGTTGTCCCCCCCGGTCCGGCAGGACACTATTGGACCGGGAAGTCCGGAGTCAACGCGCGGATCGGGGGCATCGGGGCTTCGGTGACGAAGGGGGTTGTGCCGGCGGGCGGGAGGGCGGATCCTGGGGCGGGGAGCGGGGGGCGCGTGGGTCAGGAGGTGACGGGATGCGGTGGCTGGCGTGGGTCCTGGTGGCTGGGTGTGGGGCGGGTGGACCGGGCGAGGCGGTGCTCGATGCGGGCGCCGGGACGCAGGCCGACGGGGCCGCGGGAGACGCCGCGGAGGACGGAGGCGCCTGGTCGGGGACCGTGGCGACGGCCAAGAGCACCGTCCATGCGCTGGCGGCGAGCGGCACCGCGGTGGCCTGGGTGGAGCGGGACGGCGAGCGGTCGCGGCTGATGCGGATCGGGGATGGGGGCGCCCCGGCGGAGCTGTCCCAGGCGGACTACCCCACTCCGGCGTGGGGGAGCCAGGCGTGGCTCTTCATGGACCAGGGCGCCATCGTGTGGACGTGGCCGGGGCAGGGGACGATCCGGCGGATCGCTGGAGGGGCCGAGGCGGTCATCGCGGAGCCGGAGGGGCTCAGCGGCCTCGCCGTTGGCCCGGAGCACGTCTACTGGACCGAGCACGGGGCTGGCAAGGTGTGGCGGGCGCCCCTGAGCGGCGGAGCCTCGGAGAACATCGCGGCGGTCGAGTATCCCACAGGTGTGGTGGCGGGCCCGGACGGCCTCTTCGTCATCGACCGGCTGGATGCGCGGATGATCCGGTACGAGCTGGACGGCAGTGACCCGACGACGTGGGCCACCTGGCCCGGCGACAACACCATGAGGCTCAGCGGCGGGGAGGGTCACCTGGTCTGGAGCGACAACTCCAATGGCAAGCTGATGGCGATGCCGAGGGCCGGTGGGGAGCCGGTGGTGGTGGCGGAGGGGGCGGCCACGATGGATGGTGACGTGGCGGTGGGGGAGGGTGTTGTCGTGGTGGCTCCCGGCGAGTGGGACTTCGACCGGACGGTGCGGGTGTGGCCGTTGCCCGGCGCGGGGACGCGGGAGGGGACTGACGAGCCGACCGTCGTCGGGCACCCGGGCGAAGGGTGCGGCGCGCGGGTGACGGTGGCGGGGGGTGCCGTGCTCTGGTCGCGCTGCGACGGGAGGATCGAGGCCCATGGGCTGTAAGGACTGCGTGGCAGGAGAGGGGAGGGCGTCGGGCGGTGCGTCACGGGGGAGGAGGGCGTCGCAGGCGCAGGTGGGACGCGCATGGGTCGTCGCGTGGCTCGTGAGCCTGTCAGCGTGCGCTGCTGGCCCATCGGGCTCTTCGGGCTCGACCGAGCCCACGCCCGACGGGTTGGTGTTCGGCGGGGGAGACTACGCGGCGGGCGCTGCTCACGGGGACGGCGGGGGCGCGGTGGACTCCGCTGGGCGTGGCGGTGGATCGGGCGGGCCAGGCACCGGTGATGCAGGCGGTGGCGCGGGCGCGGTCGACGCAGGCCAGGGGGGCTCCGTCGACGCGGGCCACGGGGGCGACGCGAGCGCCGGGGGCGACGCGGGCGACTGGAGCGATGGGAGCGACGGGAGCGACGGGAGCGACGTGGTCGGCGAGCCTGACGCCCCGGCGGGCCTCGGCGTGCTGACCCTGGCCCCTCCGCTGATCGTGGACGCCCACCCGACGGCCAACTTCCGCGGAGTGGACGGCGCGTGGGACCCGGTGGCCGGAGCGTTTCTCTTCGCCTACGGCAACGCGCCCATCGGCGGCGCCTACGTGGACCCGAGCGGGGCCCAGGTTGGCGCAGGCTTCCGCCTGACGGACGCCCCCTACGACGACTCGAACTGGACCCAGAACCCCCGCGTGGCGCCGAGCGACGGCGGCTGCCTCGTCTCGTGGCACGCCACCTTGCCCGCCGGCAACCACGTGGCCGTCCGGCGCGTCCGCTGGCAGGACGGCCCGGCCTTCGACGGCCCCGCGGTCATCCTGAGCGGCCCCGGCCCCAACCAGGAGAGCGCCGCGGCCCTCGGGTGGGCCCCTGGCATCGGGGAGCACCTGGTGGTGTGGGCCCAGGACGGCCTCCGCGGCAGACGGGTAGCCCCGAGCGGCGCGCCGGTGGGGGCGGAGCTCACGCTCTCGGAGCCGGGCGTCTGGGTGGAGGGGTCGAGCGTCGCCTGGCACCCGGGCTGCGGCTGTTGGTTCGTCGCCTTCATGCAGGTCGCCCCACCGGGGGCACACATCGCCCTGGTGAGGGTCGGTGGCGATGGCGTCCCCCTCGGCGGGGCGCTGGACCTCACGGGGATGATCGAGTTCGCCAAGATCACGGACCTGGAGCTGGACGCACAGACGGGCTCCGTCGTGGCGTCCTGGTACGAGGTGCGAGACGGCGCGGCCGGCTTCGCGGCGATGAGGGTGGGCGCGGACGGCCTCCCCCAGACGGCGGCGGTGCCCGTGTTCGTCCCACACGGCTCCTACGACGGCTACGACCTCGCCTACAGCGCAGTCACGGGGACGAGCCTCGCCGCCTTCCACGGGCCGACAATCGCAGTGTGGGCCGCGGAGCTGGGCCCAGACCTCTCGAACGGAGTCCCCTTCCCCCTGGACCCGGGCGGCTCCACCTTCGGGGCCTTCCTGCCGCGCGTCGTGGCGTCCCCCGAGGTGGCGGCGTGGTTCGTGGCCTTCACCCCGGACTACGCAGGGGTCACGGTGCAGAAGGTGGTGCGGGAGTAGGGTCGTGGCCGTGACGAGGGCCGCTCAGGAGAGACGTCGGAGCCACTCTCGTGTGGGCCGTATCGAGGACCCGCGGCACGGGGTGGAGAGCGAGCAACTGCTCACCGTCCATCCGATGTCTGACCTTGGAGGGTGTGCTCTCTGCGTCGTCGATCAGGTGTCAGGGAGAGATGGTCAGGTCGTCGATGAGCACCGTCGCGCTGCCCGCCGTGGCGAAGTCGTTCTCGTCGTAGAGGCGCACGAAGCCGCGCACGAAGGCCGCGTTGGCCGGGGCGGCCTTGGTGAAGCTGTAGTTCGCCCATGCCGCGGAGTCGCTCGTGTAGGTGGTCGAGAACTCGTTGGGGCTCAGCGCCACCTTGGACGCCGTGTAGAAGGTCAGCGCCAGCCGGGCGCGCCCGTTCGGGTCGTTGTCCCGCATCCAGAGCGAGATGGTCGCGTCCATCCCAGGCACCACCGGCACGAACATGCCCGCCATGAAGTCCTGGTTGCTGGTGGAGGTCCAGGTCAGCTTGGCCGCCGCCGCGCCACCGTGGACGCTGCCTGTCTCCTTCGTGGCCGTGAACTTGTCGGTGAGCTTGATGAAGCCCGCCGGCGGGTCAGACTGCGTCCAGTCCTCGAAGCCCCAATTTGAGTCGTCATAGACCGGCTCGGCTCCGCACCCGGACACGTCGACATTCCCGAGGTCCACGGCGCCGTCGTACACGCGAATCTGGTAGACCCCGTTGAACTCGGTGATCGCCGCCTGGAAGACGTCGAGCACCGCGCCCACGCAGAGGCTCCCCGGGGCGTTGTCCGCGAACATCTGGGTGTCGGCGACGCCGCCGTGGTCGAGCCAGAAGGTCTTGCCCGCCACCTTGGTGACGACGAGGTCGTTGCCGGCCACAAGCATACTCTCCACGAGCTCGGCCGCCACGAAGCCGTCGTCGATGGGCAGCGCCCAGCCGACCAGCGACTTCTTGCCCTTGGACGTCGGCGCCTCGTGGCCCGTGATCTCCTGCTGGCCGCTGAAGCTGCCGTACTCCGTCACCGGGATGTCCAGCACGTCGCCGGCCACCGGCGGCGTGTAGGTCCAGTTGCCCGTGCCGACGAACACCAGGGTCGCGGGGCCCGCCGGGCCCTGTTGCACGAAGTAGCCCGCGCCGAACACGTAGGTCACCGTGACGCCGCACAGGGTGAGGTCCACCGGCCCCTCCGGGGTGGCCTTCAGCTCCGCGATGGTGGCGCACGTCGGGCCGGTGCCCGTGTCCGGCGCGCCACCGGTGTCCTCCTCAGCCACGTCGGGGCCGCCGACGTCGACGGCCGTGTCGTCCGGCGTCGCGACGTCCTCGCCAGCTACGTCCGGTCCCTGCACGTCGGGCCCGGCGACGTCGTCGCCCGTGACGTCCGGGAGGGCGACGTCGTCGCCCGTGATGTCAACGCCCGGGACGTCGTCGCCCCCGATGTCGGTGGCGTCTCCCGCGCTGGCGTCCTCGGCGGCGTCCGCGCCGCCCGCGTCCGGGATGGACGCGTCGGATCCGCCGACATCGTTGGAGGTGCCGGTGTCCGTGGAGCCGACGTCCGTGGTGCCAGTGTCCGCAGTGCCCGCGTCGCCCCCACCGCTGGCGTCCTCCCCTCCGCTCGTGTCTCCGGCTGCGTCACCGCCCGGGATCAGCGTGCCGCCCTTGTCGTCGTCGCGGCACGCCGCGCCTCCCACCACGAGGGCGAGGGCGAGGCCGGTGCGGGCGAGGAGTGTCCTGTGCTTCATGGCTCCGGCTCCTTGGTCTTCAGGGCGGGCCCGAGTGCCCGCGCCTGGGGCGCCTCTTACAACGTCGCCCTCCCGCGGTCAACCTCGACTCGGCCCGGTGGCTCGGGGTAGCATCGACGACCGGAGGTCCACCATGCCGCTGTCCGTCCTCGTCACCCAGTGCCTGCAGAACGACTTCGTCGCCCCCATCGAGAGAAACGAGCCGCTGCCCAACGCTCTGCACGTGGGCCGCGAGGAGTCCCGGCGCCTGCTCGGGGCAGACCCCCACGCGGGCGCCGTGGCGCAGCTCCTCGCGTGGGCGCGCGCACAGGACCCCGAGCAGCTCGCCATCGTCCACATCCGGGACTGGCACGACCCGGCGGATCCACACCAGGCAGCGCACCTCGCGCGCTTCGGGAGCCATTGCCTCAAGGGGACGACCGGCGCCGCCTTCGTCCTCGGTCTGGACGACGTCCTGGGCACGGAGCGGGGCGAGCACGTCGTCGACGCGACCGGCCTCAACGACTTCGAGGGGACCAGCCTGGGCCCCATCCTGGAGCGCCTCCTCGCGCGGGCCGACGGCGCTCTGCGGGTAGGAGTCGTCGGGGTGTGGACCGAGGCCAAGGTCACGTTCCTGCTCTACGACCTGCTCACGCGGTTCGGGCTCACCGATGTCGCCACCTGCTCGGCCCTGACGGCGAGCAGCTCTCGGAATCGCCACTTCGCCGCCCTGGACCAGCTCCGGCGGATCCTCGGCGTGCAGGTGCATGACACGGTCGGCGACTTCACGTCGTGGCTCTTGCCCATGGGAGTCTCAGTCTCCGTGCCGGTACCGCCTGGGGCGTGCGCCCCGAGACTCACCGCGGATACCGCCATCTCCGAGGAGGACCGCGCCCTCGTCGGCGTCCTGTACCGGGACGCCGCGGAGGTCGACCTCACCTCCCTGAGCGGCGGTTTCTCCGGCGCCCTGGTGTTCAAGGCGTCGAGCCGGGACCCCCTCGGCCACGTGCAGGCGCCGAGCGTGCTCAAGCTCGGGAGACGCTCGGAGATCGGCAAGGAGCGCGTCGCCTTCGAGCAGGTGGAGGACATCCTCGGGAACTCGGCGCCCAGCGTGCGAGGCTTCGTGGACCTGGGCGAGCGCGCCGCCATCAAGTACAGCTTCGCCGCCATGGGCCAGGGGGCGGTGCGCACCTTCAAGTCGCTCTATGAGTCCGGCGCACCCCAAGACCGGGTCGACGCCGTGCTCCACACGGTCTTTGGCGAGATCCTGGCACCGTTCTTCGCCGCAGCGCAGTATGATCGCTTGCCGCTCCTCGCCTCGTACCAGTTCTCTCCCCGGTGGGCGCAGTCGGTCGCTCGCAACGTCGAGGCGGTCGCCGGTGTCTCGGGGACGGCCGAGTCTCTCCAGTTTCCCGGAGGAATCTCACTCCCGAACGTCGTGCGCTTCTACGACCGGTTCCTGCCCGCGCGCCCCACGCACGACGGCGAGTCCCACTTCGTCTCGTGGGTGCATGGCGACCTGAACGGCGCGAACATCCTCCTCGACGCGCGGGACAACGTCTGGCTCATCGACTTCGCCCACACCGCGCGCACCCACGTGCTCAAGGACCTGGCGAAGCTGGAGAACGACCTCCTCTACATCTACACGCCCCTGACGACGGAGGTGGACCTGGCCGACGCGGTCGCCGTGAGCCAGGCGCTGCGGGCGGTGAGAGACCTGCGCGAGGCGCTCCCCGTGGAGCCTCCGGTGCCGTGTGCTCCCCCCCTTCGGCGCGCCTGGGCAACGCTGCGGACCCTGCGCGCCATCGTCGCCAGGGAGTGCCGGGAGGACCGGGATCCGACGCAGCTCCGCGTCGCGCTCCTGCGCTACGCCGCGCACACCCTGTCCTTCGAGGAGTCGAACCCTCTCCAGCGTCGCTGGGCCCTCGCGGCCGCCTGCGGTCACGCGGAGGACGTCGAGCGGGCCCTCCTGGCCAGCGACCGGCTCCGGGTGGACTTCATCGAGCTCGGGCTCCTGCCGGGCCCAGGGCGGCTCGGCCTCACCATCTGCCCTGGGCGCCGTGACCGGGGGCGGGATCTGGCGGCGGATCTCGCGGCGCTCCGGGATGCGGGCGCCACGGATCTCGTCACCCTCGTCACGCGAGAGGAGCTGGAGTGGGCGGGCGTCCCCCACCTGGCGGCACAGGCGAGCGCCGCCGGGATGGCGGTGACCGTCGCGCCGATCCCCGACCAGGCCGTGCCCACCCTCGCGGAGGCGCGCGCCCTCGTCGGCGCCACTCTGGACGCGCTCCGGGCCGGACGCACCGTCGTCGCGCACTGCATGGGGGGCCTCGGCCGCTCGGGCCTGGTCGCCGCCTGTTGTCTGGTCGCCGTCGGTCTGTCGCCCCCCGACGCGGTCGCCGCCGTCCGCCGAGCGCGGGGCCCCCGCGCCGTGGAGACCACCGAGCAGGAGCGCTTCGTCGCCACCTTCGCTGGGGTGTGAAACCGTCGACGCCCCCGCGACCCAACGGCGTGGCTGGCGAGCCGACCCGGGTTCTGCTAGCGTCGGCAGGACCGGTGGGGCGAGCAAGGTGACCGATGCAGACCGCGCTGAGTCGTGAGTGCCCGAGCTGCACGAGGGAGACGGACGCCGCGTCCTGCCCGGAGTGCCAGGTGCCCACGCTGTCCCGGGAGTCGCTGGAGCTGGTCCCCGGCACGATCTTCGCCGGCAAGTTCCGCATCGAGCAGCGCCTCGGGCAGGGCGCCATGAGCACCGTGTACCGGGCTCACCAGCTCGCCATGGACCGGCCGGTCGCCCTCAAGATCCTCAAGAGCTCCGCCAGCAGCGACGATCTGGGCGTCCGCCGCTTCTACCGGGAGCTGCGCGCCACGGCCCGCGTGGAGCACCCGAACACCATCCGCGTGTACGACTTCGGGCACACGGACCGCGGCGAGCTGTATCTGGCCGTGGAGCTGCTCCAGGGGCGCACCCTCTTCGACGCGCTGCATCAGGACGGAGTGTTCGACGGGGCGCGCGTCGTGCGGGTCGCCACCCAGGTCGCCAAGGCGCTGGGCGCGGCCCACCGGGCGGGCGTGATCCACCGGGACCTGAAGCCCGAGAACCTCTTCCTCCTCGACCTCTACGGCGAGCGCGACTTCGTCAAGGTGCTCGACTTCGGCATCGCGCGGGTCCACGGGGGAGGGGACGGGCCGGACGCCGGCCGGACGACCTTCGGCGCCGTCGTCGGCACGCCGCTCTATATGTCGCCCGAGCACGTCAACGGCAACCTGGACGGGCGCTCCGACCTGTACTCCCTCGGGGTCGTCATGTACGCGATGGTGACGGGGCACGAGCCCTTCGGCGGCAAGGACCCGGTCCAGATCCTCATGCAGCACCTGACGGCCGAGCCCCCGCCTCCGTCCTCCTGGCGGCCCGTCGCAGCGCCGCTGGAGGCGCTGATCCTCCGCCTGCTCTCGAAGGACCCGGCTGGCCGCTCCCAGTCGGCCGAGGCGTTGATCGACGAGCTCGCCGCCGTCGCCCGCGTGCTGCCCGACGAGGACCGAACCGCGGTCACGCCGGCGCTGCCGGCGGCGCTGCTCCACGACCTGGCGGCGCGCACGACCCCCGAGCCCCACGTGCGCTCCCTCCACGGGGCGGACACCCAGATCGTGCCGCAGCCGGTGGACCCCGGCACGCCGGCAAAGCCCGACGAGCCCGCGTCGCTGCGCCTCGCCGCCACGGGCGTGATCCCCATGGCGCACCCTCCGGCGTCCCGCCTCCGGCATACCGAGATCGCCCCGGATCAGCTCGCGACCGTGACGCTCCGGGCCGCTGTGGCCACGCGACCCCAGGCATCCCGCCGGTGGTTGCTGGCGGGGGGCGTCGCGGTTGCCGCCGTGAGCGTGGCGTGGCTGGTCGTGGGGAACAACAGCGGTGCGTCCTCGGATGCCTCGCGGGAGGCGCCCGCGGTGGTACTCCCTGTGGCGCCTGCGTCCCCCTTCGAGGTCGCCGCGCCCGACGGTGCCCCACTGGCGCAACCGGTCGCCGAGGCCCCCCGCCAGGCCGCGACCAGTCCTGGCACGGCCCCGGCGCCCGCTGCCCCCGCACTACCCAAGACCGCGGTCGTGGAGCCGGTGCCAGCCGCCGCGAGGGCCGAAGCTGCGAACGCCGGGTCACGGGTGGAGACTCCGTCGCCGGCGGTAGAGGCGACAGCGGCAGGTGTGGAGCGCAATCCCGCACGCAGGGGTGGAGTTCCGCCGGAGACAGTCCCGCGGGAGCCTGCGCCCGTCAAGGTCGCCGTGACGTCCACCCCGAGCGGCGCCGTGGTCTTTCAGGACGGCCGCCGCGTCGGCGTGACCCCGACGTCCGTGGAGCTCTCCAGCGGCTCTCCGGGCGCCCTCCGACTCCGTCTCCGCGGCTACGAAGATCGTGTGGTCTCGTTCGTGGCGGGGAAGGACGATGCGGTGCACGCCGCCCTGACGCGCGCGGCGGGTGGCGCCTCGGGGGCGGGCAAGTCCGAGCCCAAGCAGACGGAGCCGCCCAAGCCGTTGACCTTCGAGAAGTGGGACTGAGGGGGAGGGGAGGGACGCGAGCCTGCCGAGGCTACTTGCAGGCCGTGACCAGGTCGCAGGTCTTCCCGCTGCACTTGATGGGGCGCCCGACGCACTGGCCAGACCAGCAGCGGTCGTTGGACGTGCAGGCGTTGCCGTCGTCGCAGGCGCCGCTCACCGGCCTGCTCAGGCAGCCCATGGCGGCGTCGCACCAGTTCTTGGTGCAGGGGTTGCCGTCGTCGCACTGGGCGTTGCTCACGCACAGGGGTGCAGGCGCGCAGGCCGCGCTCGCCGTATGGGTGCACCCGCCGGCGACGCACGCGTCCACGGTGCAGGGGTCTCCGTCATCGCAAGAGAGCGCCGCGCCCTTGCAGACCCCGCCGGCACACGCATCCGCCGCGGTGCAGGCGTCCCCGTCGTCGCAGGCCGCGGAGTTGGCCGTGAAGACGCAGCCCTTGGCCGGGTCGCAGGAGTCGGTCGTGCAGGGGTTGCCGTCGTTGCAGGCCAGGGGGTTTCCGCCGCAGGACCCGGCGTCGCAGGTGTCTGCCACGGTGCAGGCGTCGCCGTCATTGCACAGGGCGCCGTTGTCGGTGTGGACGCAGCCCTTGGCGGGGTCGCAGGCGTCGGTGGTGCAGGGGTTGCCGTCGTCGCAGGCCGCTGCGCCGCCGCAGGCGACCGATGGCGGGGGCAGGGGAGCGTCCGTCTCGCTCAGCAGGTGGAAGGTGACGGTGGTCAGCGCCTGCTCCAGCACGGTGAACTCGGTCATCATCGGCAGCTCGAAGGCGTCGTTGAAGCGGCGCAGGACGGGCAGCGGGTCCACCGTGGTCCAGGTCCACGGGTAGTTGTTGGCGTCTGCCTGGGTCGCCGACTGGTATGGGTTGCCCTTGGACTGGTTGTGGTGCACGCCGAACAGGGGCAGGCCCGGCACCGGCTCGACGACGCCGTCGTACTCCGACTCCATGTCCAGCGGGTTCATGGGGTAGCGGGCGCCGACGCCGGTGATGAACGACAGGGACAGGGGGTTGCTGCCGAGCTGCGCGTCGGCGTTGATGACGGCCAGGTCCCGGTATGCCTCGTTGCCGGTCAGCACATACGCCTGGAGCAGCGGGAAGGACGCCTTCGGGCCCATGGTGAACACGCCCCAGCCGATCCACTCGGGCACGTCGAGGCGGCTCCCGTTCATGTAGGGGTTCGACAGCGTGTAGTTCACGATGGCGTCTGCCTGGCTGATCAGCGCGGCCTTGATGGAGCTCGTGATGGACGCCGTCGTCGTGAAGGCGGTCCGCAGATAGGCCCAGTAGGCTCGCTTGTAGTGGTGCTGCCAGTCATTCCAGCCCCACTGGCTGCCGTTCGCCTGCCAGAGGGTCTCGAAGGCGGTCCGGTAGACCTGCTCGCCCGTCGTGCGATACAGCTCCGCGGCGGCCCACATACGGTTGTCCACGTCGTCCGACTCCGTGTACTCGCCGGTGCAGTTTCCAGGCGGGTTGACGGCGCCGCCCGCCGGGGTCGGGTTGGGGTAGGCCTGCAGGAAGGTCCACGCCTTCTTGGCCGCCGCCAGGTACTTGGCTGCCTGAACCGGGTCGTGTGTCTTGTAGACGCGCGCCGCCGCCGCCATCACGGCTGCGCCCGTGGCCGTGTCGTAGGTGGTCGACTCGTAGATGTAGCGCTGGACCTTCTCGGCCTCGGGCATGCCGTTGAACCAGCAGGCCGCGGTCACCTTGTGGGGGAACGCGCCGTCGCTGCGCATGATCTTGAGCATCCAGTCGATCTGGTAGCGCGCCTCGTCCAGCACGTCGGGGACGCCGTTTCCGCTCTCCGGGATGTTCCACGCGCCGTCCACGAACTTCGACGGGTTCAGCTCGTAGCCCTCCAGGAGATACCAGACCGCCGCCACGCCCGTCGGCATGTACTTGCCGAAGTCTCCCGCGTCGTGCCACCCGCCCGACGCGTCGATCTTCGTCCCGACCTTCTCACCGCCGTAGAGCGGAGTGTTGGGGAGAGACACGTCATAGGCCGCGTCATGGGTGGGGCTGTGGCAGAGTCCGCGCTCGTAGCCATCGTCCACGTGGGGCGCCACCAGCGCCGTGCCGCACCGCTGGTAGTAGAACGAGCGGCCGGTGGTGTAGGCGACCGAGTCGAGCACGTCCGCCCCGATACGGAAGGGGTCGGAGACGCCGATCCCCGGCACATAGGCGCGGTAGGTGCCCGGCTTCGAGAACGCGGTGAAGTCGAAGAGGTAGACGTCCTCGCCCGAGAGGCCCCAGTTGGCCGCGCGAAGCTCCAGGGGGGCCGTGAAGACCGTGACGCCCGAGTCCGCGTCGAAGAGCGTGACCGCGGGAGCAGGCTCCGGCAGGCGCAGCGCCCCGTAGGGGAGGGCGGCCACGGCGTTCATCGTGGTCGCCGGCTTGCTTGCCCACGGCCCCGCGAGCGTGTCCAGGGTCTGACCCACGCCCACCGCGAAGAGCCGCCGATTGTCGAGCCGCGAGATGGCGTGGATCGCCGCGGTCGTCGGGCTCGCCTCAGCCACGAACGGGTCGTTCCCGAACTTGGGGCGCTTCCAGAGGATGCCGCCGTCGCCCGACACCCAGACGCCACCCATGGAGTCCCAGGCGATGCCGCGCAGGGTCGCGGTGCTCGCCGGGCGCCCGGTCCAGGTCTTCCAGCTCCCCCACTGGAACGCGATGACGGTCCCGCCCGCACCCACCGCCCAGAGGCTCTCCTCGTGGGGCCCGTCGATGGCCAGCAGGTCCGACGTGGTGGGGGAGGACACCGCGGTCCACTTGCCGCCGCTCCACCGCAGGAGCGTGCCACCGTCGCCGACCGCCCACGCGCCGTCGTCTGCGCCCGCCCAGACCGCCCGCAGGGTCTTGGTCGTGGGCGTCGTGGTCTTGGTCCAGGTTCCGCCCACGTACCGCAGCGCCGTGCCGCCCGCGCCGACGGCCCACCCGATGCGCGACGGGCCGAACGCCACGCCGTAGAGGTGGGACGTGGTCTGGGACGGGGCGAGGCTCCACGAGGAGCCGTTCCACACCAGGACCGTGCCGTCGTCGCCGACCGCCAGGGCCAGGTGCTCGCTGGTGGCGGCCACGGAGTTGAGGCGCTTCGCGGTGGGGCTCGTGACGGGCTTCCAGCCGGCGTCCTTGTCCCAGGACGAGATCGCGCCACCGTCGCCCACGGACCACACCGCGCCGCCGGTGTCTCCCAGATACCCGGCCACGTAGCCCAGCTTCGGGCGGTTCGGCAGATAGCCGACCTGGTTCACCTTGATGACGGGGCTGGTGGTGGTCATGTCGTCCCAGGTGAAGGACAGGGTGGTCGGCTCGCAGGGGTTTCCGACCGTGTCCTTGATGCCCTTGACAGCCACGGAGTAGGTGTGGCCGGCCTTGAGCGGCGACGGAGGGCGGACGAAGACCATGTGGTCGTTGACGGGCTCGTCGCCCGGTCCGAAGTCCTTGAAGCGGATCTGGACGCCGGCCGCCAGCGGGGCCTTTCCACCCAGATAGGCAGGGTCCGTGGTGCTCGTGATGGTGTAGTTGGACTTGTCGCGCGCCGTCTTCAGATCGAAGGACTCGCTCACCTCGACGCGGATCATGGACTCCGACACCGGCCCGGCGCCCACGATGGCGGGCCCGTAGATGTCTCGTGCCGCCACGTCGTCCACGTACCAGGTGCGGTTCTGGGCGTCCTTGCCCCACACCAGGCGCTCCACGTTGCCGAGCTTCCACTCGGGGGTCGCGAGGGCCGCGATGGGGATGCGGACCAGCCTCCACGCCGTATCCAGCTTGCCGCCCTCGATGTAGTCCGAGACCTTGACCTCCTTGCCCAGGAAGTTCCAGGTGCGGACGTAGAACGTGGGGGCGCCGGCGTCGGCGGTCGCGGCGCGCATCTTGAACTCGAGCACGTCGTAGGAGCTCAGGTCGCGGCGGGGCTGCCCCCCGCAGTAGAGGTTGTAGGCGGGGTTGTGCCAGGCGTCGGGCTTGAGCTGGAGCGCGTTGCCGCCGCCGACCCCGGCCCCAAGCGCCTGGACGGCGTACTCGGGGCAGGCGGTCCCGAGCACCGGGACGGAGCCGGTCTCGCCGTCGTAGAGGACGGTGTCACCCGCGGCGAGCGCTACGGTGGGCAGCGAGAGAGTGACCAGCGCGCCGAGCGCGGCGATCACACGGGTGCCCCAGGATGCAAGTCCACGTCGTGCCATATGCAGTGTCTCCGTAGGTCTGGTGAGAGAGCCCGGGACTCCGGGCGTGCACACGGGGAGGTGACGGGAGGCAGGGGCGGTTCTGTCGGGGCGTGGGTTACAAAGGGGGGCGGGCCACTGGGGTCACAGCCACCGCTTCCGCCGGAACCACGCGAGCATCGCCAGCGCCAGTGCGCCCATGCCGAGCATCACGGCGGGGTAACCGTAAGCCCACTCGGTCTCAGGCATGTTCCAAGGTGACACCTTGGAGTCGAAGTTCATGCCGTAGACCCCCGCCACGAAGGTCAGCGGGATGAAGATGGTCGCGATGACCGTGAGCACCCGCATGACGTCGTTCATACGGTTGCTGGTCATGGACATGTGGGTCTCCATGAGGCTCGTCCCCAGGTCTCGGTAGGTCTCCACCAGGTCCATGATTTGGACGCAGTGGTCGTGGCAGTCCCGCAGGTAGACGGCCGTGTCGGGGTGAAAGGCAGTGGCGGACTCCCGGAGCAGGGCTGCCACCGCGTCCCGCAGCGGGTAGACGGCGCGGCGCATGAGCCGCAGGTCCTGCTTCACCTCGTGGATCCGCTGGATCATCTCTGGGTCGTGGCCGCTCAGGAGCTCCTCCTCCAGGGCGTCGAGCCTGTCGCCGTAGCGCTCCAGCACGGGGAACCAGGCGTCGATCAGCGCGTCGAGGAGCATGTAGGCGAGCCAGTCGGCCCCGGACGTGCGCGCGCGCCCCTTGCCGTGGCGGATCCGGTCCCGCACGGCGTCGAACACGTCGCCGGGCAGCTCCTGGAAGGTCAGCACGAAGCCGGGGCCCAGGAACATGCTCCACTGCTCGCTCTCGAGCCGCTCGCCCACCAGCTCGATCATGCGCGCCACGATGAAGAGGCGGTCGGCGTAGGGCTCCACCTTGGCCCGCTGGTGCACGTGGACCACATCCTCCAGGGCGAGGTGGTGGAGGCCGAAGATCTCGCCGACCTGCTGAATCACCGCGGCGTCCCCGAGGCCAGCCACGTCCAGCCAGACGACCGGCACCTTGCCGAGCCAGGTGCGCACCTCCGCGGGGCTCTTCAGCGAGCGCTCCTCCACGGTGTCGGGACCGAAGGCGAGCAGGCTCAGGACGGGCCGCGGCGCCTCGGGGTCGATGACCAGCGTCCCCGGCGGGCTGCCCGGTGGGGTGGGGTGCCTGTCCTGCTTGCGCTTGCGCCTGACGGGGGCCTTTCGGACCATCGCTCGCCTCCTCAAGTCGTGGCCCCGCAAGGGTCGCACGGATCCCCGTCACCGGCAACGACCGGAGCCCGTTGACTCACCGCGTCAAGCATGTTACGGAGGCCGACTGAGAGTGAATGGCCATTCATTTCGGCGGAGGAAGACATGGCAGAGGCAATCCGGAAGGTGGCGGTCCTCGGGGCCGGCGTGATGGGGAGCGGCATCGCCGCACACCTCGCGAGCGTCGGCATCCCTGTGATCATGCTCGACATCGTCCCGCGGGAGCTCACCCCCGACGAGCAGGCGAAGGGGCTGACGCTGGCGTCGCCCGCCGTGCGCAACCGCTTTGCCCTCGGCGGCGTCCAGGCGGCCCTCAAGGCGAAGCCCGCGGCCTTCAGCTCCCCGAAGTTCGCGCGGCTCATCACGGCGGGCAACCTGGAGGACGACCTGCACCGGGTCGCCGAGGTGGACTGGATCGTCGAGGTGGTCAAAGAGGACCTGGCCGTCAAGCGCGCCCTGTTCGAGAAGGTGCGCGCCCACCGGCGTGAAGGGACGCCCATCACGTCCAACACGTCCGGGATCCCCATCGCCGCCATGGTGGAGGGCGCCCCGGAGGAGTTCCGCAAGTGCTTCTTCGTGACGCACTTCTTCAACCCCGTGCGCTACATGAAGCTCCTGGAGCTGGTCACCGGCGTGGACACGGACCCCGGCGTGGTCGCCCGCTTCGCCCGCTTTGGCGAGCGCGTGCTGGGCAAGGGCATCGTCTACGGCAAGGACACGCCGAACTTCGTCGGCAACCGCATCGGCATCTTCGGCATGCTGGCGACCATCGAGACCATGCTCGCGGACGGCTACGCGGTGGACGAGGTGGACGCCATCGTCGGGCCGCCCATGGGCCGCCCGAAGAGCGCCGCCTTCCGCACGGCGGACCTGGTCGGCCTCGACACCTTCGTTCACGTCGCCAACAACGTCTACGAGGCGCTGCCCACGGACGAGGAGCGCGCCACCTTCAAGCCGCCGGCCTTCGTCGAAAAGATGATCGCCAAGGGGTGGCTCGGCGACAAGAAGGGCCAGGGCTTCTACAAGAAAGAGAAGAGCGCCGCGGGCAAGACCATCCTGGTGCTGGACCCGGCCACCCTGGAGTACCGCCCGTCCCAGAAGATCGACATCCCGTCCATCAAGAAGTCCAAGGGCATCGAGGACGTGGGCAAGCGCCTGAAGATGATCGTCAACGCCGATGACCGGGCGGGCAAGTTCGCGTGGAAGGTGCTCTCGCGGTCGCTGGTCTACTCCGCCAACCGCCTGCCCGAGATCGCGGACGACGTCGTGAACATCGACCGCGCCATGCGCTGGGGCTTCGCCTGGGACCAGGGCCCCTTCGAGGCGTGGGACGCCATCGGCGTGGCCGAGTCCGTCGCGCGCATGGAGGCGGACGGCCTGACGGTGCCCGCGTTCGCGAAGCTGGCGGCCGAGAAGGGCGGATTCTACAAGAGCGAGGCCGGGGAGCGCTTCTTCCTGACCCTGGCGGGGGAGTGGGCGCCCGTGCCAAAGGCCCCCGAGGCAATCGTCCTCGCCGACCGCAAGGCCAAGGTGGGCGTCGTCAAGAAGAACGGCGGCGCGAGCTTCATCGATCTCGGCGAGGGCGTCGCCTGCCTCGAGTTCCACACCAAGATGAACGCCATCGATGGGGACATCGGGAACATGATGGCCTTCGCCATCGAGGAGGCGGAGCGCAACTGGAAGGGCGTCGTCATCGGCAACGACGGCGGAAACTTCTCGGCGGGCGCCAACCTGATGCTGCTCGTGATGCTCGCCCAGCAGAAGAAGTGGGACGACATCCGCACCATGGTGACCGGCTTCCAGAAGGCTTGCCTCCAGCTCGCGCGGTGCAACGTGCCGGTGGTGTCGGCCCCCTTCGGCCTGACGCTGGGCGGCGGCGCCGAGGTGACCATGGCGGCGGACCGGGTGCAGGCCGCGGCGGAGACCTACATGGGCCTCGTCGAGGTGGGCGCCGGCCTGATCCCCGGCGGCGGAGGCACGCGCATGATGCTCCAGCGCATGCTGGAGGGCATCCCAGACGGCACCGAGGTCGGGAGCTTCCCGTTCGTGCGCAAGGCCTTCGAGATCATCGGCATGGCGAAGGTCGCCACCAGCGCCGCCGAGGCGAAGGACATCGGCTACCTGCGGGCCGGCGACGGCATCACCCAGAACCGGGAGCACCTGCTCTTCGACGCGCGGACGGCCGTGCTGCGCATGGCCGACAACTACCGGCCCGCGCTGCCGTTCCAGTACAAGCTGCCCGGCGAGAGCGCGTTCGCGGCCCTGAAGCTCGGCCTGTTCCAGTGGGTGCAGTCGGGCGTGATCAGCGCCCACGACGCGCTGATCGGCGAGAAGCTGGCCTACGTGTTGACCGGGGGGGCGGCGACCCCGACCCAGCCGGTCAGCGACGAGTACCTCCTGGAGCTGGAGGCCGAGGCCTTCCTCTCGCTGTGCGGCGAGGAGAAGAGCCAGGCGAGGATGCAGGCGCTGCTCACGACGGGCAAGCCGCTGCGGAACTGATGACCGCGGGGGCCCTCGGCACAGCGCCGGGCGGCCCCCCGTACCAAATCAGGAGACGAACCATGCGTGAAGCAGTCATCGTTTCGGCGGTCCGCACCGCGGTCGGGCGCGCTCACAAGGGCAACCTGCGCGACACGCGGCCGGACGACCTGGCGGCCTTCGCCATCCAGGGGGCGCTCGGCCGCGTCGTGGCCCTGGACCCGGCCCGCATCGACGACGTGATCCTCGGGTGCGCCATGCCCGAGGGCGAGCAGGGCATGAACGTGGGCCGCATCGCGGCGCTGCGCGCGGGCCTGTCCGTCGACGTGCCCGCCATGACCATCAACCGCTTCTGCTCGTCGGGCCTCCAGGCCATCGCGCAGGCGGCGGAGCGCATCATCGCGGGCGGCGCCGACGTCATCGTGGCGGGCGGCACCGAGAGCATGACCATGATCCCCATGGGCGGCGAGCGACCCTGTCCGAACCCGGTGTTGATGCGCGACTTCCCGGAGTCCTACACGGGCATGGGCACCACGGCGGAGATCGTGGCGAAGCGGTTCGACGTCACCCGCGAGCAGCAGGACGCCTTCGCGTTCGCGAGCCAGCAGAAGGCCGTGGCGGCCATGGAGCGGGGAGCGTTCAAGGGGGAGATCGTGCCGGTCCAGACCCGCATCCGCGTGGGCTCTGCCGATCACATGGAGTGGAAGGACGTGGTGGTGGACCGCGACGAGACGCCGCGGGGCGACACCACGCTGGAGGGGCTCGGGAAGCTGAAGCCCTCCTTCGACGCCAAGGGAACGGTCACCCCGGGCAACAGCTCGCCGCTCAGCGACGGCGCGGCGGCGGTCATCGTGATGGAGGCCGGCCTCGCGTCCAAGATGGGCCTCAAGCCTCTCGCGGTGTTCCGCGGCTTCCAGGTGGCGGGAGTCGACCCGGACATCATGGGCATCGGCCCCGTCAAGGCGGTGCCGAAGCTGCTCGCCAGGACGGGGCTCAAGCTCGGTGAGGTGGACCTCTTCGAGCTCAACGAGGCCTTCGCCGCCCAGTCGGTGTACTGCGTCCGTGAGCTGGGCCTCGACCCGGACCGGGTCAACGTCAACGGCGGCGCCATCGCGCTCGGCCACCCGCTCGGCTGCACCGGCGCCAAGCTGACGACGAGCCTTGTGTACGAGATGGGCCGCCGCGGTGCGCGCTACGGCGTGGTCACCATGTGCATCGGCGGCGGCATGGGCGCCGCGGGCCTCTTCGAGCGGGCGTAGGGCGTCAGGCCGCGCGGGCGGCGCCCACTTTTGCGTCGCCGTGCCTCCGTGTGGTAGCAATTCGCGCCGCTACCGCACGGAGGAGCCATGTTCGAGATCCTGACCCGCATGCTCAAGCCCGGGATCCACGTCCGCAGCGCCTCGTCACCCGCGGAGCATGTGGCCCGAGATTGGAGGCATTCGTGTGGATCCACGCCATTCCAGGGTAGCGTACCACGCGGGGGTTGATCCTGGGCACCCACCCGAAATGAGCTGGCCGCGCGAGGCGATGTCACCAGCCCCCGGAGGGGACCGAAGCATGGAAGAGATGCGCGACCCCTTCCCCGACAGCCCAATGGCAGAGAGTCGGGGCCATGGGTCGGCGCTGCGCCGGACGGGGCCAAGGGAGGACGAGGGACCAGCACCGTCAGATATGCCAACGGTGAACGAGTCTGTGCGCGAATGCCTTGACCGACACATGAGGGAGCAAGCCAGGCGACCGCTGTTTCTCCATGGAGAGTGTCGCCGCGTGCTGGCCGAGTTCCCCGCAGAGTTCGTGGACTGTGTGGTCACGTCCCCACCGTATTGGGGACACCGCCAGTATGCGGGTGGCGGCATCGGGCAAGAGCCGACTTGCGAGGAGTATGTCGATCATCTGGTCGAGGTGTTCCGGGAGCTTCATCGAGTCCTCAAGCCGGCTGGATCCATTTGGCTGAATATCGGGGACTCCTATCACAAGAAGAACCTACGAGGTGTCCCGTGGCGGGTGGCGCTGGCAGTCTGCGACCGCATCGGCCTCACGCTGCGAAACGACGTGATCTGGAACAAGGTGAAGGGTGGCCCTGACAATGCGCTCGACAAGCTGCGCAACGTCCACGAGCATGTATTCCACTTCGTGAAGCAGCCGAGAGGTTATTTCTACGACGTCGCCGCCATTCGGACGTCTCCCAAGCAGGCGCGGGTGGTCAATGGCGCCGTCGTGTCGGCCACGGGCGTTACCGGAGTGAGGTACGAGCGGCAGATCGAGCTGTCCACGGAACTGACTGAAACGGAGAAAGACAACGCTCGTGCCCAGCTCCGCTCAATTCTGGAGGACATCCGCCTCGGCAAGCTCGCCGATTTTCGAATGGTGATTCGGGGCCAGCAGCGGGCGACCCACTCCGACTCAGAGAAGGTCTCCGGAAGGGCGAAGGAGCTCCAGCACAAGGGTTTCTACTTCTTGAGGTATCACCCGGACGGAGCCAAGCCGGGAGACGTCTGGGACATCCTTCCCGAAGATACGCAGGGACGGACCGCGCACTTTGCGCCGTTCCCCGCCGATCTGTGCCGGATCCCGATAAGCGCCACCTGTCCGCCGGACGGCCTCGTTCTTGATCCGTTTTGTGGAACGGGCACGGCGCTGCTCGTGGCGCTCCAGATGGGTCGGCGCTCCGTGGGGATCGACCTGTCGGCAGACTACATCGAGTTCGCAGAGAAGCGATGCGCGGTGTTGTTGTGACAAGAGCGGTGGATCGTTTCAATGGGTGCTGATGGTCGATGCCCGGAACTTGACTGCCCACCTGCCCGCCATGGCCGCGGCAATCGAGGAGAGGGTCCACGATTGATGCAGTCATCGCCAGGCGGTCCGCACCGCGGTCGGGCGCGCATACACAGGGCGGTGCGCCGCGGGCTGTCGGACGATCTGCCGGCGCACGACCCTCATGGAGCGTTCAGCCGCGCCGAGGCATTCGACCCGGCGTGTATCGTCGGCGTCCGCCTCGGCATGGCCGACTGCATGGGGTGGACGGACCTCATGGGCGATCACGACGAGACGCCGCGGAGCGACACGAGGCTGGTGAGGCTTGCGAAGATTGCGCCGGCCTTCGACGCCGGGGCCGCGGTGACGCTGGGTAACAGCTCGCCGCTCGGCGGCGGTGGGGCGGCGGTCATCGCGAGGCGGGCAGCCTCGCGTTGATGGTGAACCTCGATTCACTCGCCGTGTTCTGCGGCTTCCACGTGGCGGGCGTGAGCCCGGACATCCAGGGCAACGTCGGGGTGGCGTGGCGCTCCTCTTTGCGTCGCCGTGCCTCCGTGTGGTAGCAATCCGCGCCGCTACCGCACGGAGGAGCCATGTTCGAGATCCTGACCCGCATGTTGAAGCCCGAGATCCACGTCCGCAGCGTCGATGAGCTGCGGTCGGGGCCCGTCATCGTCCACGGCATCCTGCGCAAGCCGGACCCGGTCCTGGTCACCCCCTTCCGCAGCGCCCGCTGCGCCGCGTACGACTACACGGCCGTCTGCGTGATCAAGGTCCGCCAGGGCTACGCCCAGCAGACCCTCAAGCACGCGGTGGTCTACACGCCCTTCGAGCTGGAGCTGCAAGGGGGTACGGTCCGCGCCGTCCCGAAGAAGACGGACCCGCCCATGAGCCCGGCGGAGCACCGCGAGCTCCAGTCCAGCGGCCGCGAGGGCTTCGCCGCGGTGGAGGAGACCATCCTCCCGGGCCGCCACGTCACCCTCCGCGGCATGGCAAAGCGCGATGGCGACGCCTGGGTGGTCACCTTCCACGAGCTGGTCCCGGGGGATGCGGAGCCGGCTGAGGAGCCGGCGCGGCGGAAGCGGCGGAGGTAGGGGGCACAGGCTCTGCGGGGTCGATCAGCCAAACAACCATCTGGTGCTGTGCCGGCGGCTCACGCTTGGTGCACCGCCACAGTCGGGTCGGTTTCCATGGCGTAGGTCACCGTTTCGGCCACGACACGCCGGGTCGAACCGCGCACCCTGCGCCCTTCCCCGCGGACCTGTGCAGGTCTCCGATCACCGCCATGTGCCCGCCAGAGGGGCTCGCGCTCGACCCCTTCTGCGGTACGGGAACCACGCGGCTCCTCGCGCTCCAGACGGGCCGCCGCTCCGTGGGGATCGACCTGTCCGCTGACTGCATGGAACTCGCCGCAAAGAGATGCGCGGCGCCGTTGTGAGCAAGGACGTGGAGTTGTTCGGACACGGAACGTGCCGTGGCCAGCCACGACGCGGCAGACGGGGAGCATACCCCTGCCACTCGTGATGCATTGACGTCAATTGACGTGACGCTATGATGCACCCATGCGCACCACGCTGACCATCGACGACGACCTCATGCGAGACCTTCGAGACGAGGCCCACAGGACAGGGGTCTCACTGAAGGTGATGGTGAACCGCACCCTGCGGACGGGCATGAATGCGAGGAACGCGGCTCGACCCGAGCCCTACCGATGCCCCACCTTCTCGATGGGTCACCCGAGCGGGACACCGCTCGACAAAGCCCTCCAGCTCGCATCGGAGCTCGAGGACGAGGAGACCGCGCGCAAGCTGGTGATGCGGAAGTGATCATCACAGACCTCAACCTGCTCGTCTATGCGGTCAACGAGGACGCGCCGAGTCACGACCGCGCGAAGCCCTGGCTGGAGGAGTGCCTGTCAGGGGACGAGACGGTGGGGCTCCCTTGGGTGGTGGTCCTGGGCTTCCTCCGCATCACGACACACGCGCGCGTCTTGCCACGGCCACTGCGAGCGGAGCAGGCACTCGCCGTCATCGATGGCTGGATCGCGCGCCCGGTCGTGAGCTTGGTCGAGCCGACGGAGCGGCACTGGCCTCTCCTGCGGGAGCTGCTCGAAGAACTCGGCACGGCCGGGAGCCTCACCACGGACGTGCATCTGGCCGCCCTGGCAATCGAGCATGGCGCGTTGCTCTGCTCCGCTGACCGCGACTTCGGCCGGTTCCGAAATCTCCGCTGGAGCAACCCGCTGGCCTGAGTGTCGAACCCTCAGGGCGCGGCAGACAGGCCAGCCGCTCGCCCTACGCCACCTCGTCGAACTGCAGGTAGCGGTAGAGGGACGCCGCCTTGGGCTCGATGGTCGCGCGCCAACGGGCAAGGTACTCCTCGACAGTGGGCAGGCGACCGAGCAGCGCGGCGACGGCGCCCAGCTCCGCCGAGCCGAGGAACACCTGCGCGCCCTTGCCCATGCGGTTGTCGAAGTTGCGGGTCGAGGTGGAGTAGACCGTCGCGCCGTCGGGCACCCGGGCCTGGTTGCCCATGCAGAGGGAGCAGCCGGCGGTCTCGATGCGGGCGCCCATGGCCGAGAACACCGAGAAGTAGCCTTCGTTGCGCAGCTCCGCCTGGTCCATGCGCGTCGGCGGGCAGACCCACGTGCGGACCGCGCCCGTGAACGCGCTGCCGCGCCACGCCTCGCCGGCCGCCCGGAAGTGCCCGATGTTGGTCATGCACGACCCGAGGAACACGTCGTGGATGGGCGTGCCTGCCACCTCGGAGAGGAGGCGCACGTCGTCCGGGTCGTTGGGGCAGGCGAGGATGGGCTCAGTGATGGCGTCCAGGTCCACCTCGATGACCGCCGCATACTCGGCGTGGGGGTCGGCGCTGAGGAGACTCGGGCTCGCCAGCCACGCCTTCATGTCGTCGATGCGCCGCTGGATTGACCGGGCGTCCTGGTAGCCGTCGACGATCAGAGACTCGAGGAGCGCCACATTCGACCGGAGGTAGGTGGCGACTGTCTCCTCCGAGAGCTTGATGCACGCCGCTGCCGCGCTGCGCTCTGCAGCCGCGTCGGTGAGCTCGAAGGCCTGCTCCACGGAGAGATCCGGCAGGCCCTCCATCTCCAGGATGCGGCCGTTGAAGACATTCTTCTTGTTCTTCTTGGGGACGGTGAGCAGGCCCTCCTGGATGGCCTGATACGGGATGGCGTTGACCACGTCCCGCAGCGTGATGCCGGGGCGCAGCGAGCCCTTGAAGCGCACGAGCACGCTCTCGGGCATGTCGAGCGGCATGAAGCCGAGTGCGGCGGCAAAGGCGACGAGCCCCGACCCCGCCGGGAACGAGATCCCGATGGGGAAGCGGGTGTGGCTGTCGCCGCCCGTGCCGACCGTGTCGGGAACGAGCATCCGGTTGAGCCACGAGTGGATGACGCCGTCGCCGGGCCGCAACGAGACTCCGCCTCGCGCCGTCACGAAGGGCGGAAGCGACTGGTGCATGGCGACGTCCGCCGGCTTCGGGTAGGCGGCCGTGTGGCAGAAGGACTGCATGACCAGCGGCGCCTGGAACGCGAGGCAGGCCAGCTCCTTCAGCTCGTCGGCGGTCATGGGGCCCGTGGTGTCCTGGGAGCCGACCGTGGTCATGCGCGGCTCGCAGGCCGTGCCGGGGAGGATGCCGTCCACGCCGCAGGCCCGGCCCACCATCTTCTGCGCCAGCGTGTAGCCCTGGCCGGGCGCGGGACGCGGGTTCTTTGGCTTGACGAAGGTCGTCTCGGGGCCGAGCCCCCGCGCTGCCCGGGCCCGGTCGGTGAGCGCTCGGCCGATGATCAGCGGCACGCGCCCGCCGGCCCGGTACTCGTCGGCCAGCGTCGAGGGCTGGAGCTCGAAGGAGGTCACCACCTCGCCGTCGCGCGTGATCGTTCCCCGCCGCGTGTCGATGGTCACCACGTCGCCGGTCTGGAGCCGCGTCACGTCGCAGCGGAGGGGCAGCGCGCCCGAGTCCTGGGCCGTGTTGAAGAAGATGGGGGCGATGACGCCGCCGAGGATCACGCCACCCCGCCGCTTGTTGGGCACGAAGGGGATGTCCTCGCCGATGTGCCAGAGCACGCTGTTGCACGCCGACTTGCGCGAAGAGCCCGTGCCGACCACGTCGCCGACGAAGGCGACCTGGTGGCCCTCTGCGCGGAAGGACGCGATCAGCTCCTGCCCGCCCGCGAAGCGCGCCTTGCCCATGGCGAGCGCGTGGAGCGGGATGTCGGGGCGCGTCGCGGCGTCTCCCGCTGGCGAGAAGTCGTCGGTGTTGATCTCTCCGTCCACCTTGAAGACCTTGACCGTGATGGTCTCGGGCAGGGCCGCGCGCCCCGTGAACCAGGTCGCCTGCGCCCACGCGTCCAGGACCCGCGATGCGGCCTGGTTGTGGGCTGCGAGCGCCGCCACCTGATCGAAGGCGTCGTAGACCTGCGTGAGGCCGGCAAGGGCGGTCGCGGCCTCGTCCGCGAGGGTGGGGCTCGAGAGCGCCGAGACGAGGGGCGCCACGTTGAAGCCGCCCATCATGGTCCCGAGCAGGCGGATCGCCTCGGTCGGGCTCACGAGCGGCGAGGTCGCCTCACCCGTCGCGATGCGGCCGAGGAACTCCGCCTTCACCTGGGCCGCCGGGTCCACGCCCGGCGACACCCGGTCGCGCAGGAGCCCGAGCAGGAACGCGCCCTCGCCGGGCGGCGGGGTTTCGAGGAGCGCGCACAGCGCGGTGGTCTGCGCAGGGGTCAGCGGCTTCGGGGGGATGCCCAGCGCGGCGCGCTCGGCCTCGTGGGTGCGGTATGCCTCGATCATGCTTCCTCCTTCGGGGGCGCCACGGTGGCGCGCGGGCGCATTCCTACACCATTTCCGCAGCGGGTTCCATGGGCGCGTGCCTCTGGTTCCACAGGTCGGGTCACGGGCAGCGTTTGCGGAACGGCGACGCCCCCCGACACGGGCCGCTTGACTCCCCCGCCCAGTGCTGACACGTTCTTGCCATGGTCGACCGGCTCCCCATGGTGCGGGCGTTTCTGAGCAGGCAGCGGCGTGAGGCGGCAGCCGCCGAGGCCCGCGCGGCGGTCCTACGGGCGCGAGCCGGAGAGGTTGCGGGCATGCTCTGCCGGGAGTTTGGCGCGACGGAGGTCATCCTCTTCGGGTCCCTGGTCGAGGGCGACCCCCATGCGGGCTCCGACGTGGATCTGGCCGTCCGGGGGATCCCGCCAGACCGCTACTTCGAGGCGCTCGCCCGCGCGGCGGATATGCTCGGCTGCGACGTGGATCTGGTGGAACTCGAGTCGGCGCGCCCGTCGCTGCGATCACGCATCGACGAGACGGGCGTGGCGTTGGCGCAGGAGTGAGGCGCCCCTCGGTCAGTCAGAAGCCGACGGCCGAGGCCCCGATGGTGCCCATCACCGCGGTGGAGCCCCACCCGCCGTTGGGCTTGAACACCAGCGCCGGCGGCAGCACCGGGACGACGTTGCCCTGGCCGTCCACCCGCTCGATCTCGATGGGTTCGCCGCCGATGAGGATGTCTCCCTTGCTCTGGATCGGGCCTCCCTTGCCGACGGCCGAAAGCTCCAGGGTGCCGGTGACGGCGGAGGCGATGTGCCCGCGCAGCGTGCCCTTCACGGCGGAGACCAGCCGGACCGTCGGGCCCGGGTAGGGTCGCAGCAGCGTCACGCGCCCGGTCAGGTCGGCTCCCGCCGGGTCGCCAGAGAAGTGGACCGTGTTGCCGAACACGGCGGAGATGTCCGGGGCGAGCGCGACCGGCTGCTTCGGCTCCTTCGGCGCCGGAGCCGGGGGCGCACCCTCCTTTCCTTTGGCCGGAGCGATCTCCACGAGGATGTCCGACGGCAGCTTCTCCGGGCTTGGCGCCCACGCCGTGACCCAGAGCGTCACGGTGTTGGGGACCAGCTTCACGTTGTCCAGCTCCAGGCCGTACTTGCCCTGACCGAAGGCGCGGCGGTTGGTGGAGATCACGTACATCTGGCCGCTGCCCACTGTGAACGTCGCGCTCTCGCCATCGACGCTCACCGTGTAGGTGTGGCCGGTCGGGTCGGCGTCGAAGGTCACGTCGACGGCTCCGGCTCTCTGGTAGCTGTGTGCCGGGATGAGCAGCGTGGGGCCGCCGTCGATGTTCAGCTCGGCGTGCGTCGGGGGGGTTCCAGGACCGGAGCACTTCCCGTCAGACTGCTCCTGGCAGGTTCCGTCGGCGGCGTTCCACCCGCTCGCGACTATCGTGACCCGGTACTGATTCTTCAGGATGTCGGCCAGCTCCTTGACCTCGCCCTTGGTCGCAGCAGCGTGAGCCGACGTGAGCGCTACGGTGGTCAGCGGGTCGTTCTTCGCGAGGATGGCGGAGACACCTTCGTCTCCGTCCTTCCACGGCAGGGCGACGACGCCCTTCGCCTCGTCGACTCTGCCCACCGTGGGCGTCGGGCCCGGCTTCGCCGCGAACGCCCAGACGTGGAAGTTCCACAGGGGGGGATCCGACCCCTTGGCGGCCACCGGCAGCGGGCACTCCCACTCCGTGTCCACTGATGACCATACGACGGGCACGAGCTGCTCCTTCGAGGGCTCACCTCCTGTCCCCCCTTCGCAGCCGCCCTTGGCCCCACAGTCCCCGCCTCCCGTCCCGCCGGGGGCGATGGCCAGGGTCGCGCCTTGGACGAGGGCCGCGTCTCCTCCCGTGATCTCGATGATCGCCGTGCCGCCCGAGCCCGCGTCCCCGATGAGGAAGCCGGTCCGCAGCGCGACGTCCGCGGTGCTGGTCTGGTCACCGAAGAGGGCGAGGCTCCCGTCCGGGGCGACGAAGCCCTTGAGGAGCGTGATCGGCTTGTCGCCCGCACCGCGCAGGTCCAGGGTCGCGGCGGCACCGGGGGCCGGGGTCTCGGCCAGGGTGGCCGCCCCGTGGTGCCAGGTGATGCCCTCGTCGCAGGGGGCGGCGGCCTGGCCGTCGATGGCCGCCTTCACGCTCGACACGCCGGCCGTCGTGGTCACGGCGAGCCAAGATGACGTCGCCTTGCCTTCCATGTCGCGAATGCGCACGGTCTTGATCCGCGGTGAGCCCGTGTCGGCGTCTGCGTACTCGACGTGCGTGATCCCCAGCACACACACCGCCATCACCAATCCCCATCGCATATCACTCACCTCCTGGTACAGCCTGGTTGCCGCCTGCCACACCGGCCGTGCAGGCGCCTCGGGCGCAGTGCTTCGGGGTTGGTCGGCGCGTGTCGAGGGAGGCTACCCAACCGTCTGACTCGCCGCAAGTGTGATCCGGGCGGCGTGAGACTTGGGAGAGTGGGCCGTGGGAGCCTCACCCACGGGCTCGTGGATGGCGATCGGGGTCGTGACCCGAGCCTCTGGTCTGTGCAAGGGGCGTCCCCGTCGACCGGTCAAGCGGAGTCCCGAGCGGTGTCTGGCTGCTCCATCCGACACTGGAACCCGCCCCGGTGGCCATGCTAGGGTGCGCCCCATGCGAACCCTCATCATTGCCGCCATCGTCGTCGTCCCCCTCCTCGCCGCCGCCGACTCCACCAAGGACCGCCTTGGCGCCGGGGAAATCATCGTCAAGACCAGCGAGGTGAAGGGGACGTCGACTCCGAAGCTGCGCGCCATGGCCGTCGTGGACGCGGCGCCCGAGAAGATCTGGCCGATCATCGACAAGTGCGCCGACTACCCGAAGACCATGGTGCGCATCGCTGCGGCCGAGGAGCTGTCGCGCAAGGGCAAGACCGTGCGCTGCCGGGTGACCGTGGACATGCCGTTCCCCCTCGGGGACCTGACCGCCGTCACGGAGGCCACTCATACGGTCAAGCCCGGCGAGCTGTGGGAGCGCAAGTGGAAGCTCGTGGAGGGTGACTACCGCCTCAACTCCGGGAGCTGGCGTCTCGTACCCTTCGATGACGCGAAGACGCGGACCCTCGTGGTCTACGAGGTGCACGCGGAGCCGAACATCTCCATCCCCGACGGCATCAAGAAGGCGGCGCAGCAGAAGAGCATCCCCGAGCTGATGGAGAACCTGCGGGCGCAGGTCAAGTAGCGCTGCAGAGGGTGAACAGCAGCGCGAGCACCCCGATCACCACCGCCACCTTCAGCGTGAACAGCGCGACCCCGAGCAGGACGATGCCCCCCACGATCAGGACGGGGACGGCGCCAACGCCCATCAGCGTACCGAGGGAGAAGCCGGCGACGTCGTGGCGGACCTCCGCCCAGAGGCCCGGCGGCTCGTGGGCGTCCTGGAGGACCAGGGCATCCGCGCGCTTGAGCAGGGCGGCGGCGCGGCCTGGGTCCGAGCGCCCGATGCGGTCCGCGGCCTGGACGAGGCGGTCGAGGCGCGCCTTCCGCTCGGGCCGCCGCAGCAGCGCCAGCTCCATCTGGTCCTCGTAGGTGGCGAGCGCCCGGAGCTGCGCGTCCAGGTCCTGGGCCTGCTCCGCGACCAGAAACGCCTCCCACGTCCTCTCCGCCTCGGCGTCGCGGGCCATGAGCTCGGCGCGGCGCTCCTGCTCCTTGATCTGGAGCCGCAGCCGCACCTGACCGCGCCGGAGTCGCCACCAGAGGCCAGCGCCGGCCGCCGGGGCGAGGGTCCACGTGCCCACCCAGTAGAGGAGGCCCGTCCCCGTGGCGCTGATCGGGTGGGGCACCCAGACCAGCGAGAGATCGGCCAGGGCCTCCAGATCCAGCGGGGACCAGGAGGGGTGCCCGAAGAGGAGCGGCGCGAGGCCCAGCCAGCAGAGGAGCGTGAGGCCGGTCGCGACTCCCCACAGCCACGCTGGGCGCATCGGGCCCATCGCCCGCCAGAGGTTCTTGATCGCGTCGAGTCCCTTCCTGCCCGTGCTCGTCATGGCGCCCATTGTGGCCGCCCCCCCGGCGTCTGTCCACGCCCCGCTAGTCCGGTGTGCACCCGTCTCCGCCACACACGTCGATGATCTCGCCGGTGCGGAAGAAGTGCACCATCTGGTCGTTGTGGTGCTCCAGCTTGCGCGGCAGCTCGTGGGGATCGGCCACCGGGGAGGTCGGCGGGGTGTTGACCTTCTCGTCGGGCCAGGGGTTGCCGAACTGGTAGAGCACGACGCCGGAGCCGACGTGCGGGTAGGGCTGCTCCGGCGCCCCCTGGACCACGCGCTCCGTATCATAGTGGGCCATGATCGGGATCCCGATGTCCGAGCGCGCCGCGATCTCGTTGGTGATCACCGCCACCTGCGGGTCGCCCTTGGCCGGGACCAGCATGACGTGGTGGGGCCCATTGCCCGGGAACGGCTCGGCGGTGATGTGGCGCATGTAGCTCACCGGGTCCGCGGCGCTCCAGAGCTGGCCCACGGTCTCCACGAGCAGGACCTGCGTCGTTCGCTCCGGGTAGGCCATGCTCGCGGCGGCGAAGAAGGGGGCGAAGTTACCCGAGCGGAAGAGCAGGGTGGGGTAGTTGTTGCCGGGCACCCCGAGGTGGCCGCGCTCCACGTCCTGGGAGAGAGCCACGTAGGTCGCGCCGTAGATGCCGCCCTGGGAGATGCCGGAGTAGTAGAGCTCCGCCTGGTTGACGACCACGCCGCGGTCTGTGACCTCCGCCAAGGACGGAAACCGCTCCCGCATGGCCCGCGCGAGCAGCAGGTGGTTGACCATGCCCTGGTGGAGGCGGTCGGCCATCCACGGGAAGTCGCTCACGTCGAGCAGCATCTGGATGATCATGGGCACGTCCTCGCTGCTCATGCCCAGCATGTTGCAGGAGAAGAAGATGAGGTGGTGCTTCGCCGCGATCTTGCTGTTGAAGCTGCCGCGCACCTGGTCGCCCATGCCGTTCTGTCCGTGGCCGTAGTGCACGAGCCCGTGCGGGGTGCCGTCGAGGGCCGTGCGGGGGATGCGGATCCACAGGTCCTCCTCGCGCCAGCCGCTCTGCGCCGGCATCCCGTCGGGGCCCTCGTGGAACCGGTAGGCCTTGGTGCCGTCGGGGAGGACCTCCTCGTCGAGGAAGCTCGGCGCGCGGAACGTGCCCCGCAGCTCCACGGCGATGTGCTCGTTCTGTTCGGGGCTGAACTCGTCGATGGCCGTGATTGTGAGCTCAGGTCCCTGCGGGCCCGTCGCCTCGAAGGCCTCGTCGCGCATGTGCAGCATGCGGCCGTGCAGGGCGTTGCTGCTCGCCGTGTTGAAGTCCCAGGCCAGGGTCAGGGAGGCGCGGGGGACTCCCTCGGCCTCCAGGCGCGACAGCAGGTCGTCGAAGCGGGCCTGGCGCGCCGCGAGCGGGCCCGTGGCCATCCCATCCCGCAGCGCGGCGAAGGCTTCACCTGGCGCAATCGGTGCGCCGTCCGTGTCCTTCAGCCCCCGGAACGCGACGATGTACCGCGTCGCCTCCTTGAGGATCACGGCCGGATGCACCATCAACAGCTTCCTCGCCGGGTCGCTCTGCCCCGCGTCCAGCTCGGCCCAATAGGGCACACGGACCAGGGTGTCGCCGTCCACCTCGAACCAGAGCAGGGGGGCGTCGGCGGCCAGCGAGGCGTCCGTGTCGTACTCGCCAGGAAAGGAGGTGTCGTCCAGGCGCTCGAAGCGGACCAAGAGCGGCGTGCCTGGCCCGTAGCCGTCCATGCGGCGGTAGGGTTGGGGGTCGATGTGAACACCCCAGCCGTTGGCAGGGAGCGTGGTCGGCCCGAAGGTGAGGGTCACGCCCGTGGGGCGGGTCGGATCCGGCGCCAGGTACTGGCTCGACGGCCAGGGCAGGGCGCAGGCGAAGGGGTCCAGCGGGTCGCAGTCCGGGTTTGCGGGCTCGGGGCCTGCGTCGGGGGCGTCGGCGGCGTCGAGGGCAACGTCTCCGGTGGCGTCGGTGAGGGAGTCGGCCGTGTCCGCGGGGCCGGTGTCGGCGGTGGAGCCGTCGGTCGGGGCCGCGGCGTCCGAGCCCGAGTCGTCGGCCGCGTCGGCCGCGCTCGCGGTGTCCGCCGTGTCTGCTGCGTCGGCTCCCGGGGTGGTGTCCACCGGCGCGCCGGCGCCGTCAGGGCCTCCCCAGTCATCCTCGGCGCACGACGTGAGGAGCGTGGCCAGCAGCAGCGCGAGGGGGAGCCGGGTCGTCATCATGGGGTGCTCCATGGTGAGGGTTGCCGCGCCAGACCATACAAGGAGCCCGGCGCGACGATCTACCCGAAAAGGTCGCCCGGTGCCCCTGATTGGTGACGTTGCGTGGCTCGTCCATGGTGCGCCCGGCTCAAAGTAGTTGACGGAGCGCCCGTGGCGCTGTGATCTGCACGCGCTGCGGGCGCCCGACGCCCCCAACCTTCACTCGGAGATGTGCGCATGCTGGATCGGAGACCATTGATTCTGATGCTGGGCCTGGTGGCTGGATGCGGCGACGGGGGCTGCTCCGGGTCCAAGGCTACGCAGGCCACCGGGGAGCCCGCGCCGAGCGTCGCCATGCAGGCCGGCTGCGACCCGGACAGCCTGCCGGCGATGAGCTGCTTCGTGTTCCCGGTGTCCACGGCCCAGGAGACGCTGCTGCGGGACGCGGGCGCCGCGCACGTGCTGGCAGGGCGGCTGGCGAAGCGCAAGGTGTCGAGGATCACGCTCAAGGACGAGGCTACGGTGCTCTCGACGCTCCAGGTGGACGAGAAGGGGCGCATCGTCTCAGAGCGCGAGGGGGGCACGACGCGCACCATCGGCTATGACGAGGACGGGCGTGTGACCCAGATCCGCATCGAGGCCGAGGGGGCGCTCTTCTTGGAGAAGATGGTCCTGCGGGCGCCCGAGGGGGACCTGTGCGCGGTGACGACGACCCTGGGGGAGGGCGCGGGTGGGCCGCGGTCGGAGAGCGTCCGCTGCTGGACCGAGGGCACGACGCTGTTTCGCGAGACGCCCTACGGGACCGTGCAGGGGACCATCGGCCAGGGGCGCGTCGACTACGCCAACGGGGGGTGGGTTGCCATGGACTCGAAGGGGCGCATCGTGGAGCGCAAGGACGGCGCGGGTGTCGCACGCTTCGAGCACGAGGAGGGGAGGGCAACGGAGCTGCGCGAGGCGGGCGACGACTGGCGCGAGCTGAACGTCGTCGTGCTCGATGGGGACGGCCTGCCGCTTCGCCAGATCATCCCTGCTGCGCCGGGCCACGCGGACCGGGTCCTCACCTTCACCTATGAGTCACGCCCATGAAATACCCGCACCTGTTCGCACCGCTCGATCTCGGGCACGTGGTCCTGAAGAACCGCGTGTTGATGGGCTCCATGCACGTGGGTCTGGAGGAGCAGCCGGGCCCGTTGACGAAGATGGGGCGCTACTTCGCGGCCCGGGCGGCGGGGGGCGTGGGGCTCATCGTCACCGGCGGGGTGGCCCCCAACTGGGAGGGGTGGGTCAAGCCCTTTGCGGCCCGCATGTCCAACCGTTACGAGGCGCTGAAGCACCGTGCGGTGACTGGCGCGGTCCACGACGCGGGGGGGCGCATCGCCATGCAGATCCTGCACGGGGGGCGCTACGCCTATCAGCCGTTCCCCGTGGCGCCGTCGGCCATCAAGGCTCCGATTGCCCGCTTCAAGCCGCGCGCCCTGTCGGAGCGCGGCATCGAGCGCACCATCGCGGATTTCGTGCGCTGCGCCGAGCTGTCCCGCGAGGCCGGCTACGACGGCGTCGAGGTCATGGGGTCCGAGGGCTACCTGATCAACGAGTTCCTGGTGCGGCACACCAACCACCGGGAGGACGCGTGGGGCGGCCCCTACGAGCGGCGCATGCGCTTCCCGGTGGAGATCGTCCGGCGCATGAGGGCGGCAGTGGGGCCGGACTTCATCATCATCTTCCGCATCTCGCTGCTCGACCTGGTGCCCGACGGTAGCACGTGGCCCCAGGTGGTGGAGCTGGCGAAGGCGCTGGAGGGCGCAGGGGTGTCGATGCTCAACGGCGGCATCGGGTGGCACGAGGCGCGGATCCCGACAATCGCCATGATGGTGCCGCGGGCGACCTTCACCACCCTGGCGGCGCGGCTGCGGGCGGAGGTCACGGTCCCGGTCATCACGTCGAACCGCATCAACATGCCCCAGGTCGCCGAGGACGTGCTGGCCGCGGGTCATGCGGACATGGTGTCCCTGGCGCGCCCCTTCCTGGCGGACCCGGACTGGGTGGAGAAGGCGCGGACGGGGAGGGAGGACGAGATCAACACCTGCATCGCCTGCAACCAGGCGTGTCTGGATCACATCTTCGTCAACCGCCGGTCGAGCTGCCTGGTCAACCCCTTCGCCTGCCACGAGGACGAGCTCAAGGTGAGGCCGGTTCGGCGTGCGCGCCGCATCGCGGTGGTGGGGGCGGGTCCTGCGGGGCTCGCGTGTGCCACGACGGCCGCCGAGCGGGGCCACCGGGTGACGCTGTTCGATGCGGCAGACGACGTGGGTGGGCAGCTCCACATGGCGGTGCGGGTCCCCGGCAAAGGCGAGTTCGCTGAGACCCTGCGCTACTTCCGGCGTCGCATCGAGCTGACGGGAGTATCTCTGCGGCTGGGGCAGCGCATCGCGGGACCGGCCGAGCTGGCGGGCTTCGACGCGGTGGTGGTGGCGGCGGGGGTCCACCCGCGCCCGGTGACCATCCCTGGAGTTGACCACCCGAAGGTGCTCTCCTACGTGGACGTGCTGCGTCACCGCCGCGAGGTCGGCGCCCGAGTCGCGATCATCGGCGCGGGCGGCATCGGCTTCGACGTGGCGGAGTACCTCGCGGGGCCGCACGAGGAGCAGACGCCCGCGGAGTTCCTGAGGGAGTGGGGCGTCGATGTCGGCGTAGAGCGTCCGGGCGGCCTCACTCGCCCGGAGTCTCCCAAGGCGGCGCGCACCATCACGGTCTGCCAGCGCACCAAGGGCAAGCCGGGCGCGGGCCTCGGCAAGACCACCGGCTGGATCCACCGCGCCACGCTCAAGAGCTACGGCGTGGAGCTCCTCGACGGAGTCACCTACGACCGCATCGACGACAGGGGCCTCCACCTCACGGTAGGCGGCAAGCCCCGCCTGCTCGAGGTGGACAACGTCATCCTCTGCGCCGGCCAGGTCAGCGCCGACGAGCTCCTCCAGCCCCTACGCGCCGCAGGCCTCGAGGTCCACGCCATCGGCGGAGCCCACATCGCCGGCGAGCTGGACGCGAAGCGAGCGATCCGTGAGGGCGTGGAGCTGGCGGTGTGGCTGTAGAGGGAGGGGGTCAAGTATACTCATATCTCATATATTCGCCGCGGCGACCTGAACACGCGCCACCCCGCCAGGAGGGCTCCAAGCGCTCCAAGCAGCCAGTAGGCGCTCCACTCCCTGGCGCGGCCGCCCGCAGAGCACCCACCGTCCACCCGCGCGTAGGCTGGAGGGGTGGTGGTCGGGGAGCCCGGCTGGGCGATGGTCGCGTCTTCCTCGGTCACGGCGCTGTCCGCGGGAGGTGGGGAGCCCCACGAGGGGCCGCCACCTCCACCTGGCTGCCCGCCGCACTCCTCGGACAGGAATGAGAGACACCCGAGGGCGGGGTCGCACCAGTCGATGGTGCATGGGTCGCCGTCATCGCAGTCCACCGGTTCGGCGTCACACTGTGTCTGCTCCTCTGCACCCGTCTCTGCGCAGACCACGTGCCCCTGGATCTCGCACACTCCATCTCCCACGGAGCAGACCTCGCCCAACCCCAGGCCCTCGTCGGTGACTCCGTCGCAGTCGTTGTCGAGCCCGTCACACACTTCGGGCACAGGCACGCAGCCGCCGCACCCCTCGTCGGTGACCCCGTCGCAGTCGTCGTCCGCACCGTTGCACACCTCGGGCGCCACGTCCCCGCAGCCACCACACGCGTTGGTGACTCCGTCGTCCACGTGGCCGTCACAGTCGTCATCAAGGCCGTTGCAGACCTCGGGTCCAACCTCTCCGCAGCCGCCGCACGCGTTGGTGACTCCCTCGTCTGTCTGGCCGTCGCAGTCGTCGTCTTTGCCGTTGCACACCTCGGGGCTCGAATCGCCGCATCCCGCGCACGGGTCGAAGAGATCCTCGTCGGTCTTGCCGTCGCAGTCGTCGTCGACTCCGTTGCAGGTCTCAGGCGACGGTGAGCACGGGACGCCGCAGTGAACGCCGCCGTCCTCCAGGCAAAGTTGGCCCCCCGGGCACGGCATCTCGGCAACCCCGCCCTTTGCGTCGCACTGGTAGCGCTTCCCCTCGAAGCAGATTGCCTTCTCCTTCGGAATCTCCGCGGGGGAGGCAACGCACAGGGCCGAGACGCAGTGAGGTGCGACCCCTCCGGCGGTGGAGCAGAAGGCTCCGTAGGCGGCGCAGTCTCCCTTGCCGCAGTCGGCCCCGACGATGACGGAGTCGCCCTCACACTTGGGGGTGCACTGAGTCTGGCCTGCGAGCTTCTCGAGCTGGGCCATGGTGCCGTTGAAGTGGTTCTGGTCGACGTTGCCGCTGATCCCGGGCGTCGAGCCCGTGCTCGAGTACTGCCAGAACGCCCAGTTGGTCCACGGTGACGGGATCATCGGGCAGCAGCTCGTGCAGTAGCGCGCGATCCAGAGGGGGTAACTGCCGACGTCCGTCCCCTTCACGTAGTCCTTCCAGAAGTAGTAGCCGGTGTAGATCATCGGCTTGCGCCCGGTCTTCTGCTCGACGATGGACAGCCACGCCGAGACCTTTGCCGCGTAGGCCTCGGGGGGGAGCGTCGTCGTCTGCTCCACGTCGATGACCGGCGGCAGATCCCCCGGGCCGAGCGCCCCGATGGTCGCGACCATCAGGTTCGCCTGCGCCACCGGATCCATGTCCGGCTGGAAGTACTGGTAGGCGCCCCGCACGATGCCCTTCGCCTTCATCTGCGCCCAGTTCGTCGCGAAGGTCTGGTCGACCGTCGTCCCGTTGGCAGCGCGCGCGATGGCGAACTTCACGCCTGAGCCGGCGACCTTGGCCCAGTCGATGGTCCCCTGCCACTTGGACACGTCGATGCCCTTCACGGTGCTGGGGCCGGCGCACACCTCGGCGGCGCGAACGCCCGTGGAGGTCAGGGAGGCGATGACGAACGCTACGGCGATGAAGGCTCTCATGAGCGCCGAGCATACACGGGGCGGGGACGCGGCGCGACATGGATCGTCGCGCTCCGGCCTTCGAGGATATGAGAACTGAGTATACTTGACCCCCCACATCTACACCGGCCGGATGGGGCGGCTCGACAGGCGGAGGAAGCGGGCGAGGAGCGCCAGGCTGACCACCACGAGGCCCGCCGTCAGGCCGAGCCAGAGGCCCCGGACTCCCAGCCCCACTGGGAAGGCCAGGGCCCAGGCCAGGGGGAAGCCGACGCACCAGTGGGCGACGAGGTTGGCGACGAAGGGGACCCGGACGTCGCCGGCCCCCCGCAGGGCGCCTGACATCACCGCCTGGAGGCCGTCGAAGAGCTGGAAGAAGGCGGCGATTCGCACCAGGGACGCGGCCGCGTGGGCGTAGGCCTCGTCCGGGGTGAGGAGCCTGGCGATGGGGAGCGCCAGAGTGAGGAGCACCACCGCCGACGTCAGCATCATGACGCTCCCGACGGCGGCGCCGACGAGGCCTACGCGCCGTGGGTCCTGGCCTGCCCCCACCGCGAGGCCCACCCGGACCGACGTCGCGGCCCCTACGCCTGCCACCGCCATGAAGGTGAAGGAGGCGAGCTGGAGCGCCACCTGGTGGGGGCCCGCCGCCAGCGCTCCCAACCGCGCCGCCATGAGCCCCGACGTCGAGAAGAGGCCGGTCTCCGCGAGCTGCTGGAGGCCGATGGGGATGCTCAGGCGCGCGAGGGTCCGGCCGTCCACCTGCGGCGTCTCCCCTCGCGGCTTGAGCGCCCCCACCGGCCGAAGCAGGCTCAACGCCAGCACTCCGGTGCTCAGGCTCGTGGCGATGGCGGCGCCGAACGCGCCCAGGGGCGGGATGCCGACCGAGGGCAGGCCCACCGCCACCAGTCCATCGTCTCCCCACACCAGCAGCGCGTCGGCACCCACGTTGACCAGGTTTGCGACGACGGCCGAGCGCAGGATGACCCCAGTGCGCTGGTACGCCTGGAGCATGGACCGGGCTGCGATGTAGAGCAGAATGAACGACGACGCGGGGATGCGCCCGACGGCGTAGTCGATGGCGCGGTCCTGGAGCGGACGCGCGACGCCAGCCAGGTGCGTCAGTTGGCACGCCCCCACCGCGAGGAGGCCGAGGGGAACTCCCGCGATCACCGCCACCCTGGCGCCGAGGCGCCACCACGCCCAGGCCCGGTCGTGGCTCCCTGCGCCGACGGCCTGCGAGACCAGCGGGTCGAGGGCCAGCGGGATGCCGATGCCCAGGGAGAGCACCGCAAAGATCAGCGCGTTGCCCAGCGCGACGCCGCCCAGGTCCGTCCCCGAGCGGCTCCCGACGAAGGCCGTGTCGACGAGGCCCATGGTCATGATCGCCGCCTGGGCCACCACCAGGGGGGCGGCCAGGCGCGCGGTCTCGCGGACCTCCTGTCTGAGGGTGGTCATGGCCGGCGAGCCTCGGGCAGCCAGACCCGAGTCGCCACCCGCGATGCGGCCGGACGTCGCTTCAGATGCACCGTCCGAGTCGCGTCGGCCCATCGTTCCGCCTGACGTCCCGCCAGATGCATCGTCGGGTGAGCCACGTCCTGGGCACTTCTCCCCCCGCGTGGTCACCGGAGGGAGCGGATGTGCCGCACCAGGGCTGAGATCTCCTCGTCCGTCAGGCGACCTCCGAAGGGCCGCATGCGGGTGCCGGCGCGCCCGCCCCGCACCGCCGCCCCGATCGCCTCGTCGGTGCGGCCCCCCTGCCACTCGGCTGCCCTGAAGTCCGGGATGCCCCACTTGCGGCCGAGCGGCGTCTTCCCCGAGCCGTCCTTGCCGTGGCAAGGGGCGCACAGCGACGTGAAGAGCGCCTTGCCGTCGGCGGCGGCGTCCGCCGCCACGAGCAGCGCCGCGACCGCAAACCACCGCCCGAGGTGCCTCGCGCTCACGGATCCACCGGCTGGGGCAGGAGCCCCGTCCCCCACCGGAAGGGCAGCTCCACCACCACTGCGTCCCGCTCCCCCACCCGCACCACCGTCCCCGGCGCAGCCAGCTTGTTCTTCACCAGGGCCAGACCGATGGGGCCGAGCTCAGGCGACTCCACCGCGCTCGTCAGGGTGCCCGCCTTGCGCCCGTCCACCGTGAGGAGTCCCGGCGCGGGCAGCCCCCCAGAGAAGCGCAGCCCCCGCAGCAGCCGCGGTGGCTGCCCACGGTAGGTCGTCATGGCGATGGTCTCCTGCCCGATGTAGCAGCCCTTCTTGTAGCTGATGGCGTGCCGCAGGTGGGCCTCCAGCGGGATGGTGTCCTCGGTCAGCTCGCGTCCGAGCCAGGGCACACCGGCCTCCACCCGCGCCACGTCCAGCGCCGCCGGTCCGGCCTCCACGACCCCGGCCGCTCGCAGCGCCGCAAGGACCGGCGCCACCTCCCCCTCCACCAGCAGGTCGACGCCCCGCTCGCCGCAGCGCCCGTGCTCGACGGCGGTGACCTCCGCGCCGACCACGGTCCTCAGCCACGCGAACGGCGCGTCGAGCCCGCCCACGAGGTCGGCCGCCGCGGGCCCCTGCACCGACAGGACCTGCGCAGCAAGCGTCGTGAACACCACGTCCTGGGCCAGCACGAAGCGCTGGAGCGCTGCCACGGTCGCCGCTGCTGCCGGCATCACGGCGAGGAAACGCCGCTCCTCCAGGCGCAGCAGCAGCAGCACCCCGACCACCTTCCCCGTGTCCGTCAGGAACGTCGCGTACCGCCCTGGCGCGCCAGGCACCATGGACTTCACGTCCTGGGACAGCATCGAGTGCAGAAACCGCTCTGCGTGGCGCCCGCGGATCTCTACGACGTCGTCCTGGATCGAGAACAGGGCCGCTCGTGACCGCACCGCCTCCAGCTCCGCCACCAACGTCGCGTCACTCATCTCTGGTCTCCGCATACCGCCGCAGCAGGTTCCCGTAGGCGTCGATGCGCCTGTCCCGCAGGAACGGCCAGATGCGACGGTCTGTCTCCGTCCGCGCCAGGTCCACGGGCACCACCAGCACCTCTTCCGCCTGCTCCACCCCCCCCAGCACCTCTCCGAGCGTCCCGGCCACGAAGCTGCTGCCCCAGAACTGGATTCCTCCCGTCTGCCCGGACGGATCCGCCTCGAACCCGGTCCGGTTGGCCACCACCACCGGAAGCCCGTTGGCGACCGCATGGGCGCGCTGCACGGTCACCCACGCGTCGCGCTGCCGCTGCTGCTCCTCCGCCGTGTCCCGTGGGTCCCACCCGACCGCGGTGGGGTAGATCAAGACCTCCGCGCCCCGCAGCGCCATGAGCCGCGCCGCCTCCGGGTACCACTGGTCCCAGCACACCAGCACCCCGAGACGCCCCACCTGCGTGTCGATGGGCTCGAAGCCCAGGTCCCCCGGCGTGAAGTAGAACTTCTCGTAGAAGCCCGGGTCGTCGGGGATGTGCATCTTGCGGTAGCGGCCCGCGATGCTCCCGTCCGCGTCCAGCACCACCGCCGTGTTGTGGTAGAGGCCCGCCGCGCGCCGCTCGAACAGGGACGTGACGATGACGACCCCCAGCTCCCGCGCCAGCGCACCGAACCGCTTCGTCGACTCCCCGGGGATGCTCTCCGCCAGGTCGAAGCACGCCAGGTCCTCGGTCTGGCAGAAGTAGGGCGTGGCGTGCAGCTCCTGGAGTACGACGAGCCGCGCTCCCCGCCTTGCGGCCTCCCGCACCCCGGCCTCGCTGCGGCTGAGGTTCTGCTCCCGCTCCGGCGTACACGCCTGCTGGACGATCCCGACTCCGAACATCACGCCTCGCCTCTCAGCACCCCGACGGGGAGCTGCATGGTCAGACAGTGGAGGGAGCCGCCCTGCTCCAGCAGCGGCAGACAGTCGATGCCGACCACGTCACGCCCCGGAAAGGCGCTCGCCACCGCCGCCAGGGCCTCCCCGTCTCGGCGATCTCTGTAGGTGGGCACCAGCACGGCCCCGTTGATCACCAGGAAGTTGGCATACGTGGCGGCGAGGCGGCCGCGAGGCCCGCTCTTCGGCGACGGCCACGGCAGCGGTACGAGCCGCCACGGACGCCCGTCTGCCGTGCGAAGGCCCCGCAGCTCCTGCTCCATGAGGGACAGCCCGTCGTGGTGCACGTCCCCAAGATCGTCGCAGCGCACGTAGGCAATGGTGTCGTCGGGGCACAGCCGCGCGAGCGTGTCCACATGCGCGTCGGTGTCGTCACCGACCAGGTGCCCGCTGTGCAGCCACAGGACGCGCTCCGCCCCCAGCTCCTCCCTGAGGGCCGCTTCCACCCCCGCCTGGTCCAGGTGCGGGTTGCGGTTGGGCGACAGCAGGCACTGCGACGTGGTCAGCAGGGTCCCGCGCCCGTCGCTCTCGATGCTGCCCCCTTCCAGGATCATCCCCACCGTCTTCACACGCCGATGCCCCAGCGCCCCCAGCATCGCAAGCTCGCGCGTGATGCGGTTGTCCCGGTCTGCCGCGAACTTCAGCCCCCAGCCATTGAACCCGAAGTCCAGGAGCAGGGGTCCCCCGTCACCGACCAGCGTGATGGGACCGAAGTCTCGCGCCCACGTGTCGTTGGTCGCGACGTCCCACAGGTGGACCCGCCCGAGATCCGCACCGACCCCCGCCAGCACCCCCGTCACGTGGCGAGGCTCCCTGCAGACGAGCACCACGTCCTCACGCAGCGCGATCTCGCGCACGATGGCGGCGAACACGGGCTCGACGGCCTCGAGCACCTCGGACCAGTCCGTCTCGGCGTGGGGCCACGCCATCAGCACCCCGTCCTGGGGCTCCCACTCTGCCGGCAGTCTCATCTCGTCAGCCTCCAGCGCGCCGCCACTCTAGCCAACCGGCCGCCTCCGGGGCAAGGGCCGGCCTCGGCGCCTTCACCAGACGCCGCCGTCGGTCGGTCCTGGAGGGCGACCGCCTTGCGGCCCTGGGACCCTTGCGGTATGGTGCGCCCACACCTGCAACGATCCCAGGAGCACCATGCGTGTGAGACGACTGCCAGTGATCTGCGGCGCGCTGTTGTTCACGCTCGGGGCGTGCGAAGAGCCCACCAATGGTTCGAAAGCTGGCGATGTGGGGAGCACCACCGCGGACACGACTGCCGATGCCGGCAACCCCGGTGACATCACCAGCGACACCACCGGTGTCGACGCTGCCGACTCGGGCCCACTGGACCCGACCCTCGGAGGCCCTTGCGAGTCCAGCGGTGCGCGGGTCTGCGATGCGAACGGGGAGGTGCTGCACTGCGCCCCGACCAACGGGGTCTACACCTGGAAGCCGTTCCCCAACCACGAGGACTCCGAGCAGTGCTTCTGTTCGGGCAAGGGACCGGAGGCCAAGGTCTCTTGCGCCGTCCCTGGCTTCGTCGGCCTCGACCGCACAGGGCGCCAGCGCAAGGCGCCCACGCTGCGTGCTCGCCGTCGCGCGTCCAGCCAGGACGACACCACCTCCCGACTGTGCGCCTGAGCCGGCCACCCCGTTCAACCGGAGTCCACCATGTTCGAGACCGCGGAGCTGGGCCTCAAGGTGTCCAAGGAGGAGTTCGACGCTGCGGCCGGTCCGCTGCGGCTTGAGCTCGTCGAGGTGCAGCAGGCCCTGCGCGCCGCGCCGTTCCCCGTCATCGTCGTGTTTGCGGGGGTGGACGGCGCGGGCAAAGGGGAGTCCGCGAACCTGATCTGCGAGTGGATGGACCCGCGGTGGATCAAGACCCGCGCCTACGGGGAGCCCTCCGACGAGGAGCGGGAGCGTCCGCCGTTCTGGCGCTTCTGGCGGGATCTGCCACCGCGGGGGACCATCGGGCTCTTCCTGACCTCGTGGTACACGCTGCCGCTCCACGGGCGTGTCTACGGCGGCCTCGGCAAGGAGCAGCTCGACGCGGAGCTCGACCGCATCGTCGCCTTCGAGCGCGCCCTGACCGACGACGGCGCGCTGATCGTCAAGCTCTGGATGCACCTCGGCAGGAAGCAGCAGCGCAAGCGCTTCAAGGCGCTGGAGAAGGACCCCCTGCAGGCGTGGCGGGTCACGGCCCAGGACTGGAAGAACCTCAAGCGTCACGAGGACTTCACGAACGCCGCGGAGAGGATCATCCGACGCACGAGCGTCGGGAGCGCCCCGTGGACGATCATCGAGGGCGCAGACGAGCAATATCGATCACTCACGGTGCTCACGACCGTCCGCGACGCGGTCCGGCGGCACCTGGCGGCGATCAGGGCGCAAGAGCCCGCCCCGGCCGAGGCGCCGCCGACCACACCGGAGCCGTCTACCAGACCGCGGCGGGCCCTCGCGTCCCTGGACCTGTCCCTCGCCCTCACCAAAGGCGACTACGAGCAGCAACTGAAGGAGGAGCGTGCCCGCCTCAACCTCCTGTTTCGCAAGGCCCGCCGCAAGGGACGCTCCACGGTGATCGCGTTCGAGGGGTGGGACGCCGCGGGCAAGGGCGGCGCCATCCGCCGTCTGACCCCCGCCTTCGACGCGCGGGACGTGCAGGTGCTGCCCATCGCGGCCCCGACGGACGAGGAGCGCGCCCGTCACTACCTCTGGCGCTTCTGGCGGCACCTGTCCCGCGCGGGCCGCGTGACGATCTTCGACCGGAGCTGGTACGGCCGCGTCCTGGTCGAGAGGGTGGAGGGCTTCGCGACCGGCGACGAATGGCGGCGGGCCTACGCGGAGATCAATGACTTCGAGCAGCAGCTCGTCTCCCACGGAGTCGTGCTCGTCAAGCTGTGGCTGCACATCTCGAAGGACGAGCAGGAGCGCCGCTTCCGCGAGCGTGGGGAGACGCCCTTCAAGCGCTGGAAGCTCACCGACGAGGACTGGCGCAACCGGGAGCGCTGGGACGACTACGAGCGCGCCGTGGACGACATGGTGGAGCAGACGAGCACCGCCACCGCGCCTTGGACGCTCGTCGAGGCCAACGACAAGCGCCACGGTCGAATCAAGGTCATCCGGACCGTGTGCGACCGGATGGAGACCGCCCTCGGCGAGTGATCTCGTCGCCGTCGTCCCGGGCTCCTCCGTCCGGCACCCTGCTCCGAACGGCGACCTTGCCGCCGCAGCAGCCCCCGGTCAGCCGGTGGGGCCGTCACTCAGGCGCGACACGGGAGGGCCCACCTTGACCCGGAGGGCGCTTCATCTAAAGATGCGCAGGTCCCGGCCGATGGGAGTCGTCGGCGCGCACCCCGGAGGCCCCATGTCCCTGCGTGTCTCCCTGCTGGCCCTGGCGCTGACGGCCTGCGCCACCGCCCCGCCCGAGCCCCCGAAGGATCCGCGGGCGGCGGCCCGACTGGCCCTCGACGAGGGGAGGCTCGCCGACGTCGCCCCGCTGCTCGCCCCGCTGGCCCGCGCGGGCCAGGCGTCGGCCGAGGACCTGGCCGTCCTCGCCGAGTCCTGGCTCCGGCGCGGCGACGGGATGCGCGCCTACGAGGCGGCCGCCGAGTCGCTCCAGCGCGACCCGGAGCGCCTGCACACCCACGAGATCGCTGGCCTCGCCGCCTCCCTGCTCGGGCAGCATGCGGTCGCCCAGGAGCATCTCCAGCTCGTCGCGACGCTGCCCGACGTCTCGCCGGAGGTCCTCGGCGTCCTGGCGCGCCTGGCCCTCGAGACGGGCACGCCCGAGGCCGCCGTGGCCGCCGCCCGGCGCGCCGTCGATGCCGGCGCCCCGGACGCCCTGGGCACCCTCGCCGACGCCCTCGCTCGCGCGGGGGACTCCGCTGGCGCCCAGGAGGCGCTGTCGCGCGCCATCGCCCGCGCCCCGGACGACGCCGCGACCCGGTACCACCTGGGGAACCTGCTGGCCGCCAAGGGAGACCTGCCGGGCGCCGCCGCCGCATTTCGCGAGGCCCTGGAGCGGGACCCCATGCTGGTCGACGCCATGCGCAACCTGGGCAGCGTGCTCGTGATGCAGGACAAGGGCGACGAGGCGATCACCCTCCTGGAGCGCGCGGCCCGCATCGCCCCCGACAGCCCCGAGATCCAGAACAACCTGGGCGTCGCCTACGCCCGCCAGGGGCGCGCCGACCTGGCGGCCAAGGCCTTCGCACAGGCGGTGGCCCTCGCCCCGGACCAGCCTGGCATCCGCGCCAACGCCGCCGAGGCCCTCGCCCAGCAGGGGCGCCTCGACGAGGCCATCGCGCTGCTCGACCCTGCGAGTCCCCTCCTCGCACGCCTGACCATCGCCCGCGCCTTGGCCCGCGCCCAGTGCGAGGGGCAGACGGACGCAGCGGCCCTGCGCGCCCGCGTGGCGCGCGACCTTGCGGCTGCCGGCGTCCCCAACGGCGCCACGCGCACAACGGTCGAGGCGATCCTGGCCGACCCGGACGCGCTGCTCGCCATCGACCGCGCCGTGGAGCGGTGCCGCCCGCGCCCCTGACCGCCGGCTTGCCCAAGCAGCGCCGCGCGAGTACAACCTCATCTCCTGCACCCCGGAGGGCCCCATGCGCATCGTCCGCTTCGGCCTCGCAGGCCGCGTCCAGCACGGCATCGCCACCGATGACGGCGTCCGGCCGCTGCTCGGCAGCCCGTTCGAGACGACGGAGGCACACGCCACCCAGCTCCTCCCCTGGGACGGCATCCACCTGCTGCCGCCCGTCGCCCCGTCCAAGATCGTGTGCGTGGGCCGCAACTACGCCGCCCACGCGAAGGAGCTCGGCAACGAGGTCCCCGCCGAGCCCCTGCTGTTCCTCAAGCCCCCGTCGGCGCTGCTCCCCCACGAGGGGCGCATCGTCCTGCCCCCCGAGAGCGCCCGCGTCGAGCACGAGGGGGAGCTGGGGGTCGTCATCGGCCGCCCCCTCCGTCGCGCAACCCCATCAGAAGTCGGGAAGGCAATCCTTGGCTACACCTGTTGCAACGACGTCACCGCCCGGGACCTGCAACGCAAGGACGTCCAGTTCACCCGCGGCAAGGGCTTCGACACCTTCGCGCCGGCTGGCCCCTGGATCGAGACGGACGTCGATCCCGCCGACCTGCGCGTCCAGGTGCGCGTCAACGGCGCTACCCGTCAGGATGGAAGGACCTCGGCGATGATCTTCCCCGTCCCCGCCCTCGTAGCGTATGTCTCGTCCATCATGTCGCTGCTGCCAGGGGACCTGATCCTGACCGGGACGCCGGAGGGAGTCGGTCCTCTCGCCGCGGGGGACACGGTCGAGGTGCAGATCGAGGGCATCGGGACGCTCAGAAACACGGTGGAGGCTGCATGAGCCAGGTGGTGATCCTGCCGACCGAGATCGAGGCCCACGTCAAGGACGACCGCCCCCGCCTTGCGCGGCTCCGCGACCAGGTGCAGGGCGTCTTCCGCGGCAAGCCGGACGCCGTCGATCTCGCCCTGACGGCGCTCCTGGCCTCGGGCCACGTGCTCCTCGAGGACGTGCCGGGCGTCGGCAAGACCACCCTCGCCCGCACCCTGGCGGGCTCGCTCGGCGTGACCTTCAAGCGCATCCAGTTCACGAGCGACCTGCTGCCCGCGGACATCGTCGGCGTCAACGTCTTCGACCCCGAGCGACGGTCCTTCGAGTTCCAGCCGGGGCCCATCTTCGCCCACGTGGTGCTCGCCGACGAGATCAACCGCACCACGCCCCGCACGCAGAGCGCGCTGCTCGAGGCCATGAACGAGGGCCAGGTCACCGTCGACAACGAGACCCACCGCCTGGAGCGCCCCTTCTTCGTGCTGGCGACCCAGAACCCCAAGGAGTTCGCGGGCACGTATCCGCTCCCCGAGTCGCAGATGGACCGCTTCCTGTTGCGGGTCTCCATCGGCTACCCGGCGGCGGCCACCGAGGCGGAGATCATCCGCCGCTATGGTCACAAGGACGCGGCCGCAGACGTGCGCCCGGTGCTGTCCCACGAGGAGGTCATCGCCATGCAGCAGCGCGTGGCGGGCGTGCGGGTCACCGAGGACGTCATGGACTATCTCATGGCCATCGTGCAGGGCACGCGTGAGGGCGGCGCCTTCGACCTCGGCGCCAGCACACGGGGCGCCATGGGCCTCTACCGAGCGGTCCAGGCGCGGGCCTACCTCTTGGGGCGCGCCTACGCGGTGCCGGACGACGTCAAGTGGCTGACCATCCCGGCGCTGGCCCACCGGGTGCAGCCCCGGGGCCATCGCGAGGGCTCCGCCACGGCGCGCAACGAGGCGGCGGCGCTCCTGGCGGACCTCCTCGACGCGACCCCCGTCCCCGCGTGAGCGTCATGCGCCGCAAGGGGCTCGGCTTCTGGGCGCGGCTCGGCCGCTCCAACCGGCTGTTCCCCCGCAAGCTGAAGCTCAACACCGAGGGCCGCTTCCTGGTGTTCATCACCATCGCCATCGGCTTCGCGGCGGTGAACACCGGCAACAACCTGCTCTACCTGATCCTCGGCATGCTCCTGTCGCTGATCACCGTCAGCGGCATCCTGAGCGAGCTGACGCTCCGCGACGTCACCGTGAGCCGCGTGGTCCCGTCCGGGGTCACCGCCGGCCGCGACGCCCTCGTGCCTATCAAGGTCCACAACGGCAAGCGCTTCTTCGCGTCGCTGAGCATCGAGGTGGAGGAGATCTTCGACGATCCGGGCACCACCCAGCTCGCCGCCTACGTCCTGCACCTGCGCCCGGGGGAGGAGGCCATCGCGCACCTGCGCGTCCGCTTCACCCGCCGCGGCGAGCACACGACGGCGGGGCTCCGCGTGGCGACCCGGTTCCCCTTCTCGTTCTTCCGCAAGAGCCGCCTCGTGCTCGATGAGGACACCTGGCTGGTCTACCCGCCGGTGGTCGACGTGCCTGTTCCGCTCCTCCCCCCGCGCCAGGAGGGCGCCGACCAGCACCGCCCCAAGGTGGGGCACGGCGACGAGCTGTGGGGGGTGCGCGACTACCGCCCCGGGGACCCTGCGCGGTCCATCCACTGGAAGCTGTCCGCGCGGCGGGGGCGCCTGGTCAGCCGGGAGTTCGAGACCCCGTCGGTGCGCACGGTCATGCTGGCCTACCCCAACGCCGTGAGCGGCGAGGGGGAGGCGGCCATCGAGGCCCTGGAGGCGGGCATCGTGCACGTGGCGTCCGTCGCCGCGGCGCTCCTGGACAGGGGCTATGCGGTAGGGCTCCGCACGCTGGACGGCGGAGTCTCCCCCTCTCACGACGGGCAGCACCGCACGGCGCTGCTGTCGCACCTGGCGCGGCTCCGCACCTGGCGCGCGACGGAGGGGCTGCCCCCGATGGAGATGCCCGGCGAGCGGGGCGTCGACCGCATCCTGGTGAGGCCGGCGGGCGCCCCCGCCGTGCAGGGGACCTGGGACCACGTCATCGAGGCGGAGGGTGCCCGTGCCGTTTGAGCGCCTCCACAAGCTAGTCACCTACGCTCTGGTCTGCACGGGCCTCGCGACGGTGCTGCTGTCCGGGGAGCTCCCCGCCTTCGCCTGGGTGGTCGCCGTCGTCGGAGTCGCCGCGTCCTGGTTCGCCCGCCCGGCCGCACGCACGCCGCTCCTCTGGAACGTCGTCCTGGTCGGCATCTTCGCGCTGCTGGTCCTGGTGAGCCTCTCGTCGGGCAACTGGCTCGTCAACGCGGTGGTCTTCGCCATCGTCATGGTGGTGAGCAAGCTCTTCCAGCGCCGCCGCTCGCGCGACTACTACCAGCTCTACACCCTGTCGCTCCTCTTGATCATCGCCGGCGCCGTAGTCAACCCGGCCCTGAGCTTCGCCGTCGCCTTCCTGGGGTACGTGGTCCTCCTCACGTGGGGCCTCATCCTGCTCCACCTGCGCCGCGATCTGGAGGAACGCAGTGACGCCCTCGCCGCCATGGGTCACGAGGCGGCCGACGCGGCGTGGCGCGTCCGGCAGGTGGTCACCGGGCGCTTCCTGGCCGGCACGTCGCTGCTCGCGGTCCTGATCTTCATCTCGTCCAGCGTGATCTTCTTCATCTTCCCGCGCATCGGCTTCGGCTTCTTCATGAACCAGGGGCGGCGGGGCCAGCAGGTCGCCGGCTTCAGCTCTCGCGTCGAGCTCGGCAACTTCGGGCGCATCAAGGACAACCCGAAGGTGGTCATGCGGGTGGAGGTCCCGGGCGGGGGACCGGGGCAGCCTCCTCGGCTGCGCGGCATCAGCTTCGACCACTACGACGGGCGCGTCTGGTCGCGGCAGGTCACGCAGCGCACCCAGGACGAGCTGCCCGCCGGGCGCCACGACGAGCGGCGCGTCACGGTGAACGGCGTCGTGGAGGAGCCGGCGCGCAGCGTCGTCTACGACATCTGGCTAGAGCCCCTGGACATGGACATCAACGCCATCTTCGGCGAGCCGCGGCTTCGCGCCATCGTGGTCGATCAGAGCTTCATCCAGACGCTCCAGGGGCGCTCGCGGCAGTTCTACCAGGACGACCCGAGCGGCGACGTCACCTTCACGGGCCCCCGAGACAGCACGCTGAAGTACCGCGCCCTGTCGGACGTCCCGGCCAAGGAGCCCCCAGGGGTGCGGCTGACGGGCACGGACTACCCCGCGATGATCCGCGTGGCCTACCTCCAGCTCCCGGCGCTGCGCCCCGAGGTCGCCGCTCTCGCCCGCGAGGTCACGGCGGAGGCAGCCACGCCCTTCGACAAGGCCCGGGCCATCGAGGACCACCTTCGCAGCAACTACACCTACAGCCTCGCCGGGGACCAGGACCCGGACGACCCGCTCCATGACTTCTTGTTCGGCAAGCGCCACGGCCACTGCGAGTACTTCGCCACCGCCATGGTGGTGCTGTTGCGGTCCGTCGGTGTCCCTGCGCGCATGGCCAACGGCTTCCACGGGGGCGCCTGGAACGCCTTCGGCCGCTACTGGGAGATCCGCCAAGGCGACGCCCACGCCTGGGCGGAGGCGTACTTTCCCGGCGTCGGCTGGCTCACCTTCGAGCCCACACCGCCAGGCGGGGCGACGTGGCCCGCGGACGAGGGGTTCCTGGCCGCCATCGGGCACTGGTTCGATAGCCTCAAGCTCCAGTGGTACAAGTGGATCGTCGAGTATGACCTGGAGAAGCAGGTCGAGGTGTTCCGGGCCATCGGCCGCCAGCTCGCGGCGCTCGGGGCGGGGCTGTTCCCGGGGCTCGGGGGAGGCGACGAGGACAGCCAGGGCGTCGGGCTCCGCGCGGCGCTCAAGGACATCGTCAACGCCCGCACCGGAGCGGGCCTGGGGCTGCTTCTCGGTGGGTCCCTGCTGGCGTGGTTCGTGGTGTGGCTCCTCCGCCGGCCGCGATCACGGGGCGGGCGCAGAGACGTCGCCCGAGCGCGGCGCGCCTATCTGCGCCTGCTGGCCCTCGCGCGGCGGAGCGGCGTGGAGGTTGGAGCCTCGACCACCCCTGACGAGGTGGTGGCGCGGCTGCGTGAGCAAGAGCACCCGGGCGCCGAGGCCGCGGGAGTGGTGGTGGACGCGTATCAGGCGGTGCGATACGGTGGGGGGCCTTGGGACGCTGCGGCCAGGGGGCGCGCGGCGGTCGCTCTGCGCGAGGTCGCGCGGGCACAGCGGTAGTGGGGGGAGGGGTGAGCCGTGACTGAGCTGGACGAGCTGGAGTCCGTCGTCGGGAGGGGAGACCTGGATGGCGTCGCCGCCGTGGTGGGACGGCTCCGCGCCCAGGGGACGCCTGCGCGCTCCCTGCTGCAGGCCGGCCTCGCGGGGGCCCTGGACGGGCTGCCGTCCGACGGGTGCGGCGCCTTGGCGCTGGTCGCGCTCTCCTCGGCGTTCTCCCTGGCGGAGGACTCCGTGGACCCGGGGCGCTCCCTGCTGCTCGGCCAGGGGCTCGGGGGTCTGGCGGCCGCGGTCAAGCGGGGCGGGTTCCGGGCCACACCCGAGGCGGGGGTGGACAGCCGCCCCGAGACCCTCGACGAGGCGATGGCACACCGCCGCCCCCTCGCGGCCGCTGGCGCCGTCGTCGCGGCGGCGACGGAGCGAGGGCCCGCCGCGGCCCGCTGGATGCTCTATCGGGCGGCCACTCGGGTGTTCACCCGCGGGGGGGACGCGCTCATCGGGGCGGTCTGGGTGGGGCGCCTGCTGGACCGCCTCGCCTGGGGAGACGCGGCGCCTTCCGTGCTGGCGCTGCTGATGACCGGCTTCGACCGCCTCCAGAACCCGGAGCGCGTCGACGCGGCCTACTGGCACCCCACCTGGCCTTCCCTGCCGGCGGGAGCCCTGGTCGTCAGGCGCGGGCGGCGACCTGTGCCGCGGGCCCTCGACGACGTGCTCGCTGCCCCCGATATCTTCGAGCTGGACACGACGCTCGACGCCAGCTTGCGCTCGGGCATGGACGTGGACGCCCTCGCCGAGGCCGTGATCGTGGCGGCGGCGAGGCGCCTGTTGAGGACGCGCCGCCGGGACACGGCGACCCCGGAGCCGCCGGTGCTGTGGCTCGGCGAGCCGGCACGCGCGCTGGTGCTGGCTCACGCAGCCCGCAGCGCGTGGCGGGACGCTCCATCGACGGAGACGCTGCTCGGCGTGTGGCAGGCGGCGCGCTACCACGTGCAGACGGCCTGGGTGGAGCACGCCCAGTGGGACCCGGCCTTCTGGCCGACGGAGCCGCCGCCCGGCGCCACGGGCGAGGTCCTGCTCTCCACCGCATGCAAGGCGATGCGCGAGGGCCAGCCGGGCCTGGCGACGGCCTGCGCCCAGGCCTTCCAGTCCAAGTGGATGGGCCACTCGGTGGTGAGGGACGCGGCCCGCGCCCACCTGTCGCGGGGAGTGGGCGGTCCGCAGGGCCTCATGTGGCGCTCGCGCTCACTCGAGCTGGCGGCCGCGGCGGTGGACGAGATGCGACGCTCGGCGGCCCACCGGGACCTGCTCGCGACGGCGCTGGTGCGGACGCTGGCCTCGCCCGACCTGGCGCCTGACACCGCCTTCTCCGACCGCATGGCGGCGGCGCTCAACGGGCGCTGAACCGCGCTTCGGGGATTGCGCCCAGGGGCCGTGGGGCGGTAGAACCGGAGTCTTGGCGGGGGGCCCTGCACACCGAGGAGGACATCATGAAGCTCTGGAGCGACAGCTTTGCGGACGGCGCGCGCATCCCCGAGCGCCTCGCCTTCGGCAAGGCGGACCCGACGACCCACATCGCGCTCGCCGGCAACCGCAACCCGCACCTGGCGTGGAGCGGCCTCCCGGAGGGAACCCGCTCTTTGGTGCTGATCTGCCACGACCCGGATGTGCCGAGCCGCCCCGACGGCGTCAACCAGGAGGGGCACGTCATCCCTGCGACGCTGCCGCGCGTGGACTTCGCGCACTGGGTGCTCGTCGATCTCGACCCTCACATGGACATCTCCGAGGGCGCCTTCTCGGAGGGCATCACGGCACGAGGCAAGAGCGGCCCCGCCGGCCCGCACGGGACCAGGCAGGGCGTCAACGACTACACGGCCTGGTTTGCCGGCGACAAGGACATGGAGGGTACGTACTTCGGCTATGACGGCCCGTGCCCGCCGTGGAACGACGAGCGTCTGCACCACTACCACTTCACGCTCTACGCGCTGGATGTGCCTCGCTGCCCCGTCGAGGGCAGCTTCGGCGTCGCGGAGGTGCGCGCCGCCCTGGAGGGGCACACCCTCGGGATCGCAAGCATCGTGGGGACCTACGCGACGAATCCAGAGCTCTGAGGGATGGATCCGCACCTCCTGATACGCCCCGCCGAGGCGCGGGACGTGGGGGCCGTCGTCGAGGTCGTCGCCACGGTCCTGGGCGAGTTTGGCCTCACGTTCGGGGTCGGCAGCGGCACCGACGCAGAGCTTTTGGATCTCCCCGCCTCCTACACGGACCGGGGAGGCGCCTTCTGGGTCGTGGAGGACACGACGTCGGGGCGCATCCTCGGCACCTGCGGCGTCGGCCTCATCGAGGAGGGCACCCTGGAGCTCCGCAAGATGTACCTGACGGCGGAGACCCGAGGCCGCGGCGTCGGCCGCGCCCTGCTGGCTCAGGCCATCGCGTTTGCTCGTAGCGCGGGGGCGACCCGTCTCGTCCTCGACACCACCTCCGAGATGCAGGCGGCGATCCGCCTGTACGAGGCCGCGGGCTTCCGCCGCGACGACTCCCAGGTGCGCGGCAGCCGCTGCAACCGCGCGTTCTCCCTCGATCTGGGGGGAGCAGTGGGGGACGCGCAGCGCTGATCGCGGGCGCTGGCAGCTTCTCGGGGTGAGCCTCATCGGCGGCAGCCACCGGGATCGCGCCTGTCGGTCACCCATGCGCGCCGGAAACCCCCGTGCAAATTCCGGTATGAAGACATGCTGACCCGAAGAAACGTCATGTGCTATGGTGGCGTGGCCCCCCGCGCCGTCGAGGTAGACCATGAGACCGCTCTTCGTCTGGGCAGCAGCATCGATGATCGCCATGGCGGCCTGCGAGTCCACCGGGCCGGTGGTGGACGCGTCCATCGGCGGCTCCTCCGATAGCGGCAAGGGACCTGGTGACATCGCATCCGCCCCCAAGGACGCGGGCACCGACGCGCCGGGGCCGTTCGACTCGGGCGCGGACGTCGCGAAGCCACAGGACGGGAGCGGCGAACCGGTGGGATCGGACGACGCTGCGGGAGACACCGGCGTACCGCGCGACGCAGTGGGAGACAGCGGAGCACCCGGCGACGTCATCGTAGACGTCGGCGCACCGGACGACACCGGGGGAGGCAGCGGTGGACCGGGCGACGTGAGCGGAGACAGCGTGGCGCCAGACGACACGGCCACCGGTGGGGACGCGACGGACGGGGGCCCCTGCGTACCCGACTGCACCGCGGCGGACTGCGGTCCGGACGGATGCGGTGGGTCGTGCGGGGCCTGCGACGACGGAGATCCCTGCACCACAGACCAGTGCGCCGGCGGAGCTTGCAGCCACCAGGCCGTAGGCTGCGACGACGGAGATCCCTGCACGACGGACCAGTGCGCCGGCGGGGCTTGCAGCCACCAGGTCGTGAGCTGCGACGACGGCGACCCCTGCACCGCAGACCAGTGCGCCGGCGGGGCCTGTGGTTTCCAGCCCGTGAGCTGCGACGACGGAGACCCCTGCACGATCGACTCGTGCAAGCCGGGAGCGGGGTGCGCCAGCGTCGCAGCGCCCGGTTGTCCGGCCTGCTCGGGTGCCGGGGACTGCGGGCCCGCGACCCAGTGCCAGGCGGGCTGGTGCGTTGCCTCCACTCCCAAGGTGGTCTCCGTGGACCCCGCGAGCGGGGCGCTGATCGGACTGACCGCGAAAGTCTCCATCCGCTTCGATCTGCCCATGGACCCGTCCTCTCTGTCCGTTCAGGGGCCTGGGACGAGCGCTGCCTGGTCGAGCACCCTCGTCGCCACGGACACGGTCACCCTGTCGCCTGCTGTCGCGTGGGGCGGCGGTCCCCTCGTGCTGACCATCAATGCCAAGTCCGTCGCCGGACAGGCCGCCCCCGCGCTGCTCCTCGCCTACACCGTGGACGCAGCGCCGCCGTCCGGCCGCTCGCTGCCCCGCAGCGGGTGGGCGGCAATGCCAGAGTCTGAGGTGTGGGTGCTGTTCGACGAGCCCATGGATCCTGGCTCTCTCGATCTGGGAGGTGACCTGGCCCCGCTCTCAGGGATCGTCGAGTGGCACTCCGTGGCCAGCGCGGGACACGACGCGCTCCGGATCGTCCCGAAACCTGGTTCGGAGGGGTCGGGCTCGCAGGGCGTGGCCGGGTGGACCCTCCCCGGCACGCTGACCATAGCGGCCGCGGATCTGGCCGGCAACCCGGCCTCGCCCCTCGTGGTGGAGCTCGTGCCGGTCCCGGGTGGTTGGCCGACCCTCGTCGCACCCATCCACGCCGTGAAGACTGCGGACAACGACGGCTCGCACGAGTCCCCGATCACGGCGTCCCAGGTCGGAGCGTGGGTCGCCTTCACCAACGAGACCTACGCTCCGGCGGGCATACGCTTTGCGTTCGACCCCCACGAGGCTGGGAAGGACTGGTCTTTCGTCGAGAACACGCTGGTGAACTGGGCCAACGCAGGAGAGCCGGGGTGGCCGGAGCAGGAGGTGGCGGTGACCGCCGAGGCGGCCAAGCATCCCGGCAAGGTCACGGTGGTGTTCCGGTGGGGGGCGAGCCCTCCGATCTGGCCCGGTGCGTTCTCGGCTCCCTACTGGAACTTCGTCGTGATGTCCGGCTACGGGAACTCGTACGACTGCGGCGGCTTCGCGGAGAGGGCGCTGGGACACGAGCTGGGGCACCATCTCGGGCTCGGTCACACCCACTCGAACGACTACGCCACGGTCGAGGAGGCAGAGGCCGCGTTCGTGGCCAACGGCATGGATGAGACCTTCTTCGATGGAGACTCCATGTGGCTCACGCTGCCCGACCCCTGGGTCAAGGCCGTCGCGTGCGACCCTACGGTCACGTCGCTCACCCTCGCGGGAGTGACCTTCAAGCTCCCGCGAAACAACGTGATGAGCTATTACACCAAGGGGGACCAGCTCGAGGCGGACCAGCGTGTGATCACGCGCCAGGTCCTCCTGCTTCGCCAGGCGAAGAGCCTGGCGTTGTTGTTGCCGGGCGAGTGGGCCGACCCCCTGGAGGCGGAGGCGCTCCCACACACGGCCGCCAATCCGGGCAGTACGGCTGTCCTGGGCATGGGGCCCTACTTCGGGCGCTGGTCGGGCAACGAGGTGCTCCACTGGGAGGCCTCTGCCGGCGGATTCGCGTCTGGCGGAAGCTCCATCACCGTCACCTTCCCCGCCCCGGCGCCGGGCGTGCGCCGAGTGGTCGTGTCTCCCCTCAGGGAGCCGGACAGCGGGGTGTACAGCTTCTACGTCAACGGAGTCTATACGGGCGTCACGCTGGACAACTGGGCGCGTTGGGGGCGGACCATGGGGACGCCCCTGGACCTGGGTCAGCACCTGCTGTTTGCGGCGGGAAACACGCTGCAGGTCAAGTACGACAAGGCCTACGGTGTTCCAGCCTACTTCGGCATCGACTACATCCTCGTCAGCGGCGAGCCGGGAGACATCATGTGCGCCGACATCGCAGACTGCGCGACCGCCTGTCTCGGCACGGGCGATGCGGCGTGCATGTCCGCCTGCGGCAGCGACGCGCCCCCGCAGGCGGCGGCCGCGTTCGACGCCCTCTCCTCGTGCATCGTCGGCCTCTGTGGGCTCCTGCCCTCCCTCGGTTGTGCGGCTGGTGCGATCACAGACTCATGCGCGGCCCCCTACGCGAAGTGTCTCTCGTGCACACCAGACTGTTCGGGAGCCGTCTGCGGCGACGACGGCTGCTACGGGAGCTGCGGGAGCTGCGCGGCGGGCCAGTCGTGCCAGGCTGGAAAGTGCGTCAGCCCCAAGGCCTGTGGCCAGGTCCTCGACTGCGCGCTCAAGTGCACGCCCATCGGTGAGCCAAAGTGCACGGACTCCTGTCGAGCCAGCGGCTCGTCGGACGCCAAGACCGCGTTCGACAAGCTGACCGCGTGCCTTGTCTCCGCGTGCGGCGCCACGCCGACGCCTGCCTGCGTCCAGGGCGCGACAGGCGGTCCGTGTGCCTCGACCTATTCAGCTTGCGTGTCTCAGTAGTGCCCCTCGGAGGCCTCTCCGGCGGGGGCGACCCGACGTCGAGCCCAGAGGGGTCTGGCGGCTGATGGCCCTGCGCATCGGTGTCCTGCCCCGGGAGTCAGCCCCTCGACGGTGAGTTTGACGTCCGTCACTGCCCCCCAGGCCGTGAACGCTGGTCGGAGACCTGGCTCCACGCAAGCACCTCACCGGGCACACCGGCGCCCACCTCCCGCGCCGGGGTCAGGCGCCGCAGCGCCCGGGCGCTCGTCAGTGCGTCCGAGCCGCACGTGAACGAGCCCTGCGGCGCGTGGGGTGGCACTCGCCTCGGGCCGATGCGCCAGGTCCTCCTCCGGGGGCAGCGGCGGTCGGACGCTTGAACCGATGCGCTCCCGGCACCGCTCCGGGCCCCCCGGTGAGAGGCGCCCACCGCGGTTGGCACGGGCACGGGCCGCTCGTGCACCGACGGCCCCCGGTGCTGCTCGTTGCCGCGCTGCGTCAGAGCCTCTTTACATTCAGCCCCATTTCCCGTATCTGCGCGTCCGTGTCCGGCCGAGGACCGGCTAGAGCGCCGCCCCCCTCGAGACCGGTGCGTGCCCTGCGCAACGCGGGGCGTAGGTCCATTCGCTCCTCCCCTTCCATGCGGACCGGAGAGCACGCCGCTCCAACGAGCGGAGGGCGGACGTGTGCGCCAGGTGGGCCCGGCACCATCGGGTGGCGCCCACGGGGGAGCGGGCATCACGACAGGGACACCATGAAGCCAAGGACTCTCTCGTTGATCGCGGCGGCCGTCGCGGTGAACGTCGCCATCTGGTGGGGGCTCAACCGCCCCCGCGTCGTGCGCCCCTTCGAGGGCGACATCGCCGGCGTCTCCTATGCTCCCTACCGGGAGGGGCAGGAGCCGGGCAATGATCCGACGCTCGGGCAGATCGAAGAGGACATGGCGCTGCTCGCCGGCCGCGTCGGGGCGGTGCGGACCTACGGGTCGACCGGCGTCCTCGGGGAGATCCCGCGCATCGCCGCCCGCCACGGCCTGCGCGTGGCGGCGGGCGCCTGGGTGGGCTGGGACGCCGAGGCCAACGAGCGGGAGCTCGAGGGGCTCATCCGCCTCGCCTCTGCGCCCAACGTCGACCGGCTGCTGATCGGCAACGAGGCCGTCCTGCGCGAGGAGGCGAGCGTCGACCAGATCCGAGCCGCCATGCGGCGCGCCCGCGCGGAGACCGGCAAGCCGGTCAGCACCGCCGAGCCGTGGGACATCTGGCTCCAGAACCCCACGCTCGCCGAGGACGCGGACTTCATCGCCGCCCACGTGCTCCCGTACTGGGAGCGCATCCCCGAGGAGCGAGCCCTCGAGCACGTCCTCGCACGCCACGCCGACCTGCGTCGTGCCTTCCCCGGCAAGCCCATCGTCCTGACGGAGGTCGGCTGGCCAAGCGAGGGCAAGGCCCAGCACGACGCCGACCCAGGGGTCGCGAACCAGGCCGCCTTCCTGCGCCGCTTCCTCTCTGTGGCTGCGTCACAGGGCCTCGACTACTACGTGATGGAGGCCTTCGACCAGCCCTGGAAGCGCAGCCTCGAGGGCGGCGTCGGCGCCTACTGGGGCATCTGGGACGCGGACCGCGAGCCCAAGTTCGAGTGGACCGGTGTGGTCCTCAATGTCGCCGACTGGCGCGAGCTCTGCCTGCTCTCGTCGCTGCTCGGCCTCGCGGTCATGCTCACGTTCGCCCGCCGCAACGGTCACCTCGAGCCCGCCGGCCTGTCCGTGATGCTCGGCGCCATCCAGCTCGGCGCCACGCTCGTCACGTGGACGGGCCACATCGCGAGCCAGCACTACCTGACGCCGCTGATGACCGTGACCTGGTCGGCCCTGTTCCTGGCCCAGGCGCTCGTCATCGCGCTGCTCCTCGTCGACACGTTCGAGATCTCGGAGCTCGTGTGGGCCCGGTCGCTGCGCCGGCAGTTCTTCCCTGTTCTGCGCTCGCACGCGGGGCACCAGCCCAAGGTCAGCATCCACCTCGCCATCGCCAACGAGCCCTCCGAGATGGTGGCGATGACCCTCCGCAGCCTCGCCGAGCTCGACTACCCGGACTACGAGGTCATCGTCGTCGACAACAACACCAAGGATGAGGCGGTGTGGCGCCCGGTGCAGTCCCTGTGCGCCCAGCTCGGGTCCCGCTTCACGTTCGTGCACATCCCGCACTGCCCCGGCTTCAAGGCGGAGGCGCTGAACCGGGCCCTGTCGCTGACCCACCCGGACGCCCGGGTCGTCGGTGTGGTCGACAGCGACTACGTGCTCCGCCGCGATTGGCTCTCGGCGCTCGTGCCGCACTTCGCGCGCGACGAGATCGCGCTCGTGCAGGCGCCGCAGGACCACCGCGCCTGGGAGGGCGACTCCTTCAAGGAGATGACCAACTGGGAGTATGCCGGCTTCTTCCACATCGGCATGGTGCACCGCAACGAGCGCGACGCGATCATCCAGCACGGCACCATGTGCCTCGTCCGGCGGTCGGCTCTGGAGCAGGTCGGCGGCTGGGCCGAGTGGTGCATCTGCGAGGACGCCGAGCTCGGCCTGCGCCTGCTCGAGGCCGGCTACAGCAGCGCGTATGTCGAGGAGTCCTTTGGCCACGGCCTGACGCCCGACACGTTCACCGCCTACAAGAAGCAGCGCTACCGGTGGGCCTTCGGGGCCTTCCAGATCCTGCGCCGCTATGGCTGGGCGCTGCTCACCGGGCGGGGGACGCGGCTCGGCATGGCGCAGCGCTACCACTTCATCGCCGGCTGGCTCCCGTGGCTCGCCGAGGGGCTGTCGGTGCTCTTCACCGCCGGCGCGCTGCTCTGGACGGCCGGCATGGTCCTCTGGCCGCACCTGTTCGAGCTGCCGCCGCTGGTGTTCGTGGTGCCGTCGCTCGGGCTGTTCACGTTCAAGGTGGTGCAGGCGCTGCTGCTCTACGGGACGCGCGTCCGCTGCTCCTGGCGCCAGCGGCTCGGCGCGGCTCTGGCGGGCCTGTCGCTCACGCACGCCGTGGGCCGGGCGGTGCTTCGGTCGTTGGCTGGGCGCCGCCTCGCGTTCTTCCGGACTCCGAAGCTCGAGGGGCGACCGGCGGCGCTCGCGGGCTTCCTGATGGCGCGCGGTGAGCTCGCGCTGATGCTGCTGCTGTGGCTCGGCGCGACCGTGAGCCTTGCGCGACTCGGCACGAGCCTGTCCGAGGGCGGCCTCTGGGCGATGGTCCTGTTGGCGTGGTCGACTCCCTACGCCGCGGCGGTCGCCGTCTCGCTGGTGAACGCCGGCGCCGGCGACCGGAGCGACGGGCCGCGGCCGAGCGTGCGCCCCGCCATCCGGCGCACCCTCGCGCGGCTGGGTGCGCGAGCCGGCCGCATCGTGAGCTGGGGTGTGGGTGCCGGGCGCGGTGTGAGGCCCCGGTAGCTGCCGGGGGTGGCGGTTCAGGCGACGTCCATCGACACAGTCACCGCGGCAGCGAGAAGCTCGCGACGTGCACGGTCTCGCCCGTCTTCTCCAGGACGCCGCGGTAGACCAGGCGCTCCTCCCGGTCCGTGCCCTCGTAGAGGATGACGTCGACGCGGACGAAGGTCTGCGGCTGGCCGTTGTCGCTGTAATACTTGGCGCGCACCTGGTAGGCGCCGTCGACGGCGTTGGCGAGGGTGAAGGTCTCCGGGCCGTAGCCGCCGGTCACGTCCTGGTCCAGGGTCGCGCCGGTGCCCGTCTGGCGGTTGCCGTAATAGGTCTCCGCGCCCGTCGGGTCGACGACGTGCAGGTCCACGTCCGTGCTGTCCGTGTCCCAGGTGAGGACGATGGTCATGTCCTTCGGGGGCACCTGGTTGTAGACGCTGACCGCCGCCGTCCCGACCCCGCTCTCGTTCCGGGCCACCACCTGGATGGTGTTCAGGCCGGGGCCGAGCACGACGGGAGTGCTGAACGAGCCGCCGCTCAACGTCAGGCCCTTGGGCGCCCCGTTCAGGACCAGCGTGGCGCGGCGCAGCGTCGTGTCGGCCACGGTCCCGGTCACGGTCACGATGCGCTCCGACGACCAGCCGCCGCTCGGGGAGGTCAGCACCACCGCGGGACCCTCGCCGGCGACCGGCAGGGCCTCCACCGGCGGGACGACCGGGGCCGCGACGTCCGCCGGGGCGCCCGGGGTCGTGGCTACGTCGCCCTGAGTCGGTGCGGGCGTCGTGGGCGTCGCGGGGCCGGCTGGGGCGGTCGAGCCGCCGCAGGCGACGAGCAGGCAGAGCGTTGCGAGCATGGTCCCTCTCATGGCTGCACCTCGAGGCGCAGCGAGCCGGTGCGCCCGGCGACGGCCGGGCGGTACATCAGGGCCGCCGAGGCGGGCAGGGCGTGGATCTGACCCGGCAGCTCGGGGCGGAGCAGGTAGGTCACCGTCTGTGCTCCGGCGAGGCGCCCGAAGAAGAAGGCCGTCCGGTCGGCGCGGCGCTCCACGTGGTCCGCTACGGGGACGAGGCTGCGCCCGGCGACGGGGTAGTCCCGCTCGTCGCGCACCCGGCGGAAGCCCGATGGCAGGGGGTCCTCCACCAGCACGTACCGCTGCTCCTCGTCGGGGGTCACGGTGACCTCCACCAGTATCACGTCGCCTTCGGACACGGACCCGCCGAGGGGCTCGACGCGCCACGCGCCGCCCTGGGGTGCCGTCAGGCGTGACCACGACCGAGACACCGTCAGGCCCGACGACGCCGCCTCGATGGCCTCGCCCCCCTCGAGCCACGTCAGCGACGCCTCGCCCACGAGCAAGCCTCGCCCGCTCTTCTCCGCGCCGATGACCACCTCGCCGGCCTTGAGGTCGCCCGCCTCCACGACCACGTCCTGCGCAGCCATGTCCGCCGGGTCGATCACGAGCTCCGGTCTCGCCTTGCCGCCGATGGACACCGTGACCCGCGCCTTCTCCAGGGCCGGCGCCCCCGCGGCGAGCAGGTCCGTCAGCGCGAGGACCGCCGCCGCCGTGTCGCGCGTCGACGCCCACCGCTCGCCGGTCCGCGCCGCAAGGAGGGCGGCCATGGCGGGGACCACATCCGCATGTTGCGGATCCACGGCGAGCAGCGCCCGCAGCGCCCACGCCGTGGTCTCCACCTCGTCCCCCGCGAAGGGCCCGCCGCCTGCCCAGGCTGCGAGGCCACCCCGTCGCAGCGCCACCGCCGCAAGGTCCTTCGCTGCCGTGCGCGCCTCCTCCAGCCGCCCGAGCCGCGCCAGCGTCAGGATCATCTGGGCCTGGGTGAAGGGGTCCGCCTTGGCCCGGTCGATGGTGTCGAAGAGCTGGAGCGCCTGGTCGCGCCGCGCCTCGGCCCCCGCGTCGGAGGCCGCGAGCACCAGCGCGTGCAGCGTGAAGGTGCGCACCTCGTAGGGCAGGTCACGGTCGGCGGGCACCCCGGCCAGGGCCGCCACGCCCCGCGCGAGCGCCTCGGGGGGCACCGAGGCGCCCAGCTCTCGCGCCAGGGCGAGCCCATAGAGGGCGTAGGCGCTCATCAGCGCGTCCCGCTCCCCCCCGAACCAGCCCCACGCGCCGTCCTCGCCCTGCAGCGCCAGGAGGCGCCCCACTCCGGCGGCCACCATGGCGTCCGCGTCCGGAGGGAGGCCATCACCGGCACCCAGGCGCGACAGCACGCCGCGCGCCGCCAGCAGCGGCACGAAGCGGCTCATGGTCTGCTCGACGCACCCATACGGATACTCGGCCAGGTAGGGGAGGGCGCTCCGAATGGCGGCGACGGGCCCCGACGCGAGGCGCACCGTCGCCTTCGCCGTCCCCGGTCGCGCCGTGGCTGGCAACGCCAGGGTCACGCGCGCGTCTGCGCCGTCTCCGGCCAGCTCCAGTGGCTGGCGCACGGCCCCGGGCGCGCCCCAGGGGCGCACCGCGGTCTTCACCTTCAGCGCGTCTCGCAGTGACCCTGCTGTGGCCGTCGCGGTCAGGACGACCTCGCTTGGGCCTCGCACGACAGTGGGCCACGACACCCCCACCGCGTCCTGAGCGGGCACGCTCACCGTGCGCTCGGCCCCCTCCACGTCGGCCCCCTCGGCGGCCAGCGACACCTGCACCTCCAGGTCCGTGTCCGTCAGGTTCTGCACCACCGCGCGCACCGCGAGGGCGTCTCGCTCGGTCAGGGCGCCCGGCGGATCGAGCCGCACGAGCAGGTCCTGGCGCGTGCGGGTCGTCGCCGCCGTCTGTCCGACCCGCGTGTCGTCCGTGACGGCCTCGGCGGCGATGTGCCAGGTGGTCAGGTCATCCGAGAAGGTCACGTCCACCGTCGCCATGCCGTCGTCACCGGTGACGACGTGGGGGCGCCAGAGCAGCGTGGTGACCAGGTCCTCCCGGGTGGTCTCCTCGGCGGCGGGCTTGCCATCCTTGCCTCCCTTGGCCTTCTTCTTCTCCTCCTTGGCCTCGGGCTCCGCCATGGCGGCCTCGTCCTCCATGCGCGCGGCCCCGGCGGGCGCTGCGGCCGCCGACGGCGCCATCTCGGCCATCTTCTTGTCCGCCATCACGGGCTTGGCCGGAGGTCGCGCGAGCCGCTTGCTCCGCACCCCGAACCCGTGGAAGGACGTGGCGGCGCTGGTGTCCGTGCCGACCCCGTTGCGGAGCCGCGGCACGAAGTAGGGGAGCAGGTCCGGCGCGAGCTTGGGAGAGAGCGCAAACAGGGCCTGGTCCACGACCGCCACGGACACCTCTGCCGCCACTGGCTTCCCTGCGGCGTCCCTCGTGGTCACCGTCAGGCGCCCCGGCTCCCGCGCCTTGTAGACGTCCTTGTCCGGGCGCACCTCCACGCTCAGCCGCCGGTGGGCCGGCACGACGACGAGCTGGCGTGTCGCCACGCGGACCTTGCCGTCCCGCACCGCCGCCACCGCCAGGAACACGTTGGGCGCGTGGGCCTCTGCGAGGGGCACCTCGATCCACGCGGCGTTGCCCACAGCCTTGACGACCCGGTGTCCGAGCAGGCGCCCGCCCTCCTCGGTGAACAGGAGCGTCGCGTCCGGGTCGGGGCTCACGACCATGACCCGCGCCGTCTGGCCCGGCTCGTAGTCCCGCTTGTCCGGCAGGACGAGCAGGCCCCCGGCCTTCAGCGTCAGCGCCTCGCTGCCAACGGACGACCAGACCGTGGAGACGGCCGTGATGCGGTTCCCCCGGTCGTCCTCGGCCTCCGCCACGATCTGGACCTGCCCGCCCGCGCCCGGCGAGAAGGTCAGGCGCGCGACCCCGTCGTCGTCCGTCGTCACCACCTCGCGGTGCAGCTCGCGCACCACGTCGCCCCCCTGCGCCGGACCGCGCGGCTCCACCGTCGTGTCCAGCAGGAGCGCCCGCACGGTCACCTGGGTCTGCACCGCCCGGTCCGCGTAGTCACGGGCGCCAACCTCCACGGTGACCGCCTCGTCTGCTCGCACGACCAGGGGCTCCGTCCGTGCCGCCAGCCGGAAGGCCGCTGCCGTGACCGCCGCGCTCCCGGAGCCCGACACCCGCTGCCCGTCGGGGCCGGTCACCACCGCCGTGAAGCGGTAGACCCAGGTCTCGCCCGACTTCTCCGTGCCCAGCTCGATGACCAGCTCTCCCTTCTCATTGAGCGTCTCCTGGCCCTGCTTGAGCACCTCGGACTCCAGGGCTGCCCCCTCCCGCTCGCTCAGGTACCCGCTCCTGTCCACGTCGAGCCAGGAGGGCCGGTCGAAGCGGCTCCGCAGCACCGACCACTGCACGGGCGCGCCTTTGAGGACACCGCCGCTGTACAGCTCCGCGCGGATACGCACCGCCACGTCGTCGCCCCCGACCACCTGCGGGCGCAGCGCCCCGACCCGCACCTCGAAGGCAGGCTTACGGAAGTCCTCCACCAGGAAGGCGCCCTCGTAGCTCCCCCCCGCCACCGCCGCCACGAGGCGGAAGCGCCCTGCCGTGGCCCCCGCGGGCACGACGAAGGAGCCCGAGAAGGTGCCGTGGGCGTTCAAGGGCGCGACGACCTCCGCCACTCCGCCCCCGAGCGCGTCGAGGACCCGCACGGTGGCCGCTCCTGCTGGTGGGAGCCCCAGGCCCGCCGCCGCGGGCACCCGCGCGATGCCCTTGAAGTACACGGTCTCGCCGGGCTTGTAGAGGGGCCGCTCCGTCGTCAGGTAGACCCGCGGCGTGGGCACGGACGCGGGGTAGTGCTCCGTGAGACCGAGGCAGACGTCGGCCCCCTCGAAGGCGATGACCCGCAGCTCCGGCACGTAGGGCACGGCCCCCCTCCAGGTACCGTCCCGCCCGGTCGTGCCCGTCGCGAGCGTGCGCTGCCCGTCGCTCACCACCACGCTGACCCCCGGCCGCGCCACCCCGCTTGCCCGGTCCGCCACGAAGACGAGGGCCTCGCCCGCGTCGCGCTTGGTGACGGTGGCCAGGGACGTCGCCGAGATCAGCGCGTAGGCCGCCTGCCCGAGGAGGTCCACCTCTACCACGTAGAGCCCCGCCCTCTTGGTCTCCACCGGGATGCGCCGCGTCTCGTACCCAGAAGGCACGTCCGCCTGGAAGCTCCGCACGTGGGACAGCCCGAACTGTGGCTCGGCGCGCGCCGCCCCACGGAGCGCCACGGTCAGCGCGTCCCGGACCGGCGTGTCCTCCAGCTCGATGCGGCGGGCGTCTCGCAGCGCCCCAAGGAGCTCCAGCGGCTTGCCGACCGCGAAGACGTGCACGTCGGCCTTGCCGCCGCCCTCCCGTGCGCGGACCTGCACCTCCGCCTTGCCGCCAGGGACTGCGGCCTGGTCCACGGTCAGATAGAGGGCGGGCGTGTCGGCGGCGGCGGCGCCGGCGAGCAGGAGCACGAAGAGGGGCAGGAGCCGGTGGAGCATGGCGACCTCGCGTTGTGGAGGCCGAGCCTAGATCGAATCGCCCGCCGCGTCGAGGGGGCTGAGCGTCCCTCACCTGGGGGCCGGTTCAGGTTTGCAGGGGCGGACACGCGGACGTTGAGCATGGGCGCGATTGCACGTTGTTGCCGCCAGGGCGGAGGCTCGTCGCTCCAGAACCGCCGACGCGGCAACCGCGTCAGGGGACCCGCGGGTTCCCGCCACCGCCGGTGGCGCCAGCAGCGGGTGCCGCCGCGGGGGAGCCAAAGCGCACGACGTGCGTGTTCATGAAGTCGGTCACGAACTGCGGAAACGTGCGGTGGGTGCCGCCTTTGTACCACTCGGCGTAGACCTCGGCGAACCACTCCTCGTCGGAGAACGCGGCCTTCACGTTTCCCCAAGCGACCATGTCCTGGAACGTGGTCGAGGCGACCGAGAACGCCGCGCTGTACCAGTGGTTGATGAAGAAGTGCGTCGCCCCGTCCCCCGGCCAGCTCCGGAATCGCCAGTAGTTGTTGGTCCCCCGTTGCCGATGCGCAGAAGCAGGTTCGAGCCGTACCGGCCTCGCAGCGTGTTCATGTCCGTCGTCACGGCGTCGCTGCCGTCCGCCCTGGACTCGACGACGTCCGGGTGCGCTGCCATGACCGCCGCCTGGAGCGTGGCCTCGAAGGTCGGCGTCGGAGCGTTGAACGTCCTGCCGGGCCCCCGGTAGTTGTCGAGGGCTGTCCGCACGACCGGCTGCAGGGCCGGCGGCAGGTTGCCGTAGCCGCCTGCGGCCGTGATCATGGCCTCGATGTTCGCGTAGCGCGTCCACCCGGCCTGCGTGGTGCGCAGTTGGTTGCATACGGCGCCCAGGGCCGCATCGATGGCGTGACCGACCTCGTGGCGGAACGTCCCGGCGTATCGCGTGGCGTCCGGCATCTGATTCATCACGACTGTCGTGCCGCTGTGCGTGGCAGGCCCGGTCGCCACGCGCCGGAGCTGCGTGAAGGTGGACAGCCCCTCCACGTGCGCCGGCGGCAGCACCGCGGGATCGTACATGGCGTCGAGCTCCGCCTGCGTGAAGGTCGTGGCTCCCCTTCCGGTGACCGTGATGCGGAACCGCACCTCGAACACCCTGAGCTTGTTGGCCAGATCCACGCCGTGGTGCAGCGGGTCGAGCTGCGTCCGGGTGACCGCCGTCAGCGGGGTGGCGCGCATCAGCGTGTAGAAGGCGTCGAGCTTCGTGGCCGCCGTGAGCGCCGTGATCGCTGCCCGCGGCGCCGCCGCTGCGAGCCGCGGCGCCGTTGGTCGCATCGACCGCAGCCGTCAGCGCCGCTGGATTGACAGGGTCAGCAACAAATAGCTGCACGCCCCTCATGGCCGCCTTCGGGCG
>BTVJ01000007.1:0-182667 GCA_045863395.1 Myxococcales bacterium
TGCCAGCGGGGCGCATCGGGGCCCTCGATGGATCAGGTTGTTATGCACCGGCGCCATAGGCGAACGCCTCGGAGCTTCGGGGGCGTGCGGTCATGACACACGGTGACAGCTTCCTCGAGGTGGCCGCGATCCTCGGCATGGCGACCATACTGGCCTTCGTGGGCCAGAAGTTGCGCCAGCCGTTGATCATCATGTTCCTGGCCACGGGCATCTTCGCAGGCCCGTCGGGCTTCGCGATCATCGAGAGCCATGGGCAGATCGAGCTGCTCGCCCACATCGGGATCGCGCTCTTGCTGTTCATCGTGGGGCTCAAGCTCGACCTGAACCTGATCCGAACGACTGGACCCGTCGCGCTGGCCACCGGCGTCGGGCAGATCGTCTTCACGTCGGCCATCGGGCTCCTCATCGCCCTCGCGATGGGCATGGGCATCGTGGAGTCTGCCTACGTCGCCGTTGCGCTGACGTTCTCGAGCACGATCATCATCGTGAAGCTCCTGTCGGACAAGAAGGAGATCGATTCGCTGCACGGGCAGATCGCCATCGGCTTCCTCATCGTGCAGGACATCGCCGCCATCCTGGCGCTGGTCGCCTTGACGACGTTCGGTGGTGCCGTCGGGGAGGGCGAGGGCGCCGTGGGAAAGGCTACGGCGATCGCGTTCAAGGGGGTGGGTCTGCTCGTCGTGGTCGGGCTGTTGATGCGCTTTGTCCTGCCCTGGCTGACCGCGCGCCTCGCTCGGAATCAGGAGCTGCTCACGCTGTTCGCCATCGCGTGGGCGGTCGTCCTGGGCGCCGGGAGCGAGGTCCTCGGCTTCAGCAAGGAGGTGGGCGCCTTCCTGGCAGGAGTCTCCCTGGCATCCACCGGGTATCGTGACGCCATTGGGGCGCGTCTCACCGCCCTGCGGGACTTTCTGCTCCTGTTCTTCTTCATCGACCTCGGTGCGCGCCTCGACCTGTCCGGCGTCGGGCCCCAGGTGGTCGACGCGACGATCTTCTCCGTCTTCGTATTGGTAGGAAACCCCCTCATCGTCCTGATCATCATGGGCGTCATGGGGTATCGGCGCCGAACGGCGTTTCTTGCCGGCCTGACCGTGGCGCAGATCAGCGAGTTCTCCCTGATCGTCGCTGCCCTGGGCCTGAGTCTGGGGCACATCTCGGCGGGCACCATGAGCCTGATCACCCTGGTCGGCGTCGTGACCATCTTCGCATCCACCTACCTGATCCTCTACTCGGGCCCGCTCTACAAGCTGCTGTCGGCGCCACTGCGGGTCTTCGAGCGCCGCGTCCCCTTCCGTGAGGCGGCCATCCACACAGGGGCCGAGGCGCCGGCCGTCGACGTGATCCTCGTGGGGCTCGGGAGCTACGGGAGCAGCCTGGCCGCGCACCTGGTCCGGCGGGGCATGACGGTGGTGGGCGTCGACTTCGACCCCGCGGTGCTGGTGCGGTGCGGCGCCCACGGGATGCCGGTCTTCTACGGCGACGTGGCAGACCCAGAGATGCACGAGCTGCTCCCCCTCGGCAAGGCCCGCTGGGTGGTCAGCACCATTCGTCAGGCGGATCTGAGCCTGGCCCTGCTGGAGCTGCTGCGGGGCAGGGGCTACGAGGGGAGGGTCGCGGTGACCGCGCCCAATCAGGAGGACGCCGGGGCGTTCGAGCGGGCTGGGGCGAACGTCGTCCTCTGCCCGTTCACCGACGCGGCGGAGCAGGCGGCCGATGCGCTGGCCCACGCCATGGACGCCATCCCCGATGCCGGAGACTGGCCCCTGGCCTTCCGAGAGGTCCGCGTTCACTCGGCGAGCACCTTCGGCGGCCACACCGTGCGCGAGATTCCGCTGCGCGCACGGACCGGCACATCCATCCTCGCAGTGAGCCGCGGCGGACGGGTCCACTACGATCCTGGGCCAGAGTTTCGCATCTACCCGGGGGATCGTCTGGTGCTCACCGGGCAGTCGGATGAGCTGCGGCGCGCCGAGTCCCTGCTTGGCGAGACCCTTCAGCCCCCGGGGGGGCTCACGTCTGACCGCTTTGCCCTCGCCGAGCTCCACGTCGGCCGAGATGGCGGATGGGCGGGGCAGACCCTTGCGGCGCTCCAGCTTCGCCAACGCTACGGGGTGACTGTCGTGGGCATCCGCCGGGGCGCGGAGCAGATCTCCCACCCGGGCCCGGCGGACGAGGTGAGGGAGGGCGACCGCCTGCTGGTCATCGGCAGCGGCGAGGCCATCGCGAAGCTGCGGGAAGTGGGCGAGCCGGGCCTCGTCGTGTCGACCCCTCCGCAGCCGGGCGCTCCGCAAGCATGACGCTGCCTGGCCCTGGGCGCGGCCTGGGGCGCGCGGAAGGGGGCGCGTCGTCCCGGGGCGTCGAGTCCCTCGGTGGGAGGGTCGTCGGGGGCCGATCAGGCCGGCCGGTTCCTCACGTAATAGACTACCGCGGCCGGCCAGAAGACGACGGCGAGGACCATGAACACCACGGGGTTGAAGGTGCGGCCGCCGGCGGGCGCTGGGGCGCCAGGCCCTGGAGGCGGGTTGCGGAGCTCGGCCAGCGCCTTCAGCCGCAGCTCGTTGAGCGTCGCAGAGCTGAACGCCGCGCCGCAGTGGCTGCACACGGGGCTCTGGGAGGCGCCGAGGGGGACGCGCTGTGACACGCGCGCCCCGCAGCTCGGGCAGCTCTCGACGAGCACCATCTCCGACCGCAGCCGCCCATCGACGATCATGTCGGTGTCCGTATCCCACACGAACCAGGCGAGCCCCCGCCCGTTGACCGCCCGCAGCGTCTCGGCGACGTCCTCGCGGCTGAAGCCGGTGCTCTGCAGCAGGTCGCGGACCCGCACCTCCTTGGCCCGGTCCAGGATGCGCCAGATGGCGACGCAGCGCTTCTCCCGGGCCCGCACCCGGTAGCCCAGCGTCAGGAGCCCGACGGGAGCCAGCGCAAACAGGACCGCGAAGGGCGCAGCGGCCGGCTTCTCCATGGACCCCAGGACCCAGAACACGCTGAGGACGCAGGTAGCCCACCCCACCCGGATGAGGATGTCGTCCTGCCTGAAGAGGTTCTCGCGCACGCCCATGGTTGGGGAGGATACCTGCGCGGTGGGGGGACGCAAGCTCGCCGGCAGGTTCTCCGTGGGCGCATCGGCACCAGCTACGACGTTCCCGCGCTTCTGGCGGCGATCAGCGCTGCGAGCCATGGGCTTTGTCGTGCGTTTGGCGTTGGGGAACCTCGATAGCATGACACTGGCCTGACCAGTGTTGTATCCTGATCCGGCAGCAGCCGTGTCTCGGCAAGGTGAGCAACCAACCGGAGGCGCCGTGACCAAGCACGAATCCGTCGGGCAAACGGGTCTCGAGGACCTGCTCCGCAGTCTGGAGAGATCGGCACCCCCGTTCATCGCGTGGATCGCTCACGACATTCTCCGGCGCGGTGGACGATCCCATTGGGAGCGCGACTTTGGGCGCGAGAGCACCCTGGTTCACGTAATTACCCGCTACCTCATCTGGGTGCTCTCGCGATCCTCTGGGAAGCCGCTTGTCGCGCAGACCACGGTGGCGGAGGATCTCAAAGACCTGAGTTCCCTGCCTTACGGTCTCGGCCGCGCAGCTCGGCTTCTGGCCGTCGGGGACGAGGCACTCGCAGAGACGAGCCGACGACTGGGCCTGCCACTCGACGCGGAGCACCTGGCTGCGTTTCAGGAATCGCTACAGTGTTGGTGGGAGAGGGTGCGTCACTCGCGGACGCACGCCCGCCCGCCGGGAGAGTGTTGCGAGGAGGACCACCTGCTGTTGATGCTCCGAGCGGCACACGGAGCCCTCACCGCGATGCGTCTCTTGGTAGTCGTTGGTAACGATGCGGGGCTGCGTCCAGGGTCCCCTCGAACTCTTCTCGTCGATGTCTATCGCGGCGCTCGGGTATCTCGACGTGAGACCTGGGCTGTCAAGGACACGTCCGAGCTGGCACATCTCCAGCGCGGGGTTCCCTACCTCTGGTGGAGCAGAGCGGAGGCCAGGACCGGGTGCCTCCTGCTGCTGTACCCTGCTGCTCTCATGGCTCGCAGAGCGGACCGGGTGGATGTCTACGACGGTGCCTACCTCGAGCCCTGCCTTCTCGCCGCCCCAGAGGGCGCTGACCTGGCGTCTCGTCTGAGCGCACACGGGAGCGCGGTGATTGCGACCGGATCACTGATCGAGCCTGGGGTCGGCCTCGACTGTGCGGTTCGCTTGCGCCTGCCCTCGACGTGGGGAGACCTGGCGCCGGCGCTGCACGAAGTCGCCGGCAGTGGCTTGGTGAACGTGGAGCTCACCGAGAGTCCGAACTTCCTGCAGTTGGAGTTGCTCGGGCCGGACTGGCGTGACGCGACCGATGAGAACCTCAGACCCGTCGCGGGAGCCTTTGGAACCGTGTATCCCTGCACTCACGTGAAGTACCCCGACCGGTTGTTCGCGGTGAAGGTGTTTCACGACCATGTCGATCTTCACCCGAGCTGGCGCGACGGCCTCGACCGCGTGGAGCGAGCCTCCAGCGGTAGTCCGGGCGACAGCGTGGTCCACTACTACCCTGACCTCTCGCGGATGGAGTTCGGCAAGCGCCCCGCCTACGTCGTCATGGACTGGAGGCGATCCAGGGGCAACCTGGATGACGTGGACGCTCGGGGCCTCATCGGGCGCACACCCACGGAGCGCCTCGGCTTCAGCACGAAGCTGGTGGAGGCGGTGGCCTGGTTGCACCGTCTGAACGCTCCGCATCGTGATCTGCACCCGTCCAATGTACTGGTCTGCGAGGCGAAGGACGGGATGGCCGCTCCGGTCCTCGTCGACCTGGGTCTGGCGCTCATTCAGCAGGGGGGCTCCAGCACTTCGGCCGTGACCGGGACGCTTCTCGGTGCCGGGCGCCGCCCATTCGTGGCGCCCGAGAGCGCTTTGGTTGAGCATGACCCGTTTCGCGCGGACGTCCACGGCGTGGGTTGGTTATGCGTCATGGTGCTGGCCGGGAGGGCCCCCATGGAGTTGGAGCTCGCCCCCGACCGAGCGCTCAAGCCAGTCCAGCGGATGTGCAAGCACGGAGCGTTGCCCGCCGCGCTTTCGGATCTGCTCGATCAGTGGGTAGCCAGCGATCCAATGGAGCGCCCCGAGAGCGCCGTGGAGGCCTTGGACCAGTGGATGCGGATCGCGCGGGGCCAAGCGAGGGCTGGTGCTCGCCTTCCAGGCGGGTTTGAGCTCATGCAGTCAGCGGGAGGCGACGCGCGACCCTACGCTGTCTGCGTTCACGCCAGAGACCGGGAGGCTGCACTGGTTGTGCCTGTGCCCTCGGACCACATGGGAGCCCGCACCTTGCTGGACCGGTGGCGGGAAGGTCGGCTCGGCGTGCCGCACCTGGCACCCCTTGTGGCCGTCGCCTCAGACCGTTCCCAGGCGCTCGTCCGGGCGCCTGCGGTCCGAGCCATGGTCCTCGACGCCAGCACTCTGCCGTCCAGCGCCCGGGCTCGTGCCGCGTTGCTCGCGTCATTGCTGGAAGTGTGCGTCGGATTGGCCCGCTGCGAGGTGCGCGCTTGGGTTCACCGCGACGGTCTGCTCGTGGATACGAGCGGCGCGCTTCACGTGGTGGCGCTTCGGCCGGGGACGTGCCCGTCAGAGGAGCGCGAGATTTCATGGGTTGAGCGCCTGTGCGATGCGCTGCTGAAGGAGGCTCGGGACGATCATGTGGACGTGGGCTGGCCAGACGCCGTGGGCGTGAGGATCTTCGGCGACCAGGGCGATGCCATCGAGTCCACGGCCAGCCCTGTCGTCAGGGCGCTGGGCCTGCTGGGCCGCCGCGAGGACCGCGACATCGGAGACGTGATGGCGCTCGGCGTTGAGTGCTTCCACGCGCTCGCTCCAGCTCTTCACGGCAAGAGGCCGATCATCGAGCTCGCGGACGACCTGGTGATTCGGCTCCTTCGCTCGGCGTCGTCTGCGCTGCCCACTCCAGAGGTCATCTCAAGCGACGATGTTCGCACCGAGTCGGACATCATCAGGGAGCGTTTGCCCACCCTGCGAGAGGAGCACTGGCGAGAGCACCAGCACGAGGTCGATCACAAGCGACGGGAGCACGAGGAGGAGCGGGAGCTACGGAGGGTGGAGCACGAGGAGGAACAGGAGCGTCGGAGGGTGGAGTACGAGGAGGAGCAGGAGCGACGGAGGGGGGAGCAGCAGTTGGAGCGGGAGAGGAGCAGAGTCGAGCGATTCGAGGGCGATCCGGCGCAGCTAGAATTGGAGCCATGCGAACCCCCGCCCTTCGAAGTGCGACCGTTCGAGAACGTGCCATTCCAGGAGCCCGTCCGAGAAGCATTTGCCTCTTGGGCCTTCCGGCGCATGGACCCGACCTCTCCAGAGACGTGTGCCCGATGGGAGTTGAATCATCGGGGAGACTGCTTGGAACTTATGGCTCGCCCCACCAAGGTGCGAATCTACTCCGGGCCCAGAGCGCTGGTTGAGATCGACCCGGGCGGTACTGCCCTCCGCTCCATGGCGCCGGCGAGCCCGCTCTCGGAGGTGTTGCAGCGCCTGCCGCGGTGGATCGACGAGTCCTTCGTGCCCGTCGTTCCGGGGATTGACGCGGAGTCTCTGCGCCTGCGAGTCGAGGTCTTGCAGGTCCTGCGCGCGCTGACCTGGCTCTGTGTGACCCTGGATCTGGCGGACGATCAGGTAGGCGCCATGGGTGCCGTCAGGATCTGGCAGGACAGAGGGGTGGGCCAGTGGCAAGTGTGGTCCCAAGCGATGCCGGAGTGGTTCGAGAAGCGCCCGGCTGGGCCGAGCGCGGATTGGAACATCAAACTCCACGAGGCACTGGTCTGCGTGTGGGCGTCTTGCCGCTTGACCGGTGCCACCGATGATCCTGGAGCGGCCCGAGCGCATCTCTCGTGCTGGCTGGAGTTGATCTTGGAGCGGCTCTCTGGCATCGCACCTCCGAGCCCCGTCGCGCGGCGGGGCATCGGCGCACACGAAGAGCGCGCTGACCTCAAGTCGCGGCTCATAGCGCTCGGCTTGGCGATCCACTTGGCCGAAGGGGGGTTCGCGTGGTTCCACGGCGCCGCGTCCATCGACCGGCCGGAGGTCCTCTACGCGGTTCCTCCGACGTGCATCGTGGAGGCGCGGTCGGTGCGGTAGACCTCGGCGTAGCTGGCCGGAGCGAAGGTCGGGGATGTCCACCACGTGGCGACAAGGTCCCCAAACCCCATCCTGGTGGAGACGGCGCCGATCAGGCTTCGTGCTGCGCCCCGGAGGGCCTCCACGTCGGTGCTCTCGACCGCGTCCGTGCGGTGGGCGCAGTCGTTGCGCAGGCGGCTCCAGCGCATGGAGAGCCACCACGCGGCCGTCCCAAGCGGCTCGAAGTCGATGATCGAGGCGCCGGTTGCGCCGGGGATCTCCAGCCTCAAGGTCGATGAATCTCCTTGGTCGGACTGGGGCTCACGGTGCTCCTCCGGGAGGAACGGGTTGGCGACGGCGTCCGGCGTGAAAATATCACCCTCCTTGGCCTGCCCGCGAAGGAGGAGCCAGGACGCCGTCTTGGCGCTCCCAAGAATGTCTTTGGCTCGCTTGAGGACCCTCCGGCTCGGGTTCGGGCAGCCGTCCAGCGTCAATGTCCTGTTCGAGAGCATCCACTCCACGAGCGCCGAGAGAGCCAGCTCGCCGAGTCCATAGAGGCGCAAGGTGGCGGACCGCGGCTCGAGGTTGCCACGCCCGACCCAGCGCCAGCCGTCGACCAGGAAGCAGAGCAGCGCCTCGGGCTTTGACGCGAGGCGCCGGACCGCGCGCGATCTGCCCCTTCCGAAGTCCGCAGCAAGGACCTTCACAGGCTCCGGGAGGTCACTGCCGCTGGCTGCGATAAGCGACTCCGCCTCGCCATACCTTGCGGCCTCCCATGCGACACACCCGCGCGCGTAGGCCAGGGTCCCGCGGAGGGCGTCGTCCTCTGGGTCCCGCTCTGGGGAGCCCTCCGCGCCGCTCCCAGGACCTGCGTTGCTCGCGCCTCCCACGCCTCTCTCTGCCAGCACTCGTTCCAGCACAGTTACGGCCTCCCCAAACCTCGACTCACCGAAGAAGCGGCCCACGGCTCGGAGGTCGCGCAGATGGAGCGCGGTGGCGGGGTTGGCGAGGGACAGAAGCCGAAGTGTGAAGGGGCGGGGCTGGTGGACGGCCGCCACGTAGGTGCCGTCCAGGTAGACCGCCTGGATGTCCAGCTCAGAGGCCAGCAGAAAGGCCGCCGACACCATGGTCTTCTTGCCACCAGTTACATCGAGCAGGGTTGATCTCCGCGGTCGCGCGGAGCCGGGCGGGCCCTCCGCGACGACGTCCGCCTGGACGAGGGCCCCCCGCAGCCTTCGGTAGATCTCGGTCGGATCCGTCTCATCGATGAGCACCAGGTCCGTCGCGGGTGCGGCGTCGAGCGCGAGCGCCACCGGCACCGCCGCGATGCGCGCGATGCGCTGGGCAACCTCTCGTGTCACGTCCGTGTGGGCGAGGATGAGCATCGCCGGCCGGACCAGTGCGATCAGCGCGAGGATCGGCTGCGGTGTCGTCCCCACGACGCTGACGAGGGTCTCGCACTCTGGTGGCGGAGTCGCTGCTGCGCGAAGGCGCCTCACCTCGTGGGGTACGAGGTCCTGGACGTAGGATCCCAACGCAACTTCGCTGTCACCGACCCACGGGGGTCCGTCGTCCCGGGAGTCGCCAAGCTCGTCGACCCACCGGTCGAACTCGTCGCAAATGTCCACCTGGCTTCGGGGCATCTCAGCCTCCCCGAGCCCGCTCGGCGGCCCCCATCAGGCGACGGCACCAGGCGAGGACGTAGGCTAGCGCCTCCGGTGTCGAGTCTTTGCCGCAGGCCTCTCTCACCGACGGAAGGCGTCGCAGCACCTCGGTGCAGACCCTCTCATACTGCGGGCCCGCTGAGCGGGTGTAGGCCGCGAGGTGGGACTTGGGTAGCAGCTTCAGGTACGTCTCGATGTCCTCGATGGCCGGACGGGTCGAGAGGAAGCGGATGATCGGGCTCAGCACCGCCGGGTCCACCGAGGCGCCGCTCCCGCCAGTGCGAAAGGCGCCGAGGGCTTGGGCCATCTTCTGTCCGGTGTCCAGCAACTTGCGCTTCCGCTCCTGGTCCTGTTCGGCTGCTTGCCTCCGATTCAGCTCCTCGCTCATCGCGTCCCTCCGGTCCCCTGCGCCGCGCGCAGTGCCGCGAGCGCCTTCTCTCCGCCCGGTGGCAGCCGTACCGCCTCGATGGCCCCCCGCACCCAGGCGCCGATGGCGTCAACGTCCAGTCGCTTTGGCACCGGGTCGTCGTACCCGGCGCGGAGCACTGCCCGCTCGGGGCGCACTGCGATGCGCCCGAGGCCGCCGAACTTGCCGCCCCCGGCGCGCGGGTGGAAGGTGCCGTCACACCCGGAGGCGAGCAGCACCAGGCCCAGCTCCGACTCTGTGACGTTGCTCAGGGCCAGCGGCACCTCGAAGGTCACGCCGGCCGGGACGACGACCATGGGCACCTCGCGGGGCAGCTCGACGCGGGGCGTGGGGTACAGGCGGCGGCCGGCGGCGCGGCGCGGCGCGAACGCACGTGGCAGGAACCGCAGCTCGATGCGGTCTGCGTCCGCCGAGTCTCGCAGGACGCCGTCGCCCGCGCCCACACGGCCCATGTGCTCCCCGCTCCGGCGCGTGACGAAGCCGAACAGCACGCACGCCGGGCACTCGCCGCAGCACTCTGGCTCCATGTTGCATCCGCCCCCCAGGGCCTCGACGAGAGACCGGAGCACGCCCTTGAGCGAGGCGCCGGGCAGCAGGGGAGCGCCCTTGCGAAGCAGGATGTCCCGCGCGAGGACGGGCCCCCGGTTCGTCTCGAAGGGATACTCGACTCCCGAGCCCACGTGGAGCGGGTCGACGGTGGTGACGGCGAGCGTGAGCGTGCCGGTGACGCGGTCGCGCTTGGTCAGGTGGTGCCAGTGCTCCTTGGTCAGGTGTGTCTGCACGCGCGGCGCCGCGGGGAGCTCGGCATAGACGGTGAGCGGCGGCTGGTCCTGCCTCATCGCCCGCTCCCCGCGGCGACCAGTGCCTGCCAGGGCCCCTGGGTCTGGCAGCGCCGGAAGAAGTCCCAGACGTCGGTTCCCGTGGCCTCCCACACGCGGAACACGGGGTCGTCGGCGGCCCAAGCGGCCGGAACCTCCCGCAACGTGTCTCCATCGATGAGGCCGTAGGGCTGCGCCAGCGCTGGGGCGAGCGCCCCTACCCCCGCGGGCACCCCCGGTGCGCCGAGCTGGCGGTAGCGCAAGGCGCGCGGGGTCACGTCCATCATCCCGAGGCCGCGCGTCTTGCCGGAGCCCACACGCACGATGCCCTCCCGCAGGTCCTCCAACACCACTCCGATGAGCGCCACCTGCCAGAGCTGGACGTTCTCCATGTGGATCCGCACAGCGAAGCTCCCCGCGACCACCACCTCGGACTCGTAGAGTTTCCCGCGGGCCGGTCCTCCGCTTCTGCGGTCGATGCTGACGCCCGCGCGGGTCTCCGTCTTGTTGGCCGTGCGAAGCGCCTTCTCGTCGGCCGGGTAGGCGTCGGCGAAGCGGATTCGGCCGGCGAGTGCCTGGCTCCCGAAGCAGCGGCAGGCGCCGCAGAGCATTCGATAGACCGGCGCCATGGGGTACTGCTCTCGCTTGACCTTGCCCCGGGCGATGTCGTCACCCAGGCGCGAGGCCTTCGCGTGACAGTCACTCTTGTGGTCCATGGGGTCGCAGGCCATGGAGGCTGCGTCCCCCGGGTTGAGTGATCGCAGTACGCGCTCCGCTGCGGACCGGACCACGCCCTTCAGCGAGCTCCCCGGGATGAACACGGATTCCTGCCCGCCCAAGTGATCGGGCGCTCGTCCCCGCAAGGCCATGAGGTCCGGGCGCTCCGGGTGAAGCAGGTTCCCCCCCTTCGTATCTGCCTTGATAAGGAAGCCCGTCCGCGGGGACAGCTCCAGCTCCAGCGTTACAGTGTTCAGCGTCGCGTTGAACATCTCAGCCCACCTCCGTCCGGGCCCGCTCTGCCACGGCTTCGCGTAGCGCCTTCATCCAACGCCCCTGCGTCGCTTCGTCCTGCATCTCCCCCGGCCGTGCCTCCAGGATGTCATCCAGGGTGCGTACGGTGACGGTCAGCTCCTCCACCCGGCAAACGCCCAATCCCCGGCTTCCGAAGCCCCCGATGCGGACGCCGCCGCCCTCCACCATCCGCAGGCTTGCCCGCAAGAGTCCGCGCTGCCAGTCCACCAAGTTCTCTCCCTCGATGAGCAGGGGGAAACGGGCGCCGGCGTTCACCACCTCGAAGTCGAACTTGCGCCCGCCGGAGACCCGCCCCAAGTCCCGGTCGATGGAGACCCCGTCCCGCACCTGGGCTGAACCCGCGGCGCAGGCGTCGTGAAAGCGAACATGGGCGGCGAGACCCGCGAGGCCAAAGGTGGCGCAGGCAAGGCAGGCCCTGTCGCTGACCTGCTTCCGGTGCTCCACTACGCGGCCTCGCGTCTCCTTGGTGTCGTCACCGTCTCCCATGGCGTCCGAGCCCCCCCTGAAGCACGGGGCCAGCAGCGGGTCGCAGGCGACGCGCGCAGCGTCTCCGCCTGCGTTCATCGCCAGACCGCGCAGCAGCCGCTCGGCGGCGCTCCGCAGGACTCCCTTGAGCGAGGCGCCCGGGAGCAGTGGCTTGCCATCGTGGCTCCGCAGCAGCGGCAAGTCGGTCATCGTGGACTCCATGGAGCGTCCCTGGCCGACCCGCAGCCCTGTCTCGGCGACGAGGGTCGCCTCCAGGCGGGTGAGGTCCACGAAGGCGTCGAACCACTTGAACGGCTCCATTTCACGCCCCCCTGCCGCGCTCGGCGGCGACCTGGAGTCGGGCGATATGGCCGAGGAGCATCGCCGCGATGTCAAGGTCGTCCTCGCCCTGGCCCTTCTCGCCGATGGCTCGCTTCAGCTCCGCCACCAGTACGTCCTTCAGGCTGGCAACTGCCTGCACTCGACTCGCTTGATACTCCAGCGTGATCCAGAGCTCTTCGATGACCGTGGCCTCCTGGGCCGCCTTCTGCAGGTTCTTCAAGGCGGTACGGCTGTCCGCGCTCGCCAGTGCCTGCCGCCGCTTCTCGTCCGCGTAGAGCTCCCACGCCTGGACCGCCGTCCTCGCGCTCACCGTTGCCACGTCACACCTCCCGTGATCATCCCAGCGCACAACTCCAGGCGCAGAGCCGCCCGAGCCCGAGCTTCGTCCCTTCGCCGACCCCTGCCGTCTCTGCCCGTACGAGCGCCGCCGTGTTCAAGGGCGCCTCGCCGTCGATGAGGAGCAGCCAGACCGCCCCCGCGCGCAGCACTGGCGTGAAGGGGCGCGGCCCGGCCGTCGTCCCCGCTCCGTCCCAACCCGACCGAACCCCCGCCCGCGCGAAGGACCAGGCACGCACCTGGCGCCCAGGGAACAGCGTCTCCCCGAGCCAGCGACCGCTGCTTGCGGGGGTAACTTCACCCGGGAGCTGCATAGGGGTCCTGGCGACCAGCTCCAGCCAGCGCCCTTCGGGCAGGCCCAGGAGTTCGCGCACAGGCGTCGTGACCGCGGAGATCCGCTCCCCCTGGTCGGAGACCCTCTGGTCGACGTTCCTTGAGTCGAAGGTCGTCCAGTTCAGACGCACGCGCCCCAGGCCACGTCCCCGCATGCCGCCGAGGCGTATGGGGTGGCGAAGTTGAGCGAGCAGCCCACGGACCGTCGCATCGAGACCGCTGACGGTCGCCGAGAAGCGTGAGTGTGCCTCTATCTGCTCGCGGCTGAAGAGCATCCCCTCGGCGGCGCTCCGTGTCGTCGGGTCCAGCGCCAGGCGAGTCACGATTCGCGTGTCGACGATCAACGGCGACGTCGGCCTCGATGGGTGCCGCACGCCGCTTGCTCGCCGCAGGGTCTCCGTACACCCCTTCCGCGTGCAGCGCGCGGGCTCCGCTGGACGACCCCCGTGCGCCAGCAGCGACGGCGCGAGCGCAAGGCCCGCCGTGCGGTCCACCACGATCCGGTCGTGTACGGGGCACGCGAACAGCGTGCGTGGTGCGGGGCACCAGAGGTCGCCGTCCGACGTCGGCCACGCGTCCGAGACGGAGAGCGTCGCGAGGAGGTGCTTGAAGTCCACAGACTGCGGGTTCACGCCGCCCCGGACGAGGGCTGCCGCCAGCGCGCCCTGGATGGCCGACCCGGGGATGAAGCGGGTGGTCCCCTTGAAGTTGCCTCCGTCCGGCACGTCGCCGAAGTGCAGATCGGACTCTGCCGTGATCACGAGCACGGCTTCGCCCTCCGGGAGCGTCACCCCGTCCGGTGACACCGCCTCGGCGTCACCCAGGGTGATGGAGATTGCTCCGAGCCCACGGCTGCGACTGTTCCCGATGGCCCCGAGCAGGAGGCATGCCTGGCGGAGGAGCGTGACCTCGTCGTCCGTCAGCCAGCCGCACACGGCGCCGAGGTAGGGGCTGTCGCTCCCCGCGACCTCCCGGACGAAGAGCAGACCGTCGCTGGCGTGTCCCGTCTTTCGGTCGACGCCCACCCCATGCCGGATGCGGGACGACTCGAACCATGAGTCGGCAATCAAGTCCTCGAACCAGAGGGATCCGGGCATCTCCGCAGACGGTGTGCCCGATTCGGTTCCGGTTGCGCTCCCCTCGGAGTTCGGCTCGCCCGGACGGTCCGGCCCCGGACGACCGAAGAGCCGACACACCAGGCAGGGATTAGGGCCGCACGGCTCGTCGAACGGGAGGCACGCCTGCTTGCCCCGGCCGCGGACCAGGCGCACGGTGGCTTCTCGAAGCGCGCCCTTGAGTGCTGAGGCCGGAATGATCGGCTTGCCCCGACCACTGCGGCTCACCTCCCTCGCGGTGGAGGAGTCGAGGAAGGGGGCGGTCTCCGAGTGTCCACCAATCAGGAGGTCCCCTGTGACGTGTGCCGTCACCGGGAGTCGTCTGAAGCTTCTCATGTCCGGCCCCCTTCGATGCGCCGGGTCGCCAACAAGTCTACCAGGTCGGGCAGGGCCGACGACCACTCCGCCTGCTCCGCCAGCCCCAGGGCCCGTTCGTCGCGGACGAGCAGAGTGTCCAATCCAGCCCACGGTGCGCCGGGGGATGGGTAGATACCGGCGGCATCGACCCCGGCGCGCGCCAGCGTATACGCCACCGTCACAACGCCCGCGACGGGGTCCTCGTCCAGGGCCTGGCGCGCGTGGTACAGGGCGGATCGGCCCAGCTTCTCACCCTCCAGGCGGCTCCCGAGCGCACGCAGGTCGCCCAGCTCAGCCAGCGTGTAAGGCTTGCGGTACAGGCGGAAGCTCCCCTCCCGCTGCGACCCGGGAGCATTGAAGCGGCGGCTCTTGCGTCTCCTGAGACCCGTGATGGAGCCAGACACCAGGGAGCTGCCCGGGAAGTACTCGAAGTCGATGGCCGCGAGGGCGTCGTCGCCCACCCGCCGCTTGGCGCTCGCGACCATCTCCTTGGCCAGGTTGAATCCTAGGCGAGCGGGTAGGTTTCGCGCGACGGCCACGCCGACCCCGAGGCCGGGCACGGGGACCTGAGCGCCGCCGATGGTCCGCCGAAGCGCGTCGCGTGTCTCTTGCCCCTGCTTCACGGCCCGGTGTGCCAGCTTCTCCGCGAGCTCCACAGGCCCGCTCCAGTCTGGCCCTCTGGCGCCAGCCCCCACCACGAGCAGCACGTCGTCGCCGCCGCTGATCACGCGCCAGACCGAGTCCGGCTCGACACCGATGGCGCGTAGCGCCTCCTCCACTCCCACGGCACCGAACATGCGGTGCAGAGTGGTGGAGAGCACGGCATAGTCCCCCAGGGTTCTGAGGCTCTGGAGGGTCTTGCCCACGCCCTTTCCGTCGATGGCGATGTAGGCGGGCCCACCGGGGAGCTCGTCGAAGGTGCGCGGGTCCTTGCCTCGGTCTCGGCGCCCGCCCTGCCGGAAGGAATCGCAGCGGTCGCAGCGCAGTACACTCTGCTCTCGGGGGATCCCGCCGCGCTCTCCGCACTCCTCGCACCGCTGGGGGGCGGGCCGCGCCTTCGCCGGTCGCGGCTGGTCCTTGCGCAGCGCCAGGGCGGCGGCACATTCACCGAGGAGGGCGCCGAAGCCGCCACCTCCGCCGCTGTCCACGCCGAGTTTCTCCAGGGCTGCCACCTCCGTGGCTGACCGCCCCGTCATCGGGGCTGGGCCGTGGATCAGCGCTCTCGGAGAGACGACCCGTGCCACCGCGCGTGCCTCGCCCTGCGTCTCTCGTGCGAAGAGGCGCTCCAGCTCGGCTGTCCGCTCCTCATGCCCAGCCGCGGGCCCAAGCAGCACGGACAGGCCACCACCCGAAAACAGCAGGACGTGGTCGTTGCTTGACGCCCACGTCTCGGCTCGTTGGTCCCAGCCGGCGAGCACCCGGCTCGCGCCCCGCGTAGTCGTCGGGCTCCGTGAGGCGAGCACCAGCTCCTGAATCTCAACGGCGTCGCAGAGCAACAGAGCCAGAGATTGCTCGGACGGTATAGATACCTCGTCTGTCCCCCGAAGCACTGCCGTGGCAAGCCTCTCAGCCCCCTCCACGCCGAGTCGCCCAAGGAGTGTGCCGATGTCCCGCTCGAGCTCTTCGATTCTCTTTGCCACGTGAGACTCCCCATCCTTTGGGTGGCGAGCGTTCGATGAAGCCACACAAGGGCCGTGCGCGTCAAGCGACTTTCGCTCATCTCGCGCTCATTCTGATCGCAGCGATGTCTTTCTGCCCCCCGCTGAGTCGGGCTGTGTGTCGCTCCGCCGGACCCGTTGACGGCCACGGGCACCGCATCGACAGCGTCGCGGTATCGAGCCAGTTTGGCGCCGGCTCTGATGGAGATTCTCCGCGTCGGAACCGGTTCAGCCGTGGCGCCCCGCGCGGCCCTCACGACCCCCGCGCCGCCTCCACGAACGCCCGCATCCGCGCGGCGTCCTTGACCCCCGGCGCCGACTCCACCCCGCTCGCGACGTCCACCCCGGCTGGGCGCACCGTGCGAACCGCCTCCGCGACCGTCTCCGGCGTGAGGCCGCCCGCCAGCAGCATCGTCCCCAGCCTTGCCGCCTGGCGCGCCAGGTCCTGGTCCGCCGTCCGCCCGGTCCCGCCCGCCTGTGTCGGGTGCCACGCGTCCGCCAGGAACAGGTCGCTCCCCCACTCCCGAATCCTGTCCACGTCCTCCGCGGTCCTCAGCCGGTGGGCCTTGAACCAGGGCCACGGCAGCGCCCGACACCACTCCGGCGGCTCCGAGCCGTGGAGCTGCACCAGGTCGAGATCCGCCCCCGCCATGGCGGCGCCGATGGTTTCGCGGTCCGCGTCGACGAAGACGCCCACGACTCGCACGGGGCCCGCACCCCTGGCGGCCCTGCTGATCATCCCTGCCACGGCGACGCTGACGCAGCGCGGCGACCGCGCATGGAAGTTGAGCCCGATGAGGTCTGCGCCGGCCTCCACCGCTCCCACCGCGTCCTCGGGGCGCGTGATCCCGCAGATCTTGACGAGCATCACGCCCCGCTGAGGCTGCGCAGGAGGGCCCCGGGCGAGGGGGCTCGGACCAGGGCCTCCCCCACGAGAAACGCTCCATACCCGCACCCATGGAGGCGCTCCACGTCGGCGCGGCAGGAGATCCCGCTCTCGGTGACGCGGACGACCCCCGGCGGAAACAGGGGCGCCAGGCGCTCGCTGGTCGCGAGGGACACCTCGAAGGTCTGGAGGCTCCGGTTGTTGACGCCGACGATGCGCGCGCCTGCCGCCAGCGCCACCGCCAGCTCCTCCTCGTCGTGCACCTCGACCAGCGCCTCCATTCCCAGGGATCGCGTCGTCCCGAGCAGGTCGCCCAGCGCCGCCGGCTCCAGCGCCGCCACGATGAGCAGCACCAGGTCGGCCCCCACGGCCCGGGCCCGTTTGATCTGCCAGCTCGTGACGATGAAGTCCTTGCACAGGACGGGGACCTGGACGCACTGCCTGACCAAGGCCAGGCGGTCGAAGCTCCCGTGGAAGTAACGCTCGTCCGTCAGCACGGAGATCACCGCCGCCCCGGCCGCCTCCACCTCCCGGGCGTAGGCCACCGGGTCCAGATGGGGGGCCAGCACCCCCTTGGACGGCGAGGCCGTCTTCACCTCGGCAATGACGCGGACCCCGTCGCGCAGGAGCGCACCCAGGGCGTCACGGGGCTTGGGGGCCGCCTGGGCCAGCCGCGCGATCTCTCCCTCCGGGAGGATCGCCATCTCTCGCGCCACCTCCGCGCGCTTGTGCGCCAGGATGGCGTCGAGCCAGGCCTCGGTGCTCATGGCTCCTCCTCGTTGCTCGCCTCGATCAGGCGCCTCAGGGTGCGCGCCGCCTCCCCGCCTTCGATGGCTCCGCGCGCCAGCTCCACCCCACCCCGCAGGTCGGCCGAGGCTCCTGCGACCCAGAGCGCGGCCCCGGCGTTGAGCAGGAGCACGTCCAGCTTGGGTCCCTGCACGGTCCCCGCGAGCAGCCCGCGGATCAGCGCCGCGTTCTCCGCTGCCGTTCCTCCGGCAAGCTCCTGCGTGGATGCCCGCTCGATCCCGCCGTCCTCCGGCACGATGACGAGCTCTCGCAGAGCCCCGTCCCGCACCTCGACGGCCCACGTCTCCCCGGCCAGGGTCAGCTCGTCCAGCCCGTCGCAACCGTGCACGACCAGGGCGCGCCGCGTCCCCAGGTCGCGCAGCACCGTCGCCACGTCCCGGAGCCTCCCCCGATCATAGAGCCCCACCACCTGGCAGTCCGCGCCGGCGGGGTTCGTCAGGGGGCCCATGAGGTTGAACAGCGTCCGAAACCCGAGCACACGCCGCACCGGGGCCGCGTGCCGCATGGCCCCGTGGTGGGCGGGCGCGAACAGGAAGCCCACCCCCGCCTCCCGGATGCACCGCTCGACCCCCTCCGCCGAGAGCCCGACCCGAACCCCCAGCGCCTCCAGCACGTCGGCGCTGCCGCTCCGCGAGGAGACTGCGCGGTTGCCGTGCTTCGCCACCTTGACGTGCGTGGCCGCCACCAGGGCTGCCGCCGTCGAGATGTTGTAGGTGTTGGTCTCGTCGCCCCCGGTGCCGCAGGTGTCGACCACCGGCCCGGCACCTGCGTCCACCCGCACCGCCCGCTCCCGCATGGCGACCACCGCGCCGCGCAGCTCGTCGGCCGTTTCACCCTTCATGCGCAGCGCCGTCAGGAGCGCCGCGATGGCCTCCGGCGCCCACAGGCCGTCCATGATCTGGCCGATGGCCCCGTGCATCACCTCGGCGCCCAGATTCTGGCGCGCCATGACGCGCTCGATGAGCTCCCGGGCGCTCACCCTCGCCCTCCCAGCGGCCCGTCCAGGAAGTTCTTCAAGAGCGTGTGGCCGTGCTCCGTCAGGATGGACTCGGGGTGGAACTGCACGCCCTCCGTCGGGTGCTCTCGGTGCCGCAACCCCATGATCACCGGCCCGTCGTCCTGCGTGGTCGCGCTCACCTCCAGGCAGCCGGGCAGCGTCTCCGGCTCGGCCACGAGCGAGTGGTAGCGTGTGGCGAGAAACGGGCTCGGGAGCCCCCGAAACAGGGTCCTCCCATCATGGCTGATCGGCGACGTCTTGCCGTGCATGATGCGCCCGGCCCGCACGATGCGCCCGCCGAAGGCCGCCGCGATGCTCTGGTGCCCGAGGCACACCCCGAGCAGTGGAAGGCGCCCGCTGAACTTTTGTACCACCTCCAATGAGATGCCCGCCTGCTCCGGGTCGCAAGGGCCGGGGCTCACGAGGATGTGCGACGGCCCCAGCCCCTCGATCTCGTCGACGGCGATGGCGTCGTTCCTCCGCACGACCACCTCGGCGCCCAGCTCCCCGAGGTACTGCACCAGGTTCCAGGTGAACGAGTCGTAGTTGTCGATGACCAGGATCACGCGGCACCCCCGAAGGCCCTGCGCGCGGCGGCCACGGCACGCAGCACCGCGCGCGCCTTGCTGCGCGTCTCCTCGTACTCCCGCCCAGGCTCCGAGTCCCACACGATGCCCGCCCCTGCCTGCACGTGCAGCTCTCCGCCCGTCGCGACCAGGGTCCTGATGGCGATGGCCAGGTCCAGCTCCCCCGACCACCCGACGACCCCGACGGCCCCTCCGTACACGCCCCGGCGCTCCGGCTCCAGCTCCTCGATGATCTCCATGGCCCTGACCTTCGGCGCCCCCGACAGGGTCCCGGCGGGGAAGGCCGCGCGGATTACGTCCGCCGCCCCCGTCCCCTCGCGCACGCGCCCGCTCACGTGGCTGACGAGGTGCATCACGTGGGAGTAGCGCTCAACGACCATGCGCTCGTCGACCTTCACGCTCCCCGGCACGCACACCCGTCCCACGTCGTTGCGCCCGAGGTCCACGAGCATCACGTGCTCTGCGATCTCCTTCGGGTCGGCGCGCAGCTCCGTCTCCAACGCCGCGTCCTCCTCCACCGTCCCGCCGCGCGGCCGCGTCCCCGCGATGGGGCGCACTTCCATCACTCCCCCTCGAAGGCGCACGAGCACCTCCGGAGAGCTCCCGGCCACCGCGTCCTCGCCGAGGCGTAGGAAATAGAGGTACGGCGACGGGTTGATGGTGCGCAGCACGCGGTAGACGTCCAGCGGGTCGACCCCGCGCTGCTCCACCGTGAACCGCTGCGACAGCACCACCTGGATGATGTCTCCGGCCCCCACGTACCCACGCGCCTTCTCCACCGCCGCGCAGAACCCCTCCCGCGTGAAGGTGGACCGGACCTCCTCTTCGCCCCCGACCGCCACGTCCGGCGCGTCCAGCGCCTCCCGCGGTGCCAGCAGCCGCGCCACCGTCGCGTCCACGGTCGCGCACGCCGTGTCGAACGCCGCGTCCACGTCCGCCCCCTCGGGGACCGGCGCCGTGGCGACCACCCTCACCGTCTGCCTGAGGTTGTCGAAGACCACCACCGCGTCCGTGAGCATGAGCACTGCGTCCGGCACGTCCGGGCCCGCCGCTGCGCGCGAGGGCAGCCGCTCCATGTGGCGCACCATGTCGTACCCAAGCGTCCCCACAGCCCCCCCGTAGAAGGGCGGGAAGCCCGGAGGCGCCGCCGGGCGGTGCGCCGTGACCCGCTCCAGCAGCACCGCCAGCGGGTCGTCGATGGTCATGGTCCGCTCCGCCCCCAGGGCCGAGACCCGCACCTCGTGGTCGCGCACGGTCCACACCTCGCGGGGCGCCGACCCCACGAAGCTGTACCGGCCCCACCGCTCGCCCCCCTCCACGCTCTCCAGCAGGAACGCGTGCCGCCCGTCGTCCAGGGCCTTCAGCGCCGCGACGGGGGTGAGCAGGTCCCCGTGCAGCTCGCGGCTGACGGGCACCAGGTCCCCCTGGCGTGCGAGGGCATGGAAGGCTTGCCGGTCCGGGTAGTACATGCTAAGTTCCAGTATTGATGGAATATTTACCCATGTCTTGCCCGGAGGCAGCGACCCGATGAGAGTCCACGTCCACTACTTCGCTCGCTGCCGGGAGCTCGCCGAGATCTCGGAGGACACCCTCACGCTGCCAGACGGCGCTACCGTCGAGCAGCTCGCCGCGGCCCTGATCGACCTGCGCCCGCGCCTCGCCCGCATTCTTCCGAGCGTTCGCATGGCCGTCAACCAGGAGTTCGCCGCGCCGGCCTCCCCGCTCGCCGACGGCGACGAGGTCGCCCTCATCCCGCCGGTCTCCGGGGGCGCCCCCGACGAGCGCTTCGTCATCACGGGAGACCCCATCACCCCGGATGCTGCCGTCGCCCTCCTGCGTGACTCGCCGGAAGATCGTGGCGCCCTCGCCACCTTCGCCGGGGTCGTCCGCCGGCGCAGCAACCTCGGCAAGGACGTCACCCACCTGGAGTACGAGGCCTATCCCCCCATGGCGGTCCGCATGATGCGCGTCATCGAGGCGGAGGCGCGCGAGCGTTGGTCTCTCCTCGACCTGGCCATCGTCCACCGCACGGGGCGGGTGGACATCGGTGGGGTGGCGGTCTCCATCGCCGTCAGCTCGGTTCACCGGGCAGAGGCCCTGGAGGCCTGCCGTTACGTCATCGACCGCCTCAAGCAGGATGTCCCCATCTGGAAGAAGGAGACGAGCCCCGCGGGGGAGGAGTGGTGGTCCGAGGGGAGCTGACGGGGCCCACCATCACTCCGGAGCCCCGCCGGGCGGTCAGGAGTACCGCTCCCGCAGCAGGAACAGGATGGCCTCCTTCGCGCACTCGTTGCAGTAGCCGTAGCGCTCCCGCAGCGTGGTCAGCGTCTGCTCCGAGCGCTGCCGCTCCTTCTCGGCCAGCGAGCTGCCCTCCCCCGCGATCCAGCGCAGCAGCTCTTCCTTCGCCTTCTGCACGACGGCGCGCTGCTTGGTGTAGTACTCCTCCCGCAGGAGGTGGAACAGCTTGGGGAACAGGCGCTCGTAGTCCGGTGGCTGGCCCGGGTGGTCCAGATACCAGGCCCCGACCGACGAGATCAGGTCCGAGCGGAACTCCCCGGGAGACTTGCCGATCTTGAACGTGGCCTCCATCTCCTCCATGAAGCGCCGATCCGGCTCCTCCAGCCGCCCGGTGACGGGGTTCAGCAGCTTCTCGCCCTTCGATGCGTAGCTCACGTTCATCACGTACCGGGCGAACAGCTCGTGGTACTGCTTCTCGGAGACGAGGCCCATGGAGTCTCGGACCTCGTCGTTGATCAGGTCGAGCACCCGGTTGCGCACCGCCTCGATGAAGCGCCCCTGATCGTTGTACTCGCCCTGGGCTTCGAGCTTGAGGAAGTCGTAGACCGAGCGGTCCCGGACCAGCTCCGCGATCTGCTCGATGATCGCCTGCGCAGAGACACACGGATAGCGCTCGTCCTGGGCCGCGTTGAGCAGGATGGTCTTCACCTCCCGCGGCGACGCCCCGGACGACCCCTCGTAGCTGGACGACGCGGACAGCTCCTCGTAGAGGTCGCCGATGATGGCGCGCAGCTCCTTGGACTGGTCCACGGTCAGGTGCTTCGGCGCCTGCCCGGTGGCGTACAGCTCGGCCTTGTCCAGGGGCGACAGGCGCGCCACCAGCTCCCGGACCTCCGACGGGTAGGAGTCCGCCCGCGGCCGGCGCATGCGGGTCAACACCGCCCACAGGGACGCCGCCAGCGTCGCGTGGGGGGCGATGTGCTTGTTCACTGTGCGGCTGGTGATCTGCTCGTCGTAGATCTGGCGCTCCACGATGTAGGACCGGATGTAGGGCGCCTTGATCAGCTCCATGCGCCCCTTGAATGACTGGAAGTCCGGGAACTCCTTGAAGGCGCTCAGGTGCTTCTCGTTGGAGCTGGCGATGAACAGCTCGTCCAGGTACAGGATGCTGCCCGGCAGCGCCACGTTGGCCTTCTCGCAGGTCGCCAGGATGTACTTGAAGGTCTCCACGGGCCGCTTGAGCAGATCGTTGTACTCGACCACGCCCCGGTTGGCGTCGACCAGGTCGCCGCTCGGCTCGAAGAGGTTCAGGTTCTGGAGCATGCGGGGCAGCGACGCCAGGCTCCGGTCCGCCGTGATCTGGTGGACCTGGGCGTCCACGTGCATCTGGGGCTCGACGGTCACGGCGGCCCGCCGGTAGCGGCGCGACACGAAGAAGCGCTCCACCTGCACGTGCTGCAGCACCCGCTCGTAGTCGCCGTTGTAGCTCGACAAGAGCGCCTCGAAGATCTGGCGCGACTTGGGGGACAGGTCCCCATAGGCGATGTAGTCGCTCAGCAGGAACTCGTCGCGCCGCTCGTTCTCACCGCCGGTCGTGCGGAGCAGCTCCTCGATGACCTTGCGCCGGCTCTCCCTCGGGACGAGGAAGATGGGGTGGTCGCGCAGATCGCTGGGGATGCGCGCGTCGACGTCGTCTCCCTCGAGGTACGCATAGGTATGGATGGGCTCGGCCTCGGGCTCGCTCCCGAAGCCGAGGCGCTTCCGCGACGTGCCCTGCTTGCTCGGGAAGATCCAGTTGAAGCCGTAGAGTGCGCCCTCGTCCAGGGTGGAGAAGTGCTCCATGGCGCGGGTGATGCACGCGATGAGCGAGGACTTGGCGGACCCGTTCGGTCCGTGGATCAGCGCAAGCTGCGTCACCCGCCCGGACCGCGTGAAGTTGCGGATCATCCGGTAGACCTCGCCCTGCACCTCCTCCTGCCCGATGAGCCTGTCCTGCCCGTGATCCCAGGGGCAGTCGAACAGCCGCCAGCGCGTCACGGCTCCCGTCGGGGCCTCAACCGTCACCCGCCCATAGTGGTGGAACATGTCGAGCACGTACTGGGCGACGCCCCGCGCCTGCCGCCGGGGATCGGCGGCGAGAAGCCCGAACCACTCCTGGTAGGAGAGCACCCGCTTCTTGGACGCGAAGTCGCTCTTGACGTGAGCGTTCAGTCCATCGAGCGCGGACGGCTTGCTCATCGCTCGTGCTCCTGAGTGAGACACCGGCCTCAGTCGACCTGGACCACCCAGGCGACCTTCTCGTTGCGGTACACGAGGCACGCGTCGTCGTTGCACACGCTGAAGTTTGCGGTGCCCTCGAGGCTCGCGGTTCCTGGCGAGACGGCCTCGAAGGGGATGGCCAGGGTCGCCTCCGGGCCCTTCTCCTTCGCCTGGAAGGCGGCCGTCTCGAACTCGGCCTTGTCCAGCTTCACCGCGGCGGGCACCGTCGCCACCTTGAAGGCGGCTGGATACTCCATGTTCCACTTGTAGCCGGTGGCCGCCTTGATGACGACCTTCATCTCCGCCTTGGACCCCGCCTTCGCTGAGGGGGCCGTGACCGCGATGGTGAACTGTTTGGCGTCGTCCGCCGGCTTTGCCCCGGGCGCCGCGGCCCCTTTGTCCGCGGGGACCTGGCCCTCCGCCGGGGTCGAGCCTTGCTTGCAGGCGACCCCGAGCAGGGCAGCGATGGAGAACCACGTAAGGAACCGTCTCATCTGGAAGCCTCCGTTCTGGTGTGGACGGGCATCGAGCCGCCTCCAGAACCCGGTTGAATAGCAGATCCATTCCGATCCGCCAAGGCGCGACAGATGACCACGCGACGACGCGCCGCGTCACGGGCCGGCCTTCGAGCGCCTGGCTCCCGCGCTGGCTCACCTCTGGGGCGCACGCTCGCCCCCCTGGCGTCCGTGGATTGTGGCTCTCGGCGGTTGAAGTTTCCGCCGCGCCGTCTAGAATGGCCCGCACCTGAACGGGTGAACCGCATGGCGTTGCGCTCAGGCGCTCCACCCGCGGTTCGGGAGGTCGCGTGACGCTACGATTCCTCATCGCGCTGCTGGTGTTCGTAGGCGCGTTTGCCGCGGGCCTGTTGGGCACCTATGCCTTGATCTCGCGCAGCTCGGGGCAGGGCATCCACGCCGTGCCGAGGCCCGACGCGCCTGGAGCGGTCTCGAAGCGCGAGGCTCCCGCCGTCACCGAGCCCGTCCCGTCCCCCCGCGACGCCCAGGCCGGAGAGGAGCCGCTGGCGCTCCCACAGCCCCCCTCGGAGTTCGTACCGCCCGTCGACGTGAAGCTTGGCACGCTGGACGCTCTCCCCACCGAGCCTGCGCGAGATCCATCCTGGTGGTCCGGCCTCGTCGGCACGCGCTGCGTCGTGCTGTTGGCCGAGGTCGGCTTCACGAGCCTGTCGGTGCGCGCGGGCGCCTTGGAGGACGGCGAGCGCATCGACTGGGGCGCTCGGTTCGGCAAGGCGCGCAAGGTTGGCTCGGTGCGTGCCAACCAGGGCGCCCTCGTGCAGCTCGAGGCGCTCGGTTACGGCGCGGACGACACGCCGAACGCCGCCTTGGTGACGGTGCTGGGCGCAGGCAAGGGCGTCCGCGGGGTCATGTCGCTCCAGGTGGAGGGAAAGCAGGTGCGACTGGAGCCCGCGCCGGTAGAGGAGGCGACGGGGGGGCCCCGCTGAGCCCCGTGTCTCGAGACGGGTCGTGGCCAGTGCTTGCCGGCTCCCGTGGGGACCGCGTGCGCCTCGGTTCGAGGCTGCCGCCCAACAAGAGGTGTTGACATTTTTCGGACCCCGGCGGATAGGTGAAGGTTGCAGGCCGAGGCGGTCATGGCCGTCACTGCGGACGGCCCCCGCGGGTACGGCGCACAGAGAGGGCAGTCGGGTGACGCTCACCGGCACGACGCCCCGGGGCCCCGGGGGCAGGAAGGCTCGACGGGCCGGTGACCAAGCACAGCATCAGGTGTCGGTTCCCGTGCAAGATGGACCGGAGAAATCAGTGAAGACGCCGACGTCCACCGGGTCCGGGGGCTCCCGCAGGGGTGGTTCGCGTGGGGGCGACGACGGCACGGAGGGGCGCAAGGGGCGCCGCAAGTCGCGCACCATCCCGATGCGGCAGCTCACCCGGGAGGAGATGGTCACCGGCGCCGAGCTCGCCGACTTCATGGACTACCACCGGCCCCACCACCGCTCGGAGTGCGTCAACGGGGTCCGACCGTGCCCCTTCGTCACGTGCAAGCACCACCTCTATCTCGACGTCAACCCGGACACAGGCTCCATCAAGCTGAACTTCCCCGACCTGGAGGTCTGGGAGATGAAGGAGACCTGCGCCCTGGACGTCGCCGACCGTGGTGGCATCACGCTGGAGGAGGTGGGAGAGATCCTGAACCTCACGCGTGAGCGCATCCGGCAGGTGGAGGTCAAGGGTCTCGAGCGCCTTCGGGATGCCGGACGCCGCGTCGACTCCCGCGAGCCCGTCGATGAAGATGCCGAGGAAGAGTAACCGCTTGGTCTTCATGCCTCCTCTCCGGGTCTGGTCCACCTTGACGCCGATCACCCGTCTCAGCCTCCTGCCTCTTCTGCTCGTGCTGCTGCTTGCCTCGACCGCTGCGTGCGACGACGAGGGCGCCTCCGGGCCGAGCGTCGTCGTGGCGGGTCCCGGCGCGCTGCCCGTGGAGGGTGCTGGGGACGGTGACGTGACCGAGCCGGGCGGAATCGATGAGCCGGGTGGCGGTGGCGGTGGCGGTGGCGGTGGCGGTGGCGGTGGCAGCACCCCCACGCCAGGCTCCCCCGGGTCGGTCGTCTGGGAGTCGCCTGCCCTTGCCAACGAGCCGGCGCATCCCCCGGCGCTGCTCTCGAACGGCGTGCTGGCCGTGGTCGACGCCGAGTGGCGCCTCCTGCGCTTCACCTCCAACGGCGCCCCCTCCGGTGACCACGACCTGACCCTGGGCCTGGGCCCGGACGCTGCCCACGCGTCGGCGCCGGTCGTCGGCCCCGAGGGCCTCGTCGTCGGCATGGGCTGGGTCGACCTTCCCGGGTGCGCCCAAGGTGGCTCGTTGCTGCCCGTGCCCTTTGCAGGGGGGACGGCGCCCGCCTTGGATGGGACGGCGCAGGTTCTGGAGCCTCCCGCGTCGGACGGCGCGGCCCTGATATGGGCATCCGTTCTCTTCAAGCTCAACAAGTACGAAGGGTTCTGTACCAAGGGCCCCCCACAGGCTTCGCAGCTCTCGCGCCCCGACACGGTAGCGGCGGTCGCTGCACCGCTCCGAGGTGTGTCCATCGCCCAGGATGGAACTCTCCGGGCGGTAGTGGCCCCCAACGTCCTCAAGGGCTACACGGCGACCCTCCTGGAGACCTTCTCGGTCTCGACGGACGGGACGACCATCTCGGACCCCGCCATCGGCGCTGACGGCGTGACCTACGTGGTCAATGGCCGCCACGTGGTCGCGGTCACGCCCAAGGGCACCGTCGCGTGGGACTCGCTGGTCCCCATCGAGGTGTCGACCCTGACCGGCCAGCCTGCGGTCACGCCGTCTGGGCTGGTCGTGGCGCCGGGTACGAGCATCGGGCAGACCGCCGGCCTCAACCGCCCTGCCGCCGCCGCCCTCCGCGCAGACGGGGAGCTTGCGTGGACCTTCGTGGCGCCCGGGGGCGACGCGTCCCAGGTCGTGGGCGTGACGTGCGGCACCCCCGTCATCGCGGCGGACGAGCGCATCTTCCTCGCCTGCGGGGATGGCAGGGCCTACGGCCTGTCGCCGAAGGGAGCCGTGGAGTGGTCGAAGGACGTCGGTGCGCTGCCACACTCCCCGGTGCTCGCGGACGGGGGCGTCCTCATCGTCGCGGGGCGCACCCGCATCACCGCCCTTGCGACGGGTACGACCGGCATTGCGCAGGGGCCGTGGTCACGCTATCGGGCGAACAACCGAAGCACCGCTCAGGCAGCCCCATAAGGGGGACCGGAGCGGCGCACGCACGCATCAGGCGTGCTGCGGTGTCTCGGGGGGCGGGTTGGACGACGCGAAGATGCCCAGGTAGTCCTGCTCCTCCTCGCCGGAGGGCTGCATGAAGTCCTCGGGGTGCTCCAGCCGCAGGGCGTGCCTGAGCACCTCGTCCATGTGCTCCACGAGCACGATCTTGAGGCTCGACAGGACGGCCTTGGGGATCTCACGGAGGTCCTTGCGGTTCTCCTTCGGGCACAGGACGGTCGTGATCCCGCCCCGATGGGCGGCGAGGACCTTCTCTTTGAGGCCGCCGATGGGCAGCACGCGGCCGCGGAGGGTGATCTCCCCGGTCATGGCCACGTCGCGGCGAACGGGGATGCGCGTCAGCGCGCTCGCCAGGGCGGTCGCCATGGTGATGCCCGCGGACGGGCCGTCCTTGGGCATCGCGCCCTCGGGGAAGTGCAGGTGGATGTCCACCCGCTCGTAGAACTTCCGGTCGAGCCCAAGGAGGGTCGCCCGGGAGCGCACATAGGACAGCGCAGCCTGCGCCGACTCCTGCATGACGTCACCGAGCTTGCCGGTGATGATCAGCTTGCCCTTGCCGGGCATCAGCGTCACCTCGGTGGTCAGCAGCACGCCGCCGACCATGGTGAACGCGAGCCCGTTGACCAGCCCCACCTCGTCCCGCTCCTCCGCCCGGCCGTGCTTGAACTTGTGGGGCCCCAGGTAATGCGGCACCTGGCTGGAGCTGACCTTGAACTTCTTCTCCTCCCCCTCCTGGCGCCCCTTGATCACCTCGGTGGCGATCTTGCGGCAGACGCCCGCGATCTCGCGCTCCAGGCTGCGCACACCCGCCTCCATCGTGTAGTGGTTCACGATGGTCCGGATGGCGCTGTCGGTGAACGTGACCTCGACGTCCTTGATGCCGTTGGCCTCCAGCTCCTTCGGGATCAGGTACGTCTTGGCGATGTTCATCTTGTCGAACTCGGTGTAGCTGGAGATCTGGATGATCTCCATGCGGTCCTGGAGCGGCACCGGGATGCCGTGCAGGCTGTTCGCCGTGGTGATGAACATGATCTGGCTGAGGTCGTAGTCCAGGTCCAGGTAGTGGTCGTTGAAGGTGGCGTTCTGCTCCGGGTCGAGCACCTCCAGGAGTGCGCTCGACGGATCGCCCCGGAAGTCCATGGACATCTTGTCCACCTCGTCGAGCAGGAACACCGGGTTGTTGGACCCGGCCTTCTTGAGCGACTGGATGATCTTGCCCGGCATGGCGCCGATGTAGGTGCGCCTGTGGCCGCGAATCTCGGCCTCGTCGCGCACGCCGCCGAGCGACAGGCGCACGTACTTGCGCCCGGTCGCCCGCGCGATGGACCGTGCCAGCGACGTCTTGCCCACGCCGGGCGGTCCCACGAAGCACAGGATCGGCCCCCTGATCTTCTTCACGAGCGCCTGGACGGCAAGGTACTCGATGATGCGCTCCTTGGCCTTCTTGAGCCCGTAGTGATCCTGGTCGAGGATCTGCTCCGCCTCGGTGATGTCGAGCTTGTCCTTGGTGGTGGTGTACCAGGGCAGCGACAGGATCCAGTCGATGTAGTTGCGCACCACCGTCGCCTCGGCGCTCATCGGGCTCATCATCTTGAGCTTCTTGAGCTCGCGCCGCAGCTTGGAGGTGGCCTCCTTCGACATCTTCTTGGCCTTGATCTTCTCTTCCAGCTCCTGGATCTCGTTCTTGAACTCGTCGCGCTCCCCCAGCTCCTTCTGGATGGCCTGCATCTGCTCGTTGAGGTAGTACTCCTTCTGCGTCTTCTCCATCTGCTTCTTGACGCGGGTCCGGATCTTCTTCTCCACGAGCAGGATCTCGATCTCCGACTGCATGAGCTCGTACAGCTTCTCGAGCCTCCGCGCCGGGTCCTCGATCTCCAGGATCGCCTGCTTGTCGTTGAGCTTCAGGTTCAGGTGCGCGACGATGGTGTCCGACAGGCGCGCCGGGTCCTCGATGGTCGAAACGCTGACCAGCATCTCGGGCGGGATACGCTTGTTGAGCTTCACGTAGCTCTCGAAGGTGGAGTGGACCTGGCGCATGAGCGCCTCCATCTCCACGGTGAGATCCGTCACCTCGGGGATCTCCTCCACCTCGCACAGGAAGAACGCGTCCGTCTGGACGAAGCGCCGGATGCGCGCCCGCCGCTTGCCCTCCACCAGCACCTTCACCGTACCGTCGGGCAGGCGCAGGAGCTGGATGATGGTCCCGATGGTCCCGACCTTGAAGATCTCGTCCGGCGTGGGGTCGTTGGTCTTCGCCTGGCGCTGCGCCGAGAGGAGGATCTCCTTGTTCTTGCTCATCGCCTCCTCGAGGGCGGCGATGGAGCGCTCGCGCCCGACGAACAGCGGCACCACCATGTGCGGGAACACGATGATGTCCCGGAGCGGGAGCAGCGGGGCGTGGCGGGCGGTCTTCTTGTCGTTCTTGAACAGCATGGGCTTCACCTGGAGGGACGTGATCGAAGCGGCGCGGCCGCCGGATGTGCGGTGGCGCCTGTGCGGAGCAGGCAGGCCCGCCGGGGGGAGCGGCGCGCGATGGGGGAGCGCGTCAAGCGGACTCCGCCACCTTCTCGAGCTCGATGATGGGCCGCGCGCCGTGCGTGATGGTCTCGGGGCCGACCACGATGCGGTGCACGTTCCCCATGGAGGGCACCTCGTACATGATCTCGAGCATCGACTCCTCGAGGATGGCGCGGAGACCGCGGGCCCCGGTCTTGCGGTCGATGGCCCGCTTGGCCACGGCGCGCTGGGCGGTCTCCGTCAGCTCCAGCTTGACCCCGTCCAGCTCGAAGAGGCGCTTGTACTGCTTGATCAGCGCGTTCTTCGGCTCGGTCAGGATGCGGACCAGCGCCTGCTCGTTCAGTTCGTGCAAGGTCGCCACCACGGGCAGGCGCCCGACGAACTCCGGGATGAGACCATACTTGAGCAGATCCTCGGGCTGGACGTGCTCCAGGATGCTGCCCACGTCGTTCGGGTCCGTGAGCTTCTTGTGGACCGCGCCGAAGCCCAAGGACTTCGAGCCGATGCGCCGCTCGATGATCTTCTCCAGCCCGACGAAGGCGCCGCCGCAGATGAAGAGGATGTTGGTCGTGTCGACCTGCAGGAACTCCTGCTGCGGGTGCTTGCGGCCGCCCTTGGGCGGCACGCTCGCCATGGTGCCCTCGATGATCTTCAGCAGCGCCTGCTGCACGCCCTCGCCGGACACGTCTCGCGTGATGGACGGGTTCTCGCTCTTGCGGCTGATCTTGTCGATCTCGTCGATGTAGACGATGCCCCGGCACGCCGACTCCACGTCGTGGTCTGCGTTCTCCAGCAGCCGCACGATGATGTTCTCGACGTCCTCGCCGACGTAGCCCGCCTCGGTGAGGTTGGTGGCATCACAGATGGCGAAGGGCACCTTGAGGATGCGAGCGAGGGTCTGCGCGAGCAGGGTCTTGCCGCTGCCCGTCGGCCCCAGCAGCAGGATGTTGGACTTCTGGAGCTCCACGTCGTCGCGCGTCGACTCCTTGGTGTCGATGCGCTTGTAGTGGTTGAAGACCGCCACGGAGAGCGTCTTCTTGGCCCGGTCCTGGCCGATGACGTAGTCGTCCAGGATGCGCCGGATCTCCTTGGGCTTGGGGATCGTGGACAGGCCTGGGAACTTCTCGTCCTTCTCGATCTCCTCCGCGATGATGTCATTGCAGAGGCCGATGCACTCGTCGCAGATGTAGACCGTTGGGCCTGCGATGAGCTTCTTCACCTCTTTCTGGCTCTTTCCGCAGAATGAGCAGCAGAGGTTCGTGCTATCCCGTCTCCTGTCCAACTTGGGCTCCTTGCTGCGCCAGGGCACTCGGGTCACTGCAGGGCCGGTGAGGCGCTCCCTCGCACACTCATCGTCTTACCGCTGCACGAAACGGGCTCCCTGGTCGCCGCGTCAACGACAACAATGCCGCCTGGCTCCCCATTTCGCCGTGCGACCCTGCCGTCCTGGAACGGGAGCATACGAAAAACCCTGGGGGAGCACAACACGGCCACCGTGCACGCCGTTGAACCGCGGCCGGGGCCATGCGCAGCTCAGATCTTGGCGTCCTCACGCTGGCCGTCGTCCTTGCGCACGATGACCTCGTCGATGATGCCGTACTCGCGGGCCTCTGCCGCCCCCATATAGAAGTCCCGGTCGGTGTCCGAGCGCACCTTGTCGACGTGCTGGGACGTGTGCTTGGCGAGGATCTCGGTGAGCTTGTTCTTCACGAAGAGGATCTCGCGGGCCTGGATGTCGATGTCGGTGGCCTGACCGCTGAAGCCGCCGAGCGGCTGGTGCAGCAGCATGCGGGAGTGGGGCAGCGAGTAGCGGCGCCCCTTGTCTCCGGCTGCCAGCAGCACCGCGGCCATGCTCGCGGCCTGCCCGATGCAGATGGTCGTGATCGGGCAGCGGATGTACTGCATGGTGTCGTAGATGGCCAGCCCCGCCGTCACCGACCCGCCCGGCGAGTTGATGTAGATGGAGATGTCCTTCTCCGGGTCCTCCGACTCGAGGAAGAGGAGCTGCGCGATGATCACGTTCGCGATCTGATCCTCGATGGGGAAGCCGAGGAAGATGATGCGGTCCTTCAGCAGCCGGGAGAAGATGCTCCACTCGCGCTCGCCGCGGTGCGTGGTCTCGATGACCGTCGGGATCCACCAGCTCATTCTTCGTTGCCCTCCGTGGTCTCGGGCTCGTCCGGGTCCGGCGCCGTCGCCGGCTCCACAGTGGCGCGCGAGCGCAGGAAATCAAGCACCTTCTCGCGAAGGAGCTGCGACTTCAAGCCGTTGCGTCGCGAAGCGTCCCCCCAGAGCGAGCGCACGAACTGGGCGGCCCGGCCACTGCGCTCGGCGAGCGACTCCAAGTACGCGTCCACGTCTGCGTCGTCGGCGCTCAGGCCGTTCTGCTTGGCGATGGCCTCTACCAGGAGCGCCTCGCGGACCACGCGCTCACCGCGGGCCAGGAACATATCGCGCGCCTCCGGCCCACCGAGGCCCAGCTTCTCGATGTCGATGCCCTGGCGCTGCATCTCGCCCGCCATGTGCTCGGCCAGCATCTGGGCGCGGTCCTCTACGAGGGTCTGGGGGACCATGAAGTCCTCCCGCGCCACGAGCTGGTCCAGCAGGCGCTCCGTCGTCGCGCCCTTGGCGTCGGTGGCCTTCTGCTCCTGGATCTCTGCGCGCAGCTTGTCGCGCAGGGCGTCCAGGCTCTCGTGATCCATGTCCCGGGCCAGATCGTCGTCCAGCTCCGGGATCTCGCGGCGGCGTACCTTCTGGGCGGTGACGTCGAAGAAGGCCTCCTGGCCCGCCAGGTGCGCCGCGTGATAGTCGGCCGGGAAGCTGATGGAGAGTGTCCGGGCCTCGCCTGGGCGAATGCCCAGGAGCTGGTCCTCGAAGCCGGGGATGAAGGACCCGGAGCCGAGCTCCAGGTCGTGGCCCTCGCCCGAGCCGCCCTTGAAGGGCTCGTCGCCCAGGCGCCCGACGAAGTCGATGGTCACGATGTCGCCGGTGTCTGCCCCGCCGTCTTCCACCGGGACCAGCTCGGCGCGCGACCTCCGCAGCTCCTCCAGACGACCCGCGATCTCCTCGTCCGAGGCCGAGTGGTCGAGCTGGGGGATCGTCAGGCCATCGAGGCTGATGGGACCAAACTCCGGAGCGATGTCCACCTTGATGCTGTAGCGGTATGCGGAGCCCTGGGCGGCCGGCGCTTTGTCGATGGCGAGGATGCCGACCGCCTCGACGGACGCCTCCTGCAGGGCCTTGGCCGCGGTCTCTTCGACCAGGCGGTCCCCGATGTCCGTCGCGAGAGTGGCGCCGAAGCGCTTCACGAGCAGGCTCCGGGGCACCTTCCCAGGCCGGAACCCCTTGATCGGGTTGCTCCGCGCGATGGCCCTCCAGGAGTCCTCGAACTCCTTGTCGACGCGCGCGGCGTCTATCTCCACCGTGATCTGCTTGGTGACGGGGCTCAGGGACTCGACGTCCACCTTCATAGGAATCCTCGTGCTGGCGACGGCGCCCGGGGGCGGCCGGTGTGCTTTTTGCCGGCGGGCGTCGCGTTTGAGCGAACCAGACCGGCCGTCCGGAGCCGCTCCGCGTGATGCCGCTGGCCGGTGGTCGGCCTGCGCTTCATGGTGCGAGGGAGGGGACTCGAACCCCTACGGTGAAACCGCTGGAACCTAAATCCAGTGCGTCTACCAGTTCCGCCACCCTCGCCTTGACACCAGGACTCAGGGCCCTTGAACAGAAAAACCGCCGCACCGGTCGGCGCGACGGTCTCTCAGGAATGAACGAGTGAGCCAGGAAGGAATCGAACCTTCAACCTCCGGATTAAGAGTCCGCTGCTCTACCAATTGAGCTACTGGCCCATCTGACTTCCGGGAACCCGGGAGCCTTTGGAGGGCTGAGATTATCCATCTCGCCCTGCCCGGTCAACGAAATTCTCGTGCGTCGCCGCTGCTTTTCTGACTCCCCTCGGTACGCCCGGCAGGATTCGAACCTGCGGCCTGCGGATTCGAAGTCCGACGCTCTATCCGGGCTGAGCTACGGGCGCATGGATCATACAGCGCGTGTCGCTTCGAGTGTTTTCAAGGGCATACGCCCTGCGGGGTGAGTGAAGGGACTTGAACCCTCGACGGCCGGAACCACAATCCGGAGCTCTACCTACTGAGCTACACCCACCATCGTCGCGGCCCGTCGGGCCGTCAGCGAGGCAGGACCTTAGCAGGGAGGCGCGAGCGTGTCAACGCCACTTCTGTCTCATTCTTGGTACGCCAGACAGGACTCGAACCTGTGACCCACGGCTTAGAAGGCCGTTGCTCTATCCGCCTGAGCTACTGGCGCATCGCTTATGCCCTCCCAGGCGCCGGATGGTATGCGGCCACCATGGGCGCGTCAAGGCGGCGGAGTGTGCGTGCCGCCTGACGGGCCGCGGGCGAGGTCAGGCGTGGGGCCCAGCCTGATGGTGTCGCCCGATGACCGTCCAGTGCAGGACGAGGCCGAGCGCCACGAGCGCGAGACCCCCGATGGGCACCCACAGGATGGGCAGCTCCGGCTGCTCCACCACGTCGTTGCCAAACCACACGCGCCGAGCGGCGATTCGATCATGGAGCGCCGCGCCCCAGAAGGTCATGAGCAGGAGCGAGGTCAGGAGGGACGAGACCTTCGGCAACGGGGTGCGCCGGTAGTGGCCCTTCACGTACAGGAGGATGAAGGCCAGGATGACGAGCCACATGGCCAGGAACATGAACCAGTCGCGGAACGGGTGGACGACGACGATGGCGGTCCCGGCTGCCGCAGTGGCCCCGTAGAGCAGCAGCAGCCCGATGAGGTAACGGGAGTGAATCGACGCGAGGAGGGAGCCCAGAGAGCGCACTCTCTGTACGGCGTCGCCTACGATCTCGCGGGCTTCCTCGACGGGGTCGTGCTGTGGCTCGGGGGGCGAGGGTGCGGGGTCCTGGGGCTCGGCCATGGCCTTGGGAGGCCTCAGGGGGCCGCAGCGGGCGCCGGATCTCCGGGGCTCGGGGCGCGCACGGCGGCCGCGCCGGGGACCTTGGGCTGCTCGAGGCGCACGTTCCGGAGGGCGCGGACCTGGTTTGCGTCCAGCAGGCGGAAGTTGGGCTTGGGCGCAGCCTCCGCCTGGACCGCGGGTGCCGGCCCGGCGTCTGCCCCCGCTGCTGCTACCAGGTCGTCGCGCGAGGCCGCACCGTAGATGGTGCTCGCAGCCGCCTTCTCTGCCCAGGTCACGTACTTCGAGGGGAACATGCCCGCCTGGAGCACGAACAGCGCCGAGATCCCGAAGACGAGCGCCATGGGGGTGCTGCGGATGGCCTCCGCCTGCCGGCGCTCCCCGCGCATGTACATGTAGACCGGGACCTTCAGGTAGTAGTAGACGCTGACCAGGCTGTTGAGCACCGCGATGATTACGAGCGGGAGGTACTTGTCCGTGTTCGTGGTCAGGACCTGCGTGAACACCAGGTACTTCCCGAAGAAGCCGGCCGTGGGCGGGATGCCCGCGAGGCTGACCATGAACACGACCATGGCGACGGCCGCGAAGGGGTGGCGGTAGCCGAAGCCGGCGAGGTGCCCGAAGGAGATGTCCTCCTCCATGTCCTTGCCCAGCATGGACAGGACCGTGAAGGCGCCGATGGTCGCGACGGAGTAGACGAGCAGGTAGTAGAGGAGCCCGCTGCTCGCCACCTGCGCGACCTGGCCGCCGCCCAGGTCGAAGCCGCGGGTGGCGAGCACGGCGATCAGCAGGTAGCCGGCGTGGGCGATGCTCGAGTAGGCGAGGGTGCGCTTCACGTTGCGCTGGACCACCGCGAGGATGTTGCCCACGCTCATGGTCAGGATGGCGAGCCAGAAGAAGATGTCCTGCCACGTGAACGCGAGCTGCGACCAGCCGCTGGCCTCGAAGAGGGTCAGGAACACGCGGGACAGGGCTACGAAGGTCGCCGTCTTCACGCCGGCGGCCATCAGGCCCGTCACGGGGGTCGGCGCGCCCTCGTAGACGTCGGGGGTCCACATGTGGAAGGGCACGGCCGCCGCCTTGAAGCCGAAGGCGACCACCAGCATGATCAGGATGATGTAGCCGAACCAGCCGTCAGCCGGGCTGTTGGCCGCGAACCAGGCCGCGATCTCGGAGAGGTTCGTCGAGCCCGACACCCCATAGGCGTAGGCGATGCCATAGAGCAGGAAGCCGGTGGAGAAGGCCCCGAGGAGGAAGTACTTGAGGGACGCCTCCACCGCGAACACGCTCTGGCGCTTGAAGCCCGCCAGCACGTAGATGGAGATGGACATGATCTCGAGGCCCACGAAGAACGCGATGAGGTCCGCGGACATGACCATGGTCATCATGCCGGCGATGGCAAAGACCACCAGCATGTAGAACTCGGGCCACTCGCAGCGCTGCTCGGGCAGGTAGTCCACGGCGGAGATCAGGGCCAGGATGCCGACGATCAGGCAGACCGCGATGCCGAAGAGCGCGAAGCGGTCCACGACGAGCATGGAGCGCCAGAAGGGGGTGACCAGCTCGGTGCTGCCCTGCGCGAACAGCACGCCCGTGGCGAGGAGCGCGATGCCGAGCCCCGCTGCCGACAGGTAGCCCAGGAAAGCCTTGCGGTCGTCGAGGTTGGCGAACACGCCCGCGATCATCACCAGGAGCCCGACGGCCGTGACGATCAGGAGCGGCGATAGGGTGACCAGATCTCCCAGCATGAATGGCTCCTCAGTGGCTCGCGCCGGGGCGGAAGGCTACCTCGACCCGCTCGCGCGCGGCCTCGACGACCTGGGCGGGCTCGTCGGCTTCCGCGCGCGCCTGCTCGATGAGCAGCTTCTGCTTCATGCGGGGCACCGTCTCGGGCGAGCGGTGCTCCGTCATCGGCATCTGGTAGGTGCGCACGAAGCTCTCGACGGACGCGTGCATCTTGTCCAGCATCGTGGACGGGAAGAACCCGATCACGAAGATCGCCGCGACCAGGGGCATCAGCACCACCCACTCCCGCAGGTTCAGGTCCTTGATGTTCTGGTTCTTGACCTGGGTGACGGGCCCGAACAGCACGCGGCGGTACATGGACAGCATGTAGATGGCGCCCAGGATGACGCCCGTCGTGGCGAGCGTGCCCATGGCCAGCGAGTAGTTGCGGAAGGTGCGCAGGGCGTTCACTCCCTGGAGCACGAGCCCGTAGAGCTCGGCTCTCCAGAGCACCACCACGAGGACGGCCACGAGCACCAGGGCGCCGGGCACGACCTTTCGGGTGATCGGGTCCTCCATGTCGCGGAACAGGGCGTAGGCGACGGCCAGGATGCCGATGAGCACGCTCGCGAAGAGGGCGGCCGCGATCATGTGCTGGAGGGAGCCGGGCTCCGGCGCCGCCTGCAGCACGGAGCCCAGGCCCGCCGTGAAGGTGCCGCTCAGGATCAGGAACTCGCCGATGAAGCCGTTGGTGCCCGGCAAGCCGATGGACGACAGGGTCATGATCATGAGCATGGTCGCAAACCAGGGCACGACCCGGGCGATGCCGCCGTAGTCCTCGATGAGCCGCGTGTGACGGCGCTCGTAGATCATGCCGACGAGGAGGAAGAGCCCGCCCGTGGAGATGCCGTGGTTGATCATCTGGAGGATGGCGCCCTCCACCGCCTCCTGGCTCATGGCCATGAGGCCGAGCATCACGAAGCCCAGGTGGCTCACCGACGAGTAGGCGACCAGCTTCTTGATGTCCTTCTGGGCGTAGGCGACCAGCGCGCCATAGATGATGCCGATGACGGACAGCAGCATGATCGGCATGGACCAGGCGCCCGCGGCCTCGGGGAAGAGCGGGATGGCGAAGCGCACGAAGCCGTAGGTGCCCATCTTGAGGAGCACGCCGGCCAGCACCACGGAGCCGGCCGTCGGCGCCTGGACGTGGGCGTCGGGCAGCCACGTGTGGAAGGGGAAGATGGGCACCTTGATGGCGAAGGCGAGGCCAAAGGCCCCGAAGAGCCAGAGCTGCTCCGTGTAGGAGAGCTCCGTCTGCACGAAGTCGAGGAGCGAGAACGTGGAGTGGCCCGCCTTGATGTAGATGTAGATGATGCCGACCAGCATCAGGAGCGAGCCGACCATGGTGAACAGGAAGAACTTGACCGTGGCGTAGATGCGGTCCTGGCCGCCCCAGATGCCGATCATCAGGAACATGGGGATCAGCATGAACTCCCAGAAGATGTAGAACAGGAACACATCCAGGGAGATCAGGGCGCCGAGCATGCCGGTCTCGAGGACCAGGTAGCTCATGTAGAACTCCTTGGAGTTCGTCTCGATGGCCGAGAACGCGCCCAGGATGATGATCGGGGAGAGGAAGGTGGTCAGCAGGACGAGCCAGAGGGAGAGGCCGTCGACGCCGAGGAAGTAGGTGATCCCCAGCGCCTCGATCCACGAGCGCTGCTCCACCATCTGGAAGCCGGCGGCGGTGACGTCGAAGTCAGCGAGGATGCGCAGGGAGAACACGAACCCGAGCGCGCTCACGCCCAGCGCGATGTTGCGGATCAGGAGCGCCTGACCGCGGGGCACGAGCGCCAGCAAGAGCGCCCCGAGCAGCGGGATGAACGTGACGATCGTCAGGATCGGGAAGCCGGCCACCGTCTCGACTTGCATCGGTTCCTCGCCCCTAGCGGATGAAGTAGAACAGCACAGCGACGCCCACGACGATGGCCGCCGCGTACCGCTGGACGTCGCCGTTCTGGAAGAAGCGCACGAGGCGCCCGGTCAAGGCGACGATCTGCGCCGAGCCGTTGACGAAGAGGATGTCGATGATCAAGCGGTCGACCACCTTGAAGGACACCTGGGCGATGACCTGGAGCGGCCTGACGATCAGGACATGGTACATCTCGTCGACGAAGTACTTGTTGTAGACCAAGTTGTAGACCGGCTGGAGGCCGGCCTTCAGCCGCGCCGGCGCTCCCCGGCCCGGACCCTGGTACAGGAACCACGCGAGCGCGATGCCCGTCCCGGCGACGGCAAGGCTCAGGTACAGGAGCAGGTCGCCGAGCGTCGTGTGGTGGGTCACGTAGAAGTGCCCGGCCTTCTCCAGGGTCGGCGCGAGCCACTGCTCGATGGGGATGTAGCCCCCGGCCACCGACATGACCGCCAGCACGATCAGCGGGATGCGCATGGACCAGCCGGGTCTGTGCGGGTGGTCCCAGGCGCGCTGGTCACCGCGGTACTCTCCCCAGAACGTCAGGAAGTAGAGGCGGAACATGTAGAAGGCCGTGAACGCCGCGGCGAGGAGGCCCACCGCCGCCAGTGTCTGGTACAGCCAAGGGGGAATCGGGGAGCCCGCGCCGAGCCCGAACGGGTCGAGCAGGGAGGCCTCGGCGGTGTACTGGAGGCCCGCCGCCCCGTGGAGGATCGCCTCCTTTGACCAGAAGCCCGCCAGGAAGGGCACGCCGGCGATGGCCATGGTCCCGATCAGGAACGTCCAGTGGGTGACGGGCAGGATCTTGCGCAGGTTGCCCATCTTGAAGATGTCCTGCTCGTGGTGCATGGCGTGGATCACCGCGCCGGAGCCGAGGAAGAGCAGGGCCTTGAAGAAGGCGTGGGTCATCAGGTGGAAGACGCCCGCCGCGAAGGCGCCCGAGCCCACCGCCAGGAACATGTACCCGAGCTGGCTGACCGTCGAGTAGGCGAGCACCTTCTTGATGTCCCGCTGGAGCAGACCGATGGACGCCGCGACGATGGCGGTCAGGGCGCCGACCACTGCGACCGTTGCCATGGCCACCGGCGAGAGCACGTAGACGAAGTGCAGCCGCGCGATCATGTAGACGCCGGCGGTGACCATGGTGGCGGCATGGATGAGGGCGCTGACGGGCGTCGGTCCTGCCATGGCGTCGGGGAGCCACACGTAGAGGGGGATCTGCGCGGACTTGCCCGTGGCGCCCACGAACAGCAGCAGGCAGATCAGCGTGATGGTGACCGGGTCGCGGAGCGGTGTGCCCCCGACGGCCGCAAGGGGCTCCGAGAAGGCTGTCTTGAGCAGGCCGAAGTCCGTCGTGCCGTCCATGTAGAAGATCAGCAGGAACATGCCGAGGAGGAACCCGAAGTCGCCCACCCGGTTGACCACGAAGGCCTTCTGCCCTGCCTGCGCCTTCTGGTCGTCGGTGAACCAGAAGCCGATGAGCAGGTAGGAGCAGAGGCCCACCCCCTCCCAGCCCATGAACATGAGGACCATGTTGTCGCCGAGCACCAGCACCAGCATGGAGAACATGAACAGGTTGATGTAGGAGAAGTAGCGGTGGTACGCCTCGTCGGCGTGCATGTAGCCCACCGAGAAGATGTGGATCAGGAAGCCGACCCCCGTGACGACCAGGGCCATGACGGCGCTGAGGCGGTCCATGGAGAAGGCGAAGTTGACCCGGAGCGACCCGGAGTCGATCCAGGGCCAGAGGAAGCTCCGGATGGCCGGGTCGGCCTCGCCCGCGCCGATGTGGGCGCGTAGGGCGAGCCAGGCGTAGATGGTCAGCGCGAAGGAGACGCCGACGGTCGTCGTCCCGATGGCGGTGACCAGGCCCTTGGGGAAGCGTCTGCCGAACACGCCGTTGATGAACGCTCCCAGCAGCGGCAGGAAGACGATCAGCGGCAGCAGCGTGGACTCGTGGATGCTCATCGAGCGGCTCTCCTCGGATGCGCCGGTCTCAGTGTTTCAATGCCTTGATCTCGTCCACGTTCAGCGTCTGTTTGTGACGGAACACGGACAGGACGATGGCGAGCCCCACGGCAGCCTCCGCGGCGGCCACCGCGATGACGAAGAACGCGATGGCCTGGCCACCCTCGTCGCCGCGGTAGCGGGAGAAGGCGACCAGCGTCAGGTTGACCGCGTTGAGCATGATCTCGACGCTCATGAAGATGATCAGCGCGTTGCGGCGCGTCAGCACGCCGACTGCGCCGATGGCGAACAGCACGGCGCCGAGCGTCAGGTACCAAGAGAGCGGGATCGTCGACATGCGCGGTCTCCTCGGGGCGTCCCCGGCGCCGGATCAGAGCTGCTTCTTCGCCATGACGAGCGCCCCGATGACCGCCACGAGGAGCAGCACCGAGGTCAGCTCGAACGGGATCATGAAGTCCTTGTAGAGGAGCTGCCCCACGGACGCGACGCTGCCGAAGTCCGGGGCATCGTTGAGGTTTGCCCCCATGCTCGCGGCCAGGGGGTCGCCCGAGATGAACGTGAAGAGCTTGCCCAGCACGAACAGCAGGGCCAGGCCGCCTATCACCTTCGTCAGCGTCAGGCGCGAGTCGCCCAGCTCCTCGGTGCGGAGGTTCAGCAGCATGATCACGAACACGAACAGCACCATGATCGCGCCGGCGTAGACCAGGACCTGGAGCGCGGCCAGGAGGTGCGCCGCCAGCAGGGCGAACAGGCCGGCGATGGCGGCGAAGCTCAACACCAGCGACAGGGCCGCGTGGATGGGGTTGCGGCCGAACGGAGGCACCACGACCGCCAGCGAGGTGATCACCGCGCCGACTGCGAGGACCCAGAAGACTGCCTGCTCCATGGCTCGCCGTTCTCGCTTGTTTCAGGAGGCCTTGTACGGACAGCGGCCCAGTTCGATGTGCCGCTCGAACTCCGAGCGGTACTTCTTGACGAAGCTGCGGACCGGCCACGCAGCGGCGTCGCCGAGCGCGCAGATCGTGTTGCCCTCGATGCGGCTCGCGCCGTGCTCGAGCAGGTCGATGTGCTCGTGCTTGCCGACGCCCTTCTCGATGTCCTTGATGATGCGGTAGAGCCAGCCCGTGCCCTCGCGGCAGGGCGTGCACTGGCCGCAGCTCTCGTGGGCATAGAAGCGGCTGATGCGCAGCAGCACCTGCACGAGGCAGGTCGGCTCGGCGATGACCATGACGCCCGCCGTCCCCAGCATGGACCCGACCGCCTTGAAGGAGTCGAAGTCCGCAGGGATGTCGATCTCGTCCGGCCTGATGATCGGGCACGACGAGCCGCCGGGGATGACCCCCTTGAGCGGGCGGTCGTCGAGGATGCCCCCGCACAGGTCGTAGATGATGTCCTTCAGGTTCGTGCCGAGCTTGACCTCGTAGAGGCCGGGGCGCTTCACGTGCCCGCTGACGCAGAACACCTTGGTGCCGCCGTTGCGCTCGGTGCCGTGGCTGTTGAACCAGTCGGCGCCGTGCTTGATGATCTGCGGGACGTTGACCAGCGTCTCGACGTTGTTGACCACCGTCGGGCAGGCGAACAGGCCCTCCACCGCCGGAAACGGCGGCTTGAGGCGCGGCTGGCCGGCCTTGCCCTCCAGGGAGTTGAGCAGCGCGGTCTCTTCGCCGCAGATGTAGGCGCCCGCCCCCGTATGGGTGTAGATCTCGAGGTCGAAGCCCGTCCCCATGAGGTTCCTGCCGAGCAGCCCCGCCTTGCGCGCCCGGTCGATGGCCGCCTCGACGATGGCGATCTCCTCGGCGAACTCGCCCCGGATGTAGATGTAGCAGGTGTGGATGTCGAGGGCGAAGCTGCAGATGATGCAGCCCTCGATGAGGGGGTACGGGTCCCACTTGAGCCAGTAGCGGTCCTTGAACGTGCCCGGCTCGCCCTCGTCGGCGTTGACGACCAGGTACTTGGGCTTCTCGCTGACCTTGGGGACGAAGCCCCACTTGACGCCCGCCGGGAAGCCCGCGCCGCCGCGGCCACGCAGGTTCGCCCGCTTGACCTCGTCGACGATGGCGTCCTTGTCCATGGACAGGGCCTTCTTGACCGCCTCGAAGCCGCCGCTGGCGCGGTGGACGTTGAGATCGGTCCAGTCCTTGTCGTAGCCCCGGAAGATGTAGTTGTAGGTCTGGACGGCCATGCGCTACCCCCTCGCCCGCAGCTCGTCCACCAGGGCGACCGCCTTCTGGGGAGTCATGTTCTCGTGGAAGCGGCGGTTGACCTGGAGGGCCGGGGCCGTCCCGCACGCGGCGAGGCACTGCACCTCGTCCAGCGTGAACAGCTTGTCCGGCGTGGTCTCGCCGAGGCCGATCCCCAGCTTCTTCTGCAGCGCGGCAACGATCTCGTCGCAGCCTCGCAGGAAGCAGCTCACGTTGGTGCACACCTCGACGTGGTGCTTCCCGACCGGCTTCTTGTAGAGCATCGTGTAGAAGGTCGCGGTGTTCAGGACCTCGGTGGGGGCCATCTCCAGCCGCTTCGCCACGTACTCCAGCGCCTCGAGGGTCAGGTAACCGTGCTCTGCCTGGGTCAGGAAGAGGGTCGGGATGAGGGCCGCCGGCTTGTTCGGGTAGCGCTTGAGCAGCGCCTGGAACTTTGCCTCGGTCGCCGCCGAGAAGTCGATGCTCATGGTGTCGAACCGCTCGTAATCATGGTTCTTTTTGCACTATCAGCCCGGCCGGGTGCCGCAAGGCGGGTTGACCCTATCCAAAGGTCCGGATCATGTCAAGGGAAGTGTCCGGGGCGCTTGGAGCGAGGATTCGCGGGGGGATACGGCGCCCGCAGCGCGGGCCGCGGCGCGTGGTTACGACGCGGTGCGTCAGTCTGGGCGGGAGCGCCGTTGCATCCAGCGCTCGAAGACCAGCAGGGACCAGAGCTGGGCCGAGAGGTCCCGCTCACCGCTCTGGTGGGTGTCGATGAGGTCCCGGACCCCCTCACGGCGGAGAATGCCCCGGTCCAGGCACCGGGGCGACAGCAGCTCGTCCCGCACCAGGTCGCGCAGCTCGCGCCGGAACCACAGCGCCAGGGGCACGGCGAAGCCCATCTTCTTGCGGTAGACCAGCCCCGGCGGCAGGTAGCGCAGCAGCAGGCGCTTGAGCAGGTGCTTGGTCTCCGTGCCGCGGATGAGCAGCCGCTCCGGCAGCGACAGGGCGAAGGTCGCAAGGTGGTGATCGAGCAGCGGCACCCGCGCCTCCAGGCTCACGGCCATGCTCATGCGGTCGACCTTCGTGAGGATGTCGTCGGGCAGGTAGAGCAGCGCGTCCAGGCGGCGGCAGTCCCGCAGGCCGCCCGTGTGAAGCCCCTGCGCGCGGAGCACGTCCAGCGCCGGCTCGTCGCTGACCATGTCCGGTGAGAGGAGGCGCGCCTTCTGTGCGGGGTCGGGGTGAAAGAGGAGGCCGCTGGCGTACCTGTCTGGAAAGGGGAGGGCGGCCCGCGAAACCATGCGCCTCGCCCGGTGGACCGGGCCGCGGGACGGCAGGCGCCCAAGCAGCGCTTCCGCGCCGGTCAGGGCCCAGGGCGGCGCGTGGGAGGCGAGCTCGATCACCTGCTGCCGCAGGTAGCGCCCATAGCCGCAGAACAGCTCGTCGCCGCCGTCCCCCGACAGGGCGACCGTCACGTGGGCCCGGGTCATCTCGCTGACGCACCAGGTGGGGATGGCGCTGGAGTCCGCGAAGGGCTCGTCCATGTGGTAGACGACCTTGTCCAGCAGGCTGACCACGTCCGGGCGGAGGATCTCCTGGGTGTGCTCCGTGCCCAGGTGGGCCGCGACGGCGCCGGCGTAAGGGGTCTCGTCGTACTCCGCCTCCTGGAAGCCGATGGTGAAGGTCTTGACCGGGCGGTCCATGGCAGCCGCCATGGCGGCGACGACGAGGCTCGAGTCCGTGCCGCCCGACAGGAAGGCGCCGAGCGGGACGTCCGAGACCAGGCGCACGCGCACGGCATCGCGGACCAAGGAGTCCAGGCGGTCCAGGGCCTCCTGCTCGTCGAGGTGCGGGTCCACCTGGACGTCGCGCAGATCCCACCAGCGGCGGAGGCGCGGAGGGGCGTCACCCTCGACGACCAGCAGGTTGCCCGGGGGGAGCTTGTGGATGCCCTCCCACGCGGAGCGAGGGGCGGGGATCCACCCGAGGGAGAAGTAGAGCTGGAGGGCGCCCGTGTCGACGCCGGCCTCCAGGGCCGGGGCGGCCAACAACCCCTTGATCTCGCTCGCGAAGAGGAAGCGCTTGCCGTCGTCGTACCACGCGAGGGGCTTGATGCCGAAGCGGTCCCGGGCGAGCAGCAGGCGCCTCCGAGGGCGGTCCCAGATGGCGAAGGCGAACATGCCGCGCAGGTGATCGACCAGCGCGTCGCCGTGCTCCTCGTAGAGGTGGACCAGCACCTCCGTGTCGCAGCGGGTCCGGAAGGTGTGCCCGGCCGAAGTCAGGCGGTCGGCCAGCTCTCGGAAGTTGTAGATCTCGCCATTGAACACGACGGCGATGGACCCATCCTCGTTGAACATGGGCTGGTGGCCGCCAGCGACGTCGATGATCGAGAGGCGATCGTGGCCGAGCGCCAGAGGCCCGTCCACGAAGACGTCCTGGTCGTCCGGGCCGCGGTGGCGCATCGCGCGTACCATGCGCCACGCCATGTCCCGCGGGTCGTCGCCCGCGCGGTCGAGGGCGCCGGAGATGCCGCACATCTCAGACCTCCACGGAGTCGCCCGGGGCGGGCACCAGCGCGCCGGGGGCCGCCGCAGCGGCCTGAGCACGGAGCTCCTTGGCCACGTGGACGAGCGCCAGGCGTCCGACGCCGGCGCGCCCGGCCAGCGCGACGACCTGGGAGACCGCGGCGTGGCCCTTGTTGGGGGCGTCGAGCCAGAAGGCCTCGTGGACCAGCAGGTCGACCCCCGCGACCAGGCGCTCCGACGCGGGCGTAGGGGCCCCGTCCCCGCTGTAGGCGACGCGGGCGCCGTCCGTGACGCACACGGCCAGGTTCCGCACCGGGTGGAGGGTGCGGGCGGTGTCCAGGCGCATGGGGCCCCACTGTGTCGGGTGCCGGGGTGACACCGGGAGGGCCTCGATGGGGAACGTCGACTTGGTGCGCATCCCCGGGTAGGCGAGGTTGCAGAGCCGCGTCAGCCAGCGGTCGACCCCCGGGCCCCCGAGGACCGTCAGCGGCCGGGTGCGGCCCTGGAGGCGCATCCACAGGAGCAGCGCCGGCAAGCCGAAGGTGTGGTCGGCGTGGGTGTGGGAGACCCACACGCCGTCGAGCAGGTCCGGATCCCGTGACAGGGCCCACAGGGCGTGCGGGACCCGATAGCCGCAATCCAGGAGCAGCGTCCGGCTGCCGCGCCACAAGAGCGAGGTGTTGGGCAGATCGGGGTCGAAGGCTTCTCCGGTCCCGACGAAGGTCAGCGTCCCCATGGGCGCATCATCGCACACGTCGGAGGATGTAGCCAAAGTGGCCCGGGGCGAGGCGCAGCAGGGCCTCCTTGGCGACACCCTCCGAGCGCCCTTGCACCCCTCTGGGGTCGGGATATGATGGCGAGGTCATGGAGCAACGCCCCCTGGAGCTTGTCTTCGATGTGCCCTCCGGGCCCCTGCGGGCGCGCTTCGTGCGTGGCGGCTTGGCCGGCGCGCTGCTCTCCGGGCCGCACCCGCCCGACGGGGAGCTGGTCCGGTTCAAGGTCTCCGGTGGCGGCTACCCCGAGGGTCACGTCCGTGGCCTGGGGCGGGTGGCCCGAGCGGGCACCGGGCACGGCGACGCCTTCGGCCTCAAGCTCCTGCAGCTCGAGTGCGGTGACGGCCTCCCGCCCTTGAAGGAGCTCCTGCGGGAGCACCTGCACACCGAGCTCTCGGAGCTCCCCCACTCCCAGGTGCAGCGCATCGCCAACCACTGGGCCATCTGCTGCTCGCCAGAGGACCCCGACGCCGCGCTGGTTCGCTTGCCCCCCATCGAGCAATCGGCCATCGAGGCATGGTTCCACCCCGTGGGGCGCTCGCCGGTGCTCAACGTCTACGTGCGGCGCACCGTCGCGTACCTCGTCAACTTCGTGCCGTTCTACGGGCGTGGCGCACGTCTCAATGAGACGACCTTTCTGATCCACTCGAACCTGGTGCTGCCGTCCCTCGGCTCGCAGATCATGGTGCAGATCCGCGTCACCCTCGAGGACGTGGACTCGTGGGTCGTCCTGATCGGCGCGGTGCAGCGGCGCAGCGATCAGCGCGACCAGTCCGTGTTCAAGGGCAGCTTCGAGATGCGCGTCGACCGGGTGGAAGAGATCGGCACGGCGGGCATCTTCTTCCGTCTGCTGGACCAGCTCCGCAGCGAGGGGAGCGACCCGTGATCCGTCGAGTCCCGCGACCCCGGTACGGTCCGCCCCCATGAGCGCGACGGATGCAACACCCTTCGAGCCGCTCCTCCCCGCGCTAGTCACCGAGGTGCCCGGGCCAGGATCGCGGACCCTGGCGGCCCGGCTCCAGCGCGTCGAGAGCCGCAACGTGACGTGGGTCGCCCCCGACGGCTCCTTTCCCGTGTTCTGGGAGAGGGCGGCTGGGTCCAACGTCTGGGACGTGGACGGCAACCGCTACCTGGACCTGACCGCCGCATTCGGCGTGGCGTCGTGCGGGCACGGGCACCCGCGGGTGGTCGAGGCGCTGATCGCGCAGGCGCGCAAGCTGCTGCACGGCATGGGCGACGTCCACCCGTCGGCGGTCAAGGTGGAGCTGTGCGAGCGGCTCGCGGCCCTCGCGCCGGGCGACCTCGGCCACGCGATCCTCGGGTGCAACGGGGCCGACGCCGTCGAGGCCGCCCTGAAGACGGCGCTCCTTCACACGGGCCGTCCCGCGGTCATTGCCTTCGCGGGCGGCTACCACGGGCTGACCGGGGGGGCGCTGAGCGTGACGTCCTTCGAGCGCTTCCGGCGCCCGTTCGAGGGGCTGTTGGCGGAGCGCACCACCTTCCTCCCGTACCCCGACCCGATGCACCCGGTCACCGGAGTGGAGCCTGAGAGGATCGGCGACCACGTCCTCTCGCTGGTCCGGGCGCGCCTGGACGACCGGCGCGCGCCCGTCGGTGCGATCATCGTGGAGCCGGTGCAGGGGCGCGGCGGCGAGGTCGTGCCGCCCGCGGGGTTCCTGCGGGGCCTCCGGGAGCTGTGCGACGGGCGCGAGACGGTGCTCATCGCCGACGAGATCTACACGGGGCTCGGGCGCACGGGCGCGCTCTGGGCCTGCGACCACGAGGGGGTCGTGCCGGACCTCCTGTGCGTCGGCAAGGCCCTGAGCAACGGCATGCCCCTGTCGGCCTGCCTCGGGCGGCCCTCCGTGATGGAGGCCTGGCCCCCGTCGCAGGGGGAGGCCATCCACACCAGCACGTTCCTCGGCCACCCTGGCGCCTGCGCGGCAGCCCTGGCCGCCCTGGACGTGATCGGCGAGGGGTTGCCGCAGCGCGCGGCGGCGCTCGGGGGGCGGCTCTGCGAGCGGCTCAGGGGGCGCCTGGGGGAGCGGGTGCGTGGGAGGGGGCTGCTGGTCGGCGTCGAGCTCACCGGCGGCGGGGCTCCCGACGCCCGTGGTGCGGCCGAGGTCATGATGGGCGCGCTGCGGCGGGGCGTCCTGGTCCTCCCGTCGGGCACCTCGGGCAACGTGGTCGCGTTCTCTCCGCCGCTGACCATCGACGAGGGCCAGCTCCTCTGGGGGGCGGACGTGGTCGCCGACTGCATCCTGGCGCTGCCGTGAGCCGGCAGGCGGAGGCGCGGGCCCTGGATGGGCGCATCATGGCCCTGATCGCCAGGGGCGCCCGCGCGCCCTTCGAAGAGGCCGCCTTCGACGCGCTGGCGCGGGACCTGCTGCTGCACCAGGTCGCCCACGGAGACGTGATGGGACCGTGGTGTGTCTCGCAGGGGGTGAATCCCGAGCGCATCGCATCGTGGCGAGACATCCCTCCGCTGCCCGCGCTGGCCTTCAAGTCGCTACGGGTGGCCGCCTTTCCCCCAGGGGAGGCGGTGGCGACGTGGTGGACCAGCGGGACCACCGGAGCCGGTCGGGGCGCACACGAGGTGGACACCATCGATCTTTACAGGGAGGGGAGCCTCGCCGCCTTCGAGGCGGCGCTGCTGCCCGACGGGGTCCGCCTGCCTGCCCTGATCCTGGCGCCCTCGCCAGCGGAGGCTCCCCACTCGTCGCTGTCCGCCATGTGCGGGTGGGTCGCGGAGCGCTTTGCGGCCGGCGCCGAGTGGCTGATGCGCGGGGCGCTGGACGAAGGCGCCGTGATCGAGGCGCTCGAGCGCCAAGTCGGGCCCGTGCTGCTTCTCGGCACGTCCTTCGCCTTCGTCATGCTCTGTGACCGGCTCGCAGGCGAGAGGCGGCGGTTGCGGCTCCCCCCGGGGAGCCGGGCCATGGAGACCGGGGGCACCAAGGGGCGCACTCGCGAGGTGGAGCGGGCGGAGCTGGTCGATGCCATCGTCGACCGGCTGGGCCTCCTTCCCTCTCACGTGGTCAACGAGTACGGCATGACCGAGCTGTCCAGCCAGCTCTACACGGGGTCGCTGGCCGGGGCGTGCGGCTCGCCGTTGGGGGGTGAGGTGCGCCGATGGTGGGCGCCGCCGTGGCTCCGTGCGCGAGCTCTGGATCCAGACACGCTGGAGGATGTGCCTGCTGGTCGCGTCGGTGTGCTGGCCCTGGTGGACGTGCTCAACCGGGGCTCGGCCGTAGCCGTCCGCACGGCGGATCGCGGCATCGTCCACCTGGACGGCTCCGTGGAGGTCCTCGGGCGTGCCCGCGGGGTCGAGGCCCGCGGGTGCTCGCTGGTCCACACGCCGCGGGCGGCGCATGTGGCGTCGGCGGAGCCGCCAGCGGCCGTGACCGACGCCGCGGAGGCCCTGATCACCGCGCGTGAGGCCATCGCAGGGCGCAGCGTCGCGTCCATCGCGGAGTCGCTGGGGCGGGTGTCCGCCCGGTGGCTGGACCCGGCGGATCCACTCAGGAGAGAGGCCCTCGCCACGCTGCCCGAGACCACCGGGCTGTCCCCGGAGGTGCTCGCCGCCGGGCTGGATCTCTCCTTTGGGGAGTGGACCACAGAGGCGCTGCGCGGCCTCGTGCGGGCCGAGCTGGGCGCGGACGAGCCCCTTGATCGTTGGCAGCCCTGGGGCACCGGCCTGACCCGCCCGACGGGGCCACGGCTGACGCTGGTGGTCGGTGCGGGGAACCTCCCCGCTCCTCTGGCTCTCGACGTGAGCTGCGCCCTGCTGCTGCGTAGCGCCGTGCTGGTGAAGCCTCCGTCGGACGAGCCGCGCTTCGCGGCCCTCGTCCGTCGCGCCATCCTCGAGGTGGACCCCGATCTCGGGGCGTGTGTGGCCGTGCGGAGCTGGCCCGGCGGCTCGGTCGCTCACGAGGACGCGGTCCTGGCAGTGGCCGACGCGGTGATCGCCACGGGTGAGGATGAGGCGGTGCTCGCTCTGCGGCGCCGGGCTCCCCTGGCGACGCGCTTCATCGCGCGCGGGGCTCGCCTGTCCGTGGGCCTCATCGCGCGGGAGGCCGTGGCCGACCCGACGCTTCCGGCGCGCATGGCGGTGGACACCCTGCTCTGGGATCAGCGGGGCTGCTTGTCCCCTGTCGCCTGGCTCGTCGAGGGCGACGTGGACCGCCTGGCGGTGGCGCTGGATGAGGCATTGGCAGCGCTGCACCCGGCCCTGCCACACCTCCCGGGGGCGGTGGACGCCCGGATCGCGGCGCTGGAGGATCGCGCCGCGGCGGACGTCCGGCAGATGTCGGGTGAGCCCGTGCGGCGGGTGGGGCGTGTCGTGGTCGATGGCGGGCCGCTGCGGCCGCTTGCCGGTCGCCAGGCGCTGCTCCACCCCGTCGGCGACCTGCGGGAGGCGCCGGCCGCGCTCGCGCCGTGGCGTGGTCGCCTGTCCAACGTGGTGCTCGCCCTCCCGCCCGAGCGGCAGGGCGCGCTCGTGGCGTCCCTGCTCTCCCTGGCGCCGACGCGCCTGTGCGCTGTTGGAGCGGCGCAGCAGCCTCCGGCGAATCACCATCACGACGGTGACCCGGTGCTCCTGCCTCTTGTTCGATGGACGGATTTGCAACCGTAGCATTTGTAACTGGTTACACGTTGGCGCGTTCTTCTTGCGATCCCACTGCATCGTTGCGGCGTCTGAGTCGTCGTTGACGGCGGGGCCGCGGGGGCCTAGAAGTCAAGATGCCCATAGGGAGGACCAGCATGATCAGGACGCGAGCCAACGCGACGACGAGCACACGGACCGACGCGGAGCGGCTCACCCTCCTACTGGTCGACGACGATCTTCCGGTCCTCGCGATGCTGGAGCGCAAGCTCGGCGTGGACTACCGGGTCATCGCCCTGGAGACGTCGGAGCAGGCGCTCGACGTGCTGCGGAGGGAGGAGGTCGCGATCCTTCTGGTCGATCAGGTGCTGACCACGAGCCGCATGCAAGGAGACGCGCTGCTCGCCGCCGCCCAGGAGGTGAGCCCGGGGTCCGTCGGCATTCTCTTCAGCGGCGGAGCGGAGGCGGACGACGTGGTCCGCGCCATCAACGCAGGCCACATCTACGCCTATGTCCGCAAGCCCTGGAGCGACGCGGAGTTGCAGTCCACCCTGTCCCGGGCGGCGCGGACCTGGCAGCTCGCCCGAGACAACCGACGCCTGGTCCGCGAGCTGGCGGAGCTGAACGCTCAGCTCGAGGAGCGAATCCGCGCGGCCACCGCCGAGCTGGAGACCAAGAACGAGCGCCTGGAGGAGCTGACGGCCTCGCTGGAGGAGAAGAACCGCCTGCTCGGCGAGCTGGCGGTCACGGACGAGCTCACGGGCCTCTACAACCGCCGCTATGCGCGGGTGCGCCTCGAAGACGAGCTGCGGCGCCACGAGCGATACGCGCCGGCGCTTGCGTGCATCCTCCTCGACATCGACGACTTCAAGGCGGTCAACGACACCTACGGGCACGGGGTGGGGGATCGTGTCCTCGTTGCGGTCTCGGACGTCATCCGCAACACGGTACGTCGCACGGACGTCGCCGCCCGCTACGGGGGCGAGGAGCTCCTGGTCGTCTGTCCGTCGACGGGCCTGGAGGGGGCGGTCGTGCTGGCGGAGCGCTTGCGCGTGGGCATCGCGGAGGTGATCGTCGACGCCGGCGAGGGCCGGACGGTGCGGGTGACGACGAGCGCTGGGGTCGCGACGACCGCCAACGTCCATGCCGACGCCGACGGCTTCCTCGCGGCTGCTGACACGGCGCTCTATGAGGCCAAGCACGCGGGCAAGGATCGGGTGGTGGTCGCGCGCCCCCGTTGACAGGCGACGACGAGCCCCTCAGGGGCACGGACGGGGGACGCAGTTCCCGCCGGAGCACTGGCCTCCGCAGCCAGGCGCCTCGGATACGCAGGGCGCCCCGTCAGGCGCAAACTCCACATGGCACCCACCTGTGGTCGTGTCGCAGCGGGCGGCTCGGCAGGGCGGGAGTCCGGGGAGGACGGCGGCGCAGATGGCGTCTCCGTCGCATCCAGCCTCGCTCACCGTGGGTGGGGTGCCCGTGTCCGCAGCGGACGTGTCGGAAGGGGAGAGGTCGCCGCGGCAGGCGCCCAGCAAGAGCAGGAGGGCGAGGCGACGCATGGCTCAGCGGGGGAAGATGTCCGACATGGTGCGGCCCTTCTTGCGGGCCGGGCCCTTGCCCGCGCGCTCCATCACCCGGGTGTCGATGCGCATGTTCGGGGGGACGGTCTTCTTCCTGTCCTGGTCGTCTCCGGGCAGGGGGGGCTCCATCAGCTCGGAGGACACGACCCGCGCCGTCACCCGCTGCACCGCCCCCACGATGACGTAGCGCGCGTCCTCCTGGCTCTCGTCGGGCTGCTGCTCGTCGGCCATGGCTCACTCACAGGTCCCCCGCGTGACGGACGTCCATCCTAGCCTTGAGCCTCAGGGCGGTCAACGCGGTCGGGGGGCGAGGAAAATTGTGTGTGGCGCCCCTTGACGGTCGGGAACCCTCGCATAAGTTGGGCCCCGGATTCCGGCCCTGGGGGGCAAGACACACGACGACGAGCGGCGCGACCCGGAGGGCGTGTCCGCGAGTACCTACGAAGCCCAAGGAGGAGAGCATGAAGTTTCGCCCGCTGTTCGACCGCGTGCTGGTCAAGCGCATCCAGGAAGAGGAGAGGACCAAGGGGGGCATCATCATCCCCGACAGCGCCAAGGAGAAGCCCCTGGAGGGCGTCGTCGCCGCCGTCGGCGAGGGCAAGGTGCTGGAGGACGGCGCCCTGCGCAAGCTGGACGTGAAGGTCAACGACCGGGTGCTCTTCGGCAAGTACGCCGGAACGGAGGTGAAGATCGAGGGCGAGGATCACCTGATCCTTCGTGAGGACGACATCCTCGGCATCGTCGAGCGCTGATACGCAAGCATACGAAACGACTGGAGGAAGTGACATGGCAGCCAAGGAGATCATCTTCGGTGGGAACGCGACCCGCCGGATCCTGAAGGGCGTGGACGCGCTCGCAAACGCGGTCAAGGTGACGCTGGGCCCGAAGGGCCGCAACGTGGTGCTCGAGCGCTCCTATGGGGCGCCCCTCGTCACCAAGGACGGCGTGTCCGTGGCCAAGGAGATCGAGCTCGAGAACCACTTCGAGAACATGGGCGCGCAGATGGTGAAGGAGGTCGCGTCGAAGACCTCCGACGTGGCCGGCGACGGCACGACCACGGCGACGGTCCTGGCGCAGGTCATCTTCCGCGAGGGCAGCAAGCTCGTGACCGCGGGCGCCAACTCCATGGACATCAAGCGCGGCGTCGAGCGGGCCGTCGAGAAGGTGGTCGCCCACCTCAAGACCCAGTCCGTCCCCGTCAAGGGCAAGAAGGAGATCGCCCAGGTCGGCACGATCAGCGCCAACGGCGACACCACCATCGGCGACATCATCGCCGACGCGATGGAGAAGGTCGGCAAGGAGGGCGTGATCACCGTCGAGGAGGCCAAGTCCATGGACACGACCCTCGACGTGGTCGAGGGCATGCAGTTCGACCGCGGCTATCAGTCCCCCTACTTCGTCACGGACGCCGAGCGCATGGAGGCCGTGCTCGAAGATCCCTACCTGCTGCTGGTCGAGAAGAAGATCTCCAACATGAAGGATCTGCTCCCCGTCCTGGAGCAGGTGGCCCGCGGCGGCAAGCCGCTGGTGATCGTCTCCGAAGAGGTCGAGGGCGAGGCGCTGGCGACCCTGGTCGTCAACAAGCTGCGCGGCACGCTGCACGTGTGTGCGGTCAAGGCGCCGGGCTTCGGCGACCGCCGCAAGGCCATGATGCAGGACATCGCCGTCCTGACCGGCGGCCAGGTGATCAGCGAGGACCTCGGCATGAAGCTGGAGAGCGTCTCGCTGAAGGACCTGGGCCGGGCCAAGAAGGTCACCGTCGACAAGGACAACACGACCATCGTGGACGGGGCTGGCGACAAGAAGGGCATCCAGGGGCGCGTCGCGCAGATCCGGGCGCAGATCGAGGACACCACCAGCGACTACGACCGGGAGAAGCTCCAGGAGCGGCTCGCCAAGCTGGTCGGTGGCGTGGCGGTGATCAAGGTCGGCGCGGCCACCGAGATCGAGATGAAGGAGAAGAAGGCCCGCGTCGAGGACGCCCTGCACGCGACCCGCGCGGCCGCCGAGGAGGGCATCGTCCCCGGTGGAGGCGTGGCGCTCCTGCGGGCCCAGGCGGCTCTGGAGTCCATGGCGGCCGAGAACGACGACATCCGCTTCGGCATCAACGTGGTCCGGCGCGCGCTGGAGGAGCCCATCCGCCAGATCGTGGCCAACGCCGGGCTCGAGGGCAGCGTCGTCGTCAACAAGGTGCGCGAGGGCAAGGGCAACTTCGGGTTCAACGCCGCGACGGAGAAGTACACCGACCTGGTCGACGACGGCGTCATCGATCCGACGAAGGTGGTCCGCAGCGCGCTCCAGAACGCGTCGAGCGTCGCCAGCCTGCTGATCACGGCGGACGCCCTCATCGCGGAGAAGCCGAAGAAGAAGGAGGCCGCGCCCGCGGGTGGCGGCATGGGAGACATGGACTACGACATGTAGTCCGGGGCTCGAGTGGCTGATCGCGCTGGGCCGGCAGGTGCCTCCTTTCCGGGGGGATGTGCCGGCCCTTCGCGTTTCTGGAGGGCGGAGGGTCGCGGGGATGTCCACGTGGGGACACGCCCGCGGTCGGCTTGCCGTTCAGCGGGCATCGACGGTCTACTTCGCCTTCATGCGCTCGGGGCCGACCCACTCATCCCAGCTCGAGTCGTAGTTGTCATAGTGGATCTTGTACTTGCCATCCTTCGCCTCGAGGATGGAGGCCGGGAACCAGGAGCCCTTCCACTCCACCTGGAGCGCGTCGCCGACACTCCAGGAGCCAGCGGGGGCTGCCGGTGCCGCGGCGGCGCCGCCTGAGGACTTCGCGCCGATGCGGTCGCCGCACACGGGGCTCAGGGCCCTGCCTTGCTCCTTGAGGCAGGCGCGGATGCGGCCGCCGCCCGGCGCGGTGCCCTTGCAGAACTTCTGGATGTCGCCGGCGCACGGGCCGGTCGTGATCATGCGCTTCTCGAGGTCCTCGTCGATCACAGACTTGCAGGCGTCGGACAGGGCGTAGTGCTTCTTCTCGAGGCAGGTGAGGATGCGGCCCTTGCCCGACTCGACGCCGGTGCAGTGCTTGGCCACGTCACCGTCGCAGGCCGCGGCCCACGCCGAGTGGCGGGCGGCCTTGTCGCCGCGGAGCTTGCGGCAGCCGTCGGACAGCTTGTCCACGTTCTTGTCGAGGCAGGCCTTCACGCGGCCGCCGCCGGCCTTCACGCCCTTGCAGAACTTCGCGATGTCGTTGGCGCACGGGCTCGCTGCGCTGGCCGTGGTCGCGGCGCCAAGGACAACGCTGAGCGCCAGGGCGGCCATGAGGATCATGCGGTTCATCGTCACTCCTGTGTGCCCGGACGTCCGGGGCTGCTGGTTCAAGAGACGGCGCGAGAGTAGCCCGAGCGGCCCGGATTGAAAAGCCCTCGCCGGTTGCCCGTCGGGGGGATCTGTGGCAAGGATCACGGCGTCAGGAGTTGGAGGGTCACATGGAGCGGCGGATCTCGGCGATCTCGGGGAACTCTCAGCGGTTGGACGGCGGCGCCATGTTCGGCAACGCGCCGCGCGCGCTGTGGCAGCGCTGGATCGAGCCGGATGAGCGGCACCGCATCCCGCTGGCGTGTCGCGCCATGCTGGTGGAGGAGCCTGGGCGGCGCGTGCTCCTGGAGACGGGCATCGGCGCATTCTTCGCGCCCGACCTGCGCGACCGCTACGGGGTGCTCGAGGAGCGCCACGTGCTGCTCGACTCGCTCGCGGCGCTCGGGCTGTCCCACGAGGACATCGACGTGGTGGTGCTCTCCCACCTGCACTTCGACCACGCGGGGGGGTGTCTGGCGCCGTGGGAGCAGGGCGCTCCGGCGCGCCTCTTGTTCCCCAACGCGACGTTCCTGGTCTCCGCGGTCCACTGGGAGCGGGCCCTGGCCCCCCATGCTCGGGACCGTGCCTCGTTCGTGCCCGAGCTCAACGCGCTCCTGCTCGCGTCCGGGCGCCTGGTGCTGGAGCGGAGCGAGCGGAGCGCGGTGCTGGGCGAGGGGTGGCGCTTTCACGCCAGCGACGGGCACACCCCGGGGCTGATGCTGACCGAGGTGGAGCTCCCCGGGGGGCCCGTGCTCTTCGCGGCGGATCTGATCCCCGGGACCGCCTGGGTGCACACCCCAATCACGATGGGCTACGACCGCTTCCCCGAGCGCCTCATCGACGAGAAGCAGGCCCTGCTGGCTGACCTGGTCGCTCGCGGCGGGCGCCTCTTCTATACGCATGATCCTGCGGTCGCCCTCTCTGGGGTGGCGAGGGACGAGCGCGGGCGGTTCTCCGCGACGGACCTGGTCGCGGCGCCGGTTCGTGTCCACTGATGGAGCCCCGCATGATCCGACCGGCTGTGGCCCTGCTGCTCTTCGCCCTGACTCCTGCCCTGGCCGCCGACGGCACCGACGCCGCCCGGATGGCGGCCCGGCGCCAGCAGATGCTCTCGGACCTGGCGGCGCTGCGCTTCGAGCGCCTGGGGGACCCGGTGCTTCGCTGGGACCACGTGCCTCCGGTGGAGGCTCCCCGGGAGCAACCCCACGAGCTGCTCGTCGTCCTCGTGGAGTTCGCGGACGTCCGGTTCGACCGGTTTGCCGGCGAGGCAGATCAGGGGGCGCGGCTGGCGACGTTCTACCAGGAGCTGCTCTTCGATCCCGACTACAAGCGTCCGGGATCCCTCAGCCACTACTATCTGAACCAGAGCCTCGGGCGGTACCACCTGCAGGGCAAGGTGCTGCCGCCCGTTCGGCTGTCGAAGGGCCGCGCCGCCTACGGGGCGCCACTGAAGCCGGAGGGAGGCACCTGGCGCAACGACACGGACTCCGAGGGCATGGTGGAGGAGGCGCTGATCACCATGGCCGCCGCCCACGCGGGGGAGGACTGGGGGCCCTTCGACCGCTGGGATCCGAACGACTACGACGGGGACGGGGTGCTCGCCGAGCGGGACGGGTACCTGGACCACTTCGTGCTGGTGTTCGCGGGGGGCGGGCAGTCCTCGTGCCAGCGGCTCTTCAAGCTCGACGACGTGTTCGCGCCGGATGCTGCCGCGGGGGTCGCCGAGACGCTTCCGGCCGAGGCGCGTGCGTGCGCCGAGCGCATGTGGCCCCACAGGTTCATGGTCCAGCGGCGCACGGGGGAGGGGCCCGTCGTCGAGGGGCGCAGGAACGCGCGCGGCGGCGTTCCGCTCGGAGGGGGGCTCTGGGCCCGCGACTACAACATGCAGAGCGAGTACACGGACGAGTCCACGTTCATCCACGAGTTCGGGCACTCCATCGGGCTGCCGGACATCTACGCGAGGACCAGCCAGAACTCCACCGGGGCCTGGGAGGTGATGTCGGGGACGGCGAGCCCCCTGCCGCAGAGCCTGAGCGCGTGGTCGCGCATGATGCTGGGGTGGCTGCGCCCCGCGGTCGTCACGCCGCCCGAGATGGGCGGGAAGGGCGTGCAGTCGGCATACCTCGGGGTGCTGGACGACCCGCCCGGGGGGGAGGCGGCGCGGGCGGTGATGGTGGTGCTGCCGCCCAAGACCGTCCACGTCGATCTCGGCGGGCTGCCTGCGTCCGGCGGGTCGCGCGCGCTCTACAGCGGGCAGGGAAACGAGCTGGACCGGGCCATGGAGCTGCGCCTCGACCTGCGCGGTGCCGGGGCGCCCGTGGCGCTGGACTTCGACGCCTGGTGGGACATCGAGGGTGGGTGGGACTTCGCCTACGTGGAGAGCAGCGTCGATGGGGGGCGCTCGTGGAAGCGGCACGTGACGGAGGACCGGCGGCTGATGCCGGCGAAGCACGGGCACGACGGGGCGGGGTCCCTGCCCGGGTTCACGGGGCTGTCCGGTGACATGGACGGCGACGGCAAGAACGAGCGGCAGAAGGGCTGCGACCCCAAGAAGGCCGTGGCGCACGGCGAGGACGCCGCGGGGCAGGGGAAGGACCCGTGCGCCGAGCCGAGCTGGGTGAAAGCGCGAGTGCTGCTCACGGAGCTGGCGGGCCACGAGGCGCGGGTGCGGCTGCGCTACTTCACGGACATGGCCGCCGTGCAGCGCGGCATCATGGTGGACAACCTGCGGGTGACGGCCGGGGAGGGGAAGGCGGCGAAGACCGTGCTCACGGAGGACCTCGAGGGGGAGGCGCTCGGCATACGGCCCGGGCCGTTCTCGCTGAGCGCCGGGCGGCACACGCTGCTCGTGCCCCACTACTACGTGCTGGAGCTGCGCGACCCCTACGCGCCGGTGCCCGAAGGGGAGCACCGCTACGACGCAGCGCTGGCGGAGCCCAACTTCGCGTTCTTCGCCGAGCCGGGGGGCGCGGTGAAGGCGCTCAGCGTGCGGTCGCGGCCCGGGGTCCTCGCCTGGTACTACGACGGGGAGCTGGCGTGGAGCGAGAACGACCCGGCGACGGCGGGGCAGGGCCGGGGCTTCCTGCTGGCGGTGGATGGGTGGCCCGAGGAGGTGGCGGTGCCTGGGTGGGATCGTTGGCTGACTGGGACCATGGGGCGCTTCGACACCGGCTACGACGTCTCGGAGGCGGCGGCGCAGGAGGCGCTGAAGGCGGCGTACCTGCGTACCCAGTGCTTCGTGCGGAGCGCCGCGTACCGGCCACGGGATCTCGGGGACCTTGTGACCGGCGCGTGCGCCGGGGAGCGGGGCGAGGTGGAGGCGCTGGTCGCGCCGACCGGCAAGCCCTTCCTCTACAGCTACGAGGCCATGAACCAGCTCCTCCCCGGGCCGGAGCGGGAGAAGTACGAGCGCGCGTCCGAGCTGCTCGACTACCGGGTGCGGGCCGGGGCCGTGACGTGGCGCATGCGCGACGTGAGCCTCCGCTTCGCCCACGCCACGGACGCGCCGTTCTCGCTCCTGCCCTTCGAGGACCACGTGCGGATCTACGGCGTCGAGGGCGGGCGCCTCGTGGAGCTCGAGCGCCGCGCGGCGCCTGCGGTGTCTCGCTTCGAGAACGCGCCGGCGAGCCGGTGGAAGAACCCCAAGCTGTTCTTCGGCGGCGTGGCCGTCCCTCCCGTGCCGCTCGCCTTCGAGCTGACCGAGCCTGCGCCGGGCGCCCCGGAGGGGGCGCGGGTCAAGGTGTACGTGGACTGGAACCCATAGGGCCGGTGCAGCCACGATGCCCCTGCTGCGCGCATGCCCCCGCGCTCGCGACGGGGCCCCGAGGCTGTGTCCTCCGGCCGGCGTGGAACCGGACCGCGCAAGTCCGTAAACTTGCGAGGGTCCGTGCGTGGGGCCATACTCGGCGCCGCCCGGACCCGGAGGAGTCGATGTCCCGTTCGCTGGAGCCGCAGGTGTTCGAGGGGGTGCCGGTCTTTCCCCTGCCAGAGTACGTGCTGTTCCCCCACACCCTGATCCCCTTTCACATCTTCGAGCCACGCTACCGGCAGCTCGTGTCGGACGTGCTGGCCGGGCAGCGGCTCATCGTGGTGGCGGGGCTGCAAGCCGGCTGGGAGTCGGACTACTTCGCCTTGCCCCCGGTGCATGCGGTCGCCGGCCTGGGCAAGGTCGTCAACGAGGAGCGCCTCGAGGACGGGCGCTTCAACATCTTCGTGCACTGCCTCCACCGGGTCCGCATCCTGGAGACGACGCAGATGTCACCGTACCGGATCGCACGGGTGGAGGAGATCCCCGACTTTGCCGCCGGGTATGACGCGGCGCTCCTCACGGAGGCGGTGGGTCGGTTGCGCGCCTGCGTGCTCGGGTTGGCTGGGAGCCTCCCCGAGGAGGCCCCCTCCTTGGGGAAGGTGCTGACCTCCACGGACGACGCCGCCGTTCTCACGAATCGCCTCGCCGCCCTGATGGTGACGGACGCCGGGGCGCGCCAGGCCCTGCTCGAGGAGCGCTGCCCGCTCAAGCGCGCCGAGCGCCTCACGGCGCTCATCGCCGAGCGCATGTTCGAGGGCGTAGGGCAGGCTCCCGACGACGCGGACCCCGGTCAGGGATGGATGAACTGACCGGGCCCGGTGGGGGCCCCCTGCTCGACGTGCGCGGGCTCACCACACTGCTGCATCTCCCCGGTGGCTCCCCCGCGGTGGTCGACGCCATCGACCTGCGGGTGGAGCGCGGCGAGACCCTGTGCCTCGTCGGAGAGAGCGGCTGCGGCAAGAGCATGGCGGCCCTGTCCATTCTGAGGCTCGTGCCTGACCCGCCCGCGGAGATCGCGGCAGGGCGCGTGCTCTTCGACGGGCGCGACCTTCTCGCGCTGTCTCCCCGTGAGCTGCGGGCCGTCCGGGGGCGACGCGTCGCCATGGTGTTCCAGGAGCCTTCCGCCGCGCTGAACCCCGTCCACACCGTCGGCGCCCAGGTGGGGGAGGTGCTGCGTGTCCACCTGGGGTGGTCGCGGGCGAGGGTGCAGGGCGAGGTCGTGGAGCTGCTGCGGAGGGTGGGTATCCCGGACCCGGAGCAGCGCATGCGCGCGTGGCCGCACCAGCTCTCGGGGGGCATGAAGCAGCGCGTGGTCATCGCCATGGCCATGGCCTGCGGGCCAGACCTGCTGATCGCCGACGAGCCGACCACCGCGCTCGATGTGACCGTGCAGGCGCAGGTCCTGCGCCTCATGAAGCGCCTCCAGCAGGAGAGCGGCATGGGGCTCTTGCTGATCACCCACGACTTCGGTCTCGTGGCGGAGGTGGCCGACCGGGTGGCGGTGATGTACGCGGGGCGCATCGTCGAGGCCGGGCCGGTGGCGGACCTGTTCCGTACGCCCCGGCACCCGTACACGCGCCTCCTCATGGCGTCGAGGCCGGCGGCGGCCCCGCCCGGGGAGCGCCGGCTGCCGTCCATCCCTGGTGCGGTGCCGCCCTTGCTTGGTCGGGCGACGGGGTGTGCCTTCGCTCCCCGGTGTCCTCGGGCCTCGGGGCAGTGTGCGGCGGCGCCGGCGTTGGTCGGCGTCGGGCACGCCGTCGCCTGTCACCACCCGGAGGGGGCCCATGGCTGAGCTGGCAGTCGCGCGCGGGCTGACGCGGCACTATGCGGTGGGCTCCGGGCTCGTGCGGGGCCGCGGCGTCGTGCGCGCGCTCGAGGACGTGAGCTTCGAGGTGCGCGAGGGCGAGATCCTGGGCGTGGTGGGGGAGAGCGGCTGCGGGAAGTCCACGCTGGGGCGCTGTCTGCTGCGGCTGGAGGTCCCGACGGCGGGGGCGGTGAGTGTTGCGGGCATGGACCTGGCGGCGCTGCGTGGGCGCCGGGAGGTGCTGGCGCTCCGCCGCGCGGCCCAGATGATCTTCCAGGACCCGTACGGCAGCTTGAACCCACGCCTTCGAGTGGGCTCCATCGTCGGCGAGGGGCTGGCCATCCACGGGATAGGAGGGCGGTCGGAGCGGCCGGAGCGGGTTGGGGCCCTGCTCCGCCAGGTGGGTCTCGCACCGGATGATGCCCGCAAGTTCCCGCACGAGCTGTCCGGCGGGCAGCGGCAGCGGGTGGCCATCGCGCGGGCGCTCTCGGTGGGGCCGCGCTTCGTGGTGGCGGACGAGCCCGTCAGCGCCCTCGACCCGAGCGTCCAGGCCCAGGTGGTCAACCTGCTCCTGGACCTTCAGGAGCAGCACGGGCTCACCTACCTGCTCGTGTCCCACGACCTTGGGCTCGTGGGTCGTATCGCCGACCGGGTGCTGGTGCTTTACTTGGGGCGCATCGTGGAGCAGGGCGTCGCTGCCGAGGTGCTGGCTGCGCCGCTTCATCCTTATGCTCGCGCCCTGGTGGATGCGGCGCCGGTGGGGGATCCTGCGCTGCGCCGGGCGCGGGTGGTGGTGGAGGGGGAGCCGCCGAGCCCGCTGGATCCGCCCCCGGGGTGCGCCTACCACCCCAGGTGCCCCCTGGTGATCGGGCGATGCCGGGAGGAGCGCCCCCCGCTGCGTGGGACGGACCGGCAGGTGGCGTGCTGGGTGACCGGTGGGTAGGGGGCCGTGGGGCTTCCACGGAGGGGCCGCCGCGCTTGCCGCGCTGTGGGTGGTGGTGCTGCTCCCGGCCCTGCGGCTGATGCCCGGAGACGAGGGGGTCTACGTCTACGACGCTCGCAGGGTGCTGGAGGGTGCCCTCCCCTACCGCGACTTCTTCTTCGCCCACCCCCCACTGCGCCTGCTCCTCGGGGCCCTGGGGTGGGTGGGCGGCGCCACCGGGGCCAAGGCGTGGGCGGCCATCGGGACGGTGGCTGCCGCGTGGATGGCCGGTGCCGTGGTGCGGCGCGAGGCGGGGAAGGGGTGGGGGCTGCTGACGGTGGGGCTGGTCCTCGGGTCCATGCTGTCGCTGCGCACGGGAACGCAGCTCCTCGGGTCCAACCTCGCCATGGCCTTCGTGGCGGGCTCCATGCTTGCGGCCGCGCGGGGGCGATGTGGGCTCGCAGGGGTGGTGCTGGGCCTCGGTGCGCTCCAGGCGCTGTACGTGTTGCTGGCGCTGCCGGGGCTGGCGCTGTGGTCTTGGGAGCGGAGGGGACGGTTCCTTGCGGGGCTCGCGGCGGGTCTCGTGCCCTTGGGGGGGTGCGCGGTGCTGTTCGGGGGACCCTTCGTGGAGCAGGTGCTCCTCTACCACCTGCGCAAGGTGGGGGCGACCGGGCTCGCGAGCGAGGGGGAGCCGCTGCTGGCGTTCGCGGTGGGGGACGTGGGGCTCCTCGCGTTTGGGCTTGCGGGGCTGAGCGCGGCGGGTGCGGGGCGCCTGGCCGCGGCGACGGGCTTCGTCGCGGCGGCCGTGGTCACGGCCTACCGCAGCCCCGAGGTCTACTACTTCGCGCCGGCGCTGCCGCCGTTGGCGGTGGCCTCCGCGCTGGGTCTCCGTCACCTCGCGGGACGCCTTCCGCCCCTGGCGGGGCGGGCAGTGGTCGTGGGTGCGGTGGCGCTGACCTACGTGCCTCATGCTCTGCACGTGCCGGAGCTCCGCGCGGAGCTGCGCGTCATGCGCGCAGATCTTGATCGCGTGATCGGCGCGGCCACAGGAGGCGTGGTGTGGGGCGACATGTTCATCGCTCCGTGGCTCGCGGCGGAGACGGGGCGGCGTGTGGCAGCGGACGAGGTGGACACCTCGGTCAAGCGCCTGCTCACGGGTATGGCAGAGCCCGGCGAGCTGGCAGAGCGCGCCCTCGCCGAGGCGGACGTGGTGGTCCTCGGTGCCAGCGGGCTGCTCGCCTTCCCCGAGGTCGCGGAGCAGCTCCGAGCGTGGCCTGCCCCGGCGCGCCTGGACCTGGCGGTGCTGCCGCCCCTGCTCGTGTGGCGCAGGAATTGAGGGGGTCAAGTATACTCACTTCTCATATCCTGGCGCGCCAAGATATGTGAAGTGAGTATACTTGACCCCCCAATTGGGAGGCCGTACTTGGCACGTTGCTTCGGATCTGCTCGGCTCGGCGGCCTCTTGCTGCGCAACCGGCTCATCAAGGCGGCCACGTTCGAGGGGATGACTCCCGGTGGTGTCCCCTCCGAGGCGTTGCGCGACCTGCACGTGCGCCTTGCTCGCGGCGGGGTCGCCATGACGACCCTTGCGTACTGTGCGGTGGAGCCCGACGGGCGCCTCCACGAGGATACCCTGCTGGTCTGCGACGAGGTGCTCCCCGCGCTGGTCGACCTCGTCGATGCCGTGCACCGGGAGGGGGGCCTCGTGTCGGCGCAGATGGCGCACGGTGGGGGCTTCAGCAAGAACCGAGGGCTCCGAGGGAGGCGCCCCAAGGGCCCCAGCTTCGGGATCAACCGACTTGGGGCCGCCGTGGGGATGCCCTTCTGTGACGCAATGAGTGAGGCGGACCTTGAGGCGCTCGTGGGTGCCTACCGCGACGCGGCGCTGCTCCTCACGTCAGCCGGCGTGGACGCCTTGGAGATCCACATGGGGCATGGCTACGCCCTGTGTCAGTTCATCAGCCCGCGGACCAACCGGCGCACCGACCGCTTCGGTGGGAGCCTCCTCAACCGGATGCGGCTGCCGCTTCAGGTCCTTGACGCGGTGCGCGGGGTGGTGGGCGCCGACGTACCCGTCGTTGCAAAGTTGAGCGTCAACGAGCACATCCGGGGAGGGCTCGCCGCCGATGAGGGCGTCGAGGTGGCCCGCATGCTCGACCAGGCCGGCATCGACGGCGTGGTGACGAGCGGCGGCACCAGCTCCATGAGCCCCATGGACATGCTCCGGGGGGACAGCTTCCTGCCAGCGATGATCGCCGCCGAGCCCTCGTGGGCCCTGCGCACCGCAATGCGCCTCGCGGGTCCCTTCATGTTCCCGGAGCGCCCCTACGAGGAGCTCTACTTTCTCGACGACGCGCTGCGGGTGCGCGACGCCGTCGGGTGCGCGGTGATCTACGTGGGCGGCGCCAGCACGGCGGCGAGCCTGGAGCGGCTCATGGCGGAGGGCATGGACTTCGTGCAGCTCGGCCGGGCTCTGCTCGCCGACCCGGATCTTCCCCGTCGCGTCGCAGACCCCGCCTACGTCAGCCCATGCACACACTGCAACCGGTGCGTCGCCACCATCGAGCGAGGCGTCCACTGCACCGAGCGGCATCGATGGGAGGGCGCATGATCGACGACGTCTCGAGCCACGATTGCCGTCTGGGGGTCCGCGGCGGCGAGCGACCGCTCCGGGGGGCCTCGTGAAGGTGCTGCTGACGGGCGCCTTCGGCAACCTGGGCCTCGCGTGCCTCGACGAGGCCCTGGATCGGGGCTACGCCGTGAGATGCCTCGACGTGGACTCGCGCCGGACACGCACCATTGGACGCCGCTACTCCGGGCGGGCCGAGATCGTGCTCGGCGACGTGCGGGACGAGGTCCTGCTGCGTCGCGCCGTGCACGGCACCGACGCCATCCTGCACAACGCCTCGCTGCTGCCACCCCGCTCGGAGGATGACCCATCCCTGTCACGTGCCGTGAACGTCGACGCGAGCAAGCTCCTCATCCGGTGCGCAGAGGACCTGCCCAGGCGCCCCGTGGTGGTCTTCCCATCGTCGGTTACCGTGTTCGGGGAGGCAGAGCCGGGAGAGGCTCCTCGAAGCGCATCGGACCCGGTCTACCCAACGGACCATTACACCGCTCACAAGCTGGAGGTCGAGGCAGCCCTGCGGGCAGCCCGAGTGCCGTGGGCTGTGCTGCGGGTGGGGGTCTCCGTCGACTCGCGCACCCTCGGGACGGACCTGCGCACGCTGCGACGACTTCTTGCCGTGCGCCCCGACAACCCTCTGGAGTGGGTCCACCCGCGTGACGTGGCGCGGGCAATGTGCGCCGTGGCGTCCACCGAGGGTGCCCATGGCCGGATCCTCGCCGTTGGAGGCGGCTCCACGTGCCAGGTTACGCACGGAGACTTCATGGGTGCCGCCTTCGGGGCGCTGGGCCTCGCCGTTCCCCTCCGCGGCACGGCCCCCTACTACACGCACTGGATGGACACGGCGGAGGGCCAACGTCTCCTCGACTACCAGCGGCACACCTTCGACGACTACCGGCGGGAGATGGCGACCCGCCTCGCCTTGACCAGGCGCCTGCTCTGGCCCCTCCGGTGGCTGGTCGGACGTGCGCTGGGGGCGCTGGCGCATCGGGGCTGACGGTCACGTCGGCGAGCACCGCTCGGGTCCGTTGCCGAGTGGACGCCCGCGCCGAGGACGTTGTGTCACCCCTGCTGACGTCCACCCTGGCCGTGCAGGGCTACGGTGTCCCAGCACGCCCGCTCGGCCAGCTCGCGGTCGTCCTCCGTGAGGGCGACGCGCCCCTCCCAGTGTGCGCGCATCATGCCGATGAAGGCCCCGAACACGAGCTCCATCAGGAGGGCGGGTGGGCCGGGCTTGATCTGCCCCTCCGCCTGGGCTCGCTCGACCATGGCCGCGCCAAAGGACTTGAGCGTGTTCTCCAGGCCGAGGCTCGTGGCGTCCAGGTAGGAGGCGTGGTGGTGGAGCTCCAGGAACGCGAAGGCCTTGGGGTGGGCCAGGGCGAAGGCCACCATCTCGCGCCACATAGCGCGGAACTGCTCGCGGGGAGACGCGCCGGCGGGGAAGCCCGCGAAGACGCGTTGGGCGATGACACCCTTCCACTTGCGGTAGACCGCGTTGACCATCACCTCCTTGCTCGGGAAGTAGTGGTACAGGGTGCCGGCCGCGACGCCTGCGCGCTTCGCGACCGTCGGGACCGCCGTGCCGTGGTACCCGTGGGTCACGAAGCAGTCCAGGGCGGCGTCGAGGATCTCGTCGCGGCGGTCGGGCGGTGTCGTGGCGGGCATCGGGCTCATCGGGAGGCAACGCTGGCGGCTTCTCTCAGGGATGTCAAGCGGCGGCGCCCGGCGAGCAGGGCAACCATGATGAGGGCGAGGGCGCCGCTCGGGGCGCGCCCGCCAGCGCCGCACCCCGCCGCGCCTGCGGACCCGCTCGGGATCGTGACGGACGACGTGGCGGGGAGCGTCGAAGGCGCGACCGCCTGCACAGGCTCCGGAGATTCAACAGGCGCCGTCGTGCCCACCTTGTCGGTTGCGGCGCCCCCTGGGTCTGTGGCTCCGGGGACTGTGGACTCTTCGCCGACGGCGGCCTGCTCCTCGGGCGCTCCAATGCCCGGAGTGCCCTGGCCACCCGACGGGCCGTCTTCACCTCCCGTCTCCCCTTGCGTGCCCTCCGCGCCCGACGCCGGATCCCCCCCGTTCCACTCTGCCGCGTCGCCTGGCACGGGAGAGGTGAGGGCCGCGTGCATGATGAGATAGATGGCCGGGTCGTAGAAGGTCTGGAAGTGGCCCACGAACTCGTCGCAGAGGCCGATGTTGGTGGCTCCGGGCACGACGGAGGTCTGCCAAGGGCGGATGTACTCGTCGCCGCAGGTGTAGATGGACGTCACGGCCACGCCCTCGGGTAGCGGAACGCCGTTGACGGCCTCCAGGAATGCGCTCCCAGGAGACAGATCGTACAAGGCGGGCCACCCGGCGATGGCCGCCGCCATGGGGGCCTTGTCGATGCCGTTATGGGGGGACACGAAGGTCACCAGCCGCGAGACGTACTGGTCGCCGCCCAGCGACTGGATGTAGTGTCGCGCGATGACGCCGCCGGTGCACTCGGCGAGGATGTCGATCTTGTCCTGGCCGCTCTGTTCGCGAACCTGCTCCACCACGTCCGCCAGGTCTGCGGAGTTCTGGAAGAGGCTGCCGCTCAGGAGCGCCGGAGGTACATACACATAGGGGACGAAGCCGTCGCGCTCCAGGCGCGCCACGATGGGACCGAACCACTCCTCGCTGATGGTGACGCCAGTGATCAGCAGGACGGCGCGGGGTTCCACGAGAGGCGTGGGCCCCTCCTCGAGGTCTCCGACCACCAGCTCGCTGGCGTACTTGTTGAGGAACAGCTCGCTCCAGAAGTAAGGCGACGTCTTGTCGCCGGAGGGCAGATCGTCGCAGCCCGTGATCGTCGCGAGCGTCAGGACGGTTGCTGCGGCGATCACGAGTGAGAGACGGGGTGTCATGGCTGTGTGGGCTCTCATGGCGGGGCTCCCTTGGTGTTTCGTGAGTCAATCGAACGTTCATTCGAACATGGTCTCACGCTAACACCAGCCCCCAAGATGTGTCAAGCACCTCCCCAGCTACTTTTTCGAGAATGAAGTGTGTTCGGCTGGATACGAGTCAATCGAACGTTCGTTCGAATCATCTACGGGTAGGGAACGGGTGCCCCCGGGACGGCCACGTTGACCTCGAAGACGCCCTTGTTCCATCCGTCGGGGAGGTAGAGCTTCTTTGCGTCCCAGCCGCCGATGCCCGAGCCGAACTGCATGTTCGGCAGGTAGGCGCCGCTGCCACCCTGGAACACCACCTGGTAGCTCTTGCCGTCGGGGGGGAGGCGGTAGACCTTGGTCACGTTGTAGTCGGCGATGTAGACGTTGCCGCAGATGTCGACTGCCATGCCGTCGAGCCACCCTGTTCCCACCTTGGTCGCCCAAGCGAAGGGGGCGCTGAAGTTGCCGCTCGCGTCGATGTCGAACGCGTAGATCGTGCCCACGCCGCTGAAGCCGGCCACGTACATGCGGGAGTAGTCCGGGTTGAAGGTGACGCCGTTGGGGTTGGAGATGAGCCCGTCGCTCAGCACCTTTACGACCTTGGTGTACGGCTCCACCTGCAGGACCCGCTTGGCGTCATGCTCCGTAACGTAGGCGAGGCCGTTCATGTCCACCGCGAGGCCGTTCGGGTACTTGAGGTTGTTGAGCACCACGTGGATGGTCGCGTCGGGCGTGATGCGGACGAGCTGGCCCTTGTAGTTGTCGTTGACCACCAGGTCGCCCGTCGGCAGGTAGCGGAGCCCGGCCCGGAAGTTGAGGCTCGGCACCCACACCACCGGCGACTGCTTGTACTTGCTCTTGAAGATCGCCTTGTCGTTCGAGCCGATGACGTTGCCCACGTCGTCGAAGGCCAGGTCCTCCGATGCCATGGGGCCCGTGAGCTTGGTCAGCGCGAACGGACCCTGCGGGATCGTCGCGCAGTTCACGCCGCAGTCTCCGCAGGAGCCGCCGCAGCCGTCGCTGCCGCAGACCATGCCCTTGCAGTCGGGGACGCAGGTGACGCACTTGCCCGCCGGGTCGCAGGTCAGTCCGGCTCCGCAGGTGCCGCAGGAGCCGCCGCAGCCGTTGTCGCCGCAGGTCTTGCCCGCGCAGCTCGGGACGCATGGAACGCACTTTCCAACCTCGCACGTGTCGCCCGTCGCGCACGACCCGCAAGAGCCCCCACATCCATCGTCACCACATGCCTTGCCCGTGCAGGACGGCTGACAGCACTTGTCCGGGTTCACGTTGGGGCAGCTCGCGCACATGCCCTCGCAGCAGTCGCCGTAGCTGAAGCATACGGCGTCGCAGAAGCACGAGCCCGCGTTGCCGCCGCACTTGCCGTCGCAAGGCCCGCCGTAGCAGGCTCCAGCCTCGGTGCAGGTCTTGCCGCCCGTGCAGGTGCCACAGGACCCGCCGCAGCCGTCCGGGCCGCAGGCCTTGCCCGTGCAGCTCGGCACGCACGCGCACTGGCCCGACGCATCACAGATGGTGCCCGCGCCGCACGTCCCACAGGAGCCACCGCAGCCGTTGGGGCCGCAGGTCTTCCCTGCGCAGTCAGGGACGCAGGCGCAGTGGCCGCTTACGCAGGTCTTGCCCGCGCCGCAGGTGCCGCAGGAGCCACCGCAGCCGTTGTCGCCGCACTCCTTGCCCGCGCAGCTCGGCTGGCAGACACAGAGGCCCGCCGAGCAGGTCGTGCCGGTCCCGCAGCTACCGCACGAGCCTCCGCAGCCGTCATCGCCGCAGACCTTGCCCTCGCAGCTCGGCACGCAGACGCACTGTCCCCCGGCGCAGGTCTTGCCCGCGCCACAGGACCCGCAGGAGCCACCGCAGCCGTCGTCGCCGCACGCCTTCCCCGCGCAGCTCGGCTGGCAGAGGCAGAGGCCGTTCGCGCAGGTCTTTCCGTCGGTGCAGGTGCCGCAGGAGCCACCGCAGCCGTCGCCGCCGCACTGCTTCCCGGCGCAGGAGGGTTGGCAGACGCACTGGCCCGCCGCGCAGGTCTTTCCGTCGGTGCAGGTGCCGCAGGAGCCCCCGCAGCCGTCGCCGCCACACTGCTTACCGGTGCATGTCGGCTGGCAGCACTGCGCCGCGAGCTCCGTGGCGCAGGTCGCGCACACGTCCGGGCAGCAATCGCCGCGCTCTGGCAGGAAGCACTCGGCGTCGCAGGCGCACAGCGCTCCGTCTGGGCCCACGACCGTCGTGTCTTTGCCGCAGGACCCTGCGCAAGAGGTCGGGTGGCACGCGCCGGCTGCGCACACGGTGCCGTCCGCGCAGGAGCCGCACACCCCGCCGCACCCGTCGTCACCGCAGACCTTGCCGGCGCACTGCGGTACGCACACGCACGCGTTGTCGGCGCAGGCCCACCCGTCGGCGCACCCGCCGCACTCGTGGGTGACGCCGCAGTGGTCGGTCACGGCGCCGCACGTCGCTCCCAGCGTCTCGCAGGAGAGCGGCGTGCAGGTGCACTGGTTGGCCTCGCAGACGTGGCCGGCCTGGCACGAGCCGCAGCTCAGGGTGCCGCCGCAGCCATCGGGAGCGGTCCCACAGCTCGCGCCGAGCGCCTCGCAGTCCGCCGGTACGCACGCAGGCTCGCAGGTGCGCGCCTTGGTGCACACCTCGTTGCCCGGGCACGGTCCGCAGACGAGGGTGCCGCCGCAGCCGTCGGGCCCCGAGTCGCACTCGGCGCCCAGCAGCTCGCAGGTCGTGGGCACGCAGACCACCTCGCAGGTCCGGGCCGGGGAGCACACCGCTCCCGACGCGCAGGCGCCACAGTCCAGAGTGCCTCCGCAGCCATCGGGGACGAGATCGCACTCGGCTCCGAGGGCGTCGCAGGTCGTGACCACGCACTCCGGTTCGCAGGTGCCGGCCCCGCAGTACTCCCCGCTCGGGCAACCGCCGCAGTCGAGCGTGCCGCCGCAGCCGTCGGGGGCCGGGCCGCAGGACGCTCCCGCGGCGAGGCAGTCCGCGGGGAAGCAGGGGGCCTCGCAGGTGAAGTGGGACGAGCACAGATCGCCCTCGTCGCAAGCTCCGCAGTCCAGCACGGCGCCGCAGCCGTCGGGCGGAGCGCCACAGGACGCGAGCAGCTCGGCGCAGGTCCGCGGCTCGCACTCGTCGGGGATGCACGTGTAGTCGGGCCCGCAGTGGAACCCGGGGTCGCACGCGCCGCAGGTCATCTTGCCGCCGCAGCCGTCGTCCATGGTGCCGCAGGTGAAGCCGAACTCCTCGCAGGTGAACTTGACGCAGGCGCCCCCGCAGACGTTGGCGGTCCCGTCGCCCCCGCAGGTGAGGCCCTCCGGGCAGTCCCCGCAGTCGAGCGCACCGCCGCAGCCGTCCGGGATGGCGCTGCAGTCCTTGCCCTCGGCCTCGCAGGTCGTGGGCACGCACGGGACCGGAACGTCACAGACATTGGCAGTCGTGGCGCCGCATTCCTCGCCCCCGGCGCAGGCCCCGCAGTACACGGCGCCGCCGCACCCGTCCACGATGGCGCCGCAGTTCCGGTCGCCGCAGGTGTCCGGTGAGCACCCCTGGTCGGAGCAGGCCCCCGGCGTCGCTGCGCCGCAGGACTGGCCCGCCGGACAGTCGCCGCACCCGAGGAGCCCCCCGCAGCCGTCGTCCGCCGGCCCGCAGGAGTAGCCGATGCTCGCACAGGTCAGGGGGGTGCAGCAGGCGCCGCCCGGGGCGCACACCTCACCGTTCGCGCATGCGCCGCAGGCCAGCGTGTTACCGCAGCCGTCGGGCGCCTCCCCGCACGACAGCCCGAGGGCTGTGCACGTGGTCGGGACGCAGGGAGCCGCGGTGTCTGCCGCCGTGGTGTCTGCCGCCGTGGTATCCGAGCCGCTGCCGTCGGCAGTGTCGGGCGCCGCCACGTCTCCCGTGGGCTCTCCGATCCCGCCGCCCAGGGCGACGTCGTCGGTGGACGTGCCCGTGGAACCTTCGTCGACCTGGCATGCGACGACCAGCGTCAGGAGGAGGGCGAGCGCGCGAAGCTGCATGGTGCGTTCCTTGTGGGCCGGGGGCGCTCGGAGGAGCACCCGGGGGTAGAGGGCATGCCGCGAGGCCCTCTCGACTCGGCGACCATGCTAGCCGGCCCCACACCGTGATGCCACTGGGACGTCACCTGGAGGTTACCCTGTGAGTTCTTGCCGTCGTCGCGCCGTTGCTACACAATCGCCGAGCCCGAGCCGTGGGGTCAGGACTACTCATATCCCACGATCAGGCGCGCCGGGATATGAGATATGAGTATACTTGACCCCCCGGGGCTCCCACCTCTCCGAAGGAGAATCCATGGCGTTGTTCCAGAGGCCCCCCGCCACCATGGCCGATGTGGAGCGGTGCAAGCCGCTCGACATTCCTCCCGACAAGGTCCTCGACATGACCGAGGAGGAGTGGTACGCCCGCGTCTACCGGGGCGATGACGTCCCGCAGCTCACCGTCCGCGCCGTGATCGTCGGGTCGGTGCTCGGCTTCCTGCTCGCCTTCACCAACCTCTACATCGGCCTCAAGACCGGCTGGGCCCTCGGCGTGGCCATCACGGCCTGCATCCTCAGCTACGCCATCTGGAACGTGTTCCTCAAGGCGGGGCTCGCCAAGACGCCGATGACCATCCTCGAGACCAACTGCATGCAGTCGTCCGCGTCGGCGGCAGGCTACGCGACGGGCGGCACGTTCGTCTCCGCCATCTCCGCGCTGCTCATGCTGTCCGCCACGGCGGAGAACCCGAAGGGCGAGCACCTCCCGTGGCTGGTGCTGGTGCTGTGGACCCTGTTCCTCGGGGTGCTCGGCACCGTGATGGCCATCCCCATGAAGCGCAACATGATCAACAAGGAGCGCCTCAAGTTCCCGTCGGGGACGGCAGCCGCGGTGACGCTCCAGTCCCTGTTCAGCGAGGGTGGGGCCGCGCTGAAGAAGGCCAAGGCCCTGCTGTGGGCCACCGTGGCCGGAGCCATCTTCCCGTTGGTCATCGATCTGAACATCCTGGTCAAGTCCGTGGTGGACGAGGCCACCGGGGCGGTCGAGCGGGTGCGAGAGGCGCTTCTCCCGGCCGAGTCGCACCTGTTCGACTTCCTGCACCTGACGGTCCCAGGCACCCACGTGGTGGATGGGAAGGTCGTCCCGAACCAGCCCTCCAACTGGACCATGGTCATGGACCACAACCCGGTCATGATCGCCGCGGGCGCCATCGTGGGGCTGCGCACCACCATCTATATGATGCTCGGCAGCCTCGCCCTGATCTACGTGGCGGGCCCCCTCGCCTACGACAACGTCTGGGTCAGCGAGGTCACCGGCAAGTCGCTGCGCGCGGCCACGGAGCCCTGGAAGGCCTGGAAGGAGATCGGCATCTGGCTCGGCGTGCCCATCATGGTGTCGTATGGGCTCCTGTCCTTCGCGCTTCAGTGGAAGACGATCCTCCGGGCCATGCGCGGCATCGGTGGTGGTGGCGCTGGCGCGACGGACGCGGAGCTCGTCGCGCGCACGGAGGCGCCCCTGTCGTGGTTCGTCACCGGGACGGTGCTCGCCGGGGCCGCGGTCGTGTGGGTGGCGCACACCTACTTCGAGATCCCCTGGTTCTACGGGGCCCTCGCCGTCGTCATGACCTTCTTCCTGTCGCTGGTGGCGTGCCGCGCCACGGGCGAGTCGGACATCACGCCCATCGGCGCCATGGGCAAGATCATGCAGCTCACCTACGGCGTGCTGATCCCCCAGTCCACCACCGCCAACCTGATGACCGCGGGCATCACGTCCAGCGCCGCCGGCTCTGCCGCGGATCTCCTCAACGACCTGAAGTCCGGCTACCTCCTCGGCGCCAACCCGCGCCGCCAGTTCATGGCGCAGCTCCTGGGCGTCCTGGCGGGCACGGCCGCCACCGTGACCGGCTTCATGCTGCTGGTGCCCGACGCCACCGCCCTCAACGGCGCCGAGGGCGTCGCCCCCAAGTTCCCCGCGCCCGCCGCCCAGGCGTGGAAGGCCGTCGCCGAGGTCTTCAAGATGGGCCTCGCCAACATGCACCCCATGCACCGGCAGGCCATCTGGCTGGGGCTGACCCTCGGGGCGGCGATGCTCGTCCTGGAGCTGGCGCTGCCCCGGTTCAAGAAGTGGCTGCCGTCGGCGACCGGAGTCGGCCTCGGGCTGATCCTCCCCTTCCAGTACCCCTTCTCCATGCTCCTGGGCGCCGTGGCCGCCTACATCTGGACTCGCCGCAACAAGCAGTCCGCCGAGGACTACATGATCCCCGTGGCCGCCGGCATCATCGCGGGCGTCTCCATCATGGGCGTCATCGTTGCGATGCTGAACAACCTCGTGCTGCTCTAGCCCACCGCTCAGGGCGCCAGGACGAGGCACGCCTTCGGGGCGCAGGCGCCGTCGAGCAGCGACATGGCGCACCAGAGGCCCGCGCCGCAGTCGAAGAAGCAGCCGTCGCCCACCGCCGTGCCGAGGGGCTGGCAGGAGAAGTCGCCCACCTCGTCTGGGATGCAGCTCCCCTGGAGGCCGCACTCGTTGCCGTGCTTGCAGGGGGTCCCTGGGGCGTACGCCGTTGCGCACTGGCCCACGGTGTAGTCGCAGAACAGCCCAGGCTTGCAGGTGAGGTCCGTCTGGCACTCGCCACCGACCCCCCTCCGCTCCACGCAGAAGCTGCCCGTCGCCTGGAAGTCGCAGCCCAGGTCGCCCGCCAGGCCGTCGCCGTCCAGGTCGCCTCCATCACAGCGGCTGTCCGTGGTGCAGGGCTCGTCGAGGCCGGGGAGCGGGGCGCAGAGCCCCTCCACGCAGCCCAGCTCGCCCTCGCAGAGGGTGGGGCCCATGAGTCCGAATGCGCAGGGCTCTCCAAGGCCTGGCAGAGGGCCGCACGTGCCAAAGTCCATCCCGCAGCCCAGGCCAGGCGCGCAGAGCGCCCCGTTGGCGCAGGGCTCTCCCGAGGTCGGGAGGGGGGCGCAGGTGCCGTCGCACCACCCCTCGCAGGAGCCGTCCTGGGTGCAGGGCGCGCCGTCGGGGAGCGGCGCCGCGCAGTGGCGCTCGGGGCGCCCGAAGCACAGGGCCTCGTTGCCGCACGGGTCCCCGGGCTCGCAGGCCGTGGGCCCCTCGCTGCACGTCCCCCCGCCGCAGACCAGCCCAGGGCGGCAGCCTCCCTCGGTGGTACACGACTCGCCGGGGCCGCCCAGGACGCGGCAGCCGCCGTCGATGCAGTGCGTCGGGGGCGCGCAGGGCATCCCCTCGGGGCTGCACGGCGTGCCCGCGGACAGGGGTGCCGCGCACTTCCCCGCCGGCGAGCACAAGAGGCCCGGGGCGCAGACCCCTCCGCATGCCTCTCCCTCCACCGGCAGCGGCGAGCACGTGCCGTCGCAGGCCCCGGCACCGTCGGCGCACACCTCCCCCTCGCAGGGCTCTCCGAACGGTGCGTCCGACGAGAACAGGGTGCGGCACCAGAGCTGGGTCACCAGCGCCCCGGGGGCCTCGCACGGCGCAAGGGACGCCGAGAGCCCGTCCAGGCACGTTTGCACGCGCCCCGCGGCGACCTGGAGCTGCCCTGCGTCCATGGCGGCCTGGATCGGCGCGAGCTGCTCCAGGCAGCGGGCGGACTCCGCCTCCACGCATGACGGGACGTCCGGGGGACCCGGGGGAGTGGCAAACGGGTCGTGGCAGCCGCAGTCCGCGGCGGCGGCGCACAGGAGCTCCGCCAGGGGACGGCAGAAGGCGCCCTCGACCGTCTGGGGCGGGGGAGGCGCGGCGTCGGGCATGGTGGCGTCCGGGGTGCTCGCGGCGTCGGCCGCGTCGGCCGCGTCGGCCGCGTCGGCCGCCCCCGCGCCGTCGCTCACGGCGTCAGCGCCGTCCGCTTGCTCCCCGTCCGCCGGGGCGGCGCCGTCCACGGCGTCCGCCGCCACGTCCACGGCCGCAGTGTCCGCGGCGCCAACGGTCGCCGCTTCGCCGCACCCCACAAGAAACACCAACAGCAAGACGCAACGCATGGGAGCCCTCCTGGTCTGGGGGCAGTGTACGTCAGCGGGCCGCACGCGCCAGAATCGTGTCTGTCAGGCGGTGCACGAGGCACGCCCTGCCCCCGTGAACCCCAACGTGGGCGCCGGCTGGAGGGCGGAGGAGGCTCAGGCGAGCACGTCCCCGACGCGCAGCTCCCGCGCCCGCGCCGGGAAGGCCGCAGCCGCACCAGGGCGTCTTGTGGACGAAGCAGGTCCTCCCGCACCGCGCGCAGCCCGGACGCGAGCTCGTAGCCGGACCAGGCCCGGAGCCCCGTGCCGAGCCCCATGGCGACGGCGACCGCCCTGTGCCGCTTGAAGAAGAACCCGCTCTGGAATGTGACGCGAACGAGCGGGGCCGTGGTCGGGCCCCGAGGCGCTCGTCATTGGAAAGACAGGGCCCTGCCTGCGGCCTCACCTGCCAGCGGGGAGCATGTCATGCACCAGCGCCTGACGAGCGCATTTCACGGCGTCGATCACTCTACAAAGCCAGGCCCCGGCCTGAAGGTCACAGGCAGGTGAAGCAGAGCTGGTCGCAGTAGCGCCCCCACCCGCAGTCGGCGTTCGAGTTGCATGGGTAGCCCCAATGATCCACAACGCAACCCTCCGGTCTGCCTGCGCACAAGAGGCCCGTCTTGCAATCGGTGCTATAGGCGCATGGGGCACCCAGCGACCGCGGACGTCCACATGCGCCGATCTTGCCGCTGGAACTTCCGGTCGGTGGGGAGCCCAGGCAAGCGAGCTTCGGAGCACAGTCGAGCCCATCGTCGCACGCTTCTCCAGCAAGGCCGACTGGCGCACACTCGTGGCTCCCTACGCCGTTCGGTCTGCACCGCAACCCCACCTCACAGTCCCCCTCTGAGTTACACCCGTCTCCCAGGGTACCAAGGAGTCCGCAGGTCGAGAGTCGGCAGATCAGACCTCCGACACAGTCATCGGCCACCGTGCAACTCTCGCCTGGCTTCCCGGGACTCCTGCACAGGTGGTCGCTTCCGCAGATCGCTCCAACCACGCAGGATCCATCGTCGTGACAGTTCAGGCCCACTGGAATACTCTGGGGTGCCGGGATGCACTGGCCGCACTCATAGGGAATGGGAGCGTCGCCATAGTCAGGACACTCTTTCGAGCAGAAGCCACACGTCGTCTCCATACAGGTGTACCCCGTCACTTTGATCGTGTGCACCGAAAAACAGGTGCCGTCTGCGCCGCCGAGCACGTTTGCGCAGACCAGGCCCTGCGCACACCCCCCGTCGTCCTCGCAGGGGGAGTAGAGAGGGGCGTAGCAACGTCCGTGCTCCCCGAGTCCGCAGACCAGCACGGGGTCGCAATCCATGGACTCATCGCAAGTCTCCCCTACTGTGCGGGTTGGGAGACATCTGCTCCCGGCGTCGTCGGAAACGCACACGAGGCCTGAGGCACACTCGGCGTTGGACAAGCAGGAGGCATCAGCATCGAGGGCTGGCTCACACTGGTGCCCATCGAGCCCGTTTGAGCATGCCAGGCCGGAAGCACACTCCACTGATCGACCACAGGGGTCTCCGATTCCCTTGGCGGCAGGCGAAGGCACACACTGTCCGCAGAAGACTGTCTCGTACTTGTCGTAGCTCGCGATATCGCATCCATCGCAGCAGGCACAACCGTCGCAGGCCGTATAGTGACAAATAGGGGTCTGGCAATATTCGACCTTCGTGTGGAGTTCGCAGGCGCCGTCGATCCCACCGTAGCTCCACGCGCACACGAGGCCGAGTAGACAGTCGTTGTCCGACGCGCACTTCGCCAAGAGTCCTGGTTGACAGGTCCAAGTTCCATACCAGTCCGTGCAAGTGCTTGGTGCGGCGCAGTCATCGGCAGTGAGACAAGGGGCGCCCACTGGAGCAGGCACGCCACAGGCATTGAGAGACACACCGAACGGCGTGGCGCAGGCTGTCCCTGGAGCGCAGTTTGAATCTGATACGCAGGGCGTTCCGGTCCCACCCGTTGGTGGGAGACACAGCCCCAGTTTTGACCATCCGCTGAGTGTCATCGAGCACACGAACGGCGTCGCACACTCGGAGTCGTGGCCGCACAGTGAACCGAACGAACCCGGCGGACGACAGGCTGGGTTCTGTTTTCCAGAGGAGTACCATCCATCACCGACGCACACAGTTCCAGGCGGGCAATTCCAGTCGGCGAGACACCCGGGGTAGGCTGCCCCGGACGGCTGGCATTGGAGGGTCGGCGCCCAGGTCACGAGGGTACACTCCAACCCTGGAGAGCATTCGGAGGGAGCATCACAGGGTGCCTCCGCCGTCCCGTTGGGGATGCACCGTCCGAGGGTGCTCTTGACCGGCATGGCGCAGTGGTGATCTGGAGCGCAGTTGTCGTCCAGTCGACACGGAAACCCGGGCCGACCAGGAGGAAGGCACGTCCCAGGGGATGCAGCCGTCGGACTGAACGACGTGTTGCAGACGAGCCCGGAAGGACACGGGCTCGAAGCCGAGCAAGGCTGCCCATAGGGCTCCGTCGGACTGCACTCGCCAATGTCCCCGTCGGCCGCCAGCGCTTCACAGCTCGCGTCGTCTGCGCAGTCCTCGTCGCGGGTGCACAGCCAGCCAAGACCTCCCTTTGGGCTGCACAGGCCCGGGTAGGTCTGGCCATAGGCCTCGTTGCACACCGTCCCATCGGGGCACTCCTCGTCCGATGAGCAGGGAGCCCACACGGAGGGCCCTGCGGGTGGAATGCTCCCGGCGTCGACTGCGCCGGCGTCGACGTCCTGGGTGACGTCGGGCCCTGGTGACATGGGGGTGCCAGACCTGGCGTCGTCGGCTCCCGCGTCGCTGCCACCACCAACCCCGTCGATCACCTTCCCGTCCCCGTCGGGATTGAGCCACCCGTCAGGCGCCTCACTGGTCGAATCGGACACGACGGCCACGCCTCCGTCCTCTGAGGCGCTGTCGGTGGATCTCTCGGCGGCGCCGTCGGAGGCGCCGTCCGATCTTCCGTCGGAGGTGCCGTCGGAGATCCCGTTGGCGGCGCCATCGGTTGCCTCGTCGGCTGCGTCGTTGGCGGTACCGTCAACGGGACCTCTGGAGACGTCATTCGGATCGACGGTCCAGCCTCCCCCTGGGGCATCGCTCGGGCCGCCGCCCGTCTCGGGCGCCGCATCGGCAGTCTCTGGTGACCCCGCAGCCGGGTCTGCGGAGGGAGGTTGCGACGGACCTTCGCAGCATGTGAGCACCGCACCGGACACGACGACGCAGAGCAGGGACCGTGCGCTCATGGCATTGCCTCCAAAGCCTGTAGGTGTCGTCGCGCCTCGGGATCGATCAATGAATTACGCATGCGACCCTGCCGGCGTGAACCACCCGCGCGCCCGTCAGTTGCGTGACCGCGGGCGTCGGGAACCCGCGGCTTCCATGAAGTACTTCAATACCGCCGGGCCATGCATCGTGGGCATGCGGTACATGCTGCTGCCGCTCCCGCGCATCACCGAGGCGCCCGGCCTTGGGAAGAAGCGGACGGCCCCCACGCAGCCCGCTCGGGCGGGCACGCCCGCCTGAGCCAGGGTGTCTCCCGGACCGGCACCTCCGCGGCGGAGGTTCCCCGCCCATCGTCCTCGAACCCGTACATCCTCCATGCCGGTCACCCAAGGAGGGCTCTCGGGACCCCACAGGAGGGGCGGATCTCGCCTCCCGAGCGTCCTCACACCCTCACAGGAGCGACGGAGGTGCCCTCCCCACACGCAAGGACGGCCCGCGTCCGTGACGGGCGTGCCCCTCCGGCGATGCTTCGGGGAAGCTCGAGTCAGGCTCCCCACCAGGAACACCTCCACTGCGGTGCAGAGGAGAGCCCACCAGGTTTGGCGGGCTGTGTACGTCAGCGGGCCGCCCGCGCCAGAGTCGCGTTCGTCAGGCGGTGCATGAGGCACGTCCAGCCCGAGAACCCCAACGTGGGCGCAGGGTGGAGGGCGTGGTAGCGCAAGGAGGGGAAGCCGAGCTCCACGAAGCGGTCGGGCGGGGCGACGGCCGCCTGCAGGAAGTGGCCGTCGCCGATCAGCAGGTCCGCGTCTGCCACCCGCTCGTGCAGGCTCGTGAGCTCTGCCGCGCGCGGCTGCCACGCCACCTCGATGGGCTCCCCCAGCTCATCGGCGAGATCCCCCGCGTGGGAGGCAGCGGCCGGGCTCGCGAGCCCCACCACCTCCATGCCCACCTCGGCAGCTACCTGGAGCATGCCCCCGAGGGTCGCCGGGTCCCCGGAGTAGGCGATGCGCCGCCCCGCGAGCAGGTGGTCCACGATGCGGGCGAAGCGGGGCACGGCGAGGGCGAGCTCCCGCTCGACCAGGGCCTCCGCAGCGTCCAGGCGCCCCGTCGCCCGACCCACCGCCAGCAGCAGCCGCCGCGTGCGGGGGATTCCCAGGGGCACCGGCGCCTCCACCACCCGTGCGCCGGTGGTGGCGGCGATGCGGCGCGCCGCTCGGAGGCCGTGGGGCAGCGAAATGAGCGTCCCGGCGTGCCGCACGGCCCCCAGGTCCTGCGACGTGCCGCCGTCGAGCCACACGGAGACCACGTCCAGGGACAGCGCCTCCAGCAGCCGCCGCAGCTCGGCCACGTTGGCGCGCTGGTCCTCCTCCAGGCGGTCCATGACGTGACCCACCACGGCGACCCGCTCCGGCGCCGGCATGCCGCCGGACAGGTCGAGGGAGCCCGCCAGCGCGAGCAGGGTCTCCGCGTAGCCGTGGAGCCAGTCTCCCTGCAACGAGAGGCTCGGCACCTCGATGAGCTGCGCCCGGGTGTGCGGCTGGGCGTCCCGCAGGAGCTGGTCGTACTGCGTCCCGATGATCGACACGTGGGGCATGGCGCAGACCAGGATCAGCCCCGCCCGGCGGTGCTGGTCGATGCGCCGGAGGCGGTCGACCACGTCCTCGCCCCGGCTCTTGACCACCCGGTCCGCGTGGAGGAGGGTCGGGACGATGCGGTGCCGCCCGAGCACGTCGAGGAGCGTCGCCTGCCAGTCGTGCTTTCCCTGGAGCCACTGGGCCTTGCGGATCACGCAGTCAGGGCCGTCCACCATCAGCACGGCGTCGGAGATGGCGTTGACCGCCATGTAGACGCCGAGCTGATACGGGAAGCGGTACGGGACGCCGAAGGCCCCGGTCAGCGGCTGCGGAGGGGCCGCGCCGCGTCGAAGCGCAGGTGTGGTCATGGCGCCTCCCCGAGGTGCGCGGAGTAGGTGCGGAAGAAGGACATGCGGCACAGCGCGACGAGGCGCTCCGCCGTCTGCACGGCGCCGTCCAGCCCCAGCGCGACGTCGCGCGGCGAGAAGCGCGCCTTGCCCGCCCGCCCGGGCCGCGGGTCCATGGTGAGCTCCGTGTAGATGGCGTGGGCGCGGCTCTCCCGCAGGGCCGCGTCCAGCTCCTCGGCGGTGCGGAACGCGTCGATGCGAGCATCCACCGCGGCCAGGCGCTTCGCCACCTCGCCGACGGCAGCGCCCGTGCCGTCGGGGTCGTGCACCATGAGGTCGAGGCCGAACCCCATCTCTACGAGCAGCGCCAGGAGCGGCGCGCCGGTCATGCGGCACGAGCGCTCCAGCCGGGTCAGGCCGTGGCGGTCGAGCACGAAGCCGAGCCGGTAGCGGCCGGCGCGCTCTACTGCGTGCTCCCACCGCCCTCGCAGCCGGTCCCACGCCATGCCCCACGCGCGGTCTGCCTCCGCCTCGCGGCCCGTCGCCAGGGCGATGGCCCGGAGCCACCGCTCCGTTCCCGCCACCCCAAAGGGCACGGGCGGCGCGATGGCCGGGCCGGGCCGGGCAGCGCGGAGCGCGTCGTAGGCAGCCACGTGGTGGTCCGTGCGAAAGTAGACCTGTACGCTCGCCTCGCCGAAGTGCTCCAGCATGGTCGGGTCCACGTCCGGGAGCAGCGCGGTGCGCACCTCGATGTCCGCGTCTCGCAGCAGGGCGAGCAGCGACGCCCGGCCGGGCAGCGAGGGGAGCCCCACCACGTCGGCGCTCCCCGGCTCCCTCGGGGGCGCCTCCGTCGGCGTGCGACCCGCCGCCCACGTCTGGATCAGCCGGACCACGGGGTTGATGCTGTTGCCCAGGTACATGACGGGGGCCGCCACCCGCTTCTGGAGGCGCCCGATGGCCCCCTCCACGTCGTCGCCGATGACCAGCGGGGTGCAGGAGGTGCCGACGGACACCAGGTGCGGCGCCTCGCCGTCCGCGATGGCGTCCATGAGCCGGTCGAGGCGCGCCGTGCCGCCCTTGATGACATCCATGTCCCCGAGGTCCGTGAACAGGGTGCGGGAGCCGGTGTCCACGGTGATGGACGCCCCCTCGGTCTGCGTGAGCGCGAAGAACGGCAAGCCTCCGTCGTCGTTGGGGATGCTGCCGAACAGGCACTCGATCTCCGTGTGGAGCACCTGGACGTGCTTGCCGAGCAGCCGGGCGGCCCCGCTCCGCTCCAGCTCGTTGTCCGCGAAGAAGCTCACCCAGGTCTCCTCCGCGCCATAGCCGTAGACCAGCGGGCTGAGCGCCCTGCCGGCGGCGCTCCTCGGCGCGCCCGCCGCGGCCTCCACCTCCAGGGGGCGGATGGAGCCGGGATCCTGGCGGATGACCCGCTCCAGCTCGTCGTAGCAGAGGGGGGTCAAGGCCCGGGCCACCCAGTCCAACAACGCCGCCTGGCGTGTGATGAGGTCCGCGCCCCGGTAGGTCAGCGCCAGGTGGGGCGTCTCTCTGTACACCGGGGCGCGACCGCGGAGGTGGATCCAGAACGTCGTGTCGGGCTCAGGGCCCACGGTGACGCGGATGCCGTCCTGCGGGTCGAGAGTCAGGGAGCGTACCGTCGCTCCCGAGGCGGCCGGGAAGGCGAACACGCGGGCGAACGCTCGCAGGGAGCGCCTCCCGCCGACGATGACATGGTCCGTGGGGTCGGGGGCGAGGGGCGCCGGAGTCGCTCGTGGGCGCCGCCCCTCGAGCTCCGGGAAGAGGCGGCTCATGCGAGCAGGTCTCCGACGCGCAGCTCGCGCGCCCGCGCCGGGAAGGCTGCCTGCAGGCGCTCCAGTGCCTCCCTTGCGGGAAGCAGGCCCTCCCGCACGGCGCGCAGCCCGGCCGCGAGCTCGTAGCGGTAGTCGTCGGAGGCCTCGACGACCTCGGGCGCCGGGACGCGGACGGGCTCAGCCGTGCGCCTCGCTTCGATGAGGGCAGGCTCGGCGAAGCGGTTGCGGGTGTACTCGTAGAAGCTCACCTCGTCGATGGGAGTGGGCGGCTGCAACGTGGCGGAGTCGATGGACAGCACGGTCGCGGCCAGCTCCCGGAAGGTGCGCGCGATGGGCGAGGCGGGCGCCATCTCGACCGCCGTGATGCGCCGGTACTCCGCCTCCCGGATCGTCGCGTCCCGCGGGATCCACCCGATGATGCGCGTCGACAGCAGCCGCGCGAACCGCTCCATGGGCGCCCGGTCCACGTCGTTGTCTCGCAGGTTGATGATGATGCCGGCGAGCACGATGCCATTGGACCCGTAGTTGACCACCGCGCGCGCGATGTTGTTGGCGGCGTAGAGGGACATGACCTCCTCGGACGCCACGATGACCACCTTGTGCCCCACGTCCTTCTTGAGGGGGGCCGCGAAGCCGCCGCAGACCACGTCGCCCAGCACGTCGAAGAGCACCGTGTCGTAGCGCCCCTCGTCGAGGAGGTTCGCGATGCGGAACACTTCGAGCATGCGCGAGATGGCGCGCCCCCCACACCCGACGCCGGCCGCGGGCCCGCCCGCCTCCACGCAGTCCACCCCCAGCGGCGACCGCACCACCACGTCGTCGGCGGTCGCGTCCTCACGCAGCGGCTGGTCCGTGACCGCCTCGATCATGCGGCCGCCGAGCAGCGCGACTGTGGAGTCATGCTTCGGGTCGCACCCGACGTGAAGCACCCGCTGCCCCTGCATGGCGAGCGTGGCGCTGAAGTTCGTCGCGGTGGTGGACTTGCCGATGCCCCCTTTTCCGAAGAAGACCAGACGCTCCATGTGTGCTCCTGGGTGGTGCTGGCACCGTAGCGGAGGATGTGAAGGGTGTCCAGGGGCGGGGCAGCGTGCGTGCATCTCACTGCGTTGGTGTGCGCTTCGCCGGGACGGTGGACACGCAGCGTAACCCCGTCCGGCGGTTCTCTGGGCGCTTGCGCCTTCGGTGGAGTACGCTCGCGTGGGGATCCCTCACGGGATGCCCGGAGGGATGGGTGATGGACAGGCGGCGGCGGTGGCGGTCGAGCCTCTATGCGCGTGCGGCGCTGTTTCTGGCGCTGGGCGCCGCGAGCTTCGTCGGCGCGGTCGCGGTGCTGTCGGGGACGATGGTCGACGACTCGGTGGAGCGGCTGCTCGCGGAGCGGCTGGAGCTCGCCCGCACCGTCGGCGCCTTCGTCGAGCAGCGTATGAGCGCCAACCTGGCGCGCCTCAGCACCGTCTCTGCCGATTCGCTGGCGTCGGGTGACCCCGCCGCCGTCCGCGACGCCCTCGCCACCGAGTACCACGTCGGCATCTACCAGGAGGGCGCCTTCGCTCTGGATGGCGGTGGCGCCCTGATCGCCGTCGCGCCCTCCGACCTGCGAGACACCCTCGCCTCCGTCGATCTCGGCGCCATGATCCAGGTGGTGGACGCACGTGGTGGCGTCGCGACGACACAGGTGCTCCCCCTCGGGAGGGGGGAGCGCCCGGTGGTCATCATGCTCGGGGTCGTGAAGAGGAAGGGGGAGCGCCTCGGCTATGTGGGCGGCGTCATGCCGGTCACCGACAACAACGCGCTGGCGCCCGCGCTCCATGGGCAGCGCGGCATCGACTCGGTGATGGACCTCGTCGACACGGGCGGCGTGGTGGTCGCGTCCACGGACGCGCGGCGCCTGCTCGTGCCGGGCGACCACGACGAGGTGCTGTCGAAGGCGATCCGCGACGGCCGCGGCCTCCGGGGCCGGTGCCATGGCTGCCACACGACGGAGCAGAACCCGGCCCGCGTCGAGACGGTGCTCGCCTTCGCGCCGCTGCCGTCTCTGTCCCTCGGGGTGGCCGTGCAGCAGCCCGAGACGGACGCTCTGGCCCCTGCCTTCGCGCTCCAGCGCCGCCTGGTGGTCATCGGGGTGTCCTTCGTGGCCCTGTTCCTGCTCTTCGCGGGGCTCTCCGTGCGCAGCGTGGTCGACCCCGTCAAGCGCCTGACCCGCGAGGTGCGCACGGTGGAGGCGGGGCAGGGCAGGGCGGCGCTGCCGGCGTTCGGGCGCGACGAGGTGGGGGTGCTCGCGTCCACCTTGGAGCGGTGGCGGAGCGGCCTCATCGATTCCTTGCAGACGGCTGAGAAGCACCGCCAGGCCCTCAACGGGGAGATGGAGCGCACACGCCAGCACCTGGAGGCGCTGCAGGAGATCGCCGGTCAGTACACGCTCGGCGCCGACGCGGAGGCCATCGTGGAGCATGGCCTCGACTCCATGCTCCACCTGCTGGGCCTCTCGCGGGGGGTGGCCCGGGTGGAGTTCGGGGAGCGCGAGATCGTCGTGCGGCGCCTCATGCCAGCCGACCAGGCGGCCCGGCTGCTCGACGCGTGCGTCGCTGAGGTAGAGCGGGGGCGGGGAGACGCCGTGCGCTGCCCCCCCGTGGACGGCCCCGACGGTGGGCGCCTCGCCACGGTCATCGGCGCCCACCACGTCGTCCCGCGAGGCATCCGGGTCGACTGCGTCCTGGCGGATCGGGCGGACCGCCCCGACGTGGAGCCTCGCTGGCTCAGCTCGCTCGTTCACCACCTGGGCATCAGCGTCACGTCGCGGCTGCTGCACGACCAGGAGCTGGCGCGACAGCAGCTCCAGGAGCAGTACCTGCACCGGGTGATGCGCGCCCAGGAGGACGAGCGGCGCCGCGTCGCGCGCGAACTGCACGACACGGTGGCCCAGGACCTGGCGGCGCTGCGGCTCGAAGTGGAGCGCCTCGGCGGGCGCCCGGAGTGTGCCCCGCTCCGGGCGGAGTTCGAGGCCCTGGAGCGGCGCGCCGGCGAGGTGCTGGAGTCGGTGCGCCGGACCCTGTTCGATCTGCGGCTCACCGTGCTCGAGAACCTGGGCTTCCTGCCCACCCTTCAATGGCACCTGGAGCGCATGGAGAAGCAGAACGGGATTCGGGGTATCCTCGCGGTGCGTGGTCCCGAGCGGGAGCCAGAGTACGACACCGCGGTCGCCTTGTTCCGGATATTCCAGGAGTCCCTGCAGAACGTGGTCGCCCACGCGAGGGCCGAGCACGTGTCCGTAACGGTGCGGTTTGCGGACGGTCACGTGGAGATGGTCATCGAGGACGACGGACGCGGCTTCGACGTCACCCAGGCCCGCACGCCATCGGACACCGGGAGGGGCCTTGGCCTGCTCGGGATGGAGGAGCGCGCGAGGCTGGTCCGCGGGACCGTGAGCATCGAGAGCGTCGTCGGCGAGGGCACGACCGTCACCGTGTCCGCGCCCATGCCCACCCTGGAGGTCAGCGCATGATCCGTGTCGTGATCGCCGACGACCACGCCGTGCTCCGTGTGGGCCTGCGGGCGTGGCTCGAGGAGCAGGGTGGCGCGTTCCAGGTGGTTGGCGAAGCCCCTGACGGAGAGGTAGCCATCGCGCTTGTAGAGAAGCTCCGTCCGGACCTCTTGCTGCTGGACCTCTCCATGGGGGGCCTGGGCGGTATGGAGACCACCCTGGAGCTGCGTCACCGGGGCAACCGGGTGCCGATCCTCATCTTGACCCAGTACAGCGAGCCCATGGTGCTCCGCCGCGTGCTGGAGGCGGGCGCAAACGGCTATGTCCTCAAGTCGGCTCGGGGCGAGGATCTCCTGTCCGCCATCCGCGCCGTGGCTGCCGGTGGAACGTGGATCGACCCGTCCATGGCGGGCGCCCTCGTGTCGCGGGCCCTCGGGCGCCAGGAGAGTTCCAGCGAGGAGGAGGCCTTCGGGCGACTGTCTCCTCGCGAGCGTCAGGTCCTCAAGCTGGTCGCCGAGGGCCTCTCCAACAAGGAGGTCGCCGTGGCGCTGGACGTCGCGGTCAAGACCGTCATGGCCCACCGCGCGAACCTCATGGACAAGCTGGACATCCACAACCACTCGAAGCTGGTGCAGCTCGCCATTCGCATGGGGTTGATCCAGGTGGATTGAGGGGGGCCTGGATGCTCAGCGGAAGAAGGCGGCATCGTCCGTGTCAGCCGACGCCCCACACGCCGGGCAGCGTGGGTTGCGGGCCACTCGAGCGCCGTACCAGCGCAGGATCGCCGAGCGATCAAACCGGTACCCCATGGGTGGGAGCTGGGCGTACACTCCCTCGCGCCTGTTTGCCCACACGTAGAGGTCAGCGGCCAGGTCGTCTTCCAGGGACTCGACGGCGCCGTGCTGGCTCCGCGTCAGCTCGTGCAGGGCGAGCCGCGTGATCATCGTGCACACGGGGGCAATGTCGGCAGACAGGCCCGGCTGGATTCGAGCACCCAGTTCGCTGTCTGAGACATACTCCGGTGCCATTCGTCTCGCCTGAGCACGCTGGGAGATCTCTTCTTCACCGGACAGGAGCCCCTGCCCGAACACGCAGGACAGGCACGGTCCCTGTCCTGGGCGCACACGCAGGACGTCTCCCCCCACTCCGCGCGAGAGGACCCGCCCGAAGAGGGCGGTGACACCCAGGTCCACGGCCGCGCGGTTGATGTTCGAGCGGCTCCGCCGATCATCCGTTGCTCCAATGACCACGTTGGCTGCGGACAGCGCTCGACTGAGGGCGCAGGGGTCATCGTTGACGTTCATCTCGACGGTCTCGACTCGAGCCCAGGGATTGCGACGCAGCAGGGCGTCTCGCACCGCCAGGGTCTTCAGTCGACCGAGGGCTTCGAGGCCGCAGATGTGCCGAGAGATGTTGGACGGCTCCAGGCGGTCGAAGTCGATGAGGACGAACCGGCCGACGCCCGCTCGGGCCAGCTCCAGCGCGACGGCCGAGCCGCCGCTCCCGAGCCCGACGACGGCGGCGCAGCGGCCGGCGAGGAGGTCCGGGTCCGCGAGCCCCCGGTTTCGGCTCTGGATGGATTCTCGCCCGTCGACCCACTGCACGGATGCCTCCGTGCAGGACCCCTCCGAAACGAGCCATGCGCGCGCCTCAGGTCTGCGGGCGCCCGGCTCCAGGGAGATGACGAGCGCCGCAGCGCCCCCAGACGGAAACGGCAGGCGTTCGATCACACTCCCGGCTGCCGCCTCGGCGCCTCCCGGCGGGGCGACGACACAGGCGCATGGGAGCGGTTCTCCCGATGTCGAGTATGCCGGCGCCTCCGGCCATGCGTGGATGACGGACGAGTGGTCAAGTGCGCGCGCCGTCCAGCGACTGACTCCTGGACCCAGACGCAGCGTGGCGTTGCCCTGCGTCGATTCCATCCAGACAGTGGCCGTCATCGCGCACCTCCCCAGGCGAAGAACCCGTCCTGCGCGATCTGGTCGACGACGGTCTCGTCGGGGCTCGGGTGTGTGGCGCCCTGGGAACGCACCACGAGCTCTCCGGTGCGGGCATCGAACACCAGCTCACCTGCGGCGCTCCCCTGGTCGGTCGTGATCTCGAGGTGGTTCAGGACATCCTGCGTCTTCTTGCTGCTCGACATGGTCGTGCTCCTCTACTGGTGCGGCAGGAAGTCGTCCATCGGCTTGCCGGTGCGGCGGTGACCTTCGAGGGCCTCGAGCCACAGTCTCACCTTCAGGAGGACGAGGTACAGGGTCTTGCGCTCGTCCCAGCGATCAGGACGGTAGTGGCACACCGCGACTCGTCCCTCGACCGGAGCGAGAGTGTGCATCGACGCGGACATGCCCCGCGCCGCGATGCTGGATCCGGCGTAGCCCAGCAGGGGAGCGGGACTTCAGATGATGGCCGTCGGCAGCGAGTGAGGCATGTCGGCCGGGATGACGACCCGGACCGTGAAGCGGTTCCCCGCGTTGGTCGTGAGGTCCCCCTGCACGAAGGTCCTACCCGTTGGATCGTACCACTGCATCGTCGGAAACATCCGGCGCAGGAGCGCCCGCTCGACTCCAAGGCGCTGCTGCTGCTCAGGGGTCCAGGCCATCGGTGTCTTCCGTCTTGCGTGGGAGCGCCCCTGCCGGAGCGTCTTGATCACAAGGACCAAGAACGTCGCCGCTCGTGTCTCTGACAAGATCGTCTCGCTGAACTTCGTGGATCTCGCGCGCTGCGCGAATGAATGCTGACGGGTCGTCCCTCAAGACGGGGAGGCCCACCAGCGGACGCCAACCATCGTGCGTAGGCTTGTACGGGGTGACATCCTCGCCAGGGAAGCGCTCGGGGAACACGAGGCGAACGAATGTCGGGTCTCCCAAGTCCAGGACGAAGTTCCCGATCCGGTTCGCCTCGCCTTCGTATATGACGATTCGAGCGGTCGGCGGGGTCGTGTACGTGCGTTGACTCATGGGCTCTCCTCCATCATGTGGCAGAAAGCTCAGGAAACGTCACATCTGACAGAGAATCCGTGGTACGTGGCTTCTTCTACGCCTGCGAACGTCCTACCACCTTCTCTTCATAGGATTCGTTGCGGCTGAGTGAGTATGCAAGGGATTGGCCGCGCTGCCGTTGTGCTACGAACCACAGGCCCGGAGTGCCCGCCCTGTCCCGCTCGATCCACGCGAGGTCGCCGAGCGGGAGGCGAGACTGGCTGAACTCCAGCGCAACGTCGACGCGGCCCTCCAGGACGGTCTGCGCCGGTACGGACGTGGGGAAGGCTCTGAGTACCCAGGCCGGACCCGTTCCTGGCAGCGCAATCAGAGTGGGCGGGGACTCGGCACAAAAGGCCGACCGGGAGAGGAGCGCCAGAAACGCCTCCGTCGCACCGTCCAGCTCCCCGGCGTGGCGAGAGAGTGGGCCGGGCGTGTGCTCGAACCGCTGAAGGGCGTCGATGGTGTCGAAGGCGAGCGCTGCAGTAGCAGGGTTGCGCAGCGGCGCCAGCAACGTCGCCAGGGGCCCCGGTTCGACGGCCGCGTCCGACAACGCATGGGCGACGCGCAGGAGAGCCATCTTCGTGGGGCGCGACAGCAGCTCGTCTCTCTGTCGGCCGGTGACCAGGTCCGCAGTGATCGCTGGGAAGACGTGCAGGCGGAGCCACGTGCTCGCTGCGAGGTCGAGGAAGGCGAGCCGCTGGCCCCAGGGACGACTCCCGCAGGTGCGGCGGTCCATCAGGGCCGCGACCATGGCGCCGAGGGGCATGGGGAGGAGGTGCGGTCTGGGGAGGGCGAACTCCAGCACCGGGCTCGTGCCAAAGGAGACGAGTGTTCCCTGCCCGGCCTCGCCCAGGGCGGTGGACTCGAGGACGAGCTCTGGGTCCTCGTTCGGGACATCGACGCGCACATCGCGGGCCGGTTCGTAGCCCCAATAGCGCGCCCGCCCGGCGACGACCCCGCGGTACAGGCCGACAGAGCAGGGGTCTCCCGAAGGGTGGAGCGAACGAGCCACGGCGTGGAGATCGAGAGGAGACACGCCCTCGGGCCTCACGAACAGGTGGTGCTCCCCCGGGGTCGCGCTGACGCCAGATGATGGTGCCAGGTGGAGCTGCGCCCTTCGGAGGGGAGGGCCGAGGTGCCTCGTGACCTCGTCCGCTGCGAAGAGAAGCGCCGAGACGGACTCCGACGCAGGCGGTCGACCCGTCACCGAGCCCGGGAGGTAGTAGGCGGCCCACTGCCCGACCCCGTGGAGGGCGCTGTTGCATATCCGGGCGAAGTGGAGTCCGCCAAGGCTGCTCCACGAGGTGGAGAGGTGATCCCCGATGCCCCCAAGGCGCGCGCGCAGTCTGGCTCCGGCGTCATCATTGTCGGGCGAGCTCCCTCGCGCGGAGTGACGGTTGCCGAGGGCCCGATCAAGGAGGTCCTCCATGCCCCCTATGGAAGGTCTGTGCGAGATGCTGCGAAGCCACGAGCGGATCGTCGCCGTGGCGGGTACGTTCGAGTCGCTGATCACCTCCCGGGCTGCTGCCAGCACGAGTGCCGCGGCCAGGTGCAGTGGCAGCTCTACTGCAACCTGAAGGGCCGTGAGCTGGTCCACGGGCTCGGTGGCGCTGCACAACGGGTCTGCGAGCTGCGCTAGAGGGCCTCCTGCCGCCAGACAGCGCAACGCGATGCGCGCGAGGCCGCCGCTGGCCGAGTCGAGTGGGATCGACTCGGCCAGAGTCGAGATGTCCTCCGGGGCTCCTGTGGTCGCAAAGCGGTCCGCCAGGGCGTGCGCCCGGTCGGGGTGAGAGCAGCTCGCGGTGGCGCCGATGCGCGCCAGCGCCAGGTCCTCGTCGCCAGCCTGACGCGCATGCCAGGCGGCCAGGGCACCCCCGGCCGGCTCTCCCTGCCAGCGGGCGGCCAACACTCCGAGGGCCCGGTGGGCCGCACGCATGCGCCCTCTTCCGGCGACGGTGGCCGCGCGGCTGCTGTCCCCCCGCGCGACCGAGGCGCCGCCTCCCGCCTGCACGAGCGTTGCCTCCGGCGGCGGGTCATCGAGCCAGTGCGCGATCTGGCGGGCGACGCTGAGCCCATGGGCGGAGGGACTCTCGGACATCTCCCCCAGCGCCTCCTCGATCTGGTCGCTGGTCACCGGTGCCTGGCAGGCTGCAAGCACGGCCAGCATCCGAAGGCGCAGCTCCTCGTGCTCGGGGGTGTTCAACCATGACGAACGTTGTGGAGTCAGGGAGGGACCGACCATCACGCGGACGATCCTCTCTCCAAGCGCGAGCTCCACGGCGTGATACGCGTCTCGCGCTCTCTCGAGCCGGTTCTTGTGCACTTCGGCGTATACTGGCTGGCTCTTGGCGGAGGGAATCAGGAGCGCTGTGAGCTGCTGGCGTTGGGCCAGCGCTTGGAGCTTGGCCTCGACGTGGCTCGTCTCCAGCTCCTGCAAGCCCAGGTCGCGCACGCAGCCGCTGACAGCGAGGTGCGCCGGCAGCGCGAGCCCGCGGACCCGTGCGACCATGGCCAGGAAGACCGCAAGCCCCAGCGAGCTTCCCGTCACCCAGCGTGGGTCTGATCGCCGCGGGAGCAGCTCTACTCTCAGCTCTGCGATGCGGTCAGGCGCCTGAAGCACATGTGCGGCGAGTTCGAGCGCGGCTGTGACTCCAGTGACCGTCTCGGGCTGGAGAGGGCGCCCGAGCGGAGGCTCTCCATGCCGTGCCACTCGCACCTCCAGCAGGGACGGGCAGTGGCCTCCGACCACCGGGAACGCGACGGTGTGCGCGAAACGACGATGATACCAGAGGCGCTCCATGGCGTGGGGAATGTCTGGCCTGCGTGCGGTGCGCAGCGCGGACATCACCCTGCCATGGAGGGCGCCCTGAGCGACCAGGACGCCCTCGCAGTCCATGGCCTCTTCGGCGAGCTCCTCGAGGAGGCCTGCGCGGACCTCGGGGGAGTCGATGGTCGCCGACGTGATGTGTTCGATGGCCTCGGGGATCGCCCCGCGACTGAGGTGGCGGCGGGCTTCCGCCCGCAGGGTCTCGACGGTCGACACAGCGCCTCTCACGAGCCGACCACGGGGATGATGGCGACGGGAACTCCATCGACGAGCACGACGACATCACCCGAGCCTGGTACCGCCGCAACGAGGACGAGCTGCGTGGGTGCCCTGATGATTGTGAGCGCTTGGAGCGACCGAGCCGAGAGCGACAGCTCCATGTTCGGCACGACGTCGGCGACACCACCCGGCAACGCGATGCCGCTGAGGGATACCGCCAGCGCCCATGGTCGACTCTCGTCGTCGTCCCGCGCCGGTCTCCACCCGTCCTCGTCGTGAACTACCTCGCACCAAGCGAGCCGGAGACTCCCGTCGCGGAGCAGCATGAAGTGCTGTGAGTCGGCCGTCGGGTCGACGAACGTGCGTGTCATGGCCGCAAGCACCATCTCGTAGGCGTGCCGCTCGGAGTGAATGGGTGGCTGTCTGATGGGCAGGACGACGACATTGCGGATGGGCTCACGGCCCGTGTACTTCCTCGTGTCGACTTCGCACCCTTCGTCGGCGGGCCTGCGCGGCTCCCACGCGATGACCTCCTCCAGTCCGTCCAGGACGCCCAGGAAGTTATCCTGGGTAAGGGCGAGGGCAGGGTCTGCTTCGGCGAGGTCTGGATCGAACGAAGCCCGACACTCTGCAATCCACATCCATGCCGGGAACCAGACGCCAGGATCCTCGTTCACCCTCGCGATGGCGTCGGTGAGTGAGTCAGACCACTCCGAGGGTGGGTCCAAGCCCAGCGCCTCGAGCACTGCGGCGACCACGGTGGCGTCGTCCAGGTCGGAGAGGAGCTCCCTGGCAGCCCGGGACCGTACTCCCTCTTCAGCCACGGGATCGTCCGCGTCATCGGCGTAGGCCTGGGCAGACTCCAGCCACGCCGCGACGCTCGGGAGATTGTCCAGCACCAGCTTCGCCAGGACGTGGCCCTCCCTCTGCATGACACTGGCGAGCGCAGTCGTGATCCCGAACGCTGGTCTCTGATCGCGAAGCGCAGGCCGGATGCGCCGCAGCGCTCCCCAGCAGGACAGAAGATCCCACGCTACCTCCACCGCATCGACCGTATCGCGCTCGACGGGCGGCAGGGCATCCCATCGCTCCAGAGCCTCCTGCGCTCGCGCCTCATAGAGCTCCGTGGCGTCGGTCCCTGGCAGCGTGACGCCGAAGTGCGCCGAGAGACCAGAGACGTCGAAGTGCTTGGTGATATCGTTCATGGCTCATTGCCTCTCTGCGCTCTGTGTGCCGCGCGTAGCTTCTCGCAAAGACCGCCAGTGTTCGAATCGGAGGCGGCTCAGAGGCGGCAGCTTCTCCTTCAGCCGGGCAGCGTGATTCCGCCTCCTGACTTGATCGAACTGCATGGCGCGCAGCGCCTGTACTGCAGGCTGAAATACGAAGTGGTAGACACGCTGATCGTTGGACCAGGATGCCTCTCGATGGGCCCGTCTGCTTGTCTCGTCCGCGCTCCGCGAGTCTCGCAATTCTCGGAGCTGTGCCCGTAGAGGCCGTGGACAGTCGCGCCACGGCCGGCTCCGGTCATCGGACCGCCCTCGCTCGATGGCCGAGACAGTGGTCTGGCCGGCGAGGAAGGCCGTGGTGAGCACGACAGACGACGCCTGACTCTCCACGATGCCGACCAGACCGTCGAGGGAAAGAAATGCTGACGTACTCCCCGACGTGACAACCCAGCCGAGCCGTAGAGCGTCGTCCAATCCGCGCTGGACGACCATGGCATACGAGTCGTAGACTTCCTGCAGAGTGGCGCCACGGGTCTCCATTGCCGCCCGCAGGAGATGCTCCCTGCGGCCATGGCTGGGCGCAGACTCGATTTCATCAAGCTCAGGCGCGATGAGGCGCCAGGCCAGCGCCTCCGGCTCGCTCAGGAGGTGGCGCGCCAGGTGCTCGACCGCCGAGCCCCAGGAAGCGAACAGGCGCACTCTCCTGCCGTCCAGCCACTCGGCCGTGGCCATGCGGAGCGACTCCAGATGCTCCGGAGGGCGATTCATTTCACCGTCGTTGGGCATGGCTCACCTCCCTCGTTTGTGGCGGTTGCGTCCGGGGAAACGCGGAAACAGGTCCAACAGGAGCTCCGAGAAGTGGACTTGGGGGTGGCGCGTCGCCCAGTCCGTGGCGCGACGGGTCCACTGGTAGAGCTGGTCCCTCGTGACGACGATGAGCCGTGCGTTCGCGGCAGTCGACAGGCGCTCCACCTCCTTCGCCCGCGCATCAGCATCCGGGGGCATGTTCCTGGCGATGGCCAGTGCCGCCCATGCCTCCCACACCGCGAGCGCGGAGACCTCGACCGCGTCGCCGAGTGGCCAGGCGCCGGAGTCTCGACTCCAAGGCAGCTCCCGGCTCATCGCCTCCAGGATCTCGTCCATCGGCACGTTCTGCTGGGCAGCCTCCACGAGGATGCGAAAGCGCGCGACGAGCAGGAGGATCGCTCGGTAGTCGACCAACTTCCCTGCGGGGCGCTTCGTGCACGCCACGCGGTCGAGCCCGGAGCACCACCTGGCGAAGCGCGGACCAATCGGCAGCGGACCCTCCGTGTCGTCCGGGTCAGGTGGCGGAGGGGTGGTTGCCTCTTTCTCGAGGCGCCTGTTCTCTGCTCTGGCCCAGTTCAAGAGGGCCTTGCGAAGGTATGCTTTCGGGAACGAGATGTCTGTTCCGGAGGCATGCTGCCCGAGGGTCCTGTTGAGGAATTGGATGCCGATGTCGTCGGAGTCGCTCCAGTACTTCGCCTTGACATGGGTGTATCGGGCGATGATGGCCCGGGCTGCGCTCCTCGCGAAGGCTTGGAGCTCCGGCAGCTCCATGTCTCCGATGCGCATCCAGCGGCTTTGGTCGTCGGGTGGGTCGATGTGGTCGCTCATGGAGTCACCCCGTGGCTGGTCGATGCCCTCGACCCTACCAGCATGTTCCACCACCTGTCTACGCGTGCCGGCGCTCTCCGCTGTGATCGCTGTCAGACGGCGTGTGGGTTCCACGGGGGGCGGGTCATGCAAGCCGTCAGAAGGATCGTGGTCGGTTCGCCCGTCCCTCAAGGGACCTCCCATGGGGTTGGTGCCCTCACCGTGCGGTGCCGTCGCCCGCGCGGTCAGGGCCGTCACTGCGCGGGCACACCATGTGGCTCCCGGCCAGCGCAATGGAGGAGAGTCTCGTCTTGCGTGGATCTGACGAGAAACCTGTCCGCGGGATGTTCAGGCGTCCTCAAGGGCCTCCGTCCTTTGCGGCGCCACCGTGTCGCAGTGGCTCGAACCATCAGACTTGCCAGACTCGCGGGCGTGCCACGTCCGGTGTCCTACGGCGCTCCGGGTGGCTGCGGCGGGTTCGGTGGCATGGGTCGGTCGAGCTGTGCGGGTGGGTCCGGCGGCGCGGGCGCGTCGATGGGCACCTCAGCGGGGGGCGCATCGGGGGGCAGGGGCATCGCTGGGGGCTCAGGGGGCGCCAGGTCCGCCGGGGTTGGAGGTGCCGGGATGGCGAGCCCCGGCTCTGGCAGGTCCGCCAGGGCGCGGCGCAGCTCGTCGGCGCGATCCTGGGCGGTCCAGCGCTCTCTGCGGGAAGCCTCGTCCTGCTCGATGAGCTCCACCACGGACTTGGCGATGGTGGCCGCGGCATCGGGGATGGGCGCCGGCATGACCTGGGCGCCGCGGGCGACGAAGGCGCCGCCCTGGACGCTGCCGGACGCAGCGAGGACCCCGACGGTGCTGAAGATGCGGTCACCGAGACGGAGCTGGGCGTCCTCGCGGCGCTTCTCCAGGTCGGCGAGGGTCTTCTTCGCGGCCTGGTACTGGGCGAGGAGCTTCTTCTGCTCCGGAGACGCGTCGTCGGGGAGCGTCACGTCCGGCTCGGGCCAGGACCCCTGGAAGAGCAGGAAGAGCAGGCCGGCGAGGCGGTGGTCGTAGAGCATCATCGCGGAGGGCTCGGGGGTGGACAGCGCCTGGCCCACGGGGGTTCCCTCCAGGGAGGTGAGGAGCCTGGCCGCGCCGGCGGCCAGTCGCTCAAAGGCTCCCGGGTCGCTCGTGATGAGCACGGTGTCGCCGACCACCCCGACGTGCACGTCGTGCCAGTCGGGCACCTTGACCCGCGCCCGGTCTCCCTCCACGGTGACCAGCTCGGAGATCTCCGACACCTTCCAGACGGAGTTCAGCGCCTCCTTGGCCTTCGCTGGATCCTTGACCCCGACCGTGAAGGTCATGCCGAACTTGCGCGAGACGTTCTCCTTCGGGTCGGCGTAGATCGCCGCGAGGTCCGCCGTGAAGGCGAAGCCGACCCGGCCGTCGAGCAGCGGCCAGACCGCGCCGGGGACGTCGACGCCGACTCCCTTCAGCTCACCGAAGACCTGGTCCAGGTCCTCGCCGTCGGCGCGGGCGAAGAGCCGCACGACCTCCATGGCGACCGCCGGGTCCACGGTGCCCGCCGCGGCGAACATGGGCCGGTCCGCGAGGGACCTCAGCACGGCAGGCGCGCCCTTGGCGCCCTTGAGGCCCCGCGCCAGCAGGGTGCCCTCCTTGAGGCGCCCCCACGCCTTGAGGTTCAGCGCCGGGCCTTCCACCTCCAGGCCCAGGGCGAGTCCGTCGAACCCCCCGACGAGCTGGCGGAGGAGCTCCAGCTCCGCCTGCTGGCGCTTCGACCAGCGCTCGTTCTCCGCGTCCATCCTGGCCTTGTGCTCCTTCGCCCAGGCGTCGTCCGAGGGCATCTCCACGGGCTTCTCGCCCCGGTCTGCCAGGTCGGCCTCGACCGCCGCCACGAGGGCCTGGGTGTCCACCCAGACGGTCGCGTCGCGCCCGAAGGCGAGACCGGACAGGGCCCCCTTGAAGCGGTCGCTGGCCAGCAGGGAGCCGTCTCGCCTCTGCGTGGCGACCCGTCTGGCGTGGCGCATGCCCTCCTCGCCGCCCCGGTCGCTGATCACCAGGAAGGCGGAGTCGGGGGCGACCACGAGCACGGCCTCCGGGTCGCGTTCGGCGTAGACGAGCGTGACGTCCCCCTCCTTCTGCTCGATGGGCTCGCCGCCGCCGGCGCGGGCCATGAGCCCCTTCACGAAGGTGATCAGCTTCTGGGGCTCCTTGAGGGTGAAGAAGACCGCGATGGCCTCATCCCTCGCGTGGAGCCACGCGAAGCCGAACGGAGCGTCGGGGTCGACACCGAAGCCGGCCCACGCCGCCGGATCGAGCAGGTCGTGGCCCGAGAACAATGTGATGGCGGCCGCCGCCTTCGCGTAGGTCAGCCCGAGGGCATCGGTGACCTTCGTGCGGCCGAGCTTCTCTGCCAGGTCCTTTGGGGAGGCGCCCAGGACAACCGCCAGCGCGTCCGCCGGGATGCGCGCGAGCACCGCCGCGTCGCTTGCGGCGGGCTTGGAAGCGGCGAGGCCCTGAGCTTGGGCCGGGGGCTGCGGTGTCGGCGTGTCCTTCTTGCAGGACCAAATCCCCAGCGCCAGGACGCAAGCGAGCGCGATTCGTACGAGCACGGTTCACCTCCATATATAGGGGCGGACCCTAGCACCGATGGCGAAGGGCGGCAATGGACTCGGACGGTGGCGCCATTGCGGGGCGCGGTCTATCATGGTCTCCATGCGCGCAGAGATGAATGCCGACAAGGTTCACGCGGTGCTGAAGGCGCTCGGCAGGGAGGCTCGTGGGCCCGGCAGGGTCTACCTGACAGGGGGGACCACCGCCGTACTCGAGGGCTGGCGGCAGGCGACCATCGACGCAGACCTCAAGCTGGACCCGGAGCCCGCGGGGATCTTTGCCGCCATCCGCCGGGTCAAGGATGAGCTCGACGTGAACGTGGAGCTGGCGTCTCCCGACGACTTCATCCCCCCCCTCCCGGGCTGGCGGGATCGCAGCCGCTTCATCGCCCAACATGGGCCGGTGCAGTTCTTCCACTACGACCTCTATGCCCAGGCGCTGGCCAAGGTCGAGCGAGGGCACGACCGGGATCTGGCGGACGTGCGGGAGATGCTCCAGCGCGGGCTCGTCGAGGCAGGGGAGCTCCGCCGCCTGTTCGCGGAAATCGAGCCGGACCTGCTCCGCTATCCCGCAGTGGATCCGGACACCTTCCGCCGCACGCTGGGTGAGCTGCTGGCATCGACCGAAGACGGGAAAGCCGCCGCTCCCGCCGGGGGCCGCGATGAGTGACTGGACCGGCCTTCCGGGCGCGGACCTCGTGACGGAGGGCCTGCGGGACCTGGAGGCCGGGCGGGAGTCCGTCGTGGCGCTGCTCGTGGCCGTGGCGACGACCAGGCTCCGGGGCCTCGGGGTCCCGGTGCCCGCGCACGGGTACACCGAGGCCGAGCTGTTGTTGTACCGCGCCCTGTGCCGTGAGGTCGGAGATGCTGCCTATGGGCGCTACAACTCGCTCCTGGGTCGCCTCATCAGCTTCGTCCACGCCCTGGACCGTGAGGAGGGGCGGCTCAGGGCGGGGCGCTGAGCCGGCGGGCAGGGGACCTCGTTTTGTGCGCGCAGATCTCAATTTGAGAGCAGCCCGCGTCATCGGCTCGGATGGAAGTGTCTGAAATCGCTGTTGTCCATCCTGTGGCCCGGTTCCTGCTCAACCGTGAACCAGACACGGACCCACGGAGGACGCGATGACACGACGAGAGCTGCTGGGGGGATTGGGAGCGACGATGGCAGGGACGATAGGGCTCGATGCGCTGGCCCAAGGGAGTGGGGAGACCCTGGCGCCCGTGCTGGTGCGACCCGGCGCGGAGCGCGCCCGCTTCGACCACGGGTGGCTGGACACGCGCCACACCTTCTCGTTCGCGGCGTACCGCGACCCGCGCTGGATGGGGTTCCGGCAGCTCCGGGTGATCAACGATGATCGCGTCGTCCCCGGGGAGGGCTTCGGCACCCACCCGCACCGCGACATGGAGATCTTCACGTGGGTGCTCGACGGCGGCCTGGAGCACCGGGACAGCATGGGCAACGGGTCGGTGATCCGGCCGGGCGACGCGCAGCGCATGACCGCCGGTACGGGCATCACCCACTCCGAGTTCAACGCGTCGCAGAGCGAGGCCGTCCGGTTCCTGCAGATCTGGATCTACCCGGAGCGCGGAGGGCTGCGGCCGGGCTATGACCAGCGGTCGTTCACTCGCGAGGAGCGGTCCGGGCGGCTGCGCCTCGTCGCCTCCCGCGACGGCAGGGACGGGAGCATCACGCTGGCCCAGGCGGCGGACATCCACGCGACGCTGCTCGCGCCTGGGCAGGCGGTGGAGCACCGCGTCGAGGGCGGGCGTCATGCCTGGGTCCAGGTGGCGCGGGGGGAGGGGACCATCAACGGGCGGGCGTTCGCAGAGGGCGACGGGTTCGCGTTCACGGGCCCGGGGCCCGTCCGTATCGCGGCGTCCGCGGACGTCGAGCTGCTGGTATTCGATCTGGCCTGAACCAAACAGGAGGCTGACCATGAAGCTGTTCGCGCTCGCCGCCTCGCTCCGCGAGGGTTCACACAACGCCCGCCTGCTCGAGCTGGCGGTCGCCCACGCCAAGGGGGCTGGCGCCACCGTGGAGATCGTTCCCTATTCGCGTCTGATCACGCCCGCCTATGACGAGGGTGCGCGGGCGGGTGGGTATCCCGAGGGGGCCGAGGAGCTCAAGCGGCTCCTGGAGGGCTCTGACGGCTTCCTCCTCGCGTCGCCCGAGTACAACTACTCGTTCCCGGGCTCCCTGAAGAACACCATCGACTGGGTGTCGCGGTACAGGCCCGTCCCCTTCACGGGGCGTCACGCCCTGCTGCTGTCCGCATCGACGTCTCTGGTCGGCGGCAACCGGGGCCTGTGGCAGCTCCGAGTGCCCCTGGAGGCCCTCAGCACCCACGTCTACCCCGATATGTTCTCGCTGGCGAAGGCCCAGGAGGCCTTCGACGGTGGGGTGCTGCGTGACGAGGCCCTCGGGCGGCGCCTGGAGGGGCTGGTCCGGGGGTTCGTGGGGCTGGTCGGGCGGGTCCGGGGGTAGGTTCCCGGGCTACAGCGGGCGATGCAGGCCGTCGAGGACGCGGCGGGCCCTGTGCGGGGGCAGGTTCGTCACGATGATCGCCGGGCGGCCCTCCACGGAGCGCGAGAGCGTGCGCCAGCCCGTCGGGCACCCGCGGCCATCGAGGCAGCCTGCCGGGTGCAGATCTGGGGGGATCGCGCCCGCGCCAATCCACAGGGCGGGCTCTCCCGCGGCGTCGATGCGCACCCACCACCCCTCCTCCGGCGGCAGACTCCAGGCGATGCGGCGGGGCGGCCAACTCAAAGGCTCAGGCAGATACGACGGGACGAGGGGGAGCCCTGCCTCGGGGGGGACCTCACCGATCGTCGAGGCGGACTGCCACCCCACCGGGGGCCGGGAGCCGAGCACCAGTCGGTCCGCCGCCGCCAGGGCCGCCACCAGGCCCACCGTCCACAGGACCGCCCGCGCCGTGCGTATGGCCGGCCTCATCCGATGCTCCAGAGCAGGGCGAAGAGCACCACCACGGTGGTGACGCGCAGGCCGACGGCCGGGTGGTGGTGCAGCGGGGCGTCGAGGAGCTGGCGCACGCGGGCCCGGGTGGACTGGAGCTCTGCGTGGCGCAGGACCTCGGCGCGGGCGCGGGCGAGCAGGCCGGGGCCGTCGGTGTCCGGGTGCGCGTGCGCCTTGATCAGCGCGGAGGCCAGCGCCGCGGGCCTCCCCGTGACCCGGGCGGCCACCTCGTCGCAGGCGCCCTCCTCGGCCTCGACGAGGGCCCGGAACAGCACGAGGGCGCCGGGGTTCGGCGCCTGGAGCGCGCGCAGCGCCCAGACGAAGAGGATCCCGAGGTTCCCGCCGCGGACCCAGTGGGCCAGCTCGTGGGCGACGGTCGCCTCGCGCTCCTTGTCGTCGAGGGTCCCGAGGAGGCCGCGCGACGCAACGACCACGGGCGCGGTGATCCCCGTGAGCCCGGCGACGGCGTCGTCGGTCTCCAGGCGCCGCGCGTGGGGAGGCCGGCCGCGCGAGGGGACGAGGCCGCTCTGGCGCAGGCGGGAGAGGACGTCCTCGGTGACCTGGCTCAGCTCCGGGTCCTGCACCGCGTCGTGGCGCATGCGCCCGCGGCGGTGACGCCAGGCCGGGGCCGCCTCCTGGACCAGGAACAGGGCCGCCGTGCCGGCGAGGAGCGCCCCCAGGAGCCAGGGCGCGACGGGGTTCGCCGCCAGTGCCTCGGTCCACAGGTCGACCCGCAGCGTGGTCAGGGCGTCCGGCGGAGGCGGGAGGCCCAGCACGCGCAGCGTGGCGACCAGCGGCGGGAGCCCGAGGCACAGGCGCAGCACGTCGGCCCACAGCGTCGGGGACAGGGGGCCGGCAAAGCGGCGCACGCCCACCGCCCAGGAGAGGGCCACGAAGCCGTGCAGGAGGTTCGCGACGAGCAGCGCCATCACCTGTGAGGGTGTAGAGCGTCGGCGGGGCCGTGTCTAGGCACTTTTACCAACCCGCGCTGGGGCATCGTCCCGATTTCGGGCCCCCCTCGGGCGGACGATACTGTGCGTGGAAGGGGGAGATGAGCGGATGAGACGACACATGCTGAAGCGGAAGCGAACGGAGGTCACCATGAAGTTCCAGTCGACGCAGCCTGCTCCTTACGGCCTCTACATCTCCACCCGACCGCTCGACGTGCGGTTCGTGGGCGCCGACGGGGAGTCCCTCGACGGGCTCCCCGGCGCCGCCTACAGCCGCGTCCCCACCCTGCTGGCGGTCCTGCTGGCGCCGGTGCTCGGAGGGGCCTTCGTCATCGCGTTCCCGATCCTCGTGATCGTGGCGGCGGTGGTGGGCCTGCTGCGGGTCACCTTCGGCGGCATCCGGAAGGCGGCGGGGGACAACGCCTGGCTCGCCAGCTCGCGCTGGGAGCCGTCCACGTCGTACCTGAGCAAGAACGAGAAGAAGGAGGGCGCGGACGTGCCGCCCGAGCTCGCGGACCTGGCGAGCGAGGTGGATGACAAGCGCGCCGAGGAAGACTCGACGAGGTCCTGAGAGAGGGGCCGAAGGAGCTGCCATGCGAGCCGGACAGCCTGCCATGGCTCTCGCGCTGCTCTTCGCCGTGGGGATGGGCCCCGCGGCGGGGGAGGCGAGAGCGGACGCCATCGGGGAAGCCAACCAGGGCTGCCTCGACTGCCACGAATCAGACGAGGACTCCACGCTGACCTTTGGAGACGAGTCCACCCTGGGGGTGATGGTGGACCCGGAGGTCTGGAAGAAGTCGGTCCACGGGACTGAGCTGAAGTGCACCGACTGCCACGCGGGCATCGAGGACCACCCTCACCCCGACGTGGATCTCCCGACGGCGCGGGCGTACCAGCTCGACAGGGCCGGCTCGTGCAAGAAGTGCCACTATGCGTACCACACGCGCATGCTGGACAGCATCCATTACAAGGAGCTGGAGCGCGGCAACCAGAAGGCCCCGACCTGCACCGACTGCCACGGCGCCCATGACGTCGGCGACCCGGCGGAACGCAGCTCGGTGACCGGGCGCTGCGCCAAGTGCCACGAGGACGTGGCGACGGCGTACCAGGCGTCGGTGCATGGAAAGGCGCTGCAAGGGGAGCACGCAGCGGACGTGCCCACCTGCACGGACTGCCACGGCGCCCACGCCATCGCCGACCCGAGGGCGCCCCAGGCCCGGGTGAGCTCCTGGACGGTCTGCGGCAAGTGCCACTCCGACGAAGAGAAGATGGAGCGCCACGGCCTGTCGGCGGATGTGCTCACCACCTACCTGGACGACTTCCACGGGCGCTCCAACGCCCTCTACTCCCAGGGCGCGGGCCTGCCCGGCAAGCCCATCGCGACCTGCGTCGACTGCCACGGGGTCCACGACATCCAGTCGTTCCGCGAAGGTGGGGCGACGGCGTCCGAGGTGCGCGAGCGCGTCATCGTCGCCTGCCGCAAGTGCCACGAGGGCGCCCCGGTGGAGTTCGCGGACGCGTGGCTCTCCCACTACCCGCCGACCTTGGAGTCGGCACCGCTGGTCTGGGCCGTGCAGTGGGGCTACCGCATCCTGATCCCCCTGATCATGGCGGGCCTCGTGCTGCACATCCTGCTTCACCTGTGGCGCGCCCGGATGCACCGGTAGGAGGTCGTCATGACACGCATCATCGAGAAGAACGGCACGGTCCTGGTCGAGCGATTCTCACCCATGCGCCGCGCAGAGCACATTCTCGTCCTGGTGACCTTCATCGCCCTGGTGGTCACGGGCCTGCCGCAGAAGTTCGACGGGTCGTTCTCCACGTGGCTGCTCGGGGTCATGGGCGGCCTGGACAACGCGCGGCTCATCCACCGGGTCTTTGGCATCGTGTTCTCCGTACACGCGGCGGTTCACATCGTCGGCTTCATCATGGGCGTGCTGCTCGGCAGGATGCGGCTCACCTTGCTCCCGACCCTCCAGGACCTGCGCGACGCCCGCGAGAACCTGTTGTATTACCTGGGGCTGCGCAAGAAGGCCCCGGAGCTCCCCAAGTTCGACTACCGCCAGAAGTTCGAGTACATCGGCATGGTCCTGGGTGGGCTCGTGATGGTGGCGAGCGGCCTCATCCTCCTGTTTCCTCAGCTCGCGTCGGGCTTCATGCCAGGCCAGTTCATCCCGGCGGCCAAGGTGGCCCACTCCAACGAGGCGATGCTGGCGCTCCTGGTCCTCATCGTCTGGCACGTCTACGGGAGCCACCTGTCGCCGGAGGTGTTCCCCATGGACACCAGCGTCTTCACCGGCTTCATGACCAAGGAGGAGCTCCGCGAGCGCCACGCCCTCGAGTTTCGGCGGCTGTTCCCCGGGGAGCCCGTCGAGCACGAGCATGGGAGCGGCGAGGTGGAGGTGGAGGGGGAGGCGGAGAAGGTGCCGGCGCCACACAGAGCCGCTGGGGAGTTGGGGAAGGTAGGGAAGGTGGAGTCGGGGGTGTGACAGAACAACGGCCCGCGGCGAAGATCACCGTCAGTCAGTGGGTCGACGTCAATGGCACGCAAGCCGAGTGGTGGTATGCACCGGAGTCAGCAGCATCCGGACCCCAAGTGCCAAACCTCAAATCGCCGCTGCGTTATTGCCCCTCGGTTGTTTGTCGTGGCGCGGCAAGCTTGTTGTTGACCCGACTGCACATGCAGTTATCGAACGAGTCTGAGTGGCACTCATAGTCAGCGGGGCAACTGATTCTCTCGCAACATCTCGCCGCGCGGCAGTAGCAGTCGTCCCCTGAGCCGTCGCACACGGGCTTGTCTCCCGAGCACGCCTTAGCTTCACAACAGTACCTGGAGGGAGGATCATCCCCACAGCCTTGCATGCACAGGCCGAGGACCAGAAGGCCGATGAAGGTAATTGCAGCTAATACGCTCCTGCAGCTCCCTTTACTCCTACCGAATTGGATCTCGCCCATAATAGATTCTCCCGTGGCAGAGACTCGCGTCGAAATGGACGCTACACTCGGTGGGTAGTGGCCCATCCGTAAGGTTTCTGTGCGAGTTACTTCAAACTCCATCCCCACCAAGGTCCAGACGAGACCGTCACTCCCACGGACAAGTGGGACGCGGCATCACCCGATTGGAGTGTAGAAGCGGGGATGTGAATGAGCATGACTGTCGGCCCAACTCGAAAGTCTACAGTATCGGTCCTCCCGACGTAGCTGATTGCCGCCGTTGCCAGGAACAGCCCACCTCGTGGGTCGAAGCTCTCCAGCTTATTGCCAGATGTGCTGGTTCTTGAGTCGACGACCGGGTCAGGGGCCCCTCCCAGAGTAGTGGAGATGCCCAGGCCGTGTGACATGGCGTCTGGCGAGCCCCAAGAAATGTCGCCAGAGAAGCCAACGCGGAGCGTCGCTCCGGAAATATTGGTAGTGACACCAGGCATGGCGTTGGAAGCGCTGGAGAGAAAGTAACTGGATCCCACGATGCCGCCGACGGAGTAGCTCACATCCGCCCGTCGATATCTGATGCCAATGAGCGCATTGAGCCCGAAGTCCAAGCTCGGGCCCAAATCTATCTGCCCAAATGGGCCCGTTGTGGCTTCGAGAAGCCCGGGTTTCGCCACAACGGCACCGAAGTCGAAGGTAAGGCAGGGCAATACGAAGAAGACGTCCTCGTCTTGAGCATTGGTGAAAGCAGGCAGACCCGGAGTCTCTAGACTGAGTGGGTCCAACACTCCGTCGTCGGGTCCCCCCTTAGTTCCCTGCTCCGGGTACTTGTTGCCCGGATCGACCGCGGACGCGTTCGGGGCTGCTGCATCGACGTCGGACTCTGCAGGTTCATGCAAGGCGGAACCGTCGACCGTAGCTGGCGCCACCGTTCGCGTAATGCTCCATACACTGTAACCTGTATGTGCCAATGCTCCAGCGCCCACAAGCACTGGCGCTGCTCCGGCTGCCACCCTCAAGATCCACATGGTCATTGGTCCCTCCAGCGCCAGTTCTGATCGTCAAACCCTCGCTCCAGGAGAACGTCGAGAGTCGCTCCATCGATAATCTGGAGTACGTCTCGTTCGCCGCTCTTTGCGTTCCAGATGAAGTCCGGCACTCCGTCGCGGTTATAGTCCGGTGCCACAGCGATCTGGCGCCTCGTTCCATCAAACTCGCTCTCCTGAGTCTGGAGCGATGAAAGAGTCTTGCCAGATATCACATCTACGCGGGAGCCCGTGCAACCGTTGTAGCAGGTCGATGTGCGAGCAAGGTCATTTACGCCGTCTCCATTGACGTCATCAAGCACGCTGATTGTCTCGGTGATACTCCCGGTCTCAGTGCTTGGAGGCAGCAGAGCATCGCCCATTCTGAGTATTTCACACGTAGTCGGGTCGAGGAGCACGAGGGAAACATCGATGCTCTCGGCTTTGTCCACTGAGCCGACAACTACCCGCGGTGATTGGGTCATGTCCGAATTTGCGACAGGAACAACTGTCGCCAGTGAAAACCCGAAGTGTGTCATGTGACTAGGTGAGCAGGACGAAACTTTGGAACCACTCGCTCCTGAATGAATCGAGAGCGAGAAGGAGTCTGTGTCTCTGTTGTAGGTGGTGGCAACTGCCTCGCTCAACTGGTCTCCGTCAATGTCAAGTAAGAGTCCAGTTAGGATGTGTGCATACTCGCTGTTCTTCTGGAGGGCGATTTCCCACAAAACTTCTCCATTGGCGCCCGAGACCGCAGCCCAACGCTGTCTATCAGGCGATCTCAGTCCGAAGTCCTCAAATCCGTCTCCGGAAATGTCCCCAAGACTATGTGCAAGGCTGGACGCGAACTGGACAGCCCCGACTTCGGTGAACCATTCCGCGTCAATTATGTGACAAACTCCTTTCCATTCGCCTCCCCGAGCGCGTTCACCAGGTGCACAGGCCACCAAGCGACCGGGACCCGTTGGGGTTGCCAGCGAGATTATTGAGCTTCCTAGGAATGCCCCCCCGTTTGCTCCGTAGTGGCATGAACGTGTTACGCCGGTTTGGCCGGAAATGACGCACAGTCCACCGGCATTCACTCGTGTTCTTCTATCTCTGGAGAAACTGTGTAGCGGAATAGCCGCGATGATGTCTTCCACCCCGTCACCATCAATGTCTGGAACGACGGCGAAGCTGTGTCCGAAGCCCGCTTCAGATGGCGGCTTAGGGTCGCATGCGAGGAAGAACAGCGCCAGCAGTCCAAGTGCGGGCGAGCGGATGACAGTCGATGCACTCATTCCTAAACTCCTGCCTGCAATCACACTGTTGATCTTGGCCGAAAGGCCCTTCACAAGTCTCGTGCCCTTCGGGGTTGCGCAGCCAATTGTAACAGGCCCAAAGACGCAGCTTGCGCAACTTCGCGGACGTACAGTATGGTACGGCATGGGCAAACGCATTGGTACTGGGCTGCCCAATGCCTTCATCATGCCGTGCATTCCAGATCAACCACAGCAGTCAATTTAGCATCATCGAGAGGGTTCGAGCAACGAGGTTGTCCTAGCCGCGTGACACCTGGGCATTCGTGCAGTCACCTGATCCGTCGGAATCGGCAACGGTGAAATCGATAGGTGAATAGTCGTCCGGGCGTTTTTTGGGAGTTCAGAGACAGGAGGCCGTAGGGAGTCAGTGAAGCATGAATGCCTCGATGTGAAACCCCCCAGAATCGTCCGAAACGTCAGAATCCAGGTTCGGGGTGAAGGAGATGTGGAGGGGGGAGGGGCAGTCCTTCGCTCGGAAGAGGGCGCGGTGGGCGGCGGGGTCGTTGGCCAGCGCTTCGGTCTTGGCGCAGGCGAAGGTGACGGGGGCTACCGTGCCGCCGGCGACCTTCTCGATGTGGCTCCAGGCGTTGAGGGGGCCGGTTTCGATGCCGGCGCCGATGGCCATGAGGCCTCGGACCTCGACGAGGACGTCGGCGACCGGGGTGTCGAGGGGGATTAGCAGGTCCGGGACCTCAGTGAGCCACGGGATCTTGGCTACCTTTCCGCGGCGGAGGACGCCCCCTCCGAGGTACTTGCCCACCGGGTGGCCCAGGCGGAAACCGGGGGCGTCGCTGAGCAGCAGTGGGTGGTTCGCCGGCGCTGGGTAGATGGTCACCTTGAGGCTCCCCTTGTTGTCATCCCACGCCGCCGGGTCGTTGCCTAGGCCGTCGTGGATGGAGAGGCGCAGGATGTGGCTGGTGGGGATTGCTGCGAAGAGGTACGTGCTGGCAAAGAGGCACTCGCGGACCAGGGTCGGGGGGAGGCCGTCCACCTGGAAGGAGAAGTTGGCGTCGACTCGATCAAAGTCGGGGAAGTAGTCGCAGCCTACGCACACGGGCTCCGACGGGTTCGCCTGGTAGGGCTTGTGCCAGCGGCGCAGGCCGTCCTGGCAGCCGTCGACGGAGAACATGAAGACGCCTCGCACCAGGAGGAAGTACGTGGCGCCGGCCTTCACGCCCGGGACCAGCGTTCCTTGCTGGGAGGTGGCGTCCACTTCTACGGTGAGGCTTCCGGGCGGTGGGGTCTCCAGACAGCCGACGGGTGTTGGGGGCGTCACGCAGGGGCCGAAGGGAGCGAGGCCGACGAATCCGGTGCCAGGCAGCGTCGATCCTGGTAGCGGAGGGACCGCAGGCTTCTCCGGGGTTGGAGGGTTGGGGGCTGGCTGCTGTGCGGACTTGGCCGCGGGTGTGTTCTTCTGGGCAGGATCCGGTGTGGGCGGCGCATCGGGCGTGGGCGCGTCCTTCGCGACCGGGGAGGACACGTCCCCGGTGGCCGGCTCGGGCGCCACGGCGGGGCTCTTGTTGTCCGCCGCCTGTGGGGGTGCCGCGCCGGACCCGCTGCTCTTCGAAGCGACCGGCAGTCTGGCGCCCCAGAGTGCCGGGGATGAGGGCAAGAGGGCGACGAGCTGATCATCCGGTGCATTTGCGATCCCGAGGTCCGGCGGGTGCTCCGGGATCTCCAGGCCGGCGTAGATGGCGCCGCCCGGCGCAACGGTCGGGACCTGGACGTCCGCAGCGAACGCATGCGCGGTCACTCCGGGGGCTGCCCTGGCGGTGGGCTGCTCCCGCGGTGATGTGCTGCCCGGCTCGCCGACATGGGCAGGTGCTCGCGCTGGTCCCTTCGGCGTGCTCCCCGCCGACGTGCCGGCCTGCGGCTCCGCCGGATCTTCGCCTTGCGGAACCTTCTCGGGCCCATGGACCCAAGGCAGCCGCAGACCGCGCAGTGGATCGCTCTTGTCTCCCCGCTCCCGCCGGCCCCGGGCTCCGTTGTCATCTCCCTCTCCGCCGCTCCCGGTCCACCACACTGCCGCCACGCACCCGAGAAGAGCGAGCACCAGGAGCGCGCCGCCGGCTCGCCGCGTGGTCACTTCGTGTCCTCTCTGGAAGCGAGCGCCACTGCGTCGAGGGCATCGAGCGAGCGTGGGCCTAGCCTGCCCCCGTTGATGCCGCCCCACGTGGCATCCGGCTGGCGCGCCACGACCTCGGTGGGTCCCTCCCCTTGCTTCACTATAGTAATGATGTACTCCCCGTCTTCGAGCGAGGTGTCGCCGTCGCCAACGTAGATGCGAAGGTAGCCCCCGTCGTCGACCAGGCGGAGCGTCGTGGTCCTGCCGGGGTCGCCTCGGAGCGCGACGCGCACGGACTCCTCGCGCCGACCGCCAGCGGCGGCTAGAGGGTAGGCGCGGGAGCCTTGCCCGGCCCGCTGCGCCCTGCGGCAGCGCACGCACGCAACGAGCCCCTCTACGTGCGCTTGGATCCAGGCCCCGAGGGTCGCGTCCGGCGCCTTCGCCAGCGCTTCACCTGAAGGGTGGAGCACCAGCAGGATCTGCGTCAGGGTGTCGATGCGTCGCCGACGGAACGGGGCCCCCTGCCCACCGCCAGGGAACCGTGTGAAGTAGGCGGCCAACGCCGCAGGCTCTGCCCCGGTGGACGCGAGCGCCCCGAGCAGCTCGTCGCCCGGGCGCCCCTCCTCGGCCAGGATGAGCCAGGCGGCCTCCCCCGCCGGCCAACACCCGGCCGCACGCAGCCCCTCGCCGCACGCGGACTCGGCCGCCCGCAGCAGCACATCGGAGTTGGACGCATCGGGCAAGGACAGGTGCAGCGCGCGGAGTGCCGCGAGGACGCGCCGTTCTTGCACCAACAGGGGGTCTCGGTTGCTCAGCATCGCGCGTCCCTCAGTTGCCCTTGCATCGCTGTGGTGCCTGACTGCGTTGGCTGCCGCGCCCCGATGTCGTCCCTGTTGGCGCGGACGTGCTGGTCGGAGTGGTCGCCTTGTCGAAACGGTCACGCACCTCCCGAAGTATGTCCAGCAGCTCGTCGTGCATGCAAAAGAGATCGCAGATCGTGCTCGACTTGCGTCGGAGCCACGCGTCCAGGCAATGCGGCTCCAGATCATCCGGGTCGGGGCGCTCCCTCGTTGCGGCCTCCCTCACGGAGGCTTCGCTCCACCACGTGCGGTGACGGGCGCGCTTGAGGCGCTGGCGACCCGCGTCGGTATCATTCCTTGCGCCCGGAAGGTAGTGGTCGTCGCGCACAGAACCATCCAGGTCCAGGGTGCCCTGGAGGAACATCACCACCTCGTGAAGGATCACGTCCTCGACCTCGTGCCAGGCGCTCGGGGCCTGCTGCTGCTGCGGTGCCGACGTGGAGGATGACTTCGATTCGTCGGTCGCTCCTTGTGTCTTCGGGCCATTGCGGTGCTTCAACCAGCTCTGGGCGCCCGCGAGGACGGACAGCTTGAAGTCCAGCAGGAGACGCACCCAGCCTCCCTCCGGAGGGGAGAGCAGCTCGTAGGTCTGCTGGGTACGCGCGACCGCCGTCGTGAGCCGCTCGACGTGTCGCCTCTCCTCGCCCCTGAAGCTCGTGTGGTCCGCGGCGAGCTGCATGGCGACCGAGCGCCATGGTGGCTCCGCAACGCAGGTCGCCAGCGCGATGTGCTCCGCGACCTTCGGACCGGGCCACAAGACGTCCTTGCCGAACCCCACGGACACGGCGCTCGTCGCGGAGGCCATCGCGTCCAGCGGGCCGGGCATCCGCCGCCGGGCCATCTCGAGCATCTGGAACTCCGTCCCCGACGCACCCGCGGCCTCGCCGTGGAGCAGCGCCGGGAGCTCATTGACCAGGACCGCGGGGTAGTAGGACTTGACCCGGGGAGGAGGCTCGCAGTCGCAGATCCTGGCGACGCCCAGGACGATTGCCGCCTGGACCGCCAGCGGGTACTCGGTGCACAGCCGTTCGAGCGCGCATCTCGCGCACGCACCACAGGTACAGGGCGCCTCGCCGGGTCTCTGCGGGTGAATCCATTCCGTGTAGCCGTCCGCGCAGTCCTCGCAGACGGCCACTATCTCAGCCAGGGCGGCGAGCAGCAGGCAGCGTTCCTCATTCTCAGACGGGAGCTCGAGCTGGGCGGAGATGGTCCCTGCCAGCTCCTCGGTGTTGCCCGTGGCGGCGTCCTCATAAAGAACTTGCAGCAGTTGTATCCACTTCTGAACACTTTCGAGCCCGTATGGCATCGCCCGCACCTTCCATTCCCCGTGTAGTCGAGGTATATCCCATGTTGCTCGACCTGGGAAGTCCGCATTCAGGGTGTCACGCATGCACCCCGCTCTACGGCAGCGTGTTCTGATTCCCGCGGGGAAGCGGAAGGCCAACATGGATCGCTGGATTACGCTCCGAACATTCGACGACCACGGGTGGTTGCGGTTCGTCCTGGACGCGCCGGGTGCGCGCGACGCCGAGTCGCAGTACCGCGTGACGTTTCGGCTGAACGATGGGACGCACATGGAGGCCGTCTTCCACCTACCTCGCGACGTCTGGTGGGGTGTCAATGCCGGCGCCCTCGGGAGGCACGACGTCGATGACATCGAGGCGGTGGTCATCGAGCGCGATGCCCAACCTGAGGGCGAGGCCGACTGATGCGCATCCCGTGGTGGCTCGGCGTCCCCTTCGCCCGGCGTAACGCCCTGGGGCTCTGTCTGGGGATTCCGCTCGCCGTGTTCCTGGTCATCCTCGTGGCGCTCCCCATCCCGCGCATCGAGTGGGAGCCTCTCCCCGTGCCCGACGAGGGAAACGGCTGCCGCGCTCCCGTCCTCGACACGCTGACGGTGCCCTCGATCTGCCGTCCGATCACCAACACGCCGGTGTCCCCGCTCTACTCGTGCAGCCCGATCGGGTTCAGCGACGCGGATTGGCGGATTGAGGTCCGACTGCGGGGGCTGACCGACGGGTGTGAGTACGCCTTCGAGTGGGTCTCGCTGCCGTTTCGCCGGCTTGACCCGGGGCGGGTGCGCCCGGCCCTCGGGTTCTCTCTCGACCCGCAGTACGCTCCCCCCGTCTGTGACGTGCCGGCGGACGGGGTGACCCGGTGCGCGACCGATGCGGCGCCGTGGAAGGCGTACTACCTCGTCGCGCGATCAGTGTCCGAGGGCGGGCAACAGTCCGGTCCTGCCTACGCGGGCGGGTTCGAGGTGTATCAGACCGACGGACCCAACATCCGAGGCCGAATGGCCGCCCGGGGACTTGGCGTCGTGCTCGGCGGCGCGGGTCTCCTGCTGCCGCTTGCCCTGTGGTGGAGGCGGCTCAACGCCGGTGTACCCCGTCTCCCGCGCAGCGCGGTGGTCGCGACCATGACCGCCTGGGGTGGCGCCGTCACGGCCCTCGCTCTCGCGCTGCTGCCGTCAGACCTGGGGGGGCCGGACCTCCTCAGGCTCGACCGCCTGGTATGGCAGCCGTTGTACGGCGCGGTAGCGGGCGCAGCGCTCGGGGTCGGCGCCGATGACCTCCGGCGCCGGTACAGCCTTGCGAGCACCGCGGGGCGTCTGTTCATCTTGGGGACCTTCGTCGTCCTCATCGTCGGGGGGGCGCTGCTGATGCATCACTCCACGAGTGCTGGCAGCGGCCCGACGCTCTCCTTCACGTATCTGAAGTACAAGTCTCGCTACTACATCTACCTTCTGCTCTCACTCACCCTCCCATTGCTCGCCGTCGGTCAGGTCCCCTGGCGTGGTCCGGAGTGGAGCCTGACGGGGACACTGAACCCCACGCGCTCCGTGGCTGCGCGGACTCTCCTGGTTGCGTCGCTCTGTGGGGTAGCGACCAACGCCGTCGCGCTCGCCGTGGGCTCCGTCGTCGAGGTCCCCAACATCGGGACGTCCATGTCCGGCTTCTTCAAGCCTGCGTCTGCCTGGGGCATCCTGGCGTGTCTCCTCCCGGCGCTCGGCACCCTGGCCGTCGCGGTCAACCTGGGTGAAGGCCGCCCCCCGTGGGTCCAGTCATTGGTCGCCTTGGCGGATGAGCTGCTCCGGTCCCAGGCCGTGGACACCACGCGCCGGGCTGCGAAGGGGCGGGAGCTGCTCGGGTCAATGATTGCTGCCGACCCGGCGACCCTGAGCCGGCACGCACGCCAGCTCCTGCCGGTGGCGGTGTGCCTCCCCGAGGTGATCGGCGCCGTGGCTACCTCTGCGCACGACGTGGAGCAGCTTGCGGAGCAGCTCAGCCTCCCTCCGTCCGTGGCCTCTGAGAAGTTGCGGGTGGTTCAGGACATCCTCGCCGCTGCCCGGCAGGCATGGACTCGTGAGACCACGCGCGGCTTGGTGCCCATGGTCGGGCGCGACGGGACGCTCCACGCAGGGGTCGTGCACAGCCATCTGGGGCCGAACCTGGCGCCCGAGCCGGAGCCCCGGCTCGAGGTGTGGTGCAATGGGCGACTGCACCTCGCGGCGCACCCCGTCGCGACGAGCGTGCAGGCGGTCTTCAACGGCGTCCGGGATGCCTGGTTCCCCCGCGACGACGTAGCCGTCCTCAGGTGGGCGGTGGTGCAGGTCCACCTCGATTATCCTGACGAGCCCATGCTTGGGAGCATGGGCCGCGGTGTCAGCGGCCAGAGCTACGAGCTCGCCGTGGCCCTGAGTCTGCTGGAGCTGATCCTCGCGCAACCGCCGGTCGTGCCTTGGGCCGCAACCGGGCTGATCGATCACGGGAGCAGAGTCGTCACGGGCGTGGACCACGCCGCCACCAAAGCGGGGATCACCACCGATCGCGTCCTGCTGCTCCCACCTCAACACGTCGCAGAGGTCTCGCCGCACGTCGACCACGTGCTGGAGGTCTCCACGCGCATCGACGCCGACCGGGTCCGCGCAAGGCTCGCATCCGGTGTCGTCGCCGGGCAGCGGGTGGCCGTGGCCGTGGAGTCCGTCTACCTTGCGGCGGCCGTCCTGTACGGGGAGCGCCTGGACGCGTGACCGCCCCCTCCCAGCGCATGACACGCACCGCCCACCGGAGTAGCATGCGCCCGAGGCACATGAGCGGAGGGCGCGATGAAGAGGTGGCTGTGGTTGGTGCTGGTGCTCGGGGCGTGCGGCGAGGGGGTGACCACGGGCGGCGGTGACGTTGCAGACACCAGGGGCGACAGCCTCGGGGTAGACTCCGGGAGCGCCGACGCCGCCATCGCGGACGTGGGGGCGCCCGACGTCGCCTCCGTGGACGTCGCTGAGGAGGACGCCGGCACCGCCCCGACCTGCGACGACTCCGACAGCGGCGGCTTCGGCTGCCCCTGCGCGACGAACGCGGACTGCGAAAGCGGGTACTGCCATGCCGCCAAGAGCGGGAGCTTCTGCACCGTCGTCTGCGAGGAGTCCTGCCCCAAGGGGTGGCAGTGCAAGAGCACGGTGACGGGGCCCGACATCGTCTGGCTGTGCGTGCCCAAGGCGGACATCCTGTGCGAGCCCTGCGCCGACTCCAAGGAGTGCGGCGAGCTGGCGGACCTGTGCACGCCGGTCGGCGACTCGGGCACCTTCTGCACCCTCGGGTGTGCCACGGACGCCGACTGCCCCATCGACTACCGCTGCGGCGACGTCGGCGAGGCGGGGGGGCTGACCGTGCGCCAGTGCCTGCCCGAGACCGGGAGCTGTGTCTGCACCGCTGCGCTCGACGGCACCAGCGAGGCGTGCTCGATCACCAACGACCACGGCACCTGCTACGGGCAGCGGACCTGCGACGGTCCGGCCGGCTGGTCCGAGTGCAACGCCAAGGCCCCCGCCGTCGAGACCTGCAACGGGTTCGACGACGACTGCAATGGGGTCTCCGACGATGGGCTCGCTCCTCATGCGTGTGAGGCCAGCAACGAGCATGGTTCGTGCGCCGGCACCGAGACGTGCAAGGGGGTCGACGGCTGGGTCTGCGACGCCCCGCTCCCATCGCCGGACCTGTGCGATGGCCTCGACAACGACTGTAACGGCGTGACGGACGACGCCTTCCCGACCCTGGGGGAGCCCTGCGACGGAGATGACCCGGACACCTGCCCGTCCGGCACCTGGGCGTGCGCCGGTGACGGCCTGAGCCTGGTGTGCGTGGGCGATACGCCGTCTCTCGAGGTGTGCGACGGCCTCGACAACGACTGCGACGGCCTGACGGACGAGGACTTCGCGCTGCTCGGCGATGCGTGCGACACCGACGACCCGGACGAGTGCGCCGGAGGCACCTGGCAGTGCACTCTCGATGGCAAGGGGACGGCCTGCGCCGGGGACGTCAACCAGGTGGAGGTCTGCAACGGCGCGGACGACGACTGCGACGGCCAGACCGACGAGGGCTTCGGGGACTCGGACGGAGACGGGGGTGCCGACTGCGTGGACGAGGACGACGACGGGGACGGGGACCCCGACGCGAGCGACTGCGCCCCGCTGGACCCGGCGATCTACAGCGGCGCCGCCGAGGCGTGCAACGGTGTCGACGACGACTGCGACGCCCTGATCGACGAGGACTTCCCCGACACGGACGGGGACGGCAAGGCGGACTGCCTGGACGACGACGACGATGGGGACGGCATCAAGGACCCGAACGACAACTGCCCGCTCGTCTACAACATCGATCAGAAGGACACGGACGACGACGGCCTCGGTGACGCCTGTGACGACGACGACGATGGGGACGGTGTGCCTGACAAGCAGGACAACTGCCCGCTCGTCTGGAACGCGGGCCAGCAGAACAGCGACGAGGACCCCCTCGGTGATGCCTGCGACGACGACGATGACGACGACGGGGACCCGGATCAGACCGACTGCGCGCCGAAGAACCCTGCCGTGCACCATGGGGCCGTCGAGGTCTGCGACGGCCTCGACAACGACTGCGATGTGGTGGTGGACGAGGGCTTCCCGGACACGGACAAGGACGGCGTGGCGGACTGCGTGGATCTGGACGACGACGGCGACGGGGACCCGGACGAGACGGACTGCGCGCCGCTGAACCCGTCGATCTTCAACGGGGCCTTCGAGCTGTGCAACGGCAAGGACGACGACTGCGACGGGGAGACCGACGAGGGCTACCCGGACAAGGACGGAAACGGCGTGCCCGACTGCCAGGACGACGACATCGACGGGGACGGCGATCCCAACGGGTCGGACTGCGCCCCGGAGGACGCGACCATCCACCACAACGCGCCGGAGAAGTGCAACGGCAAGGACGACAACTGCAATGGCGTCGTCGACGAGGGCTTCCCCGACACTGACAAGGACGGGCTGGCGGACTGTCTCGACACGGACGACGACGCCGACGGCGTGCCGGACGAGTCCGACAACTGTCCCCTCGTGTCGAACCCGACCCAGGCAGACAAGGACGGCGACGGAGTGGGGGACGCCTGCGACCCGGACCAGGATGGCGACGGAGACCCCAACCAGACGGACTGCGCCCCCCTGAACCCGCAGATCGGCCACGGTGCCACCGAGGTCTGCAATGGCGTGGACGACGACTGCGACGCGCTGATCGACGAGGAGGGCGCGTCCGGGTGTCAGCCGTACTCCTTCGACGGAGACAACGACGGGTTTGGCAATGACGCAAACGTCAAGTGCCTGTGCGCCCCGTCGGGCAAGCACACCGCGCTGCTCGGGGGAGACTGCAATGACGCCAACGCGACCGTGTTCCCCGGGGCCGCGGAGCTGTGCAACGGCGTGGACGACGACTGCGACGGAGAGACCGACGAGCAGGACGCGGGCGGGTGCAAGCCCTACTATGCGGACACGGACGCGGACGGGTATGGCGCTGGGGATCCGGCCTGTCTCTGCAAGGCCGCGGCGCCGTTCACGTCGAGCGTGGCAGGAGACTGCGACGACGCGGCCAAGACGGTCAATCCCGGCGTGGCTGAGACGTGCAATGGCGTCGATGACGACTGCGACGGCCAGGTGGACGAGGTCGGGGCCGGCGGCTGCCAGGTCTGGTACATCGACGGCGACGGAGACAACTATGGCGCAGCGGGCACCGGCCTCTGTCTGTGCGGCGCGAGCGCGACGCACACGGTCAAGCAGGGCGGGGACTGCAATGACGGAGACCCGACGATCAACGGCGGCGCGGCGGAGCTGTGCAACGGCATCGACGACGACTGCGACGGCAGCATCGACGAGGACGGCGCGGCGGACCCGGCCTGCATCGCGTTCTTCAAGGACGGCGATGGAGACAAGTACGGCACCGGCTCCTCGAAGTGTCTCTGCAAGGCGGACGGACAGTGGTCTGCGATCACGGACGGAGACTGCAACGACGCGGACCCGGCGGTCAATCCGGGTGCCCCGGAGCTCTGCGGGAACCTCAAGGACGACGACTGTGACGGCCTCACCGACGAGGAGGGCGCGACGGGGTGTCAGTCCTGGCTCAAGGACGCCGACCAGGACGGCTACGGGGTCACGGCAGACTCCAAGTGCCTCTGCGCCCCCACCGCCCCCTACTCCGTGAAGGTCGGCGGAGACTGCGACGACGGGGACCCGGCGGTCAAGCCGAGCGCGAAGGAGTCGTGCAACGCCGTGGACGACGACTGCGACGGTACGGTCGACAACGAAGGCGCCACGGGCTGCGACAAGTACTACGTCGATGGGGACGGCGACGGCTACGGGGCCAATCTGCCGCCCAAGTGCCTGTGTCTCCCCGCGGGAGACTATCAGGCCGTGCTGCCCGGAGACTGCAACGACGGGGACAGCGGAGTCTATCCGGCCCATCCCGAGTTGTGCGATGGCAAGGACAACAACTGCAACGGCAGCATCGACGAGGGTGTGACCACCACCTGGTATCTGGACCAGGACGGCGACGGCTTCGGCGCGAGCTCCACGCAGAAGGAGGCGTGCACGAAGCCCGTCGGGTATGCGGACAAGGGCGGAGACTGCGTGGACTTCAACCCGGCCATCAACCCGGGAGCCAAGGAGATCTGCAACGACCTCGACGACAACTGCAACGGTGCCATCGACGAGGTGAACCCGGCAGACCCCAATGACCCCAACAAGAAGGTGCCGGTCTACAAGGACCTGGACGGAGACGGGCACGGCGCGGTCCAGGCAGTCGCCGAGCTGCGCTGCCTGTACGACACGGATGGAGACGGCGCGGGGGACACGCCGCCGGCGGGTCTGTCCCTGGTGAAGGACGACTGCAACGACTCCAACGCGACCGCCTACCCCGGGGCGCCCGAGCTCTGTGACGGAATCCTGAACAACTGCTCTCAGGCGGTCGCCGACGCCCACTGCCCGACGAAGTGTGCCGGGAGCTGGCCGGTCACAGCAGGCGGAAGCTCGGGCTACCCCGTCGTGGCCCAGCTCGACGACGACAACGACCTGGAGGTGGTCGTCCAGCAAGGCGGAACCGTCCGCGTCCTGGAGCACACGGGCGCCGAGAAGTGGAGCGCGGCGGCCGCAGTCAACTACAGCTACCCGGTGGTCGCCGACATGAACGGCGACGGCACCCTGGACGTGGTGGTGGGTGGCGGCGGCGTGCTGCGCATCTTCCACGGCACGACGGGTGCGCTGCTCTCGTCCATCTCCGCGGGCAGCATCGGCTCCTACTACGGCGTCAGCGTCTTCGACGTGGACAACGACGGGGTGCTCGACGTGATCCCCACGGGGTCTGCTCCCTACCACTTGCTGCTTCTCAACGCCAACCTGACACTCAAGCAGGACATTCTGCTGAGCCCCGTTGGCGGAGACGGCTTCTACCTGGCCCAGACCACGTTGGCAGACCTGGTCGGCGACGGCGTCCCCGAGATTGCCCTCGGCAGCGGCAACTGGACCTGCCAGTCGAGCCCATCCACGTGCAAGGGGCGCATGTACGTGTTCGGCGCGAGCGGCGCCCTGTGGAACGACCCGACAGGCGCCGACCTGGGCGCGCCACAGTTCGCCGTGTCTGGCTACCCGCTTGGCTACGCGGGCGAGGGACGGTGGCCCGTGGCGGCGAACATCGACGGCGCCGGCGGCACGGAGCTGCTCCAGGCGTTCGCGACCGCCGGCCCCCATGTGTGGCGCAAGGACGGGACGGACCACCCGCAGACGGGGGCCTTCGGGGCCTCGTTCCCGATGCTGGCGCCCATCAACTCTGCCGGCGCATCCATCAACACGCTCTCTCTCGTCGCCGGTCCCGTCGCCGACGTGGACGGTGACGGCATCTACGAGGTCTTCGAGGGGGGCGCGGGCCTCACTCTCCGCAAGGCGGGCGCGGTCATGGACGGCTTCCCCGTCAAGCTCGGCGCCAGCCCGCCCGTCATCGCGGACCTCAACCGCGATGGCCAGCTCGACGCGCTGTTCCTGAGCGGGTCCAACAACGCCGTGAACTGCTACACGCTCGGGGCCGGCACCTACGACGACGCGCGCATCCTCCACTACGGGACCGTGGACGGCCTCGGCCGAAACCACGGCTACACCGGCGCCCTCGACCCCTTCGAGCCCAACGACGTGCGTCAGGCGCCCTACGTGCCTGCGTCGAGCCCCAACCCGGTCCTGGCGTCGCGGGCGTACAAGATCCGCGCCCTGCGCGACGTATACAGCTCCGGCGGGGGCTGGACCCACCGCCTGCGCGCGCTGATCTCCGAGCCCGGTGACCGGGACCTCTACACGCTCAGCGGGTCCATCATCGCGGTGACGCTGAGCGCGCTCGCGAAGGACTATGACCTCCACGTACACATCTTCAAGCCGGACGGCACCTACATCGACACCCTGAGCAGCACCAAGGGTGGCGCGGCCGCCGAGTCCATCACGTGCCACACCACGACAGGCTGCCCGGCCGTCGGGGGCAGCATCTTCCTCATCGAGGTGCGGGGGAAGGACGAGGCCACCGACTTCGGGCCCTTCCCCTACATCCTGAACACGAGCTGGGCGAACTGAGGCGGAGCATCCTTCCTGGCGATGGCGCCCCCTCGCTGCTACCCTGCCTCGTTGCCGGCGCCCGGGGTGGCCCGGCGCTGTGAGGTCTTCGTTGAGACACCTGCCTTCGTGGCTGCTGCCGGCCCTCGTCGCCCTGACCGCGTGCAGCGACGACACTGCGACCACGGTTGACACGTCAACCGTGGACCTGGACGCGACCCCCTTCGTGCCGGACGCAGGGCCGCCCGACGCGCTGCCCTCGGACGTGGACGCGGCGCCCTTCGTCCCGACGGGGAGCTGCGACGACGGCACCGTGCGGGTGCTGCGTGTGGCGCCGTGGCCTGGGCGGGGGCTCCAGATCACGCTGGAGCTGCGCACGCCCGAGGGAGCGCCCGCCACGGAGGGAGAGGCGATCAGCGCGCGCCTCTTGAGCCCTGGTGGGGAGCACGAGGCGGTGATCAAGAAGGCCTGGCAGACCGGCGGCATCACCGGCGTCATCGTCGTCCCGTCGCCGGACGCGGCGACCCACGCGGCCCGCGTCGCCGCCGCGAGGGCCTTCGTCGCGGCCCTCCCCGAGCGGGAGCGGGTCGCCCTGTGGGCAGCGTCCGTGCCCGTGACGCTCCTCGCCGAGCTCACCGACGAGAAGGCCCACCTGGACGCGCGCCTGGCGGCGCTCGCGCCCTCCGCCGGCAGCGCCCCCGCCGGCCCCCAGCTCTCCGGGATCAGGCAGGCGCTCGTCGCGGCGGAGGGGGCCTACGGCCCGCCAAGCCGGCACCTGGTGATCGTGGACGCGGACGCCGGGGACCCCGACGCGCTGCCTCTCGTTGCCATCCAGACGTCGTGGCTCCTGCCGGGGGAGGACGGTGCCTCGCTTGCCGCCGACCTCGTCGCGCGCCGCTACGGCATCGTGCGGGTCGGGGCGTGCCCAGGGGCCGCGAAGGGCGAGGTGCTCACGCTGGAGCTCGACGGGACCCCCTGTGCCCTGAAGGCCCCTGCGCCCATCGATCACATGACCGAAGAGCCCTGCGACCCGGCGGCCGCAGCCCTGGACGACTACCCCTTCCCGGCGACCATCGAGCTGTCCTTCACGGCGACGGAGCGCGCCGCCTGGCAGGCCCGCAAACAGGCGAACAGCAAGGAGGACTTCCGGACGTCGGTGCGCCTTGGCGCCGGGAGTCCCATCGCCGCGACGGCTCACCTGCGGGGGCACACCTCGTTGAGCTGCGACCGTCGCAACTACAACGTCAATCTGGACGGCGGCGACGAGCGGCGCCTCGCCCCCGGGGCCGCCACCGACAAGTTCTATCTGATCAGCATGTGCAAGGACGTGGGCTACTTCAACCAGACCTTCGCGGCCCGGCTGCTTGCGCCCCTCGGTGTGTTCAACCTCCAGTGGCGCTACGTGCGCCTCGTGGAGGATGGCGTGGACCGGGGCGCCTACCTGCTGCTGGAGCAGCCGGACGAGGGCCTCGTCCAGGACCACGTGGACCTGGCCGCAATCATCCGGCGCCGCTTCGACCCGGAGGATCAGCCCGAGGACGTCAAGCTTGCGAAGGCGGGCAACGCCAAGGCCCTCGCAGCCTATGAGGCGGTGGTGGACATCGCCCAGAAGGCGCCCCTCGACGAGCTGGAGCAGCGCCTCGGCGAGGTGCTCGACGTGGACGCCTACCTGCGCTGGCTCGCGTTCATGACCTTCATGGTCAACGGCGACTACGTGGACGAGGTCTACTTCTACGGAGCCGAGGAGGCGGGGCACGTCTACTTCCGCATCCTCAACTGGGACCCCGACGACCTGTTCAGCCCGTGCCACCACGGCAGCAAGTTCGCCTACAAGGACCCAGCGGGCATCCTCTACTGCTCCGAGGGCAAGATCGACGAGGCGGTGCTCCGGTCGCCGGCGCTCTACGGGCGTTTCGTGCAGCACCTGGAGCAGGTCATGGCGGACCACCCGGCCGACAAGCTGGCCTGGACCATGGGGGAGATCCGGGACCAGCTCTTCGCCGTCGTCGCCACCGACGCCACCGCCAAGGCCATGGGCGAGCTCCAGCAGTCCCACCCGGACGCGGGCACCCAGGCCGGGTTTCGGAAGGTGGTCACCACGCTGACGGAGGAGATGCTCGCTGCGGCCGAGGCCTCCCGCAAGGACCTGAAGGCGAAGATCGTCGTGTGGAGGGCCTCCCGATGAGGCGCGCGCTCGCCCTCGTGCTGCTCCTGGCGTGCGATGACGCGGGGGACCGTGCGCCCGAGGCCGGAGCGGCGGACGTTCCCGGCGACGGGGGGAGCGGCAGCGTCGATGCAGGCGACGCCGGCTGCCCCACCTGCCCCACGTTCGACGTGACCGTGGACACCACCGACGTCCTGCCCGACGCGCCGCCAGTCCTGGTCTCCGTGGAGCTGCCCCACGAGCTGGTCCCCGGCCGGCCCGCCACGGCGGTGCTGCGGGTCCCCGCGGGGGAGCTCGGTCCGGTCACGGCCACCGTGGATGTGGTGGTTGGGGGGACGACGCGCAAGGCCACCATCTACCGCGGCGTCGGCAGCCTCCCGGTGGTGGCCCCATCCGAGGGCGAGCTGACCATCGCCGTCGCGGGCGACGGGCTCGCCGGTGAGCGCGCGGTCCCCACCGTGGCCAGACCCGCGCGCACACTGACCGGCGTCTTGTCGGGGGGCGACCTGGCGTGGGGCCCGGAGCAGGACGTGCGCATTACTGGCGAAGTCGTGGTGCCGGCTGGTGAGACGCTGACAATCGAGGCCGGCGCGCGGGTGCTGCTGGAGCCCCAGGCGCGTCTCAAGGTCGACGGCAAGCTGGTCGCCGAGGGTACGGAGGACGCCCCAGTCCTGCTGACCAGCGCCTCGGAGCCGTGGGGGGAGCTGGACGTCCCGGGTGACGCGACGCTGGCCCACACCTGGCTCATCGACGGCGGTGGCGACGGGTCGCGCGCGGTGGGCCACTCCAAGTCGCAGCCGGTCGTGCGCGTGGTGGGGGGCTCGCTCACCATGACCGGTGGCGGCATCGCCGACAGCCCCGGAAAGGCGCTGTGGTCGGACGGCGCCAAGGTGCACCTGGACGGCGTGCTGATCACGCGCTGCGACACGGGCGGCGAGCACAAGGCGTCGGAGGTGATCCTCTTGCGCTCCCACGTGCTGGAGATCCCCGACGGGGACGGGGTGGTGGCGGACGACGACAATGACGGCATCTACCTGGGCGGTGGGGACACGGGCGGCCCCCAGAGCCACATCGGGGACACCACCTTCGCGGTGGGGGAGGACGACGCCATCGACCACAACGGCGCCAAGGTGCGCATCGAGCGGGTGTGGATCGAGGGCTTCTTCCACGAGGGCATCGCGACCTCCACCGGCGGGCGGGTGGAGGTCATCGACACGGTGGTCAAGGGGTGCGCGCAGGGCATCGAGTGTGGCTACGGCGCGCCCGATGTGTCGGTGGTGGGGTGCCTCGTCACGGGGAACGGCGTGGGGCTCCGGTGGGGGGACGACTACGACTGGGAGGCGAAGGGGACGTTCCACGTCGAGCGCACCGTGGCCGTGGGGAACACGACCAACGTCCGCTTCGAGGACGACCAGCAAGGAGCGCCGCCGGTGGGCGCGACCTCGATCACCTGCTCCATGGTCGACACCCCCGCGTGGGACGGGGTGGGGAACAACGGCGCCGGCATACCGGGCGGGGGCCCGGGTGGGTGCGTCCACCAGGGGAGCGTCACGGTGGGGCCGACCTGTGGCGTCGTGGGGCCCGGAGCCTGCAAGTGAGATGGTTCGTCCTGGCGCTGCTCGTGGCCTGCGGAGGGTCGCCGCCCGAGCCCGCGGACTCCGGGTGGGCCGATGTGGGCGCCTTCGACGCGGGGGCGCTGGACGTGGGCGATTCGGGTGGGCCGACGGACACGACCGGCGGCGCCGGTGACACCACGGCGCCCGACGGGCCAAAGCTCCTGCGCATCGACGTGAAGGTGGGGGCCAAGGCGTGGGATCACCTCCACGCGGACCCCAACGGGACGGATGAGATCGAGGTGGAGCTGACCGTCGGCGGCCAGACCTTTCCCGGCACGGAGATGGAGCTGCACGGAGGCTTCGCGCGCACCGTCCCAAAGAAGTCGTATCGCTTCTCCATCGACGACGACTTTGGCTCCGAGCTGGACCTGTTCGGCGACGGCGTGGAGCGCCAGCGCCGCTTCGTGCTCAAGGCGTCCTGGAATGATCGCACGTGGATGCGTGGCCCCCTGACCATGGACCTGCTGCGGGAGGCCGGCGGCCTGGCGCCCCGGGAGCGCCACGCCGAGCTGTACGTCAATGGCGGCTACTTCGGCCTCTACGTGCTCGTGGAGCGCATCGACAAGCTCTACCTGAAGCGGCAGGGCCTCGAGAAGGACAAGGCGAGCCTCTACAAGGCGGAGAACCACAACGCCAACTGGAAGCCCAAGGCCGATCCGCTGGCTGGCTATGATCAGGAGCTGGGGAAGGAGGGGGACGTGGGGGACCTCGCCGCCCTCCTCGACGCCTGCGGCAAGACGGAGACGACCGCCGAGGCCTTCGCGGCCAAGGTGGAGCCGTGGCTGTCCCTGGAGGACTTCGTCCGCTGGCAGCGCGTCAACACCTACGCCGACAACAAGGACACCTACACCAAGAACTACCTGCTCCACCACGACAGGGCCGCGTCCTACGGCGCTCCCACCCACCCGTTTCGCTTGATTGCGTGGGACGCGGACGCGACCTGGGGCAACAACTGGGACGGCGAGCCGCTGGAGCCCGACGCAGGTGCCTGGCATGGCACGGACGGCTTCTCCCCGCGGCTGTTCTCCATACCCGCGTGGCGGTCGTCCTACCTTGCGGCGTATGAGGACGCCCTGGCCGGTCCGTTCCGCCCGGATGCCATCGGCGAGCGCATCTCTGCCCTGACCTTCAAGCTCCGTGCGGCGGCCATGAAGGACCTGGCCAAGTGGCAGCCGGGGTTCTCCTTCGACGCGGAGATCGCGCGGCTGCGGTGGGCCGTCGAGCAGCGCCACGAGCGCATGAGCGCCGTGATCGGCGCACTGAAGTGACCGCCGGCGCTGTCCCTGGCGACGCGGTCCCGCTATCATCGCCCGCCCGGAGGTGTTCATGAAGCTGCGCCCCCTCATCGCGCGCCTCAATGGCGCCACCAACACGCTCTACCGCCGCCTGGCGACCCGGCCCCACTACTTGGAGGTCTACGGCCGCATGGTGGATCGGGCGGTGATGGACTCCGACGCCATCATTCATCTGGGCTGCGGGCCCCTTGGCTTCGACCAGGTGTGCCGGGTGCCGCTCCAGGGCAAGACCGTCTACGCCGTGGACCCCGACGCCGAGGCCCTCGCGCGGAACCCGTGCCCCAACCGCATCGTCGCCTATGGGGAGGCGGTGCCGCTGCCGAGTGGATGCGCGGACACGGTGGTGCTGGAGCACGTCGTGGAGCACCTGGATGATCCCGCCGCCGTGCTGCGCGAGGCGCACCGGCTGCTGCGGCCGGGCGGCCGGGTGGTGTTCACCACGCCCAACCTCCTGTCCTACTCGGGGCTGGCGACGCACCTCACGCCGATGCAGTTCCACGTCTGGTATCTGGGGCTGATGAGGCGGGGAGGCTCGGGGGGCAAGCGGGACCCGTACCCCACGGTGTTCCACATGAACACCATCGGGAAGATCCGGCAGATCGCAGCGGACACGGGCTTCGAGGTGGAGGAGCTCTCCACGGGCGTCGACTGGCCCACCTACACCTGGCCACTGCCGGTCATCCACCAGCTCGCGGCGCTCTGGCACCTGGTCCTGGACCGCGTGGAGGCCCTCGCACCGCTCCGGATCACGCTCACCGTGTCGCTGCGCAGGGCGTGAGGCTCACTGTGGCGTGTACCAGATCGGCGACGTCCAGGCGCGCTCCTGCGTCGTCTTCGTTACGGCAGGGTCCGTGCAGGCCGCCGGGCGCTCCGGCTCGGGGAGGGACAGGCACTCCCAGGCGTTGTAGCGGCAGCTCGGGTTCTCGATGACCCGCACGTACCAAAGAGCGCGCTGAGCGGGGTCGAAGGTGGGGTCTTCCCACACCGCGCAGAGGGAGTCGGCGCCTGCGCCGACAGGGGCGCAGGTGGCCGGGTCCACCGAGGCCCCGTTCGTCGGGTCGCCCGCCACGTCCCACACCTGCTCGTGGCCCGCGCCATCTGCGTCCACCCACCCCTTGACGATCTGGACTCGCTGGAGCTGCACCCCTGGCAGGTCCGGGGTGCCCGGATCGCGCTGCGCCAGCACGACGAAGCGCGGGGCGTCCGTCGCCGGCAGGTCGCCGCCCATGGGAACGCCGCTGGCGTAGCCCTTCTCCACCAGGTCCGGATCGTCGCACAGGTCTGCCGGGTAGCTCCCGCCGAAGAAGCGCACCGTGATGCGCGGCCCGCTGGTCGCGAAGACCTCGCGGCGCCGCAGCGCCTCGAAGATCGCATCCCTGGACTTCTCCACCGCCCAGACGCCGGCCAGCCCGCCGGGGGTGTTCATGATGCCGCCGGGAAGGAGCCCACCGACGCCGAGGCGCTTCTCCGGCGTGTCGTCCTCCAGGCCCACGTGGCCGGGGAAGCCTGGCTCATCAACCGCTCCGGGGGTGCCGTTGTGGGTGTCCGTGCTCCCGATGAGGCCGAGCTTGTAGGGGTTGGCGCCGATGCGCGCCTCCTCGCGGAGGCCCTCGACCAGCGTGGTGCGCACGAAGTCGAGGCGGGAGACGCACCCCAGGTTGACCATGCCGCCCTCGCCGACACCGTCGCCGCAGTCCTCGAAGGGCGGCTTGCGGAGCTTCTCGAAGGTGCACAGCTCGTCGGGGGGGCCGAGCGGGCTCGCGAGGCCGGGGCTGCACTCCGAGTCGCCCTTGTGCTGGAAGACCTCGACGAGCGGCTCCATGGCGACACGCTCCGCTGCGGCGGCCCCCTGCTCAGCGAGGGTCTGCGCCTGGCCGTACTCGATGGCGAACATGCGCCCGTTGCTCCAGTTGGAGTTGTGGGGAATCGCCAGCACGTCGCACCCCGTCGCGGCCTCCAGGCAGGCGCCCCGTAGGGCGGCCCACAGGCCACGCGGCTCGGGCTCGTCGAAGTAGTGGACGGGCAGGGCCGGCACGGCCGCGTTCCTGAAGATCACGTTGCGGTGGATGTTGCTCACGTAGGGCGAGCCCGAGTACTCGTAGCCCACGAAGGTCGTGAAGGTGCAGGCCGCTGTCCGGTCGTAGAAGTCCTCGGCCGCGTCTTGAAGCTCCTGCCAGATGGTGCTCGCCTCGGCTGCGCAGAGGGCCCCGTCCTCTCCACAGATGCCGGCGGGGTGGGAGGGGGCTGGCTTGGACAGGCGGATGCCCAGGGTCGGGACTCCGCCGACGCCCGTGTAGCTCTTGCACATGGCCGAGTCTGCCGCCGGGCCGTCGCCGGCGCACAGCGACGTCTCCGCCATCAGCTCCGCGTGGTCCGTGACCGCCGCGAAGTCCAAGGGGCGCCGGAGCCGCACCTCCCGGGTCCCCTTGCCGTCCGGGCCCAGCGGGGGGAGCCAGACGGACTCGCCCCGCGCGAAGGCGTAGGCCTGCGCCGGGGTCGTGCGGACGTCGTAGCGCGAGGCGTCGAAGGAGTACGCCGTGTGGACGTGGAGGTCACCGAAGTAGGCGTTGCGAAGCGGGTTGCGGTCCGCGCAGGGCTCCCGGTCCTCCGTCAGCGTGACCAGCGTCGTGTCGTCCGAGCCTGGCTGCACGTCGCTTGCGCCTGTGGGCGCGTCGGACCCGGTGGTGTCCGCCTCGACCGTGGGGGTGTCCCCTTGAGGCGCTGCGTTGGTGTCGGTGTGGTGAGCGGCGCCGTCGGGATCGGTGCAGGCCACTCCCAGGACAACCAGCATGGGCAGGGCGACCTTCACCCGTCAGCTCTGAGCGCCGGAGCGCCGACGCAGGGACCAGGCGCGGCGACGGGTCGCAAAGGCAATCGCCGCGAGGGTCAGCGCCAGCCATGGGCCAGCGGCGCCAGACCGCGTGGACGTGCATCCGCCGGACGTCGTGCCCTGGTCGTAGATGACCGGCTGGTTGGCGCCCTGGCCCGAGCCGCCCGCTCCGCCGGCGTCCGTCCCGCTGCCACCACCGGCGCCACCCGCCCCCCCGCCTGCACCACCACCACCGGCACCACCACCGGCACCACCACCGGCACCACCACCGGCACCACCACCGCCTCCGGCGTCGTCACCACCGCCCCCGCCCCCACCACCGCCTCCGGCGTCGTCACCACCGCCCCCGCCCCCACCACACCCCTCGTCGATCGCACCGTCGCAGTCGTCGTCGCGCCCGTTGTCGCAGATCTCCGTCGCCCCCGGGTACACGGCGGCCTTCGTGTCGTCGCAGTCGTCCGGTAGACACGCGCCGTCGCCGTCGCCGTCCACACACGCGCCGCAGCCGTCGTCCGCCGTGCCGTTGCAGTCGTCGTCGCGGCCGTTCTCGCAGACCTCCGCCGCGTCGGGGTGCACCTTCGGGTCGCCGTCGTTGCAGTCGTCCTCGACGCAGTAGCCGTCCCCGTCCGCGTCCGTACAGGCGTCGCAGCCCTCGTCCTTCTGACCGTCACAGTCGTTGTCCCGGTTGTCGCCGCACTTCTCCGTGGCGCCGGGATGGATGGCGGCGTCACCGTCGTGGCAGTCGTCGGCCTCGCAGTAGCCGTCCCCGTCGGCGTCCGTGCAGTCGCAGTCCTCGTCCGTCGCTCCGTCGCAGTCGTCGTCCACGCCGTTGCCGCAGACCTCCTTCTTGGTCGGGCTGATCTTCGCGTCCCCGTCGTTGCAGTCGTCCGCCTTGCACACGCCGTCCTTGTCCCCGTCGATGCACTTGCACACCCCCACCGTCTGGTTGTTCGTGAACACGGGCTTGTCGCACGCCTCCCCGACGGGGCAGTGGCCGTCCGAGGTGCACAGCTTCCTGCACTGGGTCTTGAAGGTGCCCGTGTTGATGCAGATCAGGCCGTCGCCGCAGTCGAGCGCGGTGGTCAGCGAGGCGTTGCACGTGGCGTCCAGCGCCTTGCCGTTGCTCGTGAAGCAGTCCATCGCCCCGCCGCTCGTCGGGTAGCAGGCCTCGCCCTTGGGGCAGCCGCCGCCCGTGATCGGGCAGTTGGCGGGGGGCATGCACTTGTCGATCTGCGTCGCGCACTTGGAGTAGACGCAGGAGGAGTACGCCGCCGGGTCCGTGAGGCTGCCGCACTGCTTGTCCCAGCAGTCGAGCATCGCGGTGAGCTGATCCTGGGCGGTCTTGGTCCCGCTCCCGAAGCAGTCTGCGGAGCACTGCTGGTTCTGCCCGCAGTCCCCCAGGCAGTCGTAGACCTGCTCGCAGGTCAGGTTGCCCGTCGGGATGGGGAAGCACGCCTCGATCTGCGCCGCGCAGTTGTTCTGCATGCAGGTCTGGTACTGGCTGTCGGGCACCGAGCCGCACTTGTTGGTCGCGCACGCGAACAGCGCGTCCATCTGGGCCTGAGCCGTGCTCGTGCCCGTCTGGTAGCAGTCCACCTGGCAGGCGGCGTTGGTCGTGGGGCAGGACGCGAGGCAGTCATAAGCCTGCTCGCAGGTCTTGGTCTGGCAGAGCGTGTTGTCGCACTTGCCGTCCGCCTTGCACGCCTGGGCGCAGAAGCACATGCCCGCGTTGGTCTTGCAGCTCGGCAGCGGTTGGCTGATCTTGCCGGAGATCCAGGTGGCGAAGGCGTCGACCCGCGTGTCGATGTACGTACCTTTGCACGGGTCGGTCTGGTTGCCGCCCACGGCGGAGTTGACCCCCACGACGACCCACTGGCCGCCCTCCTGCGACAGACCCGGTCCCCCGGAGTCGCCGAAGCAGATGCCCTGACCCTTGTACTCGCTGTAGTACTCCGTGTTGTAGTAGTCGCTGATCGCCATGGACGCGGAGCGCTTGACCCCGCTGCCCCCCTGGTTGATGCCGTCGGTGACGCCGAAGCCCACGTAGAAGAGGACCTTGCCGATCCACGAGCTCTTGAGGACCGTCGTGTTGAGCGCCACCGGTGTCACGCCTGTGACCGCCTTCGTCAGGTGGACGAGGCCGATGTCGTTCTGCTCGAAGCTCGCGTTCGGCTTGTAGTTCGGGTGCAGGATGAAGGCGTCCGCCTGGTAGAGGGTGCCCGAGATCGGGCCGTTACCGAAGTTGGCCGGGTTGGCGTTGGTGCCCACCATGAACTTCGTCACCTGGGGCGAGATGGTCTTCCCCTCATGCTCCACCAGACAGTGGGCGGCCGTCAGGACCCACTGGGGTGCGATCAGGGTGCCCGTGCAGAAGCTCCCCGCGTAGCCGTAGCCGGGATACGTCATGGTCAGCGCGCCGACGGCGGTCCACCCCGTCTCGGTCTGGCCATTGACGATGGGCTGGGCGGAAGGATCGTTCCCGTCCGCCTCGGGGGGAGGCTCGCAGGAGGCCAACGCCGCGACGAGCGCGGCCACGAGGGGGAGGTGCAGGTGGAGCTTCATGGACCGTTCCGAGGCCGGTGGTGGGCAATGACAGCCGCGGGGTGCCGGTTCACCCCGGGGGAGCCGTCGAGCGCCGGGGATCCTGTCGCCGTGGTGGCCGCGAGTCAAGGCGAAGGGGCTCGCTCCAGTTTCCATGCGGCGCGACCGTTGCCGATGCGGTAGGATGCGCCACACCCGCGCACCCCGGAGGTTCAGCGATGCGCGCTCTCTTCGTCGTCCTGTTGGTCCTGACCGGCTGCAGTGGCACCACCTTGCGCTCCGCGGTGCAGGGGGGCCTGGGCGACCCCATCGACGTGACCCAGGTCAAGCACATCTGCGATCTGCCGCCCGGCACACCGATCACCGACGACTACGTGCTCCTCGGGTGCACCCCCCAGAAGGCGCCCATCGTCCTCGATCTGGTGTGCCAGCAGAAGACCTCCGCCAGCAGGTCGTGCGCCTTCCAGGTGGACGCCTTCCTCTACTCGCGCCCGGCTGGGCCATCGTCGATGACCCTGACTCCCTAGTACATCGTCCGGTAAGTTCCTTGCGTTATTCGAGGGTCGAATCGCCCCGCCAGGTGTTCCGGCCAGGCGCAGGAATACCGAGGCGTATTTCAAGCCTGGTCGGGACGCCTGGAGGGGATGAAGCGGCCGTCCAATAATCAAGGAACTTGCCGGACGATGTACTAGTACCCCGCCGCCGTCACGAACAGCGTCACCACGCAGGCGAGGCCCAAGAACCAGACCAGCGACCGCAGCTGCGCTTTGTCGGCCACGTAGAAGACCCCGTGCAGGATGCGGAGCCCGATGAAGGACGCCGCGAGCAGGTCCACGCGGCCCTGCGGCGCATGCGCCATCTGGGCGACGATCACGCCGGCTGCGAATGGCGGGAACGCCTCGAAGGCGTTGAGCTGGGCCCAGTTGGCACGCTTGCGCCACCCCTGGGCCCGCTCGAGCCCCTCCCGCGGGGTCCTGTTGTCGTAGTTGGGGACGGACTTGGCCAGCAGCACCCACAGGTAGGGCAGCGCGGCGGCGACGAGGATGCACCAGGCAGCAAGGGTCATGAGTGTCTCCGGTTCAGGGTACGAAGGTCCCCACGGTCGCGGGGGGACTGGAGGAGGGGACGGAGCCGGACTGGATCTCGGCGCGGACGCGGCCGGCACCACCGCCGCCACCGCCGGCCGCGACCAGGCCGCCGCTCGGGTTGATGGTCGCGCCGCCGTTGGCCTGGAGCGCGCCGCTGCCGCCGATGGCCTTCGTGCGCAGCATGATGGAGCCGCCAGCTCCGCTCCCGCCGCAGCCTCCCCGGTAGGCGCCGCCCGGGTTGACTCCGTTGCTTCCGTTGGCCGCGACGGTACCACCGACGCTGATCGTCGGTGCCGTGACGACGATCAGGCCGCCGCCCGCGCCGCCCGCGCCGCCGGCGACACCGAACGCCGAGCCCCCGCCGCCCGCGCCCCCGCCACCGAAGTATGCGCGGGCGAGCGCCGCGTCCCCGAAGATGCCGCCGCCGCCGCCGCCGCCGCCGCCGTAGTTGTTGCCGTTGCTGCCCCCGCCACCGCCGCCCGTCCCGCCGCTGCCGGCCGCGCCCGCCGGAGACCCGCCGCCCGCCGACCCGGGGCCGCCACCATTGCCGCCAGGGCAGGTGCTCCCTCCGCCGCCGCCAGCGCTCTGGCCGGTGCTGCCACCGGCGCCGCCGCCGCCGCTCCCGTTGCCGCCGCACCCTCCGCCTGCTGCTCCACCGCCTCCGCCGCCCGCGTGGCCCCCTCCGCCACCGCCGCCCGCGCCGTCGTCGTCGTTGACAGTGCTGTCCCCGCCGCCTCCGCCGGCGCCCGTCGCTCCCGCCACCACCCCGCAGCCATTGTCTCCAGAGCCGCCCCCCGCGCCCCGGGTGCAGCTCTGCTGGCTGCCGCCGGACGACCCGAAGCCGTTCCACGTCTCGCCACCGCCGCCGCCTCCGCCGCCCGTGCTGCCGGCGCTCCCGCCCCGGTAGCCCCTGCCGGTCATGTGGACCTGACCTCCGCTTTGCACCGTGAACGTCCCCGTGGCGTAGAGGGCCAGGATTCCCCCGCTCGTCCCGTCCCAGGCCGGCGCCGTGAGGACGCCGCCCGATGACACGGTGATGTCCGTGTGCTGCCCCGCGACCACGAGCTGCGCCCGGTCGGAGCCCGCGTTCGAGTAGGTGTTGACCAGGGGATCTGCGAGGGTCACCGTCGTGCCTGACACCGCCTTGATGCGCACGAGCTCCCACCGGCCGGCCTCAGCGCCCAGGGTCTGGTGCATGACGGCCCGCTGCCCCGCCTCGAACCCGGCGCCGGAGGTGACGGTCACGGCCGTGCCGCCGCTGGTCCCCGCTGCTCCCGCCCTGGCCGGCCCGAGGGTGACCGCCCCCGTCACGACGAGCGCTCCGTCGGTGCCGCTCCCGTAGGGCCCGGCGGCGCCCGCCTGGGAGAGCGGCTGCCAGGCGGTGCCGTCGCACCCCTCGAAGGCCGTCCCCGTCCACCGGATGGTGCCCGCCCGAGCCTCGGTGCAGGCGCCCCCGTCGAGGCCCACCTGAATGCCGCCCGCCACGGCCAGCTTCGCTTGCGGGTCGTTGGTGCCGACGCCGACGTTGCCGCTGCTCGTCACCACCGTGAGCTGCTCGGCGTCGCTGCGCCCGATGCTCAGGCGCGGGCGGCCGCTGTCCGTCACCCGCGAGATCTGCATGGTGTTCGAGCCCGTCTCGGTCCAGTCCGAGAACTTGAGCGAGACCGCGTCGCCCGACGACCAGGGGCTCAGGCGGATGGCCGTCCCCGCGCCATAGGCCTGGCTGGACGTGCCGAAGTACGGGATCACCTGCAGGGCGACGTTGTCGGGCGCCGTGAAGGGCGACACCCCGGCGCCGGGCAGGATGATGGCGCTCCCTTCGAAGATGGCGGCCTTGCTCTGGTACGCGACGGGGCCCGCCACGTGGAGGGGCGCCCCGGGCGACGCCTTGCGCACGCCCAGGCTGCCCGTCGCCGTGAGGTCGCCGGTGACCGCCAGCGTTCCCGCCGACGTCCCGCCGCCGAAGGCGAGGGGCATGTGCGACGAGTCGGCCAGGTTGCGCACCCGGAGCCCGCTTGGGACGGCCACGTGGAGCCAGCCGTCGTTCTTGTCGTAGAGGCCGCTCTCCGAGACCTGGACGCCGCAGCCCGCGGCGTTGGCGGTGCACGCGCTGACGGACCCGGGCACCGAGAGGGTCCCGGAGAGCGTCAGATTGGAGGCCAGCGCCGTTCCGCTCACGCAGCCCGAGCATGCGAGGCCCGTGGCCGCGCCGCCCTTGGTCGCGGACGCCGCGAAGCCGAAGGAGACCTTGTCCGCGGTGACCGCCTGGTCCTGGAGGTGGCTCGTCGCCACGCTGGATGCGCCCAGCTCGCTCGCCGAGACGCAGCCCACGCAGTCGAGGTCCTGGGCCGGACCGCCTTTTGATGATGAGCCCGCATAGCCGAAGGCCACCTCCTCGCTCGACACGCAGCCCGAGCACTGCAGGTCAGCGCTGACGAGCGCCGTGGCCGCCTGCGACGCGGCGATGGACCAGGCTACGGGGCGCACGGGGCGACGTGGCAGGGCCTGGCCATCGACCACCGTCTCCAGCCAGAGCGCGCTCGCCGACTCGAACACCCCCGCCGGGACGGGCCCGAGCTCCACGTCGAAGAGACCCTGGACCACCGCGACGCCGGCGAGCGCCTGCGAGTATGCGGCGGCGCCGCCGGTCTCCGCGGGGTAGAGGTGGAAGGCGAGATCGAAGGTGCCGTTGGCGGGTGTCCCCCCCGAGGTGTAGACGCTGCCTTGCAGGCTGAGCGTCCGGTCCGGCGACGCCTCTGCCGTCGTCCCGATTATCGCGACGAGGACTGCACAGGCTCTCACGAAGCGGCTCATGGGTCCTCCTCTCGCCGAGCACGTCCGTCCCGGCGGTCGGCCGGGGGCCCGCGCTCCACGGGTCGGGGTCAGCTCCATGTCAATGGGCGTATGGTGCATCGGGTGTCGCAGGGGGGTCAAGGGGGGGCGGAGCCGAGGGTGCGCTCAGCCTGGCGTCCCCGGCACACCACAGCTCGCGCGGCCCGCGCCGAACACGACGATGCCGACGAGCCCGAGCCAACCGAGCACCGCGAAGACCTGCTCGACAGGGCCTGGCGCGAAGCTCGGGATCGCAGGCGGGTCGCGCTCCATGGTCGCGACGAGGTCCGGCGAGCCCCACCACCGCCCATCCACGTCGCGGACGGCCGTGCGCCCTTCCCGGATGCCCTCGACGATCCCGCGTGCGCTCACCTCGTCGACCGCGACCCAGACCCGCACGAGGCCCATGACCCCGAAGGCGTGGTAGTCCGACGAGCCGACGGCGGCCAAGGAGTAGCCGTCGGCGCGCGCCTGCTCGTAGAAGGAGCGCATCTCCTGGGCGCGGCCGTTCTCCCCCGGCTCGACCCACGCCAGCGGGTGGACGACCTCCACGGCGTCGAGCCGGTCTCGCACGGGCGCCAGCGCCCTGCCGAAGCGGCCGAAGGGGTGGGCGCCGATGGCGACGCCGCCCTGGCGGTGGATGGCCTCGATGACGTCGGGGAGCGGCTGATCCCAAGGGATGCGCTCCTCGATGCCCAGCGCGATGACGTGCACGGCGCGGGTGGTGATCTCCTCGCCCACCAGCACGATGGGGCCGCCGACGAGCTCCGAGTACCAGCGGGCGACGAGCGCGGGGAAGACCAGGTTGTGCTCCGTCACGGCAAAGGCGTCCAGGCCCGCGCGACGTGCGATGGGGACCAGGTCCACGGGGGAGACGACGCCATCGCTGAACCGGGTGTGGGCGTGCAGGTCCACCTGGAGGACCCGCCGACCCAGACGCTCCACGACGGGAGTCGGCGGCGTCGGGTCGCCGAGAGACCCCGCGAGGAGCCCCACGGCGAGCGCCGCCCACGCGAGCCGAGCGGGCCAGCTCACGCGGACACCAGGAGCGGGGCGAGCTGGTGCGTGCCGAGCAGCCACGCGACGAAGACGCCAAGGTAGAGTGTGTAGTACACGCAGAGCGCCGCGGTGGCGCGACCAGGCGCCAAGGCCAGCCCGTGGCGGAGACAGGCCCACGTGAGCGCGACGGACCACACCAGGGCGAGCAGGACCGCGGCCTGCAGCACGCCGGCGGAGAGCAGCGCTCGGAAGGTGGCGAGCAGGTCGGGGGCGAACAGGAAGACTCCCGACGTCGCGAGCAGCAGGAGCACCCACGGGCTCGCGCCGACCATCAGCAGGTCGAGGGCGTGGGCGAGCCGTACCTGGCGTGCGACCAGGCGCAGCGCCACGGCCAGCGCCAGCGCCTGCGCCAGGGGGCCGAAGGACCACGAGAGCATCGTCGTGGCGACGTGGAAGGCGACCAGGCGCTCCGCCGTCGTCAGCGAGATGAAGCAGCCGATGACCAGCAGCAGGAGGAGCGGGCGGCGCGCCGCCACCCAGAGGGTCGGCGCAGGGAGGGTGGCGGCGAGCGCCTCATAGGTGGCGCGGGGACGCACGATCACACGGAGCTCTGCGGCGATCATCACGTGGTCACTCTGCGCCTGCTACGTTTGTCACGTCGGGGGCCGCCACATCGAAGGTCGAGCGCACATGGAGTTCGGCGCGCGCCAGATCGAGGCAGGTGAGGAGGCCAAAGCCGCTGGCCGCGCCCGTCACGAGGGCCACTCCTCGGGTCTGGGCGGGCGCGGTTGGCATCACGGCTCCTGCTGCGTGGGACGTGGAAGTTCTGGGGGTTCCGGCAGCATACGGCCGTGGTGGGGCGTGTCAATCAGGGGTGCGGTGCGCGACTGTCGCCCGGTCTGGCGCCCGCGGAGTCGGAGGCCGAGCGCAGGCGGGAGCCTGGCGCAGCGGTGCGGAGACCTCCGGTGCGGGCTGCGGGCATGGCGACCGGCGTGTGTCGCGGCTCGTACCGTCATGCGCGGGCTCCCCGCGTCGTTCATGCTGGATGCCCGCGGTTGGTGGATGCTCTGCTCCCGAGGTCAGCGCGATACGGGGCACGAGATGCTGTCGTCCCCCGCAGCGAGGCCTCCCTCCCGAGAAGGAAGCCGCACGCCTTGGCCATCGGATGGACGTCCCGGAGCGTCCCAGGGAGGACCATGCAGTCAGACCTGGTCGGGATTGGCGGCGCCGGCGGCGGGCGTGGACGTCGTGCTCCACGGAGGTGCATTCGGGCGTCGGGTAGGTCAGTATCGTGCTTCGGCTGCAAAGGCGGGGTGCGACCATTCGGGTCCACGACCGGAGAGGAGAGAGGGTGACCGAGGAGACCACCGGCGAGGCCGCGAGGGCGTCTACGTGGCGCAGGGGAGGGCCGGCCCTCCACGTGCTCGCCTTTGGCGCGGGAGCGGCCCTCCTGTTGCTGTGGGCCGGCTGGGGAGCGCTCGGCGACGCCCGGACCTACGGCGGGCCCAACGACGACATCCGGCGGTACTTCGCCCCCCACTACGCCTTCGTCCGCGACGCGCTGCTCGACGGGCGGCTCCCCCTCTGGAACCCGCACGTGTTCACAGGCCAGCCGGAGCTCGCGTCGGGGCAGTCCGGCGTGCTCTACCCGCCACAGCTCGCCGTTCTGCCGGCCCTCGGCGTGACCGCCTGGATCGAGCTGGGGCTACTCCTGCACCTGTGGCTGCTGGCCGTGGCGGGGTACGCCCTGGCGACCCGGTGGCTCCAGGCGCGCGGGGAGTCGGCCCCCATCGGGGCGGCGCTGGCCGGCCTTGGCGTCGCGCTCTCGGGCTTCTCCATGGGCCGGCTCGCCGGAGGCCACCTGAGCCTGCTCCACGCGCTGCCGTGGCTCGTGCTCGTGCTCGCGGCCGGCATCGGCGTCGTGGCGCGGGCGTCCCGTGGGTCGGGCGCTGCGATGGCGGTCTCGATGGCGTTGGCGATCACCGCCGGCGGGATGCAGCTCGCGCCCCTGTTCGCGCCCGTGGCCATCTTCCTCTGGACCACCGTGCCCCTCGCGCGAGGAGCGGTCCGTCGCGTCGCCGGGTGGGGGCTCATCGGCCTGGCGCTGGCAGGGGCGCAGGCAGTCCCATCCCTGGAACTCGCGGCCCACGCGGCTCGTGCGCATCAGCCGCTCGAGGGCATCGCCGAGCTGTTCTCACTTCGCTGGGAGCACCTCCCTGGGCTGCTCCTTCCCCACTGGGTCCGCACGGTCCAGCCCCACGGCTTCTGGGAGCTGGACGGCTTCGTCGGTGCCCCCATCGTCGCGCTGGCGGTGATGCCCGCCCTCGTCGGGCCCCACCGGGGGGCCGCCCGGGTGCTCTGGGCCGGCGTGCTGCTCCTCGTGCTCCTGGCGTCGGCTCCGCTGGCGCCCGTGCTCGGCAACCTGCCGGGGTTCCACCTCCTGAGAGTGCCGGCCCGCCTGCTGGTCGGCCCGGCCATCATCCTGCCGCTGCTCGCTGCGCTCGGCCTGGCCCTCGTCGCGCGGGGCGGGTCCGCCCGCACGACGGCTGCCGCGGCGCTCACGACGGTCATGGCGCTGGTCGTCGCGCTGGGGGCGTGGGTGGAGACCCGGCTCGCGGTCCCCACGCTGCTCGCCGCCGCCGTCGCGGCCGCGGCCCTGGCGCTGCGCCGCCTTCCCCCGATGGCCGCGGTCGTCGTCGCAGCCCTCTGCGCCGCTGCGCCGCTGATCGCGAGCGCCGAGGATCCTCTCCGCGGGAGCCCCGTCGAGGAGCTCGGTGCGCCGCGCCCCACCTCGCTGGTGCCCGGGGCGGGACGGCGACTCGTCGGCGAGGGGGGCTGGAACCTGGGCATGGTCGAAGGGTGGCGGAACCTGGGGGGATACGAGCCGGCCCTCACGTGGCGAGCGGCGCTGCTCGTCAGAGCGCTCGACACGGGAGACCCGGCGGGCGCCTGGATGGACCTCGGGCTCCTGTGGCCTGTCCGCGCCCCGTCCCGCCCCGACCTGGGCCTGCGCTTCGGCTTGTCGCCAGAGGACGTCCTGCCCTCGGCGGAGTCGCCCGCCACCGCTCGCATGGCGCCCACCCGGGTCGCGCTGGCCGGGTGCGCGGTGTCCGTCCCGGGTACCGAGGAGGCCCTGGCGGCGGCCCTGGAGCTCCCCCGCCACGTCATCGCAGTGGAGGGAGAGGGGCTCCCCTGCGCCGGCGACTCCTCTGGCGACGTGGGCCCCACACTGGGCCCCGTCCGGGTCCTCGTCGACGACCCGGAGAGGATCGTCGTGGAGGCAGTCGTCCCACAGGCAGCGCTCCTCGTCGTGCCGGACCTCCCATTCCCCGGGTGGGAGGCCCGCGTCGATGACCTCTCCGCGCCGATCCTCCCGGCCGATGGGGCGGGTCGGGCGATCCTCCTGTCCGCGGGCGAGCACCGCGTCGAGCTGCGGTATCGTCCCCTCAGCCTGCGGGTGGGGGCCGCCCTCTCCGCCGGGGGCCTCGTGGCGCTCCTGGTCGCGTGGCTGCTCCCCTCCGGCGTGGCGGCGGCAAGGCGCCTGGCCACGCGGTCACACCGGACGTGACCCTCACGAGGTCCGTCGCGCCAGGCCCGCCCCGCCGCCCATGCTGCGGCGCCACGCGTACAGGCCGCGGGCCGCGAGGCAGAGGAAGATGACGTACAGGCCCGCGGTGAGCGCCAGGTCCTTGGCCAGGTAGATACCCACCGAGAGGACGTCCACGGCGATCCAGAGGGCCCAGCTCTCCAGGACCTTGCGCGCGAGCAGGTACTGCGCCGTCAGGGAGAGCGCGGTGGTGGTGGCGTCCCAATAGGGAAGCGAAGCGTCGGTCCATCGCACCAGCGCCGCGCCCATGACGGCCGCCGTCGTCACCGTCAGGGTGCCCAGCAGTGCCGCGAGCCGCGGCGTGATCCGGGTCACCGGGAGCGCCGCCCGTTGCTCCCCCGGGTGGAGCCAGCGCCACCACCCGTAGATGGACAGCGCCACGTAGACCACCTGGAGGCCGGCGTCCGCGTAGAGCCTCACCTCCATGAACAGCGCCAGGAAGAGCGCGGCGTTCAGGATCCCCATCGGCCAGCACCAGAGGCTCTGCCGCGTGGTGAGCCACACGCACAGGAGGCCTGTCAAGGCCCCTGCGGCCTCGAGCCACGACATGCCGCTCAATAGATCGACCGCGGCGTCCAGCCACGCCATGAGGCTACCTCTTCGGGCACTCCACCGAGACCCCGAGGGCCCAGAGCGGCAGATCGAGGGCGAGCACGAGCCCTGGCACGTCCCCGGACAGCGTGATGGACACCGGAACGTGGCGCGCGATGCCCTCCTCCATGCCCTTGCGCGGCCTGTCGTAGCGCTCGTCATCGGCGAGCGGGAAGCGCAGCGCCTTGCCAGGCTTCGCCGCCAGGGTCCGCGCCGTGGAGCCCGGCTTGCCGTAGCAGCCCTCGTAGTGGACGGTCACCGACACGGGGGCGCCCAGGTCCTCCTTCAGGGTCACGACCAGCGCGCCCTTCTGCACCTTCGCGGTGAGCCCGTCCCAGGCCGCCGCCGCCGTCACGTGCATGGCCGCCAGCCCGCGACCGACCCGCTCCACGCGGATGCCGTCCCGCCCCTCCACCCAGTCGCTGCGCATCTGCATCATGGGGCACTCGGGATCGTATTTCAGGGGCGCCGCAGTGTCTTGGGCCTCGCGCCCTGTGACGCTCACCGCCCTCTTCTGGAGCGCCTCCAGCGCCACGTCGCTCCCCACCACCCGCGTGAAGCCCACCTCCGGGTGGGGGTTCACCCACTCCACCCTGCCGTCGACGCACTGCTTGTCCGCCTGCTCGGTCAGGAAGCCCAGTACACGCACCGGCTTGGGCTCCGCTCCGGCGCTGGCTCCCGCCCCCCAAGATGTCGCCACCCCCACCGCGATCCACCACGCTCTCATGGGCTCCTCCTCGGGCTCTGTCCCTGAAGCCTCAGACCTACTTGCCCACCCGCGGCTCCGTGAGCTGCACGAGGCCGCGACCCGGGTAGTAGAAGGCGGGCAGGAACGGCTTGCTGTCCTCGAACTGGTCGCTCGTGATCCACCCTCGGTCCCGCAGCCGCGTCATGATGTGCTGCATGCGGTGCTGCCAGCGGGCGTCGAGGCCTCCGGCCTTCCATTGGGCGTAGCCGCACTTGGGGCAGGGCTTGAGGCCCATCAGGAACGCGGTCTCCAGCGGGGTCAGGTCCTGCGCCCGCTTGTCGAAGTAGTGGCGCGCGGCCCGGGTGATGCCCCAGATCTCCGGCCCGTACTCGATGCAGTTCAGGTAGAGCTCCAGGATGCGCTCCTTCGGTACGCGCTGCTCCATGTACCAGGTGATGATCGCCTCCTCCGCCTTGCGGGACAGCGTCTTCTCCCGCGAGAGGAACAGGTTCTTCACGAGCTGCTGGGAGATCGTGCTGCCGCCGTAGACATAGCGCCCGTAGTCCAGGTCCATCTTGACGGCGCGCTTGATCAGGTTGAGGCGGAAGCCGTTGTGGTCGTAGAAGGCGAGGTCCTCCGTGGCGATGGCGCCCCACCCCACGTACTCGGGCAGCGACTTGAGGCGGGTGAACGACCGCGTGCCCGGCCCCACCTTGGTGTTCAGGTCCTGGCCGTTGACCACCACGTCGTTGACATAGCCGCGGCTGTTGAGGGCGTCGATGTCCATGTCCGCGCTGAACGTGACCACGGAGCAGCTCTTCAGGTCACCGTCCAGGTCGAGCTTGAACGTGTAGCTGTCGCGCAGGTCGATCCACGCCTTCAGGTCGAACCAGATGATCCCCTTGGTGGTCAGGCCGCCGAGGCGCGGGATCAGCGCCTTCGGGATGGAGCGCGCCACCGCCGCGCAGTCCTGCTTCGGCATGGCGACGTGCAGGTCCAGCTCGGGCACCCCCGACGCTCGCTTGACCCTGGCCGTGGCCTTGATCTCCGCCTCGCCGAAGCGCAGCCGCGGGATGTCGACGTCCAGCGTGTCCTTCGTCCGGTCGTAGGCCCCCTTGAAGTCCAGTTCCAGGGTGAGCCCCGTCACGGGCGAGTGGGCGATGCGCCAGAAGTCGATGCCCAGGTCCCGAGCGCCGATGCGGCCGGTCACCACCGGGCGCTCGGGGTCGGTCGGGTCGAGGTGCAGCTCGAAGCTCACCTCGGAGGTCGGCACGACGTGGATCTTCTCCGAGAGCTGCGCGAGCATCTGCGCCAGGCGGCGGCCGCTGGTCGAGACGTCCAGGGACGTGAGGCGCCGCTGGGAGTCCACGCTGCCCGCGATGCGCAGCGCCGTCGTGTGGGCCCGCTCCTCCGTGACGTGCGTCTCCAGGTCGAAGCGGAGCGCCCCTGGGAGCTCTCCCGGCGCCAGCACCGCGTCGACGCCGCTGAGGCGCACGGTCTCGCGCCGGTCCCCCCGGCTGCGCAGCACGAGCTCTCCTTCATCGACGCGGAGGTCGAGCAGGCTCAGGCGGTCCAGCAGAGCGCCCAGGGCAGGGCGGCCGTTGGCGGACATTCCGTTGGGAGGCATGGGGTTCGCCGGCTTCCCCTTGGGTGGCTTCGGCGTGGCCGGCCCCCCCTTCACCCCGGCCCTCTTCGCGCCCGTCGCGGGAGGAGCGACCTGGTCTTGTGGCTCTGCGCCGGGGTCCACCGTGTCCTCGTCGTCGAGCAGCGCCATGAGCGAGCCCCACGGACCATCGTCTCCCAGGAGGCCCTCGGGCTCCTCCAGCTCGACGCGGGGGTGGCCGAGGCGCAGTCGGCGCACGGCGCTCACCGGGTCCGACAGGCGGAGCCCCGCCAGGCGCACGTCCAGTGTGGCGGCGCTCAGGCGCGGCAGGCCACCCGGCGCTCGGGCGTCCAGGTCCGTGACCAGCGCGTGCTCGATGCGCTCGAGCAGCTCCTCCGGGCTCCCGCCGCCCGCGCGAAGGGTCAGCGTCGCCTTGCCCGCCTTGGCGCTGGCCCCGTCCCCGGCGGCGCTCAGGCCCTCGACCTCCAGGCGGGTCGCCCGCGCGAGGAGGGCCGCGGCCATCTCCTTGGGGCTCCCGCCCGACTCCCCCTCCGCCGCCTCGGAGAGCTTCAGCTCCACGAGCGAAGCCCGAGCGGTGCGCCCCCCGAGCGCCACGTCCACGCTCTTCGCCGTGATGGAGCCGATGTCCGCGGGGCGGGGCACGAGGCCCCCGCGCAGGTCGACGCTCACCTCCGCCGCCGAGAGGAGGCGCTGCCCCCCATCCGGTGAGAGGAGCTCGAGGCTCGTCACCCCGACGTGCTCGCCCGAGCGCAGCACGAGCCCCGAGATGCGCACGCGCGGGGCCTCGGGCCTCAGGGGCGGCAGGTCCAGAGGCGCGTCCAGGAATGCCTCCAGGTCGAGCGTCGGCGCGTCGCCCCGCGTCACCCGCGCCGACACCCGGAACCCGACACGCCGAGTGCCTGGCACCGACCCCTGGAGGGTGGCGACCAGGGCGCTCGGCTCGGCCTCGACGGTCCCCGTCAGGTGCTCCACGGTCACGCGCGCCGTTCCGCCAAGGGGCGGGGTGTCCGTGACGGTCGCGTGGACCGTCGCGTCCTCCAGGACCAGCCGCGGGAGCCTCCCCCCGTCGGTGCCACCCTGCCGCTTGCCCCTGCCAAGGGCCTCGCGCAGCTCATCCAGCTCGGCGAGGCGCCCGCCGCGAACGGTCACCCCCGCCCAGAGCCCGCGCAGGACCACCTCGTCAGGGCGGCGGCTCCCCGACAGGACGGCGGCCACGTCGAAGCGCGCCGTCAGCCGCTCGATGCCTGCGGAGATTCGGCCCGGCTCGCCCGGGGCCGAGACCCGCAGCCCGTGGAGCTCCAGCGTGCCGTCGAGCCCGAGGCGCACGTCATCGACGACGACCGTGCGCCGGGTTCGCCGGCCCACCTCCTGGAGCCGCTCCAGGACCTCCAGGCGCGCGAGGTGGAGCAGGGCGACGAACGCGAGGGTGGCGACCGCCGCAAGCGTCAGCAGCGTGAGCCCGATGCCCACGAGCCACCGGCGGACCCGCTGCTCGCGGCGCATGAAGAACACGGTGCCGGCGCGAGGCTCTGCGTCCGGGCGTGGGGCCTTGAGAGGGGCGGTCATCGTCGGGGGCGCCGCCAGAGCAGCAGGGCGAGGAGCGGCGCAAGCGACGCAGGACCCGGCGCCGCCCCGCACCCGCCCGTGGTCTCCCAGGTGCGCCCCACCTCCTTGACTGGGCCGCCGGGGCTCCAGGGGGCGACGTCCTCGCCCGCCTCGCCCCCTGCGTCAGGTGCGTCCAGGCAGGGCAGGGCGCTCCACGCGCCGCCGCAGCAGTAGCCGGACGACACGGTCTGGCCGCCACAGATGCACACGTCCTTCAGGAACGGTCCCTGGGCGCAGGCGAGGGCGTCCGGGTCGATGGTGAAGTCGCGGGGGCCGGCGATGTTGTTGGCCTCGCTGGTCTCCTGCACCTGCTTGAGCGTGTCGATGACCAGCCAGGACTTGTAGGTGCCCCCCGGGGCGCCGTTCAACGCGAAGGACACCGACGTCTCCTCCCCGGGCAGCAGCAGCTCCACCGTCCGGAAGGCATCCCCGCGCTCCCCGATCAGTGGCTGCAGGGGCAGGTCGTAGATCACGTCGGCGTCGAAGGGGCCCGCGGGCACGTCGCCCGCGTTGCGCACGGTCGCCAGGTAGAGCACGTCGTTGCCGGTCACCTTGGCCGCGAAGGTCAGGATCTCGACGTCCGGCCCCGTCACGGGCACCACGACGACGTCCAGGGGGCCCGCCGCGTTGTTCTTCTCGTCGCTCTCGCCGATGAGGTTCAGCGCGTCCACCACGGCCCAGGAGCGCCACTGTCCCACGTCCGCCGCCGCCCACGTGAGCTCGTAGACGGCCGCTGCTCCCGGGGCGAGGCCCACGGGCTCCTGGACGTAGTCGCCCTCGGGGATCTGGCCGATGAGCACGTTGGGCTTGTACTCGGAGTCGTAGAACACGTCCACGTCGAAGGGGCCGGTCGATGCGGTCCCGCCGTTGGTGATCTGCACGGTGTACTTGACGTCGGCGCCGAAGACCAGCGCCTCGAAGGCCGTGACCTGCAGGTCGGGCGCCGGCCCCGGGAGCTGCACGTAGACGGTGATGGGCCCGATGACGTTGTTCTGCTCGTTCAGCTCGTCCGCCGCGTCACCGACGTCCAGCAGGACCCAGGCGTGGTGCGTGCCGGTGGGCGCGTCCTCCCAGCCGATGAGCACGGTCTCTGCCTCGCCGGCGCCGAGCGGCGGGACCAGCGCCTCCCGGTAGTCGTAGGCGGTGAACGTGAGCGGCGTGGGCGGGGTGTCCGAGTCGAGCACCACCACGGCCTTCGTCGGGGGACAGGGCGACTGGCCCACGTTGCGCACGTCCATCGTGAAGGTCACCGCCGTGCCCATGGTCGTCACGTCCAGCCCGCCCAGGTAGACGTCCGGCTGGAGCTCCTCCACGGTGCCGACCTCCACGGTCAGGGGGCCGAAGACGTTGTTTGCCTCGTCGGGCTCGGCCACGAAGTCGAGGGAGTCGGCGAGGGCCCAGGAGGTGTATGTGCCTGCGGTGAGGGCGATGGGCGGCAGGTCGACGACCGCCGTCACGCCCGGTCCCAGGGGGGCGATCCAGACGAACTGTTGCCCCTCGTCGCCTACCTCCGGGGGGCTGTCTCGGTCCACGAAGAGGTCCACGACGAAGGTGTCCGACTGCACCGTGCCGGCGTTGCGGACCCGGACCTCGTAGAGCGCCACGTCGTCGTAGACCTTCACCGAGAGCTTCTCGAGCACGATGTCGGCCCCCGGCGGGGCGATGCTGACGGGGACGATGACGAGGTTGTCTGCCTCGTTGCCCTCCTTGACGATCCCGCAGGAGTCCACGAACACGGTGCCGACGTGTGGCTCCGTGTCCACGTACAGCACGGTGAGCTGCACGACCTCGCTGGCCTTCGCCGGAAGGCTGGGGATGAACGCCTCCGCGATGCTGGTGCTCGTGGGCGTGGGGGGGCCGACCAGGTCCCAGAACAGGTCGACGCACACGGTGGAGGCGTCCTGATCCCCGTCGTTGCGGACCGTCGCGGTGAGGACCACCGTGTAGAGCCCGCCCTCGGACGGGGTGGCCTCCCACGTGACGTCCGCCGTCAGCTCCGGGGACGCCAGGGCGGGCGTCGCCGCCATCACGCAGGCGACCGCTGCGGCACGGAGCAGGGCTGTGGGGTGCATGGGGGCCTCCTGGGCGCTCACTCCTCGGAGGAGGTGGAGCTCGGGCATTGTAGCCGCGTCAGCTCTCGACTCCAACCCTGCGGCGGCGGCGCCCCACCAACAGCAGCAGCCAGGCCGCGGGGTCGCCGGCCGCGGCGCAGCCTCCCCGTCCATCCTGGGAGGCGGCGCGGACGTCGCCCGGAGAGGCCACGGGCTCCAGGTCGCCGCTCAGAGCCGCGTCTCCCTCCGTGTACCCTGCGTCCGCCGGGGCGAGCGCCGCTGCCGTCGTGTCCTCGGCGCCCGTGGCCACCGGCCCGCCCGTAGCGGGGCGGCACACCAGGGCGGTCCGATCGGCGGTGCAGACCGCGATCCCCGGGATGTGGGTCCCGAGCCCGCCGAAGCGCAGGGGGCAGGGCGCGCCCACCCCCTCGAAGTCCTCGTCCACCGCGCCGTCGCAGTCGTCGTCGAGCCCGTTGCCACAGAGCTCCGGGGGCGCGGGCTGGGGCTCGGCGAGGCAGCTCGTGCCGACGCCGTCCGCAGTGCAGCCCAGGGTCCCCGTGAGCGGGCACGCGCCACGCACCTGGACGGTGCAGGGCGCACCTACCTCGTCGAAGCCCTCGTCCACGAGGCCGTCGCAGTCGTTGTCCTGGGCGTCGCCGCACAGCTCCACCGCTACGGGGTCCGTGACGGGGGCCCCCGCGGGCAGGCACTGTGCGGCGTCCCCCGCGGCGCTGCACGCGACGAGTCCCGGCACGACGCAGCCGTCGGGGGTGATCTGGGCCACGCACGGGGCGCCCAGGTCCTCGAAGCCCTCGTCGACGGCGCCGTCGCAGTCGTCGTCCAGGCCGTTGTCGCACAGCTCGGCTCCCAGGGGGGCGGCGCCTCCAGTCTGCTGCTCGACGATGACGAGCACCTGGTCTGCCGCCACCGCCTCGACGACCTGCACCGTCCCCTGCGGCCAGCGCACCACCACCTGGTCGACGACGGCCACGTCTCCGAGCCCGAAGTGCGCCTCCAACTGGCTCGTCGCCAGGTAGCCCGAGGTGCTCCCGAGCTGCCGCCGCTGCCGGGCGCCCCCCGCGGCGACCTCCACGAGCGCCCCGAGGCCGTCGCGGTTGCTCTCGACGCCGGCGAGGCGGACGCGCAGCCAGTGGCCGCCGGCCGTGTCGTTTCGCAGGATGCGCAGCGGGCTGTCCTGGTTCAGGACGACCAGGTCCTGGTCCCCGTCTCCGTCCAGGTCCCCCGACGCCACGACTACCGAATCCGCGGACCCGAGCGCCGCATCCGACTCCCCCGCCACGTCCACGAAGGTGCCGTCCTGCTGATTGTGGAGCAGAGCGTTCCAGCCCGGCGGCAGGGTGACGTCGTGGGTCACGTAGAGGTCCTCCCACCCGTCCTGGTCCAGATCCTCCGCGACGACCCCCCACCCGGACCGGTTCATCACGCTTTGGGTCTCCTTGGCCACGTCGCTGAAGGCGCCGCAGTGGTTGGAGAACAGGAAGTGCCCCTCCGTCGTGTTCGTCACGTACACGTCGAACGCGCCGTTCCTGTCCAGGTCCGCCACCGCGACGCCCATGCCGTTGGCCTGGACCGGGGTCATCACGTCGAGGGTCACGTCCACGAAGCTGCCGTCCACGTTGCGGTACACGGTGAACCACGGGTTGCCGCCCGTGCCGCGGTCGTTGGCCACGAACAGGTCCAGGTCGCCGTCAAGGTCCAGGTCGAGCAGGCGCATGCCCAGGTTGGCTCCAGAGACGATCTTCGTCGGGTCCTTGGTGTTCACGAAGCCCTTGCCAGAGGCCCCGGCTGCGTCCGGCACGAGCGCGAAGGTCCCGTCGCCCAGAGACAGGAAGAGGAGGCTCCCGGGGTCGTTCCAGCCGTCGTAGCGTCCGATGAACAGGTCCAGCCAGCCGTCTCCGTCCAGGTCGCCCCACTGGGCGTCCATGTCCCAGCTCGCTCCAACGGGGCTGAGACCGGCCGCCGTGGTCACGTCCGTGAACTGGAAGGGCCCGTCGGCGCGCAGGAGGCGCCGTCCGCCGGACGGCACCGCCACGAAGAGGTCCAGGTCGCCGTCGTTGTCGTAATCCGCCGCCGCCAGGGCCTTCTCGGCGCCGAAGTTCGGCAGCCCGAGGCCCACCTCCGTGAAGGTGAGGTCTCCGGCGCCACGCCACGCGCGCAGTGGCTGGGATTCTCCGCCCGCGACGATCAGGTCGGGCACGCCGTCCGCGTCGAAGTCGCCGATGGCGAGGCCGCCGCCGCCCCAGGGGATCTTCGCGTCGCCATAGGAGTGCGCCACGCCGCTCTGGGGGGTGACGTCCTTGAGCACCGGGATGGCCAGCGCGGGCGTGGTCGAGAGGACCAGCAGCGGGACGAGGTTGCGCATGGGGTGATCCTGCCGCCGTCGGCGCCGCCTGTCCAGGGGACTCGTCGGGGCGCGAGGATCATGGCGTCGCCCCACGGCACCGGGTCACAGGCAGGTGGCGGGGTCCAGGTCTCCGTCGCAGTCGGTGTCCACCCCGTCGCACGCCTCGGGGGCGCCGGGCCAGGCCCCGGGGTTCTCGTCGTCGCAGTCTCCGGTCTGGGTCGCCGTCCAATCTGCCTGAGCGGTGCACAGACACTGGAAGAGGGCTGAACCCCAGGAGTCTCCGTCGCCGTCCTGGTAGAGGACTGTGCAGCCCGTGGAGTTCGGCGCGTCCACCACGCCGTCGCAGTCGTCGTCCTTGCCGTTGCACGCCTCGATGGCCGCCGGATTGACGGCCGCCACCTTGTCGTCGCAGTCACCGCCGACCGCGGCCACATGGGGCGCGACCGGCGCGCAGAGGCAGGCGCTCTCTCCCGTCAGCCCCCAGCCATCCCCGTCGTCGTCACGAAGCCACTGGACGCACCCCTTGGCGCCTGGCTCGTCCACCAAGCCGTCGCAGTCCTCGTCGACACCCTTTCCGGCGCAGGTCTCCTCGGCGCCGTGATGCCGCGTGGGGTCCAGCGGGGCGCAGTCGAGCACGTCCGGGTCACCGTCGTTGTCGTCGTCCGGGTCACAGGTGTCGCCCAGGCCGTCTCCGTCCGTGTCCGTCTGCGACGCGTTGGAGACCAGCGGGCAGTTGTCCGAGACGTCCGGCACCTCGTCGTTGTCGTCGTCTGGGTCGCAGGCGTCTCCGAGGCCGTCTCCGTCCGTGTCCTTCTGATCCGGGTTGTGCACCAGAACGCAGTTGTCTGCTCCGTCCAGCTTGCCGTCGCCGTCGTCGTCCGGGTCGCAGGCGTCTCCGAGGCCGTCTCCGTCCGTGTCCGTCTGCGCCGGGTCGGGGATCAGGGGGCAGACGTCCACGTCGTCGGGGACCCCGTCGTTGTCGTCGTCTGGGTCGCAGGCGTCGCCCATTCCGTCGAAGTCCGAGTCCTTCTGCGTCGGGTTGGCCGCGAAGGGGCAGTTGTCGCCATCGTTGGGTTTGCCGTCTCCGTCTGCGTCGCTGTCGCAGGCGTCGCCCTTGCCGTCTCCGTCCAGGTCCTCCTGGCCCGGGTTCCACGCCAGCGGGCAGTTGTCCGAGCCGTTCAGGTAGCCGTCGTTGTCCGCGTCCGGGTCGCAGACGTCGCCGATGCCGTCCTGATCCACGTCCCCCTGGAGGGGGTTCGCGGTGATCGGGCAGTTGTCCACCGTGTCCGCGATGCCGTCGTTGTCGTCGTCGGGGTCGCAGGCGTCCCCCAGGGAGTCTCCGTCTGCGTTGGCCTGGCTCGGGTTCTTGACGGTCGGGCAGTTGTCGGCGTCGTCGGGCACGCCGTCGTTGTCGTCGTCCGGGTCGCACGCGTCGCCCACCCCGTCCTTGTCGGTGTCCGTCTGGGACGGGTTGACCACCAGGGGGCAGTTGTCCACCGCGTCGGGGTAGCCGTCGTTGTCGTCGTCGGGATCGCAGGCGTCGCCCTTTCCGTCCTTGTCCGTGTCCGTCTGCTCGGGGTTGGCTGCGCCCGGGCAGTTGTCGCCGGCGTCCAGCACGCCGTCGCCGTCCTGGTCTCCGTCGCAGGCGTCGCCCACGCCGTCCTTGTCCGTGTCCGTCTGCGCCAGGTTCGGCACGAGCGGGCAGTTGTCCAAGTGGTCCGGGACCTTGTCGTTGTCGTCGTCGTCGTCGCAGGCGTCGCCCTTGCCGTCCTTGTCCGTGTCGATCTGGAGGGGGTCCGGAACGAGGGGGCACTTGTCCAGGGCGTCCGGCAGACCGTCGCCGTCGTCGTCGTCGTCGCAGGCGTCGCCGTTGCCGTCCCCGTCCGTGTCCACCTGGTCCGGGTTGGGGAGGAGCGGGCAGTTGTCCACGGCGTCTGGAACGGCGTCGTTGTCGTCGTCCGTGTCGCAGGCGTCGCCGATGCCGTCCTTGTCCGTGTCCGTCTGACCCGGATTGAAGACGTTGGGGCAGTTGTCCAGCGCGCCCGCGATGCCGTCGCCATCCTCGTCCGGGTCACAGGCGTCGCCGAGGCCGTCACTGTCGCCGTCCTTCTGGTCCGGGTTGGGCACTAGCGGGCAGTTGTCGGCCCCGTCCAGGACCCCGTCGTCGTCGTCGTCCGGATCGCAGGCGTCCCCCTTGCCGTCCTTGTCCGTGTCCTGCTGGTCCGGGTTGGGCACGAGCGGGCAGCTGTCCGTCCCGTCGGGCACCTGGTCGTTGTCGTCGTCCGGGTCGCACGCGTCGCCGACCGTGTCCAGGTCGGCGTCCTCCTGGCCGGGGTTGGGCACGGTGGGGCAGTTGTCGTCGCCATCCAGCACGCCGTCCGCGTCGTCGTCCGGCGAGAGGCAGTCCGCCGTCCCGTCGCCGTCCGAGTCCGGGAAGCCCTCGTCCGTGACCCCATCGCAGTCGTCGTCCTTCCCATTGCAGGTCTCCGCCACCGGCTGCTGCGCCGAGCACCCCGGGGCGCCGCCCGCGCAGGTCACGACCCCGAGGCAGAGCCCGTGCTCGCTCTTGTTCTCGCACTGCACGGGGGCCAGGCTCTCGTCCGTCGCGCCGTCGCAGTCGTCGTCCTTGCCGTTGCACACCTCCGGGGCGGCGGGCGGCCCGTCGCACTCCGTCAAGCCCGTCTCGCCGCAGAAGCGCTCGCCCCCGCAGGTCCCGTGCTCGTTGCTGGTCGCGCAGGCCGTCGAGCGCTTGAGGGCCTGCGCCCACCCGTTGCACTCGCAGATGCCCGCGGAGGGGCGGCACTGGCGGGCGGTCTCGGCCCCGCGGACCTCGTCGACGCAGTCGTAGCCCGACGGACACGGCCGCTCCGAGCAGTCACCGCCGCAAAAGGAGCCCTCATCGCCCATGGCGAGGCACAGATCGCCCGTCACCGCCCCATCCGGGCGGCAGTCGGCGTCATTCCGGCAGGGGCTGCACAGGGCCAGGAAGTCCTGCACGCACAGGTAGACCAGATCGGGGAAGGTCTTCTCCAGGGGCGCGCAGCGGAAGCCGTCCGGGCACGGCTCGACCTCATTGCACAGGTCGGTGCAGGTGGGGCCGGACGTGGTCGCGATGCACTGCCCGGAGATGCAGTCCGGGGCGCCCCCCGGACACGGGTAGCCCATCTCTCCAGGCTCGGGGGTGTTGCCCGTGTCGCCCAGGTCGAGACCTTGCTGTACGTCGATTTCTGGCGTCACCTGGTCAGGCTGGACGAATCCTGCGTCTCCTGAGGCGTCCTGCTCGACTGCACCATCCGCGGCATCAACCTGCGCTCCCTGAGTCACGGGATCGCCGTCGCAGGCGACCATCAAGCAGCACATGACGCCGAGCCAGAACGCGAGACGCATCACCATCACTCACCTCACCGCGGGGGGCCGTAGGGGGAGTCAGCATGCCACCTCCTGGCGTCCGCTCCAACCCTGGCGCCGAACGACTCCGTAAATTCTGCCCGTCGCGGGATTCCGTCTACCCCTCTTCGTGGGCTGCAAGTACACTGCCCGGACGACCTGTGGCTCAAGAGGCTCCCCGGAGGCCCCCATGAGAGACCTGCGAGCGTTCATCGTGCTGGCCATGATCCTGACAGCGTGCGGCGAGAGCGTCGTGAGCAGTGGCGGCGACGGTGGCAGCACCGACGTCGACACGCCGCCCCTCGGCACGGACGTGGACGTCGCCCCCCCTGACGGGGTCGTGGTTCCAGACACGGGGAGCGAGCCTCAGTGCTCGGTCGACGGGGACTGCTCGGCCTTGGCCAAGCCCTGCTCCACGGTGAAGTGCGACGCCGGCAAGTGCACCTGGATCCCCCAGGACGACGGGGCTGCGTGCGACGACGGCGACCCGTGCACCCAGGGCGACAAGTGCTCTGCCGGGGCCTGTGCAGGCATCGACACCTGCGGCTGCGCCGGCGACGCCGACTGCGCGGACCAGGAGGACGGCGATCTCTGCAATGGCACGCTCGTCTGCAAGGACAAGAAGTGCGTGGTGGACGCCGCGACGGTGATCGCCTGCGACACGAGCGCCGACGAGGCCTGCGCAAAGGCCGCCTGCGACCCGGCGACGGGCTCCTGCGCCATCATGGCGGTGCCGGAGGGGTCGGCTTGTGACGACGGCGATGGCTGCACGGTCGGGGAGACCTGCAAGAGCGGGGTCTGTTCCGGCGCGTCGCTGTCCTGCGACGACGGCAGCCCGTGCACCGACGACGCGTGCGAGGGCGGCACCTGCACGAACACCCCCAACACGGCAGCCTGCGACGACGGCAACCCCTGCACGGTCGGCGATGCGTGCAAGGACGGCCTGTGCCAGCCCGGCGAGGGGAGCTGCCCCTGCGAGACGGAGGCGGACTGCGCTGCGCAAGAGGACGAGGACCTGTGCAACGGAACGCTGACCTGCGCCGACGGCCAGTGCGTTCCGCTGCCTGGCTCCGCCGTGGTGTGCGACACGTCGGCGGACGGGGCCTGCGCGACGACCGCGTGCGTTCCGTCGACCGGGGAGTGCGAGACCACCGCCGCCGAGGACGGTACGCCGTGCGACGACGGGACGGCGTGCAGCGGGGCGGACGCCTGCCTGGAGGGCGCCTGCCTCGGCTCACCCATAAGCTGCGACGACGGCAACCCGTGCACCCAGGAAGGGTGTGACCCGGTGTCCGGATGTACCCACGAGGCGATTCCGGGCTCCTGCGACGACGGGGACGCGTGCACGACGGGGGACACGTGCGTGGGCGGCACCTGCGCCGGATCCGGCGCCGGCCAGTGTGACGACGGCAACCCCTGCACCACCGACGGCTGCGACCCCGCCGGGGGCTGCGTCAACGTCCCCAACGCGGTGCCCTGCGACGACGGCAGCGCGTGCACCACGGGCGACGCATGCAGCGACGGGGCCTGCGTGGGCGGCGCGCCGCTGGCGTGCGACGACGGCAACCCCTGCACCAGCGACACGTGCTCGGCGGCGACGGGCTGCGTCCATGACCCGATCACGGCACCCTGCAACGACGGCAACCCCTGCACGAGCGGCGACCAGTGCGAGGGCGGCGTCTGCAAGGGCGTCGGGGGCCTGGACTGCGACGACGGCAACCCCTGCACGGACGACGGCTGCACCGCGGAGAGCGGCTGCACCCACACCCCCAACGCGGCGCCTTGCGACGACGGGAACGCCTGCACCACGGGCGACGTGTGTACGGGCGGCGAGTGTGCGCCCGGACCGTCGACGTGCTCGTGCCAGACCGACGGAGACTGCAAGCCCTTCGACGACGGCAACGCCTGCAACGGCGTGCTGTTCTGTGATCAGAGCTCCTTCCCCTTCACGTGCAAGGTGAGCCCGTCGAGCGTCGTGACGTGCTCGACGGCGGGCGATACGACCTGCCAGAAGAACACGTGCGACCCGGTGAGCGGTCAGTGCTCCCCGAAGCCCTTGAACGACGGCAAGCCCTGCGATGACGGCAACGCCTGCACGGCGGCAGACCTGTGCGGGAGCGGTGTCTGCAAGGGCAGCGTGCCCACGAGCTGCGACGACAAGAACCCGTGCACCGACGACTCCTGCGTGCCGGCGACCGGGTGCGTGCACAAGTCGAACGCCTCGCCCTGTGATGACGGGAGCCTGTGCACGACGAACGACCTCTGCCAGCAGGGGCTCTGCGTTGGTGGTCCGCCGCCTGGCTGCAATGACGGCAACCCCTGCACGGACGACGGCTGCAACCCCAAGTCCGGCTGCTTCAACACGCCGAACGTGGCGCCGTGCAGCGACGGGAACTCGTGCACGACGGGGGACGCCTGCAAGGGCGGCCTGTGCGCCGGCGGAACGGGCGTGGCGTGCAGCGACGCCAACCCCTGCACCGACGACGCGTGCGACCCGAAGAGCGGCTGCGTGCACACCCCGAACGGGGCCGGCTGCGACGACGGCAACGCCTGCACGACCGACGACGTGTGCGCCAACGGGACGTGCAAGGGCCTGAAGGCCGTGCTGTGCAACGACGGCAACCCGTGCACCGACGACGCGTGCAACCCGGCGCTCGGGTGCGTGTTCCAGAACAACGCCGCGCCGTGCAACGACGGCAGCGTGTGCACCACGGACGACACCTGCGCCGGCGGGTCGTGCGTCGGCGGCGCGCCGCTGTCCTGCGGCGACGGCAACCCCTGCACCGACGACACCTGCGACCCGAAGACGGGCTGCAAGAACACCCCGAGCGGCAAGCCCTGCGACGACGGCAACGCGTGCACGTCAGGCGACGCCTGCGGTGGTGGCTCCTGCAAGCCGGGCTCGCCGGTGGGGTGCAACGACGGCAACCCGTGCACCGACGATGGCTGCGACCCGCAGACCGGCTGCGTCCACACGATGAACACGGCCGCCTGCGACGACGGGGACGCCTGCACCACGGGCGACGTCTGCGGCGGCGGCGTGTGCAAGGGGACGGGCGGGACCCAGTGCAACGACGGCAACCCGTGCACCGACGACTCCTGCAAGGAGGGCGTGGGCTGCGTCTACGTCGCCAACCAGGCCCCCTGCGACGACGGCAACGCCTGCACCACCGGGGACGCCTGCGCGGCCCAGAAGTGCGTGGGCGGCCCGGCGACCCAGTGCGGGGACGGAAACCCGTGCACGGACGACTCCTGCGACCCGGCGACGGGCTGCGTGAACCTGGCCAACGAGAAGCCGTGTGACGACAACAACGCCTGCACCGTCGGCGACCAGTGCGGCGCCAAGCAGTGCAAGCCCGGCGTCCCGCTGCCGTGCGACGACGGCAACCCCTGCACGACCGACGGGTGCCTGCCTGCGACAGGCTGCACCGCGGTCCCGAACACGGCGCCGTGCTCGGACGGCAACCCGTGCACCCAGAACGACGTGTGTGCGGGCGGGCTGTGCCAGAGCGGGACCCAGATCTGCGCCTGCGAGGAGGACGCCGACTGCGCCGCGCAGGACGACGGCGACCCCTGCACGGGCACGCTGGTGTGCAACGTGGGCGTCCTGCCACACACCTGCGTCGTGGATCCGGCCACCGTGCCGGTGTGCGACCCCTCGGACGACACGCCGTGCCTGGTCAGCAAGTGTCAGCCCGCGAGCGGGTCGTGCGCTCCCGTGCCCGTCAACGCGGGCGGACCTTGCGACGACGGCAGCGCCTGCACGGCGGGCGACAAGTGCTCGAGCGGGCTGTGCGTCGGCGGAGCCACCATCAACTGCAACGACGGCAACCCCTGCACCGACGACTCCTGCGACCCTCTGGCCGGCTGCCTGAGCACCCCGTCGAGCCAGCCGTGCAACGACGGGAACCCGTGCACGACGGGCGACACGTGCTCGGCCGGGACCTGCAAGGGCACCGGAGCGCTCCCGTGCGACGATGGCAACCCCTGCACGACGGACGCCTGCGACCCGGCGACCGGGTGCACGTTCACCAACAACACCGTCCTCTGCGACGACGGCAACGCCTGTACGTCCGGGGACGTGTGCGGCGCCGGGGTCTGCAAGGGCGCGACGGCGGTGACCTGCAACGACGGCAACCCGTGTACGGATGACACCTGCGACCCGGCGACGGGCTGCAAGGCCACCAACAACACGGTGCCCTGCAACGACGGCAACGCGTGCACGACGGCGGATACCTGCAAGGACGGCGTCTGCACGGGCGGCGCGCCGCCGGCCTGCGGCGACGGCAACCCATGCACGGACGACGGGTGTGATCCCGCGACGGGCTGCGTCCATACGAACAACACGGCGCCCTGCAATGACGGCAACGCGTGCAGCACCGGCGACACCTGCGCTGGCGGCTCCTGCGTGGCGACGGGCACGCTCCCGTGCAACGACGCCAACCCGTGCACCAACGACTCCTGCATCCCGGCGAGCGGCTGCTCGTTCGTGAACAACACGAACCCGTGCAACGACGGCAACGCCTGCACCACGTCGGACGCCTGCGACGGCGGCCAGTGCAAGGGCACGGGCTCGCTGAGCTGCGCCGACAGCAACCCGTGCACCGACGACTTCTGTGACCCGGCGACGGGCTGCGTGGTCAAGCCCAACACCAACCCATGCAACGACGGCAACGCCTGCACCCAGAACGACGCGTGCTCGGGCGGCGTGTGCCTGGGCGGCTCGGCGGTGGTCTGCAATGACGGAAACCCCTGCACGACGGAGAGCTGCGTCCCTGCCAGCGGCTGCGTCTACACCAACAACACGAGCCCCTGCGACGACGGCAACGCCTGCACGCCGAGCGACAAGTGCACGAACGGCGTGTGTGTGGGGTCGGGGACGCTCGGCTGCAACGACGGCAACCCGTGCACGACCGATAGCTGCGACCCGGCGACAGGCTGCACCTACACCAACAACACGAGCCCGTGCGACGACGGCAACGCCTGCACGTCCGGCGACGTGTGCGGCGGTGGCGTCTGCAAGCCCGGGACGGGGCTCCAGTGCAACGACGGCAACCCCTGCACGGACGACGGGTGCTCCCCGGGCTCCGGGTGCACGTTCACGCCCAACACGGCGCCCTGCAACGACGGCAACGCCTGCACGTCCGGCGACGTGTGCGCGGCAGGCCAGTGCAAGGCGGGCACCGCGGTGACGTGCAACGACAGCAACCCGTGCACCAGCGACTCCTGCAACCCGGCGAGCGGGTGCGTCTACACGAACAACACGGCGGCCTGCTCCGACGGCAACGCCTGCACGACGAACGACACGTGCGCGGGCGGTCAGTGTGTCGGCGGGGCGGCCCCCAACTGCAACGACGGCAACGTCTGCACGGCGGACGCCTGCAACCCGGCCACCGGCTGCACGCACACGCCGACGGCCGGACCGTGCAACGACGGCAACGCGTGTACGCAGAACGACACCTGCACGGGGGGGGTCTGCACGGGCGGCGCGGCGGTCAACTGCGACGACGCCAACCCGTGCACCAACGACTCCTGCAACCCGGCGACCGGATGCACCTACACCAACGCGAGTGGGGCGTGCAGCGACGGCAACGCCTGCACGACCGGCGATGCCTGCACCGGCGGGCTGTGCAAGCCGACGGGGACTTTGACCTGCAACGACAACAACGTGTGCACCAGCGACTCCTGCAACCCGGCCAGCGGCTGCGTGTTCACGAACGTCTCCGGGCCCTGCGACGACGGCAACGCGTGCAGCACGGGCGACTCGTGCCAGGCGGGGCAGTGCAAGGGCACGGGCGGCTTGAACTGCGACGACGGCAACCCCTGTACGGCGGACTCCTGCAACGCGCAGGGAGGCTGTGTCCACACCAACATCACGGGCGGCTGCAACGACGGGAACGCCTGCACGACCAACGACATCTGCCAGAACGGGGTCTGCACGGGCGGGCCGGCGCTGTCCTGCAACGATGGCAACGTGTGTACCAACGACTCGTGCAATCCCGCGAGCGGCTGCGTCTACACGAACAACACCGCGAGCTGCAACGACGGCAACGCCTGCACCACGGGGGACACGTGCTCCGGCGGACAGTGCGTCGGTGGGTCGCCTCCCGTGTGCAACGACAACAACGTCTGCACTGCGGACGGCTGCAACCCGGCGTCCGGCTGCACGTTCACCCCGACGTCGGGGTCCTGCAACGACGGCAACCCCTGTACCACGGGGGACTCCTGCTCTGGAGGGACCTGCGTCGGGGGCGGGCCGACCGTGTGCAACGACAACAACCCGTGCACGAACGACTCCTGCAACCCTGCGAGCGGCTGCGTCTTCACGAACAACACGGCGAGCTGCAACGACGGCAACGCCTGCACCACGAACGACACCTGCGCAGGCGGTCAGTGCGTGGGCGGCCCGGCGCCCAACTGCAATGACGGCAACGTCTGCACGGTGGACTCCTGCAACGCGGCGACCGGCTGCACCAACACGCCCACCTCGGGGAGCTGTAACGACGGCAACGCCTGCACCACGGGAGACTTCTGCTCCAGTGGGGTGTGCGTTGGCGCAGGGACGCTCGTGTGCAACGACAGCAACGTCTGCACGGCGGACTCCTGCAACCCGGCGTCGGGCTGCGTGTTTGCGCCCACGTCGGGGAGCTGCAGCGACGGCAACGCCTGCACCACCAACGACTCGTGCTCCGGCGGGCAGTGTGTGGGAGGGCCGGCGCCGGTGTGCAACGACGGCAACCCGTGCACCAACGACTCCTGCAATCCGGCGAGCGGCTGTGTGTTCACCAACAACACCAACGCCTGCAGCGATGGGAACGCGTGCACGACCAACGACACGTGCTCGGGCGGCCAGTGCGTGGGAGGCGTTGCGCCGAACTGCAACGACGGCAACGTGTGCACCAACGACTCCTGCAATCCTGCGAGCGGCTGCGTCTACACGAACAACACGGTGGCCTGCAACGACGGGAACGCGTGCACCACCGGCGACGTGTGCGCGGCCGGGACCTGCAAGCCGGGCGCGGCCGTCGTCTGCAACGACAACAACGTGTGCACCAACGACACGTGCAACCCGGCGAGCGGGTGCGCCTACACGAACAACACCGCCCCCTGCAACGACGGCAACGCCTGCACGACGACGGACACGTGCTCGGGGGGGCAGTGCATCGGGAGCGGTGCGCTGACCTGCAACGACGGCAACGTGTGTACCAACGACTCGTGCAACCCGGCGAGCGGGTGCGTGTTCACGAACAACACGGCGGCGTGCAGCGACGGCAATGCGTGTACGCTCAACGACGTGTGCTCCGGAGGGTCGTGTCAGCCGGGCGCCCCGAAGGTGTGCAACGACAACAACCCGTGCACCAACGACTCGTGCAACACATCCAACGGCAACTGCGTGTTCACGAACAACTCCAACCCCTGCAACGACGGGAAGCCCTGCACCAGCAACGACACCTGCTCCAACGGGACCTGCGTGGGCACGTTCTCGTGCACCGGCTCCTGCTGTACCGCGAACCCCACCATCGGGTGCCAGAACCAGGCGGTCAGCGACTGCGTGTGCGCCATGGACCCGTTCTGCTGCAACAACGTGTGGGACAGCATCTGCGCCGGGGAGGCCGACCAGTGCGGGTCCTGCACGGGGCCCTGCTGCACCGCGAACGGGACTCCTGGCTGTGACGTGGAGACCGTCGAGGAGTGCGTCTGCAACACGGTGGGCGATACCTTCTGCTGCAACGTGGCCTGGGACAGCATCTGCGCCAGCGAGGCCGCCAACCAGTGCGCGGCCTGCGGGCCCGTATGCGGCGACGGTTCGTGCAGCGGCAACGAGACCTGCGAGACCTGCCCCGGCGACTGCGGCACGTGCGGCGGCGCGGGGTGCCAGGCTGGCGGCGCGACGTGCAGCAACTGCCCCTGCCAGACGTGCGTCTGCGGAATGGATCCGTTCTGCTGCAACACGGCCTGGGACTCCCTCTGCGTCAGCGAGTGCGACGTCCAGTGCAACGCCAACTGCACGAACTCTGGCGGGCGCGGCTGCACGACGGGCGCGGCGGGCTGCGCCGGGTGCCCCTGCCAGGCCTGCGTGTGCGCCATGGACTCCTACTGCTGCCAGACCGCGTGGGACTCCATCTGCGTGGGTGAGTGCACGAACCAGTGTGGGTTCAACTGCCCGTAGGGTCCTCGCCGGGGGCGGGCGACGCCCCGCCTTTGCGCCCGTCGTCCGTCCCTCCTATACTCCGCCGTCGGGCAGCGCCGCCCCTTGCTCTGGCTGGAGGACATCGCCGTGAGGATCGCCCCCTGTTTGTTGGTAGCCGTCGCCATGGCGGCTTGCTCGAAGACACCTCAGGCCCCCGCCCAGGGGAGCGCCAAGAGCTCCGTGAGCGCTACCGCGGGGCTGGAGCCCATCCCCGGCGTGACGACGCTCGACTCGGCGCCGGTCGCAGCGCCTGCCGCTGCGTCACCCTCTGCGCACGCCAACGTGCCGCCGGCTGCGCTGACGCCGACCGGCGACTGGGGCCAGGTGCTCAGCGAGAAGATCGAGGGTGGCACTCTGGAGACGACGGTCCAGTCTCCGTGGGGGCCCGTCACGATCACCGGGCCCTCAGAGGGTGCCGGTGGGGCTGTGACCCGCTACTGGCAAGCGTGGGCGAAGATCGACTTCGGGGCGATCTACCCGATGACCACCGGGGTCATGCGCGAGCGCCTGGCTGAAATGGACACGGAGGCCGGGCGTGCGGACTATCGGTCGACCATCTCGGATCGCTACAAAGACAACGCGCCCATCTGGTTCAAGGTGGAGGGGGTCTCGGAGCAGGGAGACCGCGCCACGGCCCTGGTCCGCAACGAGACCAAGACCGGTGAGATCCAGACCCGGGAGTGCACCTTGGTGAAGACGCCCGGGGGCTGGCGCTTCGAGCAGATCCGCGCGCAGCGCTGAGAGGCGGCCGGGGCCTCGTCAGCTCCGGTCCCCTCCGTTGCCACCGTCTCCCTGACCCTCTTCTCGTCCCAGCGCCGCGTCCAGGTCCGCCAGGGCGTCCTCGTCGCTTCGCTCCACGGTGTCGCCTTCACGGATCTTCCGAGCCGCCTCGTCCCCGTCCTTCGCCTGGACGGTGCCGAGGATCTGCACGAACCCGGCGCGCGGCTTGCGCTTCTCTTGCGGCTTCGCCTCCACGTCGCCGCTCTCGCAGTTGGCGCACTCGACGGCGCCGACCTCGTCGGGGTCACGGCGCCAGATCTCGAAGTCGGCGCCGCAGGCGTTGCAGTGATAGGGAAGGATCGGCATCGTCAGCTCCTGGTCAGGGCTTCTCCCACAAGAACTCTTCGGCGCCCATGCGGTGGGTGACCCAACGCGAGAGCACGAACAGCGCGTCACTCAGCCGGTTGATGTACGGGATCACGGGCTCTCCGAGGGGCTCCTCACGCGAGAGCGCCACGATGTCGCGCTCGGCGCGGCGGCAGACCGTCCGGGCCAGGTGGAGGCGCGCCGCGACCTCGTTGCCGCCGGGCAGCACGAAGCTGTCGAGGGGCGCGAGCTCGTCGTTCCAGGCGTCCATGCGGCGCTCGAGCTCGGTGACGTCGTCCATGTCCACGAGGGGCTGGCCGGGCCACCGATCCTCCATGCGCGTCGCCAGGTCGCTGCCCAGGTCGAACAGCTCGTTCTGCACGCGGCGCAGGAACGCCTCGATGTCCGCGCGCGCCGCCGGGTCGGCGTCCGAGGCCCGCATCGCCACCCGCACCAAGCCAAGGCACGCGTTCAGCTCGTCCACCGTCCCGTAGGAGGCGATGCGCAGGCTGTCCTTCGGCACCTTCTGGCCGCCGACGAGGCGCGTGCTGCCTTTGTCGCCGGTCTTCGTATAGATCTTCGACAACCTGACCATGGGTCATCTCGCCGTGTGCACGGGTGGGGAGCTCCAAGCCGACGGCCGCGTCTCCGTGCGGCTGCTTCTAGCGCACCTCGTGCCCGTCCGTCCATCGCGGCGTGTCGCGCAGCGTGCCGTTACGCTGGCTCCCGGGCCGCACACGAAGATCTCGTGGCGTGGCGCGGCGGGGCTGGTAGACTGCCGCTGACCTCGGAGGCCCCGCCCATGACATCCCCGCTGCGCGCCCACCTCTGTGCCGCCCTCGTGCTCCTGGCCGCTTGCGATGGCCCGTCTGGCTTCGGCGGACTGGCCGATGACTCCGCGGCCTCTGCGGCCCACGCCGCCCCAGATGGCGGCGGCCTGAACTCTGCCGCGGACGCCAATGCGACCGGGGGAGCCGCCTACGACGCTTCGCCGGGTGGGGCCCCATCGGTGGACGCCGCGCTCGGGGACGCTTCCTCGCCCGGCGTTCGCTGGAGCGACCCCTGGGCGGGGGACCCGGGTGGTGTTTCGGCCTTCTACACCTATGATCCCGCGGACCTGTTCGCGCTGCCGTTCCCCCACGACGCGCGGCGGCTCCCGGGGGGCGGGCTCGACCTGCGCGGCTTCCCCAACCCCAAGAAGGTCGAGGTGCTCCAGGGGTACATCGACTACGCCTCCCGGGACCTGGGGGGGTTCTCGGCCAACGGAGCCATCTACGTTCGCTTCGAGGGCCCCATCGAGCTCACGCGCCTGCCGGAACCAGAGCAGAGCACTGCCGCAGAGTCCCTCGTGTGGCTCGTGGACGTGGGCAACGACCCGGCCACACGCGGCCGCCGCGTCCCCATCGAGTGGCGCTGGCACGGCGACGAGCTGTCGGTCTACGAGCCCGACAACCTGCTCGCCGTGCGCCCCGTCTACGGGTTCCCGCTCGCCGAGGGTGGGACCTACGCCCTCGTGGTGATGCGTGACCTGCGGGACGCCGCTGGGGCCCTGCTCGGCGTGCCTGCCCCGGTGCGGGAGGCCCTGACCGGAGAGCCGGACGGAGCGCTCGGTGCGGCGCTCGAGCCCCTACGGGCCTTCTGCGACGAGGGGGGCCTCAATCCCTATGGCGTGGCGGTCGCGACCGTGTTCACCGTGGACCGGTTCAGCGACGAGCTCGTGGCCGCGCGGGCCGTGGCGCAGACCATCCCGGCCCCCGTCGCCAAGGGAGTGAAGCAGACGGGGGCCAAGGGCGGCTACGCCCTCTACGAGGGCACCTACGTGGGCCCGAACTTCCAGCATGGGGAGAAGCCCTACGAGACCGACGGCGGCGGCTTCCTGGTCGATGCGGAGGGGCGGCCCTTGATCCACCACATGGAGACCATCCGCTTCGCCTTGTCGGTCCCAGACGGGCCGGCTCCTGAGGAGGGGTGGCCCGTCGTGCTCTTCGGGCACGGCACCGGCGGCAACTTCAAGAACTTCCTCGGGGGTGCCCACGCGCCAGCGACGGTCCTCGCGGCGGAGGGCATCGCGGTGCTCGGCATCGACCAGCCCCTGCACGGCACCCGCTGGGACGGCAACAAGAGCCAGCTCGACTTCCTCTCGTTCAACTTCCTGAACCTGGACGCCGGCCGCTCCAACTTCCGCCAGTCAGCGGCGGACTTCTTCACCCTGGTCCGGCTGGTGCGCGAGTCGGTGGTCGTGCCCGGCAAGGCGGCTCAGGGGGGTGTGCCCGTCCAGTTCGATCCAGAGCGTGTGTACTACTTCGGGCACTCCCACGGGGGCCTCGCCGGCGCGCTCCTCGGAGCGGTCGAGCCCAACCTGCGGGGCGCGGTCCTGAGCGGCGCCGGCGGCGGGCTCGCCATGACCATCATGCTGCGCAAGGACCCCTACGACTTCCTCTCGCTGGTGGGCACGATGCTCGGCGCGACTCCCCAGGAGCTGACCACCTTCCACCCGGTGATCACCCTGGTGCAGACCCTGGTCGACGTGACCGACCCCATCAACTACGCCCCGTACCACGTCGGTGGGGAGCTGCGCGGCGGGACCCCCCTCGACCTCCTCGTGACGCAGGGCCAGGACGACGTGGCCACGCCTTCCATCACCACCGAGGCCATGGCAGCCGCGGCGGGGCTGCCGGTGCTGGCACCGCCGGTCCACATGGGCCTCGGCCTGGCGCTGGCCAAGGTGCCCCTGGTCGACCTCCCGGTGCCGAGCCTGCTCCACGCCGCCAACGGTGCCTCGGCAGCCGGCCTCCTCGCCCAGTTCCCGGGCTACGGCCACCACGTGGCCTTCCAGAACCCTGCGGCGGCCGCCCTGTGGGCGAGCATGCTGAGCTCCTCGGCCTACGGCCCAGAGACCGTGATCAGATAGGGGGTCAAGTATACTCATATCTCATATCGCGGCGCCGCCGCGATAGGAGATATGAGTATACTTGACCCCACCACTGCGCGGAGCTCATCGAGGCGCCCCACGAAGAAGTGGCCCGCGCCCTCGACGACGCGCAGCTCTGCACCCCACCGGCTCACCAGGGGGCGCACGTCCTCCAGGGGCCCGTACTCGTCGGCGTCGCCCTGGACCACCAACGTCGGCACCGGGCAGACGGGGAGCGACGCGAGATCCAGGTAGCGGGGCGCGATCCCCACCGCAACGACCGCCGCCGGGGGGCGCGGGTCCGTCCATGTGCTGGCCACGGCCAGGGCGACCCGCGAGCCGAAGGAGAAGCCCCCGATGATCGGCGCCTCGTCCCCGGTGCGCTCGATGAGCCACCGCAGGGCCGCGCGCAGGTCGTCCTGCTCGCCGCGCCCCTCGTCGTAGGTGCCCTCGCTGCGCCCCACGCCCCGGAAGTTGAAGCGCAGCGTCGCTCGCCCGCTCTCGGCGAGGGCCAGGGCGCCATGGAAGCACACGTTGTTGTTCATGGTGCCACCGAACAGCGGGTGCGGGTGACACATGACCGCGGCCCCCCGCGCTCCCTCCGGTATCGTCAGCAGCCCCTCGATGCGACCGGCGGGCCCGGTGAACTCGACGGTCTCCACGGTTCGCTTCACGCGGCCCGATTGGCTCACGGCGACTCCTCCAGGTGGCGACGGAGCAGCGCGGTCAGTGGGCCTGGCGCGTCGTGGTGGACGTTGTGGCCCGCGCCCTCCACGACCTCGACGACGGGGCGGTCCAGCGTGGCGACGCGCTCGTCCAGGTCCGGCAGGCGGAAGGGGCTCTTCCCGCCGCCGACCACGAGCACGGGGCCGGGGATGCGCGCCCAGAACGCGCGCCACTCCGAGAGATAGAAGGGCTTGGCCGACGGCGCGCGGTGCAGCGGGTCGAAGGCCCAGGCCAGGCCTCCCGCCGGGTGAGGGCGCGTGCCGTACTCCGCCAGGACCAGCGCGACGTCCTCACCCAGCGACGGGTTCGCCGAACGCAGGCGCCCGGCCGCGTCCTCCACCGAGGGCATGGGGCGGGACGCCCGGTCCGCCAGCTTCCGGGTGCCGAACACCCAGCGCCGGATGCGCATGGGGGCGTCGTCGGGCGAGCAGTCCGGCAGGCCGAGCCCCTCCACGAGCGCGACCCGCCCGACGCGCTCCGGGAAGGACCCAGCGAAGCCCGCGGCGACGTTGGCGCCCATGGAGTGGCCCACCAGGTGCGCGCGCTCCACGCCCGCGGCCTCGAGCAGCGCGTAGAGGTCCATGAAGTAGTCATAGAAATGGTATGACCCGCCGGGCCCCGCCCAGCCGCTGTGGCCAAAGCCCCGCTGGTCCGGGCACAGGACCCGGAAGTCTCGCGCCAGGTCTCGCGCGACGGGGTCCCAGGAGCGCCCGTGGTCCTGAAAGCCGTGCAGCAGGACGACGACCGGGCGGTCCGGCTCGCCCCAGGCGGCGCAGGCCAGCTCCAGCCCGAGGGACGCGAAGTTCAGCTCTTGCGGGGTCTCCATGGCAGGCCACGGTACGAGCCCCCAGGGGGCGCGTCAACCCGGTGGACCCTCCGGATGCATCCGGCTACACTGCGCCGACCCAGGAGGTGCCCATGTCTCGGCTCGGACTGCTCGCCCTCGCCCTCGCCGCGTGCTCCGCCCCGTCGGAGCAGGAGTGCCGGGCCGCGTGCGACAACGTGGTGCAGTTGACCGCCCAGAGCGTGGAGCAGCTCGACGAGGCGGAGGCCGCGAGGCTCGTCGAGGAGGCCCGCGACCAGCTCGCGCCGTGTGTCCAGGCGTGCGTGAAGGGCGACCGGGCGCGCCCGCAGTGCCTGGCGGAGGCGAAGTCCCTCAAGGCCGCCCGCGAGTGTGCTCCCTCCCCGCGTTGACCCTCTACAGTGTGCGGATGAGCGCCGTTCGCACGGCCCCTGCGACCTCCCCGGCCCGTCCGGGGCGCAGGTCTCGCCGCGGGTCCAGGCACTGCAGGACGACGCGACCGAGCGCCGGGTCGATGTCGCGGCGGATCATCCACGGCGGCGTCGGCGGAGGGCTGCCGGGCGCCGGCCGCCCGGCGAAGGGCAGGGCGCCCGTCAACATGCGGTAGATCAGGACGCCCAGGGAGAACACGTCCGCGGCGCCGTCGATGACGCCACCGACCTCGGGCGCTCGATACGCGTCCGAGTCGTCGGCGCCGATGAGGCGCGGGTCCACCACCCGCAGCGCCTGCACCAGCCCCACATCGGTGAGGACGAGCGCGTTCTCGGGCTCGTCTCGCAGCAGGATGTTGGTGGGCTTCACGTCCCCGTGCACGAGCCCCACGTCGTGGAGGTGGTCGAGGGCCGCCCCGAGCTGCATGGCGACCGCCAGCAGCAGCTTCGGGTGCGCCGGCTGCCCCTGCGCCAGGCGCCGGTCCAGGCTGCGGCCGATGATGTAGTCCGTTGCCAGGAAGGGGTGGCCCTCCAGCTCGCCCATGTCTCGCACGCCGACGATGCCCCGATGGCGCACCTCCGCCGCTCGGCGGACCGCCTCTCGGAAGGCCTCGCGGGCGATGGCCGGGCTCTGGCCCCAGGACTCCAGGAACTTGACGGCCACCAGCTCGGACAGGTCGTGGTCGTAGCCCTTGTACAGGCGCCCGAGCGAGCCCTCGCCCACCAGCTCGAACAGCTCGTACCGGTCCGTGGGCCTCTCATTGGCGGTGGACACGTCGTGCTCCGTAGGCCCGATGGTCACCCCCGAGGCAGTCACGTCGATCTCCGGCACCATCAGCGGGACGTCCACGCGGCGCACCTGGTCCTCGATGCGTGCACGCACCCGCTCCAGCCGCCGCCCGACGGTGGCGTCCTTGGGCCGCTCCACCTGCAGGGCGAGCAGCAGCTCCATGGCCTCCCCGTACCGGTGCTGGACCTCCAAGAGCTTCGCGAGCAGCTTGCGAGCGTCCCGGATCTGGGCCTCGTCGGTCGCCAGCCTCAGGAAGGCGCGCACCAGCTCGGCCGAGCGGTCTGCCTGCCGCAGGTCCCACGCGAGGCGGGCTCGCAGGAGAAGCGCCTTCGCGTACTTCGGGTGGCCCGGGTCGACCCGCTCGAAGGCCTGCTCGGCCCGCGCCGGATCCCCCCGACGAGCCAGGATGCGCCCGACCCGGTAGTGGTCACCGATGTCCTCCAGGCACTCGATGACCTTGCGCAGGTCGCCCGCCCGGCGGTAGCACAAGGCGGCGTTGGCCAGGTCACCGGCCTCGCGGTAGCAGGCGGCGGCGGCGGTCCAGCTCCCCTCTGCGGCGAGGCGGGACGCCGTCGCGACCAGCGAGGTCCGTGCGCTGCGCTCCGGGTCCCCCGCCGAGTCGGCGGATGGGTGCGGGCTGACCCGGCTCCCGGCGGCGCCGGGGGCGTCGCCTTCCTCGGCAGCGGGTGGCGGCGGAGGGAGGATCTCGAGGAGGTCCCCCAGGTCGTCCAGTGGGTCGAGCGGCTCGCGCTCGTCGACCTCCTGCACCGCAGGACTGTCACCCGGGCCTTCGAACCCCTCCGAAGTGCTGCGCTGTGGCTGCGGGTGGTCGTCGTCGTCGCCGGTCCCGTCACCGTCGTCCCCCGCCTCATCGTCGTGCCCTTCGGCTGCGTCGTGATCCATGGGGAGGCTGTCCGGCGGCCGCTCTCGAAGGACGGCCGCCGCGTCGACGCGCACCTCCCCTCGCCTTCGCGTGAGGCGCACCGTGAAGATGAGGGCCGCTCCGAGCGCCAGGAGCGCCGCCGCGAACCCCACGATCAGCGTTAGATCGGACACACCCGCTCCATCGGCGCCTGCGGCTGCCTGGGCGATGGGCACCGATGTCTCCGCCATGAACCCCACGCTTGCCTCCGAATCAGAGCGTGTCGGCACGATCATGGACGAGCGGTATGGCGATCGCTCACCTCCTCACACCGTCGAGCCCCCACATCTGTAACCGGAAGGGCGCTCCAACGCCAGTCTCTGGCGCTCGCCGCCGATGTGCGCTACGGTCCGCACAATCCAGGAGGACGCGGACATGAGCCAACCATGGAACGTGCAGCCCCACGGCCCGCTGAGCCAGCTCGAGCCCAACCTGTGGGAGGTGGAGGGAGATCTTCCAGGCCTGCCGCTCCGGCGGCGCATGACCGTCGCGCGCTCCGCGGATGGCAGGCTCCTGGTGCACAGCGCCATCGCCCTCGACGGCCCGGGGATGGCGTCGCTCGACGCGCTCGGCCCGGTCTCCTGGATCGTCGTGCCCAACGGTTACCACCGCATCGACGCCCCCCGCTACAAGGCGCGCTACCCGGACGCGGTCGTCCTGTGTCCCCGCGGATCCGCTGCGAAGGCCGGTGAGCGGGTCGCCATCGACGGCGCCTACGACGAGGTGGCGCCGAGCGATCTCCGCCTCTCGCACTTGGACGGGACCGCCGAGCGGGAGGGCGTGGTGGAGGTGCGCTCCCCCTCTGGGGTGACGCTGATCTTCAACGACTGCCTGTTCAACCAGCCCCACCTGCCCGGCTTCAAGGGCTGGCTTCTGAAGGCCATGGGCTCCACCGGCGGGCCCAAGGTGACCTTCGTGGCGCGGACCTTCCTCACGAAGGACCGCAAGGCACTGCGCGCGCACATGGAGCGCCTGGCCGACACTCCGGGGCTGCGGCGCCTCGTGCCAGGCCACGGCGCGGTGATCGACCAGGACGCCGCCGGGGTTCTCCGGGCTGTTGCCGCGAAGCTCTGACAATCAGAGCGCGAGCTGGACCTGGGTGCGCAGCCGGACGTCCGTCTGCTCTCCGGTTGGCGTCTCCGAGAGGATGCCTCCGCAGTCGGTGACCCACTTCAGGGAGTGGCCGTGGAAGTAGATGGCCACGCCGCCCGTGATCGCCTGGACGTCGTTGTCGTCACCCACCTCGGAGACGAGCCCATACCGGAAGAGCGGCTCCACGAGGCCACCGATGAGATAGCCCGCCTGGGCGTGGAGGCCGCCCGCCTGGAGCTTGCGCTTGTCGAACGAGTCGCCGTCCTGTCCCGAGGCGACGTAGCCGGCCGCGCTGAACGAGAAGCCCTCGACCTTCAGGATGGTGTCCAGCTCCCCCCGGATCGACGATTCGCCGTCGCCGTCGGCGTCCATCTCGACGAGGCCGCTGGCGCCGATGGCGATGCGGAAGGGGCCGCCCTCCAGGTCCGTCTCACCGTACCCCTTGATCCCGCCGTGGTTGAAGCCGATGCGCGCGACCAGCGTGGGGTTGAACACCGTCGGGACGTTGTTGAACTTGCCGCTCGTGATGGTCCCGGCGCCGGTCTCCGTATCGACCGCGACCTTGCCGCTCAGGTCGCCCTTCTCTCCGGTCCCGTTGAACACGCCGACCACCCACTCAAGCGTCGGGGACTTCTCGTAGTCGTTGCCGAAGGCGATGCCGATGTCGCGGCCGGCCCCGAAGGCCTCGTCGGTGATCTCCGGGTCGGTGAACTGGAGGGCCGACGAGCTGGAGATGAAGGGGCGCGAGAAGGGCCGCTTCCACTGCCCGACCCGGAGGGTGAGCCAGTCGGGGACGATGTCGTAGTCCATGTAGTAGTCGAGGAGCCTCACTGCCCCCTTGCCGAGCTCCGTCACGAACATGTACCTGAACCGCTTCCCGAACAGGTTGCCCCCGAACTGGAACCGGGCCCGGGGAATCGAGAAGTTGGAGACGTCCTCCCGGCCCCCCGGCTCGTCCAGGCTCTCGTAGGTGTAGCGGCCCTGGAGGAGCGCCCGGAAGGTGATGCCGTAGTCCCCATCGGCGCTGCGGATGAAGAAGCCCTTGTCGTAGCCGGCCGTGACCGCCGGCTCAGCCCCACCGTCCGTGCCCCCCAGATCGGCGATGAGCTCCTCCGCGAGGGCTCCCTGCGCCAGCCCCACTCCGGCGATCACTACGGCTGCCCGTGTCCAACGGAACATTGCGATGTCTCCCTGCGAGAACCACGTCTGTGCGCCACCCTGGCGCGCGCGCCGATTCTGTCAGGTTCCGCTCCGTGATGTGTGACGATGCCGTGACGCGACAGTGACGAGTGTCAAGCTGCTGCCACATGGGCCCGGAGGCGCCGCGCGACGATCCACACCACGCCCCCGGAGAGCCCCAGCAGCACGAGGTCCGCGGTGGCCAGCGCCGCCTGCCCGGCGACGACGTGACGCCACGTGAGCGTCACCAGGGAGCCGAGGGTCGTCATCACCATGAACGCGGCCGGCCACGCAGCCCACCCCCAGCGCCGGCCGTGCCGATAGAGCCAGAAGGAGGCCGTCACGAGCGTCAGGGCGGCCAGGAGCTGGTTGGCAGACCCGAAGATGGGCCAGATCGCCGTGTAGCCGCGCGTGAACGCGAGCCACACGCAGGGCACCAGGGGTAACGCGGTGTTGACGAGCGGGCTCCGCAGCAGGCGGGGGCGCGTGGGCCACGCCACCTCCCACAGCTCCTCCACCAGGTAGCGCTGGAGACGGACGATGGTGTCGATGGTCGTGACCAGGAACCCCTCGAGGAGCAGGATGCCGAACACCGTGCCGAAGACGGCGGGCAGCCCGAAGCCCCGGTCGAGGATGCCGCCGACCCCCGCGGCAAAGGCCAATGGGGCGTTGCCCTTGCCGAGGACGCCGTGCTCGTCGTGGGGCCAGACGATGGCCGAGTAGCGGTCGAAGCCGATGCCCCCGAGGATGATCAGCAGCACGCTGACGCCGAGCAGCGCCTCCAGGAGCATGCCGCCATACCCGATGGGCCGCAGGTGGGCCTCGCTGGCGATCTGCTTGCTGGTCGTGCCGCCGGCGATCAGGGCGTGGGCGCCGCTGACCGACCCGCACGCGATGGTCACGAACAGGAACGGCCACATGGCGCCGAGCGCGCCGGCCACGTCTCCGCCAGCGATCGGGGGCGCGTCGATGGTCGCCCCTTGGAGGCCGGCAGACAGGATGCCCGCGATCATCGCCGCCATGCCGACGTAGAGCAGGTGGACGTTGACGAAGTCGCGTGGCTGGAGCACCAGCCACACCGGGATGGCGCCAGCGGCGAGCGCGTAGGCCAGCAGCACGAACATCCAGACCTTGGGGTCCATGGCCAGGGGCGCCGCGAAGCCCACGGCCACCGAGGCGCCGCAGATGCCGACGGCCAGCAGGCTGACCAGCAGGAGCGGGGCGCGGCGCCGAGCGAGCAGCCACCCGACCAGCGGGGCGAGGGCCGTGATCACGATGACCGACGTGCTCGCGATGCCGCCGAGCATGCCGTGGGGGACGCCGCCGCGGTCCACGGTGCGCAGCAGGGTCTGGTCGGCGGGGAGGGCGAGGTCCGACAGCGCGTAGGTGCTCGTCAGCGCGACCGCGGTGAGGTCGAGGAAGGCCGCGACCACCATGATGCACAGCACCAGCGCGAAGGCGACGAACAGGACGAAGCCCGTCGTGCCCAGGGTGCGCCGCGCGATCTCGGCGATGGAGCGGCCGCCCTCGCGCACGCTCAGGAACAGCGCCAGGAAGTCATGGGTCGCCCCGATGAGCACGACGCCGAGCAGGATCCACAGCAGCGCCGGCGCCCACCCGTAGCCCAGGGCGAGGGTGGGGCCGATGATCGGGCCGGCGGCGGCGATGGACGCGAAGTGATGGCCGAGGAGCACGGGGCCCCGGGTGGGCACGAAGTCCCGACCGTCGGAGCGGGTGACGGCGGGCGTGGGGCGAGCCGGATCCACCCCGGCCCAGCGGGCGGCGAGGCGGCCCCACACGCGGTAGCCGAGGGCCAGCACGGCGATGGACGCGGCGAGGGTCAGCGCCAGGTTCACTGCGGTCCCACCTGAGTCTTGGTTTCGAGCGCCGGGAAGATAGCACGGTGCCCAGGTCTTGTACCACGGGCTCGACGGGCAGCCTCTTGACATGGGACCGTCCAGAGAGGAGAGATCCCCCGACCGGGCAGGCCAACCGTGGAGAGACCAGAGAGATGAGCGAGGCGGGCGCCACAGCGGCGCGGAAGATCGTACTGGACGTGGGCGGTATGCACTGCGGCAACTGCTCCGGCAAGGTCCAGAAGGCCCTCAACGACCTGCCGGGCGTCACCTATGCCCTGGTGAGCCACGAGCGGGGGGAGGCGCGGGTGCGGTTCTCGCCGTCCGAGGTCACTCCAGATGCCCTCGTCGCGGCAGTCGAGGCGGCGGGCTTCACCGCGAGCGTCCAGCCATGAGGAGGGCCCGCAACGCCATCCTCGGCGTCCTCGCGGTGGTGATCGTGCTCGGCGTCGGGCTGAACGTGCGCGGCCGCATCATCGCGTCCAAGAAGCCACCGGAGCGCCAGCCTCCGCAGGAGCACCACACCGTGGTGGACACGGTGGCGGTCACTCCAAAGACGTTGCCGACCTCGGTGGTCGCCTACGGCACGGTCGTCTCGGGCACGACGCTCCAGCTCATCCCCGAGGTGGGCGGGAAGGTCGTCGAGGCGCGCCCCCTGCGCCCGGGCACCACGTTTCAGGCGGGGGACGTGCTCTGGCGCGTGGACGCCCGTGACCACGAGCTGGCCCTGGCGCGCATCGACGCCGAGACCGCGCGCCTCCAGGCGACGCTGGCGCGCCTCAACGCCAACCGCAAGGCCGTCGAGGAGCGCGCCCGCATCGCCAAGGACCTGACCGCCCTCGCCAAGGCCGACGTGGACCGCTACGAGCACCTCAAGCAGAAGGGCGCTGCCTCGGCGGAGCTCCTGGACCGGGCGCGGGCGACCCTGGAGCAGCGGCAGGACGCGGCCGCCGCGCTTCGGGGAAGTCTGTCGACGAACCCGCACGAGATCGCGGAGGTCCGGGCGCAGCTCGCCGACGCCGAGGCGCGGCGCGCCGTCGCGAAGCTCACGTTGGAGCGCACCGCCGTGGTCGCGCCCTTCTCGGGGCGCGTCCTGGAGGGCGAGCTGTCCGTCGGCGCCGTGCTGTCGCCAGGGAGGGCGGCGGTGACCGTCGAGGACGCCTCGACCATGGAGATCCACGCCCCCCTCACCCTGCGCGAGCTCTCCTGGGCACGACCCGAGCAGGAGGCGCGGGTCACGCTGCGCGGGGACGCCGACAAGGGCTGGCCCGCCCGCTTCCTGCGCACCGCCGGCTCCGTCGACCAGCGCACCCAGACGCAGACCCTGGTCTTCGGGCTCGAGGTCCAGCCCGAGCCCGGCGCCCCGTCGCCCGGCATGTTCGTGACCCTGGAGCTGAAGGGGCGCGACGTGGAGCGCGCCGTCGAGGTGCCGCGGCGGGCCTTCCGCGAGGACGGCTCCGTCGCCGTGGTCGTGGACGGGGCGCTCCGCTTTCGGACGGTGGAGCTGGTGCGCGACGCGGGGGACAGCGTGATCCTGCAGGGTGATCTCGCAGACGGAGACGCGGTCGTGCTCAATCCCCCGCGCGACGCCGTGGACGGGGAGCCGGTCCGCGTCCGTGGCAAGGCGGCCGTCGCGGCTACGGCGGCGGCAGCCGAGGCGGCCCCGTGAGGGCGCTCGTCGCCTACAGCGTCCGCAACCCCATCGTCGGCAACCTGCTGATGGTGCTGCTGCTCCTCCTCGGCGTGATCTCCCTCAACAACATGCTGCGGGAGGCGTTCCCCGAGGTCACCCTCGACATCATCCAGACCCGCGTCGTCTTCCCCGGCGCCAGCCCCAAGGAGGTGGAGGACGGCATCGTCGTCCCCATCGAGGAGGCGGTCCAGGGCGTCGCCGGCATCGACCAGGTGGACTCGGTCGCGAGCGAGAACATGGGCTCCGTGGTCGTCACCCTGTCGCGGGGGGCGAACGCCGAGCAGGTGCTGCGGGACGTCCAGGCCAAGGTCGACCAGATCATCGGGTTCCCGGTGGACGCCGAGACCCCGGTCGTGTCCCTGGCGCTGCGGACGCGCCCCGTCATCAGCCTGATGATCTACGGCGACGTGGACCGCCTCGTGCTGAAGGAGGTGGCGGAGAAGCTGCGCGACAGCCTCCTGCTGCGACCGGGCGTGTCCCTGGTCGACGTGCTCGGCGTGAGGGCGCGGGAGATCTCCGTGGAGCTCTCCGAGGAGGACATGCGCCGCTTCTCGCTGGGCTTCGACGAGGTCGTCGGGGCGCTGCGCACCTCCAACCTGGACCTGACCAGCGGCAGCTTGAGGACGCCGCGCGAGGAGCTGCGGGTCCGCACCTACGGCAAGCGCTACGACGCGGCGCACGTCGCCGACGTGGTGCTGCGCGCGGACCCGGACGGGCGCAAGGTGCGCCTGCGGGACGTGGCGAAGGTCGTCGAGCGCTGGGAGGATGCGCCCAACTACGCGTTCTTCAACGGCAAGCCGTCCGTGACGCTCATGATCCGCAAGACCGAGTCCGAGGACGTGCTCAAGATCATGGAGGAGCTTCGGAGCTTCCTCGAAGAGGCTCGTCCGTCCCTGCCGCCGGGCGTCGAGCTCGAGACCTACGGGGACTCGTCGAAGATCCTGCGCGACCGCATGGATCTCATGATCCGCAACGGCACGCTGGGGCTGGTATTGGTGCTGGTCTCGCTGAGCCTGTTCCTGAACCTGCGGCTCAGCTTCTGGGTGGCGCTCGGCATCCCCATCAGCTTCGCGGGCACCTTCCTGGCGGCGTCGGCCTTCGACGCCATCACCATCAACGTGATCTCGCTGTTCGGGCTCATCCTGGTCTCGGGCATCCTCGTCGACGACGCCATCGTCATCGGCGAGAACATCTACGCCAAGGTCGAGAAGGGCATGCACCCGCGGGAGGCGGCCGTGGAGGGCACCCTGGAGGTGCTGCCCGCGGTGTTCGCGTCCGTGGTCACCACGATGATCGCGTTCGGGCCCTTGTTCTTCCTCGATGGCATGATGGGCAAGTTCATCTGGCAGATCGCGGCCATGGTGGTGCTGGCCCTCGCCATGTCCCTCGTGGAGTCCGCGCTGATCCTGCCCGCCCACCTCGCCCACTCCCTGGAGCACCGGGATGAGCGGCACGTGGTGCGGGGAGGGGCAGGGGTGGCGGCGGTGGGGGCGGCGGTCCGCCGCGTCTCCCTGGCGCTCCGCACCGCGCTGGAGCAGGGCTTCTCCTGGTGGGTGCGCAGGGTCTACCGGCCGTCCGTGGCCATGGCCGTCCGCATCCGCTGGGTGACCGTCGCGCTCACCTTCGTCTTCGTGTCCGTCTCGACGGCCTTCCTTGCCGGTGGGCACCTGGGCTTCGTGTTCTTCCCGGCCATCGACTCCGACGACGTCGCCGCGCGCATGATCCTGGCGGCGGGGACGCCGGAGACCGAGACCATCGAGGTGGCCGGTCGCATCGAGGGGGCCCTCGAGGAGCTGGCCGCCGAGCTGAAGCAGGAGGACCCGCAGCACCGCGACATCCTACTCAAGACGAGCACCATCATCGGGAGCCAGGGCGTCGGCGGCACGATGCTCGGCTCGGAGGTGTTCGAGGTGAGCGCGGAGCTGCTCCCCGCGGAGGAGGGGCGGCTGTCCTCCCGGGAGGTCGTCAAGCGTTGGAAGCAGAAGGTTGGCCGGGTGCCCGGCGCCCAGAGCGTCTACTTCGGCAACGCCCGCGAGCGCAACTTCGGCAAGCCCATCGCGGCCAGCGTGCTCGGGGCGGATCGCGAGCAGGTGCAGCAGGTGGTGGCGCGCATCAAGGAGGAGCTGGGCAGCTTCCCCGGCGTGTTCGGCATCGAGGACGACAGCCCGGCGGGCAAGCGCGAGGTGCAGCTCGAGCTGACGCCGCTCGGCCGCGCCCTGGGGCTCACGCTGCGGGACATCGCGCTCCAGCTCCGCCACGGGCTCTACGGCTACGAGGCCTTGCGCCTGCAGCGGGGGCGCGACGAGGTCAAGCTCTTCGTGCGCTACCCCGAGGACGCCCGCGCCGGCGTCGGCGCCTTGCAGGACGTGCGCATCCGCACGGGGGATGGCCGGGAGCTGGCGCTCGGCGACGTGGCGGGCTGGAAGCTCAGCGACGGGACGGTGTGGCTCAAGCGCATGCACCGGCGGCCGGTGATCACGGTCAGCGCCGACGTGGACGAGGCGGTCGCCAACGCGCAGGTGATCGTCACGGACCTGCGTGAGCGGGTCCTGCCGGCCCTGCGCGCCGACTTCCCCGGCACCGACCTGTCCTTCGAGGGGGCGCAGAAGGAGCAGCGCAAGGTGGCCGACTCCGCCGCCGCCGCCGTGCCCATCGCGCTGCTGCTCATCGTGACGATCCTGATCCTCGTGTTCCGCTCGGCGCTCCAGGCGGCGCTGATCATCCTGCTCATCCCCGTGGGCTTCGGCGGCATGGTGATCTCGCACCTGCTCTACGGAATGCCGCTCACCGTGCTCTCCATCTTCGGCATGATCGCGCTGAGCGGCGTGGTCATCAACGACTCGGTGGTCTTCGTCGACAAGATCAACCTGAACCTGCGGGAAGGCATGGGCGTCGAGGAGGCGTGCATCGACGGCGGAATGTCCCGGTTCCGCGCGATCATCCTGACGACGCTGACCACCGTGGCGGGCCTCGGGCCCATCATCTTCGAGACGAGCCTCCAGGCGCAGTTCCTCATCCCCATGGCGCTGACCCTGGCGGGCGGCCTCGCCATCGGGACCGTGTTCACCATGGTCTTCCTTCCGGCCGGGTTTGCGTGCATCAACGACCTGCGGCGCGTCGTCCGGTGGCTGCGCAGCGGCGAGTGGCCGACGGACCGCGAGGTGGAGCCGGCGGTGCGCGAGGCGGCGCTCGACGTGGAGCTGGGGCGGCGGGCCGCGGCGGCGTGATCACTGGATGGTCTCCCATGGGTGAGTCTCCACGCCCCCGAATGGAGTGGGGCACGAGGTCGCCCCATGAAGCTCGCCCCGCTGCTCGCCATCGCCCTCCTCGCCTGCGACTCCGCCCCGCTGTGCGTTCCCGGGGCGAGCGCGCCCTGCACCTGCACCAATGGCGCCGTTGGCGCCCAGGTCTGCAACGCCGAGGGGGCCGCGTTCCTGCCGTGCCAGTGCGAAGGGACGGCCGATGACGTGGTGGCAGCAGACGCTGTCGCGGACGCCGGCACCGACGTGGGCGCCGTCTTGGAGGACGCCTCGGTGCCCCCGCCCGCCCTGAGCGTGAACCCGTCGTGGGTGACCTTCGGCGAGGTCCCGGTGGGCGAGACCGAGGCGCGACCCCTGACCCTCTCCAACGGTGGGGCAGGGCCGCTGGTCGTCACCCACCTGGGCTTCACGGGCAGCGGGCAGTTCCACCTCTCGCTGGGCGGTCTGGAGACCGGCCCGACGGGCAGCGTCGTATTGCCGGAGCCGCTCACCATCGCGCCAGGGGAGTTCGTCAGCGGCGAGGTGGTCTTTGCGCCGCTCAAGCCAGGGCCCGCCAACGCGACCCTCGTCGTCTTCTCCAATGACCCCGGCTTCGTGGGCGGCTTCGTCGTCTCCATCCAGGCGTATCTGTCGGGGCCGTGCATCGAGGTCAAGCCGGGCGCGCTCGACTTCGGCACCGTGGCGGTGGGGGGCGAGGCGTCGCTGCTGCTCAACCTGCGGAGCTGCGGCGTTTTGCCGCTCCTCGTCGGGGGCGTCTCCCTCGATCCGTGGACCTCGCCCGCCTTCTCGCTGGACCTCTCGGGGGCGCCGGGCTTCGACCCGCCGCCAACCGGGGCAAAGCCGGTGGTCATCGCGCACCATACCTGGGTTCCGCTGGTGGTCCGGTATGCGCCGAAGGAGGGCGCCGCCAAGGGCGCTGACGGGACCATGGTGCCGGACAAGGGCCTCCTCCGCATCGACAGCAGCGACGGCGGCGGGGCCACGCTGGTGCCGCTCTCAGGCTTCAGCGCCCCCGTGGGGTCTGCGCTGGCGAAGGCTTCCGTCGACGAGGGGACGAGCGTCATCCCCCAGACCGTGCTCCACTTGAGAGGGGAAGAGAGCACGGTCGACGGAGGGCCCGTGGCGCGCTACGAGTGGTCCGTTGCGCAGCCGCCCGGCAGCGTGTCGCTCTTCGTGCCGGGTCCAGATGTCCCCAACCCGACCTTCGAGGCCAACGTGGCGGGCACCTACACCTTTTCACTGACGGTCTGGAACGGCCTGGACGAGCCGAGCCCGCCCGCGATGCTCCAGGTGTTCGTGATCCCGGACACGGCGATTCACGTGGAGCTGCTCTGGGACACCCCGAACGACCCCGACCAGTCCGACGAGGGGCCCGAGGCAGGGTCCGACGTGGACCTCCACTTCACCCACCAGTACGCGAGCGGCCCGGACCTGGATGGCGACGGCAAGCCCGACGGCTGGTTCGACCAGCCCTTCGACTGCTACTGGTTCAACCCCCACCCAAACTGGGGCAGCTTCGACCCGGCCGTGGACGACGATCCGAGCCTCGACCGGGACGACACGGACAGCGCTGGTCCCGAGAACCTGAGCCTGCGGTTCCCGGAGAGCGGCCACATCTATCGCATCGGCGTCCACTACTGGCATGACCACAAGTACGGCCCCACCTACGCGACCCTCCGCGTGTTCCTCTTCGGGGAGCTGGTCTGGGAGCGCACCGGCGTGAAGCTCCTGAACCACGACATGTGGGACGCGGCGACGATCACCTGGCCGTCGGGCAAGGTGGAGTCCGTGATCGGCAAGGGCGGGGGAGACAAGATCACGCCCAACTACGAGAACCCGTTCTTCTTCCAGCCCTGAGGGGTCCCTTGCGCCTCCCGCGCTCCCCGCGTTACGGTGCCGCAGACGCGAGGAGGGTCCCGGCATGCGGAAGGTCCTGGTGGTGGGCGGCGGGGTGGCGGGGCTGACGGCCGCGCACGAGCTGGCCGAGCGGGGGTTTCGGGTCACGGTGCTGGAGAAGCTGCCTCTCTTCGGAGGCAAGTGCCGCAGCCTCCGCAAGGCGGGGTCGGGAGTCGGGGGGCGAGATGACCTGCCCGGGGAGCACGGGGTCCGGTTCTTCCCCGGCTTCTATCGGCACGTGGCGCACACCATGGGGCGCATCCCATACCCGGGGAATCGCCGCGGCGTGCTGGACAACTTGGTCTCCACGCGCGAGCTGCTGGTGTGCCAGGAGGGCGGGCGGCCGCTGGAGCTGTTCGTGCACTTCCCCCGGAGCCCGCGGGACGTGCTGCCGTTCCTGCGCAGCATCGCGACGACGGTCGGGGTGGAGATCCCGCTGGCGGAGCGGCTGCGCCTCGTCGAGCGCCTCGCCGCGGTGCTGGTGCGGAGCCCCGAGCAGCGCCTGGGCGCGCCCGAGGACACGGCGTGGCACGCCTGGATTGGCGCCGCCGAGGCCTCGCCCACCTTCGCCAAGTACTTCTCGCGGGGCTACACCCACTTCATCTCGGCGGCGGACCCCACCCTGGCCAGCGCGCGGACCTTCGGCGCCATCCTCGGGCAGATGACGCGGGCGATGGTCGAGCCCGGGCTCTCCGGCGACCAGGTGCTCACGGGGCCGACCAACGACGTGTGGATCGACCCGTGGGTGGCGCACCTGCGACGCATGGACGTGCGGTGCGAGACGGGCTGTACGGCGGTGGGAGTCCGGGTGGAGCGTGGGCGCGTCGTGGGTGTGGAGGTGGAGAGTGCGGGAGGGCGGCGCACCGAGCGGGCAGACGCCTGTGTGCTGGCAGTCCCCGCAGAGGTCATGGCGCGGCTCGCCACGCGGGAGGTGAGGGAGTCCGCCCCTTCCCTGGCGCGCCTCGACCGCCTTCACGTGGCGTTCATGGGGGGCGTGCAGTACTTCCTCGACCGGGAGCTGGGCATCGTGGAGGGGCACCTGCACTACGCGGACGCTCCGTGGAAGCTGACGGCCCGGTCGCAGCCCCAGTTCTGGCAGGGCGTGGACCTCTCACGCATGGGTGATGGCCAGGTGCGGGACATCTTGTCCGTGTCCGTCGCCGACTGGTCGGCGCCGGGGAGCAAGACGACGGCGAAGCCGGCGCAGAGGTGCAGCGCCGCCGAGGTGGCCGCCGAGGTGTGGGCGCAGCTCATGGCCCACTACGACGGCACGCGGCGGCGCGTCATGGAGCGGGCGCGGGTGCTCGCCTGGCACATCGACCCGCGCATCGCGGACCCGGCCGACAGGGCCGCCAACCAGGAGCCGCTCTTCGTGAACACGACGGGGAGCTGGTGGCACCGGCCCGACGCGGGGACGGAGGTGGACAACCTGTTCGTCGCCGCCGACTACGTGCGCACCCACACGGACATCGCCAGCATGGAGGCCGCCTGCGAGGCCGGGCGGCGGGCGGCCGCAGCCGTGATTGACCGATCCGGCGTGGCGGCCCACCCGGTCGGCGTCTGGCCGCTGACGGAGCCGCTGCCCTTCCGCGCGCTCCACGCGCTGGACCGGCTGCGCCCGCGGGCGTAGGGGTGTCACCCGCTGAGGCAGTGGACGTGGTGCGCAGTCACCGCTCCGTGTCGCCTGCCGCCGTCGGGAGCCACCACTCGTCGAGGTCCAGCTCGATGTCCTGGAAGGGAGGCACGCGCGCCGTCACTGAGCCGCCCCAGGTGCCGGCGACCACCCAGGCGCCTCCCTCCAGGCGGTAGGACTCGAGGACGCGCGCCAGGGGATCGACCAGCCAGAGAGCGGCGACCTGGAACGAGGCGTAGAGCTGCATCTTGCGCACGCGGTCGCGCCGCGCGGAGGACGGGGAGACCACCTCGCAGACCCAGTCGGGTGCAACGGTGAAGCCGACGGCCTCCGGGAGGGTCGGGAGCCGCTCGCGCCTCCACCCGGCCAGGTCCGGCACGAGCACGTGAGCGCCCAGGTGCAACTCGGGCTCGTCCAGGATCCACCATCCCCCAGGGCCTCGCCCGCCGCCCCGCCGCCCAAAGGCCGGCTGCAGGTCGCCGCCGATCACGGAGCTGGTGAGCGTATGTGGCGGGGCGGGTCGCGGGCTGACCACCAGCTCCCCGTCGATGATCTCTCCCACGACGTTCTCGGGGAGCGCGATGATGTCATCGTAGGTTGCGCGCTTTCGTGCTGGCTCCTCCATGGGTAACCTCCTGTTGCCCCGCCACCATAGCGGACTTGGGTGCCGGTGCCCAAGGCTTGATTGCTCCGACCAGGGCTGAAACCAGCCCGGCGGTCAGGGCGTGCCAAGGGCCGCGTCCCACTCCCAGTCGGCGGTCCAAAAGCCCGCCGCCCGGAGGCCCTGGGCCGCAAACACCAGGTAGTCCGGCGCGACGAAGCGGCTCGTGAAGGGCTGGAGGCGCCAGAGGAGCGGCTCGTCTCCGGCGGTCGCGACCACGGCCGCCGAGAGGCCGTCTCCGTCGGGGTAGACGACCACCCCCGCGGAGTGGTCGTAGGCGTTTGCGGCCACCTGGATCGCGGTCGGGGACCAGGTGAAGGGGACGGGGAGGGCGCCGCCACTGGGGAGCACCCGGAGCAGGTTCATCCCGGCGCGGCGCTCGGCGGTGACGGCAGACTCGGGGAGGCCGCACGCCTGGCCGTTGCCGATGACCGCCCAGTGGGAGACGAGCCACGCCGCCCAGCGCCGCGCAAACTGCGAGTCGTCGGGCCACACCACGCACCACGGGCGCTCCAGGACCTCGTTGAGGGGCCCGCCGGCGCCGGGCCGCTTGCCCGACTGGGGGCCGATGGGCAGGGGGCCGTCGGGCACGTCGTGCGGGGCGCCGTCGACCACGACCTTCGTGACTCCGCGCCCGCGAAGCGCGGCTCCATCGATCACCAGACTCCGCACGTTGGTCGTGGTCAGGGTCACCGTCGCGCCGGAGACAGCGGAGGTCGCCACCATATCCGCTGCGGGGTCCTTCAGGGACCGCAGCGTCACGTAGGAGTGGGTGGGGGACACCCAGGGGGACGGCGACCGGAACGTGAAGTCCAGCTCGAGCGGGTCCAGGGTGCGAGTCTCCATGGTCTCGAACAGGGGCGGCCAGTCCACGCAGTCTGCGCCGGCGCCGGCGTCTCCGTCCCACCAGTGTCCGGCGCCGGGCTGCTCGTGAAACTGGAGGTCTGGGACGATTGGGGTCAGCGCCGCGACCATGGCGTGGGCCTCGCTGACGGGCACGTTGTCGTCCGCCGTGCCGTGGATCACGTAGACGGCCCGCCTGGCGAGGTTCTCCGCCCAGCGGAGCGTGTCGCTCGACGCCCGCGCCCAGCCGAGGGGGCCGTCGGGGAAGGTCTCGCCGCCGTAGGTCTCGAACGAGATCCAGCCGGCGCTCGGACCCACCACGGCGAAACGGCCGGGGAAGAGCGTGCCGAGCTGCCAGGTGCCGTGCCCGCCCATGGAGTGACCGGTCAGGTAGACGCGCGTCGGGTCCGCGGGGAGCGTGGCCGTCGCGTGGTCGAGCACCTCCAGGGCGTCGCGGCGCCCCCACGCCTCCCAGTCGAAGCCGAAGGGGCGGCGGTTGGTGGGGGCGGCGAGCGCGGTCCAGCCCTTGGGCCCATACGCGGCGGCCTGACCGGGACCGTGGACGCCGGCGCCGTGGAGGGACAGGACGAGGCCGACCGGGCCGTCGGGGGTGCCTGCCGGGCGCAGCAGGCCGTAGAGCTGCGCGGAGCCGTCCATGGGCGAGACGAAGGTGCGGGTGACTGGGTTCGTCGTGAGGGCGACCGTCGTGAGCTCCACGGTCAGCTCGTAGGACCACTCCAGGGACGGTGACTCCAGGCGCACGGTGACGGGGACCGGCGTCCCCTCCGGTGGGAGGGGCGCGGACGGCAGCAGTTGTGCCGTAACGTGGGTGGTGGCCAGCGGCGCGAGGCCCGGGAGGCGCGTGGTGGTCTCCGCGAGGTGCTCGCTCGGGAGCACGCGGACCACCACGTCGAGGATGGGGGCGTCGATCAGCGACAGGGCCGGGATGCCCAGTGGCTGCGCGAGGGTCTCGCCTTCGACGAGCGTTGGGGTCGTCAGATCGGCGGCGTGCAGGAGGACCTCGTCGGGCGTCGTCCAGAGCTGTACTTCTGGAGAGCCGCCGCGCCCCATGCCGCGAAGCACTAGCAGAGACTCTCCGGCCGGCGCGCGAAGTGGCACACGCTGGCTGCCGCTCGCGTAGATGTCGCCCGGCTGGCGGGCCCCGTCGAGCAGCAAGTCGAAGAAGCTGTCGGCGCGGGCGACGAAGGTGGTGGGGGCGTCGACCTGCAGGGTGGTGGCGGCGTAGACGACCCAGCCCGGCGCGGGCTTGCCGAGGCCGCCTGTCTCTGTGGGGGTCACCGCCTTCCACACCACCCCATCGTGGAGCCCCGGGGCTGGCAGCGTGAACGTGCCCGCGTCGATGGCCGCGCCGACGGGGTCGCCGCCCGGCGGGACGATGGCCACCATCCACTGCCCCGGCGCCGCGAGGGCTGGGGGGGATGGAGGGGCGACGGGGGCAGCGGTGGCGACGTCGGTTGCGGCGTCAGGGGCTGCGTCAGGGGCTGCGTCAGGGGCCACGTCTGCCGACTCCCCGTCGGGGCCCGGAGCCGCGTCCCCTGCCTGAGCGTCCAGGTGGAGCGCCGCGTCCTCCCCTGGAGGCAGGGCGTCACCGTCCGGTGCCGTGGAGCCACAGCCCACCAGGAGCGCAACGGCCAGCCAGCGTCTCATCGTGTCCTCCGTCGTCGAGTGCTCGCGGAACGATGCCACAGCCGGGCGGCGGCGTCGATGTTCGACCGTGCTGCCCGGAGGGCGGCCTCCGCTGTATGGCAGCCCGACAGGGGTGTGCCGCCTCCCGACAAGCCCAGCCCGTCGGGATCCGCGCGGGGCCAGGAGCCACGCGCCGGAGCGCGCGTCCTCGCCCCTGGCACGGGGGTTGCTCCCAGCGGGGGGACGGAGGACCTCAACCGATGCGATGGCTCTGGAACCTGACCTTGCTCCTCGCCGCTCCCGCCGTGGCGGAGCCCCTCTCTCTCGACGAGGCCGTGCGAGCGACCTTGGCGCGGAGCCCGGCATTGCTGGCCGCTGCGAGCGCCGCCGACGGCGCCGACGCGCGCACCGCGCAGGCGGAGAGCGCGTGGCTCCCGCGCGTGACCGTCGACGGGCGCTACACCTTCTCGGGGCCCCT